>JBCDAZ010000015.1:0-81118 GCA_039184655.1 Pseudomonadota bacterium | reverse complement strand
CTCGGGGCCGTAGCACATTGGGAAGCGGTCGGTTGAAGAGGCCATGGCGGACTGTGCAGCCCCCACGCAGCGCAGCAGTCGGCCATGGCCGGGCTCGAGGTCTCTTACGGTGATGTGGCCAAACGCCACCGAAGAGGAGACCGACCATGACCTTGTCCGAGAATATACCGGATCGTACCGTGCTGGTAGCGATCGATGTCGCCAAGCACCGCAACGAAGTTCTGATCGAGATCCCCGGGCGGGCACGGCGGCGGCGCCTCACGGTGCTGAACACGCGCGCCGAGCATGACCGGTTCGTCGAGACGCTCTCGGCGTTCGAAGCTCCTGTCGTCGCCGGCTTCGAAGCCACCGGGAACTACCATCGACCTCTGGCGCACCGGCTGCTCTCGGCCGGGATCGAGCTGCGGCTGATCTCCTCTCTCGCGCTGGCCCGGACCCGCGAGGCGATCACGAACGGCTGGGACAGTCGCAGGGGACCGTGGCCCCAGTGGGGCCGCGTAAGCCCCGAAGACGATCCGAAGGACGCGCAGATCATGCTGCACATGCTCCGCATCGGGCATGTCCAGCGCTACTGCGATCCGCTCGCGCACGGGCTCGTCGATATCCAGGAACTCTCAAAGACGCACGAGGCGATCTCGAAGGCCAAGACCGAGCTCTGGCACCGGCTGCTCACGCACTATCTGCCGCTCTACTTCCCGGAGGTCGAGCGGTTCCGGGGCAACGCGCGGAGCGACTGGTTCCTCGCTTTCCTTGAGATGTTCCCGATCCCGGCGATGATCGCCGCGCTCGAGAAGGACGCCTTCATCGCGGCCGCCTGGGAGGTGGTCGGGCGCAAGGTCGCTAAACATCGCCTGCTCTCAGACATTTACGAGACGGCGCAGGCCTCGATCGGCTTACCGGTCGACCCCATCCTCCGACGCTGTCGTCATGTTCCGGATGGTGCTCGCCGAGGGGCGCAGCCTGATCCGCCAGCGCACCGAGATCGAGCGCCGCGCCGAGGCGATGCTCGCCGACGAGCGGGACTACCAGCTGCTCCGCACCATCCCAGGGGTTGGCCCGATCAACGCGCTCACCACCCTCGCAGAGGCGGGCGACCTCCGGCGCTTCGCCCATCACCGGCAGTTCCTGAAGTATTGTGGGCTCGATCTCTCGACCCAGCAGTCCGGCCAGTTCCGCGGCCAGACCAAACTCTCGAAGTTCGGCAACGCGCGTCTGCGTCGCGCGCTCTGGCTGGCGGGCCAGGTCGCCATCGCCCAGCGGGCCAACAGCTTCCGCGACAAGTTCGAGCGCTACATCGCCCGGGACCGGGACAACGCCGATCTGCGGCGCAAGGCGCTCACGGCGATCGCCGCTAAGATGGCCCGTACCGTGCATGCCATCGTCAAGGGCGGCGAACCCTATCGTCCCTTCTTCGAGGGGGCGGTGCATGGCGGAAGGACCCTTCTCTCATGAGGCCGTGGAGGCGCCGTCCCGGCTGACGGCGATCTCGTAGATAATGTTCAGGCCTTCCGCTCGGCTGCGACAGGATCTCGTCTTGAGGACGGTGGGAGCCGCCATGCGCGTACTCCGTGTTTGTTATGGGAGAGACCGCTTCCTTGACGGCGGAAGCTGCCTGGATCACGCTGCAAGACGTGCTGGAATGCTCCGGCGCGAAGGGATCTCTCGCTCCCACTTCCCGTGCCCGCGCCGACATAGGACGTTGTCGGTGAGGATTATGTGGATCCGATCGGGAACAAGGTCGATCAACCGGCATAGAAAGTCGCAGGCAATAGGCCGTGTTGCGCGATCATGCAGCTCGGCAAAGTCGAACTTGGATGTTCGATCGATAGCGACGAACAAGTGCAACTTCCGCTCTTTGGTGCGCAGCTCCGCGATGGCGATGTGGAACTAGCCGATCGGATCACTCTTGAACTTCTTCTTCGGTTCCGCCGCGCCCTTGAGGTCTGGCAGGCGAGAGATCTCATGGCGCCGATAAAGTCGGTGAAGGCTCGAGCGAATGTGCTGGGGAACCGTCTCTTGCAGGGCATAAAGGCCGTCATCCTGGGGCAGCGCCATGTGCCGTCGGAAGGCAACAAAGATGGCTTCGTCCTCCGGCGACAAGACCGCCGTACGCGGATCCTTAGGACCCGTTGGCGCGTCCTGCACGGTAGAGCGCTCACGCCATTTGCAAACAGTCTTCTCGTTCAGTCCGTATTGTTCGGCGATCTCCGAGACTGCCGCTTTCGACTGCTGTATCGCTGCGCGGACGGCGTGCTGGTCGTGGCGCAACCGCGGAGTACCTGGCCAATAGCTCCTCCCTTTCTGAATGTGATGGCAATATACCTCTACACTCCGGAACTGAACATTTGAGAAACGGTCGGAAAGGTCCATTCTGGTCTTGGTCATCGGGGGCGCCGTCTGGTACGTGTCTGGTCCGTCTTAGACGTCGCCAAACGCCACCGCGACCATACAGCGTGAGGGCCACTCGGGATCACACCGACAGCGCCGGTGAAGTTACACCACCTGCTCGGACACTAAGAACATCCGCTGGCTTGTCTGCCAGGCTCACCGCGCCTGCGCGGCCTCGTAGGCCAACCGCGCCGTTCGGACAGCATCCATATTGTTGTGCGACCAGTAGACCAGCTGCTTAAGCGACGCCAACAGGCTTCGACCCAGCGGGGTGAGCGTGTAGGAGACCGCTATGGGCGGGCCAGGATCGACCTTGCGGGTCAAGTACCCGTCGCGCTGCAGCCCGCGCAAGTTTTCGGTTAGCACCCTCTGGGTGACATCGCCAATACAGCGCTTGATCGCGCCGAAGCGCATCGGCCCATCTTCCAGCGCAAGAATGATAATCATCCGCCACTTTCCGGTGACATTCGCCAGCACAGAGCGGATGGGGCAGTTGGACGCTTCTTCCTTGGTTGCGACGCCTATGGGCAACATGGCAGCTCACCAGTGCAGTTTCGATACCAAAGCCGTTTAGCATACGGCTTAGGCAGGTGGCAACCGACTGATTTTAAAAGCAGTATGGATAGCCATACCAAGTAACCGAAAAGTGCGTAATTGATACTTGATGCAGTATGAATACCAATTCATTGACCGCAGAATCGAAAGGACACATCATGTCGCCAAGTGAACTGGTCATCGCACTGATGACGGCCGCCTTCATCGACCACGATCCGGAGGCCGCCCGGCCGCTTCTGGCTCCCGACTATATTCAGCACAACCCCATCATCGAAACCGGGGCGCAGGGGCTGCTCGATGCCATCCCGACCATCGCGGCGTCCGGCATGACCGTCACGACACATCGCGTGATCGCAGAAGGTGCCTACGTAGTGTTGCACAACACCTATGCGCAGGCCGACGCCATGGGCGCCCCGACCTTGGTTGCGTTCGATCTGTTTCGGATCGAGGACGGGGTGATTGCCGAGCATTGGGACAATCTTCAGGCACCGCCCGAGACCACGCTCAGCGGCCGTACGATGACCGACGGCGCAACGGCGCTTACCGACTTCTACCGAACCGAAGAAAACAAGGCGCTAGTGCTGGGCTTCGTTCGCGACATCCTTGGCGGTGCGGCCCCGCAAAACGTCACCGCGTATATGGATCCGGCTCATTACATGCAGCACAATCCCAACATTGCCGACGGGCTGGCGGGCCTGATGGCGGCTATCGAGGCCTATGCCGCCGAAGGACTCGTGATCACCAAATTCGAGCCGCAAATCGTGGTTGCAGAGGGCAATTTCGTCTTCGTGGCCTCGGATGCGGTGATGGGCGGCATGCCCTGGGCTTTCTTTGATCTCTGGCGCGTGGAAGACGGCAAGATCGTCGAGCACTGGGACGTCGTCTCTCCGATCCCGGCCGAGATGGCCCATGAAAACGGAAAGTTCTAGCCGCCGGCGATCGCCATTCATGAGCGCGTTGCGGGCCCAATAGGGCTTGTAGAAAAGCTGCGTGCGCAACAGACTTTGCACGGCCGGCTCGGGACCGCGCCGCCAAGGATGGCGCGCGGTTTCGTCGTTTTTTAAGAAACTGGCCGGACTCTTGCCATGATTGCGCTGAAAACAGACAAGATCACCCGCTATGGTTCAAACTTGGCTGGCGCTTCTGGGGGACGACAAAAACCATGTGCATCCTGTGTAAGGCAGGGCTTGCCGCTGTTTGGGAGGAAGACGCCAAGCGTCCCGACTTTCTTGCAGAAACGCAAGTTCAGGCGAGCGGCATTGCAACCACCAGCCCGGTCAGCGAGGGGTTCGGATACGATACCGACCTGACCGATTCCGATCAGAACACCGATGCGCTGATCGCCGGGTCCCGCTGGACGCTTTCGACGGTTAGCTTCAGCTTCACCGATGCCGCCTCGGATTACGGCTATGGTTCGGCCCAGTCGAACAATTACGGCACTCTTAGCGCCGCTGCGGAAACCGAAATGCGCGCGATCTTCGATGCCGTTGCCGATCTGGTCGGCCTGGATTTCGAGGAGCTGGGCGACGATCCCGGCGAAGACGACACTTCGGCCCTGATCAAGCTGGGCCTGACTGACGCCACCAATACGGGCTTTGCGTACTACCCCTCCGACAGTGAGGCGGGCGGCGATATCTGGCTGCGAAACACCAACCCTAGCTGGGCGTCAGCCGCGACCTGGCAGAGTATCGGTTTTGAGAACAGCACGATCGGCAGCTGGGGCAATTTCACGCTCTGGCACGAGCTTGGTCATGCTCTGGGTCTCAAACATGGGCATGAGAGCAGCGGGCCGGGGGCGATGACGTCCGACAAGGACGCGATGGCGTTCTCTGTAATGACCTACCGCTCTTATGCGGGAGACGACATCTCGGGCTACAACAACGAATCCTTCGGCTATGCGCAAAGCTTCATGATGTACGATATCGCCGCTTTGCAGCGACTCTACGGGGCCGATTTCTCGTCGAATGCCGGCAACACCGTCTACAGCTTTTCCACCAGCACCGGCGAGATGTTTGTCGATGGCGTGGGCCAGGGCGCGGCAGGCTCGAACCGTATCTTCCGCACGATCTGGGACGGGAATGGCGAGGACACCTTCGATCTGTCCAACTACAGCAGCAATCTGCAGGTCGATCTCAACCCTGGTATGAGTAGCGATTTCTCTGCCGACAGCAATGCGCAGAACGCGTCGCTCGGCAGCGGCAACTATGCCGATCACATCTACAACGCGCTTCTATACGACAGCGACAACCGCTCGCTGATCGAGAATGTCACCGGCGGCAGCGGCGATGACACGATCGTGGGCAATCGCGGCGCGAACACGCTTGAGGGCGGCGACGGTGCGGATGTTCTGTCGGGCAAGTCCTGGCAGGACAGTCTCGATGGCGGCGCAAGTGACGACAAGCTCTACGGCGGCGGCGGCGATGATGTGCTGATCGATGGCAGCGGCGCCGACAAGATGTGGGGCGGCGGCAAGAATGACCGCTTCGAATTCGTACGCGACAATGTCCGCGATACCGTGCGCGACTGGACGCCGGGCGAGGTAATCGACATTTCCGACTGGGGCCTGTCGGGAATGGCCGATGTCCGGGTGAAACGCAAGGATGCCGACCTTTTGGTGGTTGCCGAGCGCGATGGACCAGAATCGATTGCGCTGGTGAACAAATCCGTCTCGCTTCAGGCATCGGATGTCGACGGGGCAACGCTGATCTTCGTTTGAAGGCAGGCGTGGGCGCCGCTCGCTGGGTCCAGGATGCGCGGGTCTGTGGGCTTCAGGATGCGGGCTTCAGGGTGCGCGGTTCAGGGTTCGGGGTGCCGCCGGAACCGGTCGCGCCGCGTCCGGTGCATCGCACTCTACGCGCCCCAGATTGACCTTTCCGCGGTCCGGGCGTTCAGTGCGCCGGTCACGGAAGGAACCCCTCAATGCCAGCGATTGAGCGGCCGGCCCCCGCCGGCGTCTTGCAGGAAACCGGCAACCGCCGCGGCATCGTCTTTATGATTGCAGCCGTCAGCGTGTTTGCGGTGCAGGACGGGATCTCGCGGCATCTGGCCGATGCGACGAACCCGATTTTTGTGGTGACGATCCGCTACTGGGCGCTTGCCATCTTCGTCCTGCTTTTGGCGGCGCGCCGCCCAGGCGGCATTCGGCGCGTCGCGCGCACGCGGCGGCCTTGGTTGCAGGCGGCACGCGCGGTGCTGCTGGCGGTCGAGGTGGTGGTCACGGTGTGGACCTTCACCCTGCTCGGGCTGGCCGAAGTGCATGCGATCTTTGCCGTCTACCCGTTGATGGTGATCGCGCTCTCGGTTCCTTTCTTGGGCGAGCGGGTCGGTTGGCGCCGGGCAATGGCTGTCTTCATCGGTTTTCTGGGCGTGCTGATCATCCTGCGCCCCGGCTTGCGGGTCTTCGACCCTGCCGCCCTCATCGCCCTGACCGCCGCGTTCCTTTTTGCGGTGTACGGCGTGATGACGCGGCTTGCGGCGCGGTACGACCCGGCAGAGACGAGCTTTTTCTGGACCGGGATCGTCGGCGCGCTGTTTCTGAGCGGTTTTGCGCCCTTCTTCTGGTCGACCCTCTCGGGCCCGAATTGGGTTTTGATGACGGTTCTTTGCGTGACGGGTGCAAGCGGACACTTCCTGCTCATCAAGGCGCTGGAGGCCGCGGCCGCAGCGGTTGTCCAGCCCTTCGCCTATCTTCAGCTGGTGCTCGCTTCGGCGATAGGGGTGCTTGTGTTCTCCGACAGGTTGGACACGCCGACGGTTTTCGGCGCTGCAATCATCGTTTTGGCCGGGATCTACGCTTTTCTACGCGAGGCGCGTCAGCGTAGCGGCCCCTAGCCGGCGGCGGCCGGACGTGTAACGCCAGAAACCTGGGCGCGCCGGCTGCGCGTTGACGGCAAGGCTCGTGACGGTCAGTCTGGCGCGATGCGACAGGAATTGTTCGGCAAAACCGGGCGCAGATTTGCCGGTGCAGGGGCGTGCTTTGGCGTCTCTCTGGCCGCTTGCGTTGCGCTCTTGCCCAGCAGCGCCTTAGCCGACGCGCCGGACTGTACAGCCTTCGCCAGCAGCGCCTTCATGGCCAGGGTCGAGGCGAGCACGGTCGCCGCCTGTCTCGAAGCGGGCAGCGACCCGACACAGCGCGACGGCGCTGGAAACACGCCGCTCCACCACGCCGCTGCGGTCGGGCGCGACAGTGCGATCGTACGGCTGCTGCTGCAGACGGGGGCCGATCCTAACCTGCGCCGTCGCGACGGGCGCACCCCCTTGCATATCGCTGCCCAGGAGGGGAAGGAGCCGGCCGTGATCGCGGTGCTGGTTCTCGCCGGCGCCGATGCGAACGCCACGCTAGAGGGGGGGGACGTCGCGTTCTGGTCGTTTGCGGATCCGCGCGGAACCACCGCCCTGCATCTGGCAGCCGGTCGCGCCGAGGCGGCAGCAATGGTTGCGGCCTTGCTTGCCGCGCAGGCCGATCCCGCGCGCCGCACCGCCGATGGCCGTACCGCCCTGCATATCGCGGCCGAGCGGATCGCCCTACCGGCGGTGGTCGAACTTTTGCTGGCCGCCGGGGCCGATCCAGATGCCAAGGATGATCGCGACCTCACACCGTTGCATCTTGCTGCCGCCTGGAACCCCTCATTGGCGATCACGGCCACGCTGCTTGCAGCCGGCGCCGATCCCGACGAGACGGGCGAAACCGGATCGACGCCGCTGCATTACGCCGCGCGTGCCGGGCAGAACCCGGCCGTGCTGGAACGACTGCTGGCAACGTCGCAGACGCCCTGTCGTAGCGACGATACCGGGTCTACCGCACTGGCTTTGGCCGAGCGCAACAGCGCCCTGCGCGACACCGCGGCCTATTGGGTGCTTCACCGCCTGTGCTACGGCAAATAGCGCCTGGCCGCGAAGCGACCCGACCCGCCAGATCAGACCCGCCAGACCCGACACAACACACCAGATACGACATGCCGGACCCGACATGCCGGACCCGACATGCCACGACGCGAAGCGACACGCTGGCGGCGGGGCGGGGTCGCGGCCCGCAGGGTCGCGCGGTCGAGGGGGGCTCGATGCCCCCCGAAACCGGGTCCCTTCGCGACGGGAGCCAATGCGTGCCCACAGACCCCATCGTATCGAACGAGACCCAAGACGATCAGCGCAGCCCGCCGGCCTCGCGCAAAAATGCGACGGTTTCGGACACGCCTTCGCCGGCCCGCAGATTGGCAAAAAGAAACGGTCGCGCTCCGCGCTGGGTGCGGGCATCGCGTTCCATCACACCGAGCGAAGCGCCGACATGCGGCGCCAGATCGGTCTTGTTGATGATCAGCAGATCCGATCGCGTGATCCCGGGGCCGCCTTTGCGGGGGATCTCCTCGCCGGCCGCCACATCGATCACATAGAGCGTCAAATCGGCCAGCTCCGGGCTGAACGTCGCGGCCAGATTGTCCCCGCCGCTTTCGATTAGCACCAGATCGAGATCGGGATGACAGTCCCGAAGCTCCGCAATGGCGGCCAAATTGATCGATGCGTCCTCGCGGATCGCAGTATGCGGACAGCCGCCCGTCTCCACGCCGCGAATGCGGTCGAGCGGCAGCGCCTGGGCGCGCATCAGCGCTTCGGCATCTTCGCGGGTATAGATATCGTTGGTGATTGCGGCGATCGACCACTCCGCCCGCATGGCCCGGCAGAGCGCTGCGGTCAGCGTGGTCTTGCCCGCGCCGACCGGGCCGCCGATACCTACCCGCAAAGGCCCGTGCGGCGATGTCACGCTGCAGCCTCGGCAAGCTTTCGGGCGATTCGGAACGAAAACTCGCTCTCGTCGAGGATCACATCCTCGATCTCGAAAACGCCCAGCGACGACGGGGTTTCGCGCCCGCCCTCGCGCACCCAGACCGGAGCACCGCTGAGCAGAAGCGCCCGCCACTCCTTGTGCTCGGGGCGCATCCACCAGGAGCGCGACCGTGCGGCCGCCCCGCGCGCCTCGGCCGAGACCGCGAACTCGGCCCTGTCCGACCAGTGCCAGCTGTCGTCGCCGAAATCTCGCATCACCGGGATACGCGGGAACCCGCCCAGCGCCTGTCGGCCCAGCGCGGTCGCGTTGTCGGCAAGCCAGGCACCGCGATGGTGACGCAATGCGATCTGGGGAAGGGTGTCCATAGCCCGCGTCCTCCAACTCTGTCGCCCCACCTCCCGAACGCGCAAAGCCTCGCACAAACCGCGCGCCGGCAAAAGGCTGCGCGCCGTCCCCGGCCCGGCCAGAAGTCGATTGCCTTGTAAAAAGGCAATCGATTTACGATTGAAACAGCCGCACGGGCAGATCTTCGTGGCGCATGGAGGCGATGTCGCCGAGAATCGTACTCCCGCCCAGATCTTCGAGACCGGCCGTTGCGGCCTCCGCGGCAACGGTGCGACAAAGCGGCAGCAACGCGGCAAGCACACGCTGCCCATCGGTTTGACCAAGTGGGATCAGCCGGATCCCGGCCGAGATTTGGCTGCTCGCCAGAGTCTGTAGAAAGAACGCAAGCGTGGGTTCTAAAGGCAACCGTGACGCGGCAGCGGCCTCGCCCAGCGCGACCGGATAGGGTCGCGTGATGCCCGGCCCGCCCCAGCTTGCGGCTGTCACAGCGGCAAAGGCCGTGCCCAACGCCGTGGTCTCCCGCAGACGCTCAGCCGATGGCGCCAGCGCGCCGGCAAGGGCGCTGAGCCCTGCAAGGGCCACCGCATCGCTTCCGGCACGGTAGGCATGCGCAACCAGGATCGCATCCGACCGGCCCGCACCAAAGCAAAGCAGGTCGGCAATCCAACGCTCAAGCGTTGCGCGGCCTGTAACGGCGCCCTCGGCGACCCGGGCCTCCAACCCGTGCGACCAAGCAAAGCTCCCGATCGGGTAAGCCGGCGACAGCCAGGCGGCAAGGCGCAGCATCGCAGCGATGCCCAGCCCGTCCGGCCATGCCGATCCTGCGTTTTCAGACGGGGCCGGTGGGGCAGGGTTTTCAACCATGCCGGTGCGTAGGCGGGGCATCATGGGCGTGATCGTTCGGGTGCGGGTCGCGTTGCCGATCTGGGCGCTCTTGGCGTTGCCAGCTTCCGCTCGCGTCGCCATGATCATGGCCCATCACCCGCCCGATCCCATAGGCGCCGCCCTCAGGTGTAAAGGGTGCTGTGACATGGTGGATGGTCGCGCCAAGCCTTTGGAGCATATCCTCGATCACATGATCGCGCAGCAACCGGATCCGATCCGGTCCGATCTCGGCCGGCGTATGGCGGTTGCCGACATGCCAGGCGAGCCGCACCAGAGCCGCCCCGTCCGCCCCGTCGGCCCGGATCTCGGCCAGCGGTTCCTGGGCTGCGACGACGGCTACCAGCCGGCCCGTTCCGGGCGCCATCCTTTTTCCCGTTCCCGTTCCGGTTTCCGTTCCCGACCCTGTCTCCGATCCCCTCCCCGTCTCGACCTCGAAGGCATCGCCTGCCGAAACGCTTACGGTCTCGGGCAAATCGACAAGCAACTTCGCCCCCGTCTCGCATGTCAGCATGCGGCGGCGCAGCAGGCGCTCAGCATAGCTCAGCACCACACGGTCCTGAGGCGGGCCGTCCCAGGTTCCCGCCCGGCGCAACCGATAGGCCACCGCGCTCACGCCGCCAGAACCGCCTTGGCCCGCTCCAACGCCGCGCGATAAGCCGGCCGGGCGAGGATCCGCCCGATATAGGCCACGACATTTTCGGGCGCGATTTCGAAATTGCCGCGCTGGGCCCAAGAGCCGCAATGGCCCAGCAGCAGGTCCGGCACCGTAAACGCCCCGCCCATGACGTATTCCTGATCCCCCAGCCGCGTGCTGAGCGTTGCCATGGCGCGTGCGAGTTCCATCTCGCAGACCGCCCTGATCTGCGGCACGCGAACCTCTAGGGGATGAAGAAAGCTGTTTTTGGCCGCCGTCCATAAGGCACCCTCGACCTCATCGACGCAAAACTGCGTAAAACTGTCCTGGAGCGCACGGGGGATCGTGCCCGCCCGCATCGTTAGCGCATTGTGCTTGTCGGCCAGGTAAGTGACGATGGCAACGCTGTCCATCAGGGTGGCGCCCTCATCGACCAAAAGCGGGATCTTTCCTGACGGGTTGGACGCCAGCACCTCGTCATGCCGCGGATCGAGCGGCTTGATGCTGTAGTCGAGCCCCAGCTCTTCGAGCATCCAGATCACGCGCAGCGCCCGCGTCTTGGGATTGCCGATCACTGTGTACATAGCGCCCCTCCCTGAGGCTGGTTCGTCAACCCTGCCAGACCTTGGGAAGGTCCCGGCCCAGTAGAATGCCCAGAGCTTGGGCCAGGCATCGTCGCAGGGCAAGCCCGTCTGCCGCGACCATTCGGGCGACCAAGCAGCCGTCACGCAAGGAGGCCCCGCCCAACGCGCCGATCGCGTCGCGCAGCGCTGCGCAAAGCGCGGCCGCGTCGGGGCCCACATGCAAAAGCGTTGCAAAGGCCCGCGCCCCGCCCAGCGTCGCGGGGCCGCACGTGGCCGCGCCGATATCGCCGCTGATCCGCAACGCGTCGGCAAAGACCAGCCTGCCGTTGCGCCGGATCTCCCAACGATCCGTCAGATGGGCGTGCTGGACAGTTTCGCCCATTGCCTGGCGTCCTAGGATCACCGCTTCGGTTGCCGTCAGGGTGGCGTCTTGGGCCATATCGACGGACAGGCGCCGGTCAAGGGCTGCCGCTTCGAAGACGATGCTCTCCTGCGGTAGCCAATCCAACCGCGCACCGGCCCCGATGCGCAGTGTTGTGTTCAGCCGGCCGATCTGGCCCGGCTGCGCCCGGTAAAGCCGCTCGGCTGTTTGGGTGGCCAGCACCAGCCGGCCGCCGACCGCTTCGGCCTCGTAGCAGAACCGGTCGTCGCCGGTGATGCCGCCCGCCGTGTTAACGAGAACGGCCTCGAGCCCTGGACCCGGCCCGCGCGGCAGCATAATCCGGGCCGAGCCCTTTTGGTAGAGATCGGCAAGCCGCCCATCCATGAGCGCAATGCGCGCATGCCCGACCGCCCGCGGTTGCGCCGCGATGGTATGGCCGATAGGTGCGGCCGCCGTTGGCCGCGCCCTTTCTGGCGTATCGCTTCCCGGGGTCTTGGCAAAACGGGTCTCTTCGGCCGCGTCGTACCGGCGCCCGGCCCGCCGATCCGCACTCATCGAACCGCCTTAGCGATGCGCATCAGAGCATGGCCGATCAGCGCCCGATCGGGGGCGGCGCTGCTGCTGCCGGAGCGCAGGGCAAAATCGGTTTCGGTGAGAAGACGCAGGATCCGCTCAAGCCGCTGCACCCCCAGCCTGCGCGCCTGCGCGACCAAGGCTGTGCGCTGCGCGCCGTAGACCGGGGGGCGGAGACGGGCAGCCGCGGTTTCTGGCCCGGCAGCGTCGCACGCCAGGGCGTGAAGCCGGCGGAAGTGCCGGCTTGCCGCGATGCACAGGGTTGTCGGGGCGACACCCTGCGCGGCCAGCCGCGCCAGCTGCGCGGCCAGGACGGCAACACGCCCTTCGGCGCTGGCGGCCGCAACCGCGTCGAACGCGCCCTCGATCGCATCGGGTGCGCAGGCTGCGACGTCGCGCGCCGTCACCGCTTCCGTGCCGGCATGCAGAACCACGGTCCGGCACAGCTGCCGTAGGCTGCCGGCATCGAGGCTTGCCGCCTGACCGACCAGCGCGTCGACCGCATCGGGCTGGACCGCCTGCGCCCCAGCCTCGCGCAGCAGCGCGGCCAACTCCCGGCTGCCGGGCGGATCGTCGAAAAGCTGGCAGGCCGCGGCATGTTGAGCGCCCTCAAAGAGCGTCCTCAGCTTCGATCGGGTCGGCAACGGCCCGGCCGTCGCAATCACCACCGCATCCTCGCCAGGCAGGCTTGCGGTCAGCGCCTCGGCCAGCATATCCGTCAGCCCATCATTGGCGCCGTCGACCACCACCGCACGCGGGCCCGGAAAAAAGCCGCGCGCGCGCATCGCATCGGAAAGTGCAGCTGGATCGCTGCGCAATGCCGTGCCCTGCAGCCGGGTGAGGCGCATATCGGCGTCGGCTTCCGGCCCGGCTGCGGCAAGCAGCGCCTCGTCTCGGCGTAGCCCGACCGTGACCGGGTCTGGACCGAAAATCAGCACCCCGGCCAGACCGCGCTGCAGCGCCGTATTCAGATCGCCGGCGCGCAGTTTCACCCGACCTCGCTCGGTTCGAGCGCCGCGGCGCGGGCGGCGATTTGCACGACAATCTGCTGAGCAAGGCCCGTTGCAAGGCGCGTCTCGGCATCGCGCGCCGCAATCCGAGTGGCATAGACCGAAGCGGTGGCCGAGTAGGCTGTGAAGCTGCGCGCAAGGCCGGAGAGGACCGGACGCGCCGCCGCGACCCGCCGCAGATCCCATTCCGCCATGCCCGTCAGGCTGAACCGCGTGGTTTCGTTGTCCTGGGTGATCGCAAACCCCTCCTCCTCGACCTCCACGGCGATGTCGAGACGGAAGGCGGGGTCTTCGGGCGACCCGATTTCCCGTTTGAGCGCGTCGCGAAGCGCAAAGACCATACGATCGGGCAAGGCGCTGCGGGTGATGTCGCCCAGGGCAATCCGCCCAACCAGCCGGCGTGCGGGGGCTGCCGACCCGTAAAGAGGCTGAAAACCGCAGCCCGCGACCGGCAGGACCAGAAAAGCGGCAAGGAGCGCGCGCCTAGACGACGACATTCACAATGCGTCCCGGCACGACGATGAGCTTGCGTGGCGCAGCGCCGTCGAGCCATTTTTGAACCGTCGCATCGGCCAGCACCGCCTGCTCGACCGCGTCCTTGCCGGCATCCGCCGGCACGGTGATATCGGCCCGTCGCTTGCCGTTGATCTGGATCGGCAGCGTCACGCTGCTGTCGACAAGCAGGCTTTCGTCGAGCACAGGCCAGTCTGCATCGGTCACAAAACCCGCGCCGCCCAATACAGACCAGAGCTCTTCGGCCAGATGCGGCGTCATGGGCTGCATCAGCTGGGCCATCACCTTCATCGCCGCGACGCGCACGCTGCCCGGGGCCCGCGACTTCGCGACCGCATTGGTCAGAGTGTAAAGCGCAGCAACCGCCTTGTTGAAGGCAAAGCCCTCGATGGCCTCCGTGACATCGGCAATCGCGCGATGGGTCGCGCGGTGCAGGGGGGCCGCGTCCTCGGGCACGCCGGGGCCCGCCGCCAACGCCTCCTGTGCCAGCCGCCAGACCCGCTGCAGATGCTTCCAGGCCGCCTCGGCCCCGGATGCGGTCCATTCCACATCGCGGTCCGGCGGGCTGTCGGACATCACGAACCAACGCGCCGTATCGGCCCCGAACTGATCGACGATATCCGTGGGGTCGACCACATTGCGCTTGGATTTCGACATCTTGATCGATGGGCCGATCGTAACCGGCGTCCCATCCTCCAGGCGCGCACCCGCCTCATTGCGGATAATGCTATCGGGTCCGTGCCAGACATCGCGCCCGCGCGCATCCTTTGTCGAATAGGTCTCATGGGTAACCATGCCCTGCGTGAAAAGCGCATCGAAGGGCTCGGCGGCCGTCTTGGGCAAATGACCCGTGGCAATCATAGCGCGGGCGAAGAACCGCGAGTAAAGAAGATGCAGGATCGCATGCTCGATACCGCCGATATACTGATCGACATTCATCCAGTAGGCCGCATCCTCGGCCTGGGTGGGGGTTTCGGCGCGGGGGGCCGTAAAGCGTGCGAAATACCACGAGCTGTCCACAAAAGTGTCCATCGTGTCGGTCTCGCGGACGGCATCGGCGCCGCAGTCCGGGCATGTCGTGTACTTCCAGCTCGGATGCCAGTCGAGCGCATTTCCGGGGCGGTCGAAGCTTGGATCCTCTGGCAGTCGGATTGGCAAATTCTCCCGTTTTTCCGGAACGATTCCACAGACCGGACAATGCACCACCGGGATCGGCGCGCCCCAAAAACGCTGCCGCCCCGCGCCCCAGTCGCGCAGCCGAAACTGGGTGGCGCCCTGGCCCACCCCCTCGGCCTCGGCCCGCGCAATCGCCGCATCTATGGCCGTCTGGCCGGTCATGTGCGCATCGCCGGCCAAGGGGCGAACATAGCGCACCGGTTCGGTCTTGGGAGGGACGAAGGCCGCTTCTTCTTGGCTCAAATACTCTTCGCCGGCACCTTCCGGCGCATCGGCAGGCAGGAAGACGCGGTGCACCGGCAGCCCGTATTTGCGCGCAAAGTCGAGATCCCGCTGGTCATGGGCGGGGCAGCCGTAAATGGCGCCTGAGCCATACTCCATAAGCACAAAATTGGCGATGTAGACCGGCAAAGGCTGGTTGGGCAGGAAAGGGTTGACGACAGTGATCCCGGTATCCAGACCAACCTTCTCGGCCTTCTCCAGCGCCTCTTCCGACGTGGCGACCCGGCGGCAGGCCGCGCAAAACGCGGCCACATCGGCACGGTCTTTAGCCAATGCCCGCGCCAAAGGGTGATCGGCCGAGATCGCCGCGAAGGTCGCGCCCAGAAACGTATCGGGCCGGGTGGTATACATCAGGATCTCTTCAAACCCCGCCGGCGCATTCCGGGTTGGAAACGAAAACTGTAAGCCGCGGCTCTTGCCGATCCAGTTCGCCTGCATCAGCCGCACTTTTTCCGGCCAGGCCTCAAGCCCGTCAAGCGCGCTCAACAGCGTCTCGGCCATATCGGAGATGCGGTAAAACCACTGGGTCAGCTCGCGCCGTTCGACCGGCGCACCCGACCGCCAGCCCTTCCCGTCGATCACCTGCTCATTGGCCAGAACGGTCATATCGACCGGGTCCCAGTTGACCACCGACGCTTTGCGATAGACGAAACCGGCCTCCAGAAAGTCCAAAAAAAGCGCCTGCTGCTGTCCGTAATACGCGGGGTCGCAAGTCGCAAACTCCCGGCTCCAATCGAGCGAAAAACCCATCAGACGAAGCTGCGCCCGCATTTCTGCGATGTTGGCGTAGGTCCAGTCGGCCGGGTTGACGCCCCGCTCGATGGCAGCGTTTTCAGCCGGTAGCCCGAACGCATCCCAACCCATCGGGTGTAGCACATTGAACCCGCGCGCCCGCTTGTAGCGCGCGATCATGTCCCCCATCGTGTAATTGCGCACATGCCCCATATGGATGCGACCCGAGGGGTAGGGGAACATCTCCAGCACGTAGTATTTCGGGCGCGCCGGATCGCGCTGCGCCGCGAACAGCGCGGCTTCCTCCCACGCGGCTTGCCATTTGGGCTCAGCCTCGCGCGCATTGTATCGATCCATTGTCTGCCTTGCGATTGCTGTGTCGACGGCGGTTCTGGGCCTGTTCGATCCTAGCGCGTCAAACCCAGCCCTGCCAGCCCATGGGCCATAGGGAGATCGCTGCCGGAGGACGTTCGCTCGGCCCCTTGGGGCGGCTCCTGGCCTTGGCTCGCGGGATCAACCCCCTGAGATCAGCCCCCTGGGATCAGCCCAACCGTCGCCCCCAGGGTTAGCTTTGCGCTTCTCTTTCCGCAATCCGCAACTGACGGGCCCGGGTCAGGATGGAATCCTCGATCTGTCGGGGCACGTCGGCCTGCACCGGCGCGCTGATCCAGCCCTCATTGCCCCGCACCTCACGGAACACCGCAACGCGAAGCGTGTCGGCGGTCAACCGCTCATTTGCAATGTAGACGGTGACCTTGAACCGCTCCGAAGCCTCGACATCCGTCGCCTCAACGTCGGTCACCGTGCCCCAATCGGTTACGATCACACCCGAAAAAGGGTCCGACGAGGCCAGCGGAAGAAAAGACAGCGTGTCGAGCGCCCCGCGCCAGATAAATTTGTTGACCCGGAGGTTCTGCCCGGTGCCGGTTCGGTCGGTGCCGACGAACAGCTCGGACACTGTGCTGCCATCCGTTCCGCGGAAATCGTCGCCAAGACCGCGCCGCTCCAGCTCGGCATTCGTCAGCGTCTCGCGCGTGCTCGGTTCGCCGCAAGCCGACAAGACCGCAAGCGCCAGCCCTAGACCGCAGAAATTCCGTGCACATGTCCTCATAATCCCACCCCGGTGCTGTCGGGAGGCTCAACGCAGCCCCAGCCTTGCCTCCCATACCCTCCACGGGTCGCCGGAACAAGCAGTTAGACGAAACCGCCGCACTGTGGCCGGCCAGATACAGTTTGCGCCGACATTTTGCCCGATTCCAATCGCGCTTGACGATTCCTGGCGTTTACCGTGATTTTACGCATGTACCACCCGGGCCGATCCGGGCCGGGTTAATCGAAACACACGAGGGACATGATGAAGAACGCTCTCTTCGCTTCGACCGCGCTGGTGGCAGCAACGTTTGCTACCGCTTCCATCGCGGCCGAGCCGATTACCGCGTCGGTGCGCGGTTACGCGCATATCGGTTTGATCTATCAAGACAATGGCACCGACGAACTTGGCATCTTGAACGACGGCGAAATCCATTTCCGCTTCCGCGGGACGTCCGACAATGGCCTGACATTCGACGGCGAGGTCGAGCTCGAATCGTTCACCACAGGCGACCAGATCGACGAATACTGGGCGCGGGTGTCGGGTTCGTTCGGCGCCATCAAAATCGGGGCGGACGACACGGCGTCGGAAGACCACGAGGTCGGCATCTTCTACGGCCCCGGGTCGCATGCGGCCTATTTCGACGGCTTCCAGTCGATCCTGTTCTCCACCAATGGCGGTGACGTGCCGTCGATCCGCTACACCTCGCCGACCTTCTCGGGTTTCTCGGTTTCGGCCGATTGGGCGCCGGACTCGACGGCCGATCCCGGCAATCAGCAGATCACGTTCGGTGACGACACCCAGCGCTGGTCTGTCGGTGCAAGCTGGTCCGGCGAATTTTCTGGTGTCGATGTTGCTATCGGTGGTGGATATCTGGATGCAGATGCGTTCGAAAGCGCACGGTATCACGTTGGTGTGCAGCTTGGATATCAGGGTTTCTCGTTTGGCGTGCACTTCGACTCGGCCGGTAACACCAACCCGGCGAACGGGCCGCTCGACGATGACGGGGCGATTGCCATCGGTCTGGAGTATCAGACGGGTCCCTGGACCTTTGCGGGCGGTGCGGCCTTTACCACCTCGGGCGAAGACACGGTCAACTGGGGCATCTGGGCGGCCTATGCTCTTGCGCCCGGTGTGAACGCCACGCTCTCCTATGAGGGTAATGATGCCGACGACGTGTTCGACACGACCATCTATGCCTATTTGAGCCTCGGCTTCTAATCGCCGTCTCAAAGGCTGTGAATTGGGGGGAGCGGCAGTTTGCCGCTCTCTTTCTTTTTGGACAGCTTACAGCCAAATAAAACTGTCAAGTTTTCGAATTAACGTTTTCATGATGGAACAATTCATGAAGCGGTGATTCATATGAAACATCTCTACCTGACCACGACTATAGTGACCCTCCTGGCCGTGCCCAGCTATGCCGCCGACCCGATCACGGCATCCGTTGGCGGCTTTGCCGGTATCGGTCTGCTCTACCAAAACAACGATCTCGATCCCGAGATCGGCATCATCAATGACGGCGAGGTGCAGTTCAAGTTCAAGGGCACCTCGGACAATGGTTTGACTTTTGACGGCCGGGTCGAGCTCGAGGCCTTCACAACCGGCGACCAGATTGACGAGTATTATGCCCGGGTCTCTGGTTCTTTTGGCGCGATTTTGATTGGCGCCGACGATTCGTCTGCGGATGCGTTCGTCACCGGCTTCTTCGAGCCGCCAGCCACCTATATCGGCTACATGGCTTCCGAACAGGGAATCTTCGACAGCTCAACAGGCGGCGATGTCCCGGCCATTCGCTACACAACGCCAGAGATCTCGGGCTTTTCGGCCTCGGTCGACTGGGCGCCGGATGCCACCGCGGATGGCGGTGACGGCGTGACGGGTCAGCAGATTACCTTCGGTGAGGAAACGCAAAGATACTCCCTCGGGCTGGGCTGGTCCGGCAGCTTCTCCGGTATCGAGATCGAGGTCGGGGGCGGCTTCATCGATGAAGAAGACGGCCCCGAATCCTGGGTTCTTGGCGGGATCGTCGGGTATGAAGGTGTCAAATTCGGCGCGTATTACGACGAGGACGGCCTGGACGGAGAGTTCTCCAGCCTGTCCATCGGTTTGGAATACGACACCGGCTCATGGACCTTTGCTGGCGGATGGTCAATGGCGCTGGATGGGGACGATTACAATTCCTGGGCGATCTGGGCCAACTACGCTTTGGCGCCGGGCGTGACCCTGACCCTCGGCTATGAAGGCAATGACGATTCCGATCGGACCGGGGGCTTCGACACCACCATCGCGGCCTATGCCTATATCGCCTATTGAGCGGCTTTCGCATTCGGGGGCGGTGCCGTATAGAGCTTTATGGCGCTGGCTGAGATACGCAATCGGATGGATCGGGCCCGGGCTGCGGCGCAGGCCGGACCGGTCGAACTGATTGCCGTCTCGAAAGTCCAGCCGCTTGCGCGTATCGAGGCGGTGCTGGCAGCCGGCCACCGGGTTTTCGGCGAGAACCGGGTGCAGGAAGCCTCCGGAAAATGGCCCGATCTGCGTGCACGCTATGCTGGGGTCACGCTCCATTTGATCGGCCCGCTGCAGACCAACAAGGTCAAGCAGGCGCTGGCGCTGTTCGATGTGATCCAGACCCTGGACCGCATGCGGCTCGCCCAGAAGCTGGCCGACGCCGCACAGATGCTAGGCCTGTGCCCGCCGCTTTATGTCGAAATCAACACAGGGGCCGAACCGCAGAAGGCCGGCGTGCTTGCCCAAAACGCCGATGCCTTTATTGCCCAGTGCCGTCGGATGGATCTGCCGGTGATCGGCGTCATGGCCATCCCACCGGCCGAGGCCGATCCGGTGCCACATTTTCGCCTACTGCGCCAGATCGGCGCCCGCAACGGGCTGCATGGCCTGTCGATGGGCATGAGCGCCGATTTCGAGGTTGCGATCGCCGAAGGTGCGACGCATGTGCGCGTCGGCTCGGCGCTTTTCGGCGCCAGGCTGCGTCCCGGCTAGGTCCGGATCTCGACACGACATTGCGATCGCCAGCGCGACAGGATCCAAACGAGGTCGCGTCGCGCAAATGCCACACAACCTTGGGTCGGATAGCGCGGGGCGCGCCAGATATGCAGAAATATAGCCGAGCCCGCGAAAGCCGTCGGCGACGGCCAGTTGTAGTCGAGCGCGGCAACGATGTCGTAAAGCAGGTCCGGCCGGTAGAGCCGCTCATGGCGATATCCGGCCCCCGGCCCAACGAAGGGCATGTTGTATCCCGGGTCGGTGGGATCGTCGGACCAGTGCAAGCGCGGCCCGATCGATCTCCCGACGACGTCCCGTCCAGCAGCACTGCGCGCATAGACCGCACGCAGCGCAAAGCGCCCGGCCGGGGTGGCGCCGTCGCCCTCGCGCTTGTCGGCGCGGACACCGCCCCAGCCGATCGCACAAGGAAAGGACCGGCCGCAAAACCGCGCTCCCCAGCGACCGACCACCAGATCGGCTGGCCCAACGCTCACAGAATGTGGCCGCTTTTTTCCGCCTTGACCGTAAGGTAGTCATGGTTGTGCGGGTTTCGCCCAACCTGCAATGGCACGCGTTGCGCGACGCTGACGCCGGCCGTCTCCATCATCGAGACCTTGCGTGGATTGTTGGTCATCAGTCGTAGGGCCGAAAACCCCATCTGGCGTAGGATTTCCGCACCGATACGAAAGTCGCGCTCATCATCCTCAAAGCCCAGCCGGTGGTTGGCCTCGACCGTATCAAAACCTTGGTCCTGCAGCGCATAGGCCCGCATCTTGTTGGCAAGCCCGATACCGCGCCCCTCCTGGTTGAGATAGAGCAACACGCCCGACCCGGTCTCGGCAATCTGTGCCAGCGCGGCCTGTAACTGCGAGCCGCAATCGCATTTGAGGCTGCCCAGAACATCACCCGTAAAGCAGGCCGAATGCAGCCGTGACAGAACCGGTTGCGCCCGGTCGGGCGTGCCGATCTCTACCGCATAATGCTCCTCTCCGCCCGCAAGCGGTCGAAACACATGCACCCGACCGGCTTCGGACGCGGCCAGCGGAACCCGCGCATTGGCCACAGGAACCAGCCCACCCGCATGCGCCATGGCCATATCGGCCACCGTCACCGTCACCAGATCGGAAAATCCCGCCGGCAGCCCGGACCGGTCGAGACCCGTCACCACGACGGCCGCGGGCAGGAGATGCGCCTGCTTGGCAAGAAGAATGGCAATGCGGTGCAGGGTCGAATCGCCGCCGCGTTCAGTGCGATACGGCCCCTTTAGCGGCGTTGCCATGTCGCGCGACGGATCGGCTGTCGCCTGCACCCAGTCATACCCGCTCCCGTCGGTCAGCACGATCCGCGCCAGATCGCCATCATAGGCGCGTGCGCGCAGCGTATCCGCACGCCTTGCGGTCACTGCCAAGCTGCATGCGCCGCCAAGTGCGCGCAGGGCCGAAAGACGGTCGCTCGGCAACGTCTCGGCTGCAGCGGCCAGTGCCATCGAAGGACCGGCCTGCAAGATCACCGGCAGGCCCAGCCGCAGATCGGACCGGGCGCGGGCAAGACGCTCTGCCGCGCTGGGCAGAAGAAGATCGAAAGCCGGATTGCTCATGCCTCCCTGCTACACCCTTCGCGAAGGAAAGTGAAACATTCCTGGTCTCCCGACACGCCTGCGTGAAGAACGTTCCATGTCCTTGTACCAAGCCGGTCGGCGCAAAATCTAAACCGCCAACAGGGTGGAAAGGAGCCGAGCCATGAGCACGCTGCGCAAAATTCTTCTCGTGGATGACGATGCCGATTTGCGCGAAGCGCTGGCCGACCAGCTTGTGCTGACCGATGATTTCGACGTGTTTGAGGCGGGCACGGCCGCCGAGGCGCTGGAGCGCGTGAAAAAGCAGCTGCACGATCTGATCATTCTGGATGTCGGACTGCCCGATATGGACGGGCGCGAACTATGCCGGCTGATGCGCAAACATGGGGTCAAATGCCCGATTCTGATGCTCACAGGACACGCCACAGACGCCGATACCATCGTCGGTCTTGACGCCGGGGCGAACGATTATGTTGCCAAACCGTTCCGCTTTCCGGTGCTGCTGGCCCGGATTCGCGCCCAGCTTCGTCAGCATGAGCAAAGCGAGGATGCGATTTTTACCATCGGCCCTTACAGCTTCCAGCCCGCCATGAAACTGCTGGTCGACGAAAGCGATAGAAAGATCCGGCTGACCGAGAAGGAGACAAATATTCTCAAGTACTTATATCGCGCCGACGATCGCGTGGTCAGTCGCGATATCCTGTTGCACGAGGTCTGGGGTTACAATGCCAGCGTGACAACGCACACCTTGGAAACGCATATTTACCGCCTGCGGCAGAAGATCGAGCCCGACCCCTCGAATGCGCGCATCCTGGTCACGGAATCGGGCGGTTACCGCCTGGTGCCGTAGCAAACCGTGATCGAAATGCTGCATTATCGGCAAAAAATTGCCCATAGGGTTACCGGGCGGGGTTGAACCGAACCGGCTTCAACGGCAAATATCGCTCAACGGACGGCTTCCCCAGGTTCGATCCGTAGTCGGCTCTTCCACCCCCTCTTATAAGAGCCGAGGGCCCTAAATAGGGTGCGCCCGGCGGTCCCCAGCCGCCGGGCCTTCTCTTATCCTAACACGTTTTCGCGGACGAACGGTGCACTGGGAATGTGAGGGGCACGAGCAGTATGAGGGGCGACGGGAAACAGAGGGGCAACCGGTTAAGACGATACTGAGGCGAAAGGGCAGCCGGTCCAGGCACGCCCGAAGCTATGGCAGAAACGGCAAGCGCTGCAGCACGTCCATCCGCGCAAAGACCGGTCATGCCGGGCTATCGCTCGCATCGTGCTGCCGGGCATGGTAACCGAACGCTCCGACCCGCGCGCAGGACCCCGCCCATGCCATTCTCGATTGCAACCTGGAACATCAATTCGCTCCGCCTGCGACGGGATATCGTACGCCGGCTTCTTGCCGAAGACGCGCCCGACATCCTTTGCTTGCAAGAGCTTAAAGGGTTGGAGGAAAAGCTGCCTCTCGATGCATTCGAGGATTTGGGCTACCGATGGCGCGTCGTACGGACCCAGAAGGGTTATAACGGTGTCGGCATCCTCGCGCGCATTCCCATCGAGGATGCCGGTCATCACGATTTCTGCAGTAAGGGCGATGCACGCCATGTCGCGGCGCGGCTCCAGAACGGCATTGTCGTGGAGAACTTCTATGTCCCGGCCGGCGGCGACGAGCCCGACCGGCAAAGCAATCCCAAATTCGACCACAAATTACGCTTTCTGGACGAGATGCGGGCGCGCTATGCCGCGCTGCGACCTGAAAAGATGATCTTGGTGGGTGACTTGAATGTCGCGCCACTGGAAGACGATGTCTGGTCGCACAAGCAACTGCTCACGGTCGTGTCGCATACGCCCATCGAGGTCGCGCATCTAACAGCTGTGCAGCAATCGGGCGATTGGCGCGATGTTCTGCGCACCCATCGACCCGACGGGAAGCTCTACTCCTGGTGGTCCTACCGGGCGCGGGATTGGAGCGCATCGGATCGCGGACGGCGGCTGGACCATATCTGGACGACGCCCGACCTGATCGGCCATGCGGTGTCGAGCGATATCAAACGACCCGTCCGCGGATGGGAGAGCCCGTCGGACCATGTGCCAGTGATGGCGCAGTTCGATGTGTAAGCGCTGCGCCTAGTCTGGCGCGTGCCGGCTGACTTCGACCAGCGCGGTATGCGCGCTGCTGCCCTGGCCCAAACGCGAGGTGCCGATGTCACGGGTCAGCACATTCGGATTGCCGTCGGGATCGTCGCCGACACCGTCCCCGTACCACGCCCCGGTGGGCATCGCGACGACGCCCCGAAGAATGTCGTGGCTGAAGCGCGCCCTGGCGCATACGGCCCCGCGACGGTTGTGCACCCGCACCAGGCTGCCATCCGTTATCCCGCGCTGCGCTGCATCCTCGGGATGGATGTCTAGCGCGACCGGGCGGGCGTCCGGCCCATCGGCGAGCGCGCATTCAAGCTGGCTGTGCAGCTTGTCGGCCGGTTGCGGCGAGGTGAGATGCAGCGGCGCTGACGTGTCGGCCTCGCCCAGCCATTCTTCGGGCGGGATCCAGGTCGGGTGGCCGGGACAATCCGCATAGCCAAAGCCCGCAATCGTCTCGGAATAGAGTTCGATTTTGCCCGAAGGCGTGCCGAGTGGTGCGGCCACCGGGTCGGCGCGAAACGCCGAGAATGCGATCTGGGCGTGCTCGACGCCGGTGATCGGTAGCTCGACCCAGTTGCGCTCCCGTAGCATGTCGAAATCGGGCGTTTCCACACCCTCGGCCAGCGCCTTCTGGCGGAAATCGGCGTAGAGATGGCGCAGCCAGCCCTCGGCATCGCGGCCCTCGGTGAAGGCATCGGCCACCCCGAGCCGCCCCGCCAGGGCGGCAAAGATCGCAAAGTCGTCGCGTGCCGCGCCCTGCGGCGGGACCATTGCCGGCATGTAAAACAGGAACGGGTCGAGATTGGTCCGTCCGATATCCTCGCGCTCATAAGGTGTGGTAGCCGGAAACACGATGTCGGCGCGCGCAGCGGTCGCGGTCCACCAAGGTTCATGCACGATCACCGTCTCGGGCCGGCGCCAGGCCTCGTCGAGCCGATGCAGATCCTGATGGTGATGGAACGGGTTGCCGCCGCACCAATAGACCAGCCGGATATCGGGATAGGTCTTGTCGGCCCCGTTGAAGGCGTAAGGTGCGCCGGGGTTGAGCAGCATGTCGGCGATCCGGGCGACCGGAATGAAGTCGGAGACCGGGTTCCGACCCTGCGGCAGGGTCAACCCCCGCAGCGGCTTGATCGCAACGCCGATCCCGCCGATCGCGCCGTAGCCATAGCCGATGCCGCCTCCGGGCAGCCCGATGCTGCCCAGCATTGCGGCCAACGCTGCTGCCATCCAGTAGGGCTGTTCGCCGAACCGGGCCCGCTGCAGCGACCAGGCAACCGTGATCAGCGTCCGGCTGGCGGCCATTTGACGGGCAAGCGCCACAATCCGCTCCGCCGGCACACCGGTGATTTCGGCCGCCCAGCCGGGCGTTTTGGGCTCACCGTCTGTCTGCCCCAGCAGATAGGCGCGCAGCTGCGCATATCCCACCGTATAGCGGTCCAGAAACATGCGATCTGCCAGACCCTCGGTCTCCAGAACCCAGGCGAGGGCCAGCATCAGCGCGGTGTCGGTGCCGGGGATCAGCGGCAGCCACGCGCAACCCGGCGGGGAATCGCCCCGCTGCGGACCGATATTGAGACATGTCATGCCGCGCGCGGCAAAACGTTCGAACCAGCCTGCGGTCACATGGCGGGTGTTGCCGCCCATGCTGACCTGGCTGTTCTTGGGGTTGATGCCGCCGAACATCACCAGCGTCTGGGTGTGCTCGGCAATAAGATCCCAAGGTTGCAGCATTTCATAGGTCAGCGTGAAAAAGTCGGTGCCAAAGATATGCGGCACGATGGCTTGCGCGGCGCCGGTCGAATAGCTGCCGAAATGCCCGACATAGCCGCCGATGCAGTTCAAAAAGCGATGCAATTGCCCGTTGGCATGGTGAAACCGCCCCGCAGAAGCCCAGCCATAGGATGCGCCGTAGATCGAGCCGTTGCCGTGCTCGGCCCGGACCCGGGCGATCTCGGTACTGGCGATGTCGAGCGCTTCGTCCCATGGCAGTGCAACATAACCGTCGCGCCCTCGTCCCTCCCGATCGCGCGACTGCAGCCAGCCCCGGCGAATCGCCGGCTGCGCAATGCGCTTTTCGTGGTGGACCGCGCCCGGGATCGCATGGGGAATTTCCGGCGGTGCGGGATCGGCCGCAAAGGGCGCCGCGCCGACAAGGCGCCCATCCTCGACCGTAAGTTCGAACGCACCCCAATGGCTGGTGGTGACCCTGGTCTGTCGCTCACCCATCTGTTCCTCCTGCCCCAAGGTGCCGGCGCCGGGATGTGCGGTATCGCCGCCCGCCTGCGAACAAGCCTAGAGCATCGAGGGGACGGACAGAATGCCAATTCTGTCGAGGGCCATCTGCCCTGGACGCGCGCCTAAAGCGCCCAGACAGGCACCGGCGCGGTTCGGCCCGGTAAGCTCAAAGGGCCAAGCGCGCGAAACGTTGCCGGTCTCTCCTCGACCCGGGCGATCAATGCATCGCTGACCAGAGCGCGCACGCCCAGACGCCGTGTCAGTGTTTCCAGCCGTGAGGCGACATTTACCGCATCGCCCAAAACCGCGCGCTCCATGCGCCGCTCCGAGCCCACATCGCCGACGATAACGCTTCCGAAATGCAGCCCCAGCGAGACCTCGACCGTCGCCGCACCCAACGCTTGACGGCGTTCGGCCCAGGCGTCCATTCGGCCCAGGATATCCGCGCAGCAAGCCAAGGCTGCAGCCGGATCGGCCGTCTCGTCCTGCATGGTGCCGAAGCTTGCCATCACCCCATCGCCGATAAACTTGTCCAGCACGCCGCCATGCGCAAAGACCGCGCTTTCGATGATCCCCTGCACCTCGCGAAGCAAGGCGATCGTCTCGACCGGGCCGTGCGCCTCGGCCCAACGCGTGAACCCGACGATGTCGGCAAACAGGATCGCTGCTTCCGTCTCGAATGTCCGTTCGAAAGGCTGGTCCTGTACCGCGAGCCTCTCGGCAAGTGCGGGCGGGAGATAGCGGGCGAGATTGCTGTTGCGCCGCTCCAATGTCACTTGGCGGACGATCAGGCTTCGCGAGCCGTGTACGACCAGCGCGAGAAGGCCGGAGATCACCAGAAAGACCACGACCTCTTGCACCCGGATGCCAACATCGATGAAGTACGGGTTCCCGAGCAGCGCAAGAACCTGCGCGTTCTGCGCGCCAAAGGCATCCTCATCGATTGTCCAAACCGTCTCGGGCATGGCCAGATTGATCGCCAAGCCGATCAGCCAGCACAGCGCCCCCGAAATGCCCCCCCAGATTACCAGCCGCGGATCGAAGAAGAACGCTGTTGAGACCAAGATCAGATAGTAGAATGTAAAATTGCCGAACCGGAATTGGAATTGCGGTGTGTGCGGCTGAGCGGAAAAAGGATTGGGATAGAGGAGCGCCAGCGTTAAAAGCGCGAAGTTCAATGTGATGAAGGCATAGACATGCCATCCAGCGTCGTGTCGGGACTTGGCCAGCGCGTTCTGAGCAAAGCCCAAAAGGATGAAGACGCCGATCAACACCTCATAATAAAGGACACCTGGCCAGGGTACCAAAAAAAACAACAAGATACCGACCACGAAGAGGGCGGCATTGCGCGACATCAGGCTGGTGGCAAGCCTCTGGCGTGATTCCTGCTCCATTACCCGTTCAAGCCGGGTCGGCGGCGCCTTAGAGGGGCGATCCCCTGCGCGTGCGGCGCGATCCAGGGATGCCTGGTTGAGATCGACAGAGGTCATGGACCGGATATGGGGCTTGGCGAAGGCAGGGGAAGGCCCGGTCGGGGCCATTCGACCCCACGCCAGAAGCGTCAAACGATATACCGAAAGACCAGAGGGCGACCGACCAGCCGCCCTCTGCGCGCGAGAGCGCGGCCATCAAGGCATGTGCCGGTACCACCAATCCGTCCAGGCCACCGGAACCTGGCTCGGCCCGCGGGTGATCTGGATCGACGGCTTCCCGGGTGCCACGCAGGCGAGCTTGACCAGATCGCCATCATAGCTGCGGAAGGTCATCTCCACACCCTCGTCATACTGGAACATCTGCTCATAGAGCATCCCGACGGCCACCCGCTCGCCCATGCGCAGGCTGTCGTAATAGTCGGAGTAGTAGTGCACCCCGGCCATGTTCCGCGCGATGGAGATGTTTGCGGCCAGCTTGTTGAGCTCGCCCTCTATGGTCAGCCCGGCCGCCTCGTCCGGGTTCAACTTTGCAAGCCGCCTGCCGTCATCGATCGATTTGACCGGTTGCAG
This sequence comes from Pseudomonadota bacterium, assembly GCA_039184655.1. GTDB lineage: Bacteria > Pseudomonadota > Alphaproteobacteria > Rhodobacterales > Rhodobacteraceae > J013. The sequence continues at coordinate 53,222 of JBCDAZ010000015.1, read as the reverse complement.
CATCGAACGGCTGAATGGCAGCGGCTTGCCGCCCTCATAGAGCGTCTGGAAAAACGCCTTGAGCATCGTCACGCAGCCGCCCGCCAAGGTTGCATGCCCGGCCGCATAGGCCGGATGCATGGGCGAGCCTTCGGCAAAGGCCATCGGCAGAAGCAGGTTTCGGGCCCCGCTCATCCAGCCGGGATCCGTGCCGCCGAACTGCGCGCCGTTCTTGCGGGCATGCGTGTCCACGAGCCCGGCCAGAGCGCCAAGCTGGGCGATCATCGAGGCGGCGATGCGCGCGGAGACCGGTTTTCCGCTCAGCCTTCCGCCCGCTTCGGCCGTCAGCAAGCCGCCGATCCGTTCCGGCCGTGCGCGACGGTGGAAGTTGAACTTCTGCCGACGGGCGAGCTTCAGGCAACGCGTCGCAACCTCGGTCACCAGCGACAGGACATGCGGCCCGCCCCAGGAAGCGAAAGGCGTGCGGACACCGCCATTGGCATCCGGGAAACCCGGCTGGAACGGACTTCCCGAACCCAACAGCAGCAGGCAGGCATTCAGATAGGCCTGATAGAGCGCATCGAACCGCACATAGGTCGCCATATGCCGTGGTGTATGCATGAATCGCAGATCGTATGCACCGCCTGGCTTGACGAAGTTGGCGTCGGTGTCGCCGCGTCGATCAGCCCCGCTTTGCACATCATGCCATTCGCTCCACACCGTCATGAAGTCGCGACTGTCCGGAAAAACCCGCGATTTCTGGCTGACGACCTGGCTGCCATAGCCGATAAACGCATCGTCTATGGCGCCTCCGGTTCTCATAAAGCTGTTGCCGGTGAGCAGGAATTGCGAGATGTAGCCGCCGGTCTTCGCTCCCGGGCCCGACCCAAAGAAGACGGTGCGTCCGGTGAATTGCCCGCCGACAGGCTGATTGTCGAGATTGTCGAAATCGGCCGGATCCTGGAACCGCCCGGCCAGACGCCGAAGGCTTTGCAAGCTGGCCGCGCCGCCATAGCCGTATTGGAACACCGGCACGGCGTTGAGGGCTGCCAGAACGGCCGGCGTGTTGCCGGCCTCCGTCGCGATCTCGGCGAAACTGTGATCGCGCAGAAGCGCCATGGCGTAGACCTCGGCCATCTCCGCCGTCAGTTCGGCCGCCGGCAGATCCCCGCCATTCTTGTCGGTGAAAACATCCGTGAGGCCGGGTGCCGGAGCCATGCCCACCGCGTCGGCATCCGGGCCTTGCAGGTCGTAGTAATGCCCGGCGCGCGGGCTTTCCCAGCCGCGCCAGGCCACGCCATTGACCGGGCCGGTCTTGAAGCCGTCGCCTTGCCACCTGTCGGCCGGAAAGGCACCGGGACGGTTCACGGCGTTCTGGAACGCGCCATAGGCGTTTTTGACAAACCCGTCCGGATCATGCTCCAGACCCTTGGTGAAACTGCCGCCAAATCCCTCTTCGGCAAGCGTCGCCTCATCTGCGTTGACCTGGGTCTTCTTGTGGTTTTTCGAAGCGGGATGCGCAGCCCGTGCTGCCTCTTCCCGCCGATCCAGTGCCACATTGATACGATCTGCGCCCTCAATGTAAGGGCGCGGCATTCCGTCGATAGCGATAATTTTCTCCAATTCACGGTTGGTTAATGAAGATGACTATACCGTAAATCGCTTTTAACGGGAAGAGCGGTTACCGAGGCACGCTAGACGTGCTGCCCACCATTGATCTCGATCTCCGTGCCGGTGACGTAACCGCTTTCGGGCGTGCACAGAAAATAGATGGTTCGCGCAACCTCCTCGGGCCGGCCCAGACGACGCATCGGGATCGTTTCGACCAGCATTTCGGTACCGGGTGACAGGATCTCGGTCTCGATCTCGCCCGGTGCGATCGCGTTGACCCGAATGCCCCAGGGCCCCAGATCATGCGCCATTTCGCGGGTCAATGCTGCCAGGGCTGCCTTCGAGGTCGCATAGGCCGCCCCGGCAAAGGGATGGACCCGCGCCCCGGCAATCGAGGTGACGTTGACGATCGCGCCCTTTGCGGCCCGCAACTCGGCGATCAGACCGCGGGCCAGAACCACGCTGGCAAAGAAATTGACGTGAAAGACCTGTCCCCAGCTGCGCAGATCGGTGGTGAGCGTGTTGAGCCGGGCCCCGCCTTCGCCCTTGGGCGAGATGCCGGCATTGTTGACCAGCGCTTCAAGCCGCCCGCCCGCTAGACGCTCGCGGATCACCTCGACCGCCCGGATCGTGTCGTTCGGATCGGCCAGATCGACCTGGATATGGTCCTCCTCGCCAGCTTCCCAGGGGCAGTCTTCCGGCACGGCATGCCGGGAACAGGTAATCACGCGCCAACCCGCAGACGAAAACCGCTTGACGGTGGCATGGCCGATCCCGCGGGAGGCTCCCGTCAGCAGCAGCGTCTTGCGTTCGGACATCTCACGCCTCCCCGTCGAAGCATCGGTGACCTTGCGCGCGGCGCTGCGGTTTGGCAAGGGCCGGCCCAGGGCGGAGAGGCGGGCGTCGGTAAAGCAGGCAGACCGTGCGGCCGCGATACGGCCGCAGACCTGCCGGTTAGGGGTTTAGCCGCACCACCGACCATTCGTGCGAGGCAATGTCCGCCCGGCTCCAGCGAAACCGGTCATGCAGGCGATGCGCGCCATCGGCCCAGAACTCGATGGCCAAGGGACGGATGCGAAACCCGCCCCAGAAGGGCGGTCGCGTCGGCGCCGGCCCTTTCAGCGCGGTCAGCCGGGCGACCTCGGCCATCAGAGCGCCGCGGCTCGACAGGGGTTGGGACTGGCGCGAGGCCCAGGCGCCAAGGCGGCTGGCCAGGCTGCGCTGGGCATAATAGGCATCGGCCTTGGCACCGTCCTCGCGGCCGGCAAGCCCACGCACCCGGATCTGGCGCCGCAGGCTCTTCCAATGCAGCACGAAGGCCGCCTTGCCGCTTGCAGCCAGCTCCTGCCCCTTGGCGCTGTCGTAATTGGTGTAGAAGAGAAAGCCCCCGTCGGGGTCTTGGCCCTCGATCTCGCGCATCAGCACCATGCGCACATTCGGCAAACCGTCCGCATCGACGCTGGCAAGGGCAATCGCGTCGGCGTCGTTCGGCTCGCTTTCGCGTGCCTCATCGAGCCAGCGCCGCGCGATGTCGAACGGATCCTCGCCTTGAAAAATGTCGCGGGATGTGTCCATCCGTGCCATGTCCAGCCCCCTTTTCTGCGCCGCGACCTAGTCGAGCCGAGGGCAATGTGCAATCCCACGCGCTTGCGGCATTCCGCCAAAGCGCTTAAAGCCATTCGCGAAGAACAGGCAGGGTGCGGGGACGACCGAATGGTGAGTGTGACAGACATGATGCGCGGCAAGCGCGGCCTGATCATGGGTGTCGCGAACGACAGGTCCATCGCCTGGGGGATCGCCCAACTCTGCGCGGATGCGGGGGCAGAGCTGGCCTTCACCTTTCAGGGCGAGGCGTTGGAAAAACGCGTGCGTCCGCTGGCCTCCAGCATCGGCTCGGATCTGCTGATGCCCTGTGACGTCACCGACCCGGCCTCGATCGATGCGGCGTTCGCGGCAATCGCCGAGCGCTGGGGCCGGTTGGACTTTCTGGTGCATGCGATCGGCTTTGCCGACAAGAACGAGCTGCGCGGCCGCTATATCGACACCAGCTACGAGAACTTCCAGCTGTCGATGAACGTTTCGGTCTACTCCTTCACCGCCGTCGCACAGCGGGCCGAAAAGCTGATGGAGGATGGCGGCGCGATGCTGACGCTGACCTATTACGGGGCCGAGCGGGTGATGCCGCATTACAATGTCATGGGTCTTGCCAAAGCGGCGCTGGAATGCTCGGTGCGCTACATGGCCATGGATCTGGGGCCGCGGAACATCCGTGTGAACGCCCTTTCGGCCGGGCCGATCAAGACCCTTGCGGCCAGCGGTATCAGCGACTTTCGCTACATTCTGAAATGGAACGAGCTCAATTCACCCCTGCGCCGCAATGTCACGCAGACCGATGTCGGGCGGGCGGCGCTGTATCTTCTGTCGGACCTCTCCTCCGGCGTTACCGGAGAGACCCACCACGTCGATAGCGGCTATCATGTGGTGGGCATGAAGGCCGAAGATGCGCCCGATATCGACGTCGTTCAGGGGCGCAAGTGAAGCATGCCGTTCCGGCCCGCAGGACCGGAGGTTCTCAGCGCGCCTTGGACCTGTTGGAGCCTGTTTGCGGCCAGTCGAGCGCCCCGTGCCCGTGCCCGTCATCGTGCTCCTGCCCGTAAAAATGCCGCATCTCCAGCCCAATCCGACCCAAGGCTGTTTTTTGGGGGAAATAAGGTCTGCGAGGGGACCGGGCCTGCCCAGGTTCCCTGCAAGGCGCAATCCGGCCCGCCGGTTCGAAAGAGAGAGGCGAGATGAACGACAGGCTGCCGCATGAAAAGGGCTTTCATGTCTCCTGGGACCAGATCCACCGTGACAGTCGGGCGCTCGCCTGGCGGCTCGACAAGCAGGGTCCGGGTGCCGACGGGGCCTGGAAGGCCGTCGTCGCCATCACCCGCGGCGGCATGGCACCGGCGATGATCGTGGCGCGCGAACTGGATATCCGGATCGTCGATACGATTAGCGTGAAGAGCTACGATCACCAAAGTCGCGCAGAAGCGCAGGTGCTGAAGGCGCCGCTTGCCGATATGATCGGGGATGGAACCGGCGTGGTGATTGTCGACGACCTCGTCGATACCGGCAAGACGCTGGAACTGGTGCGCCGGCTTTATCCGCAGGCGCATTGCGCGACGGTCTATGCCAAACCCATGGGCCGGCCGATGGTCGATACCTTCATCACCGAGGTCAGCCAGGACACTTGGATCTTCTTTCCCTGGGACATGGCCTTGCAATATGTCGAGCCCTATCGCGGGCGTTAGGGTTCGCGTATCAGCAGTTTCTCGCCTTTTACGGTCAGATAGCCGGCATGGCTGATGCCGATCAGCGTGACCACCCCGCCTGAGATCTCCGGCATACTATCGCCGTGCGTGGCGAGCTTCCATTCCCACAGCGCGTAGGCATAGCTGGCCCAAACCGCCAGCGTGATCAAAAGCATCTGCAGCTTGCCGATATCGACGGTCGGCATGGCGGCCTTTGCTTCGGTCTCCAATATGTCGCGAAGACTGCCCGCCGCGTCTTCGGTATTGCGGCTTAGCTTGTTTTGCAGGGCCGGCGCGGATTTCAGCAGGCTCGACCCGGCGGCCGAACCCACGGTGATGCCCATCAGCGCCCAGACGTTTTCGGGCACGACGATGTCGGCGGAATGCGCCTCGATCGCCGCAGCCGCAAAAGCGCTGAGCACCAGCAGCGACCACAGAACGATCTGAAACCGCGACAGGCTGATTTTGCGTCGATCATCGAAGAGCGCCCCGTAGGTCCGCCCGGTCAGCCAATAGCCGTAGATGATTGTGATCAGGAGCAGGGCCCCGACACAAAGCGCGTAGACATCGCGTATCTCGGCCATCCCGGCCCCCCTTTGGCGGATCTAGCGGATCACAATCTCGGGGCCCATCAACAGGGTGGGCAGCCAGGTCGATATGATCGGCACATAGGTAACGAGGATCAGGAAAACGAAAAGGATCGACAGCCACGGTAAGGCCGCGCGGACAACCCGCATCACCGGCATGCCGGCCACGCCCGAGGTGACGAAGAGGTTCAGCCCCACCGGTGGCGTGATCATCCCGATCTCCATATTCACGATGATGATGATGCCCAGATGGATCGGATCGATCCCCAGCTCGATTGCAATGGGAAAGATCAGCGGGGCGATGATGATGATCAGTCCAGAGGGCTCCATGAACTGCCCGCCGATCAAAAGGATGATGTTGACCACGATTAAAAACACCCACCACTCAAGCCCGGCCTCGAGCATCGCGGCGGCAATCGCCTGGGGGATCTGCTCCTCGGTCAGTACATGGGCAAGGATGAGGGCGTTGGCGATGATGAACATCAGCATCACCGTCAGACGGCCCGCCTCGTAAAGGGCTGCCTTGGTGTCGCGATGGAAGAACACCGTCAGCGGGCTGGCCGGACGTCGCAGCAGCGACATCGTCTTGCCGTCGGCACGGCAAAGCGGCCCCATATCGCAATAGACGAAATTGGCGATAACAAAGGCATAAACCGCCGAAACCGCCGCCGCCTCGGTTGGTGTGAAGACGCCGCCATAGATGCCGCCCAGAATTATCGCGATCAGCAAAAGACCCCAGAGCGCATCGAAGCCGCTGTCGACAACCTCGCCCCAACCCTGCCACTCGCCCCGCGGCAGGTTGCGAACGCGGGCCGCCACGTAGATCCCCAACATCAGCATCAGCCCGGCCATGATGCCGGGCACGACACCGGCCAGGAACATCCGTCCGACAGAGGTGTCCGTGACAGAGGCGTAGACCACCATCACGATCGAAGGCGGGATCAGGATGCCCAGCGTGCCGGCGTTACAGATCACCCCGGCGGCAAAGTCGCGGCTGTAGCCGACCTGGCGCATCCCGGCGATGACGATTGTGCCGATGGCCACCACCGTGGCGGGTGACGAGCCCGAAAGGGCCGCGAACAACATGCAGGCGAAGACCCCCGCAATCGCCAGACCGCCGCGAACATGACCCACACAGGCGATGGCGAACCGGATGATGCGACGCGCCACCCCGCCGGTGGACATAAAGGTCGAGGCGAGGATGAAGAAGGGAATGGCCATCAGCGTCTCATGTCCGGCCATGGCCTGAAACAGTTTTTGGGCCACCGAGGCGAGCGAGCTGTCCGAGAAAATCAACAGAAAGATCGTCGAGGAGAGCCCCAGCGAGAAAGAGATCGGCACCCCGATCAGCAGAAAACCGATGATCATGCCGAAGAGAAAGACCACTTCCATCGCTCAGCTCTCCTTGCCGAGTTTAACCGCGGCTTCCTCGACCGCCTCTTCGGCCTCATGGCTGACGATGATCAGTTCGCGCTGGCCCTGCCAGACCCAAAAAAGCGCCTGGGCGCAGCGATAGACCAAAAGCAGCATAGTAATCGGCAGGATCACGTAAGGGATCGCGCGCGGGATCTTTTCATACCGCTCGCCGTAGTTCAAAAGCTCGGCAAAGAAGGGGTTGAAGACATCGGGCATCATGATGTCCTCGACCTCGTACCAGCCCTGCCCACGTACATCCGCAAGGCCTGTCGGCAGAATCCGTCCCGATGTCGGCTGCAACTCGGCAAAGGGAGCATAATAGTCCCAAGCCCCTTTGAGCAAAAGCAACGCAAAAATCAGGCAGGCGACCGCCGAGACTAGCGTCAGCGTTCGCCGCACCGGTTTTGAGAACGCGTTGACCAGCGCGTCGACGCCGAGATGCGCATTGACCTTGACCAGATGGCTGCAGCCGACCAGGACCAGCCAAGCGAAGAGAAAACTCGTCGTCTCCAGCGCCCAAAGCAAATTGTCGTTAAAAACGTAGCGCGCAACCACATTGGCGAAGGTGACCACGGTCATCAGGCCGAGGATGAGGGCGATCAGCACCTCCTCGGTCGTATTGACCGCCTGAGCGAAGCTCGAGCGCGGCTCGTACTGCATAGGCGTGTTCCCCGTTCACCGCGCCAGGTCCTGCAGCCAGGATCTTCGGCATCTTTTCATATTGGGCGTCGCCCGCGTGGGCGACGCCTTGACCCTTGTCAAAAAAAGGTCCCGCCGTCAGAGCCCGGCGTTGATTTCCTGGGCTGCGGCGATCGCGTCGGCACCGACATCGCCCTCGAACTGCTCCCAGACCGGCTTCATCGCCTCGACCCAAGCGGCGCGCTGTTGGGCGGTGAGCTGGCGCACCTCGCCGCCGGCATCGACGATCGACTGCTTGGCCGCTTCGTTGACCGCAAAAGCCTCGCCGTTGCGGGTGAGGGTCACCTCGGTGAGGATCTGGGTGAACTGCGTGCGGACATCGTCGGGCAGACCTTCGTACCAGTCGACCGAGGTCACGACGAGATAATCAATGATACCGTGGTTCGTTTCGGTAATGCCGTCCTGCACCTCGAAGAACTTCTGGCCCCAAATGTTGGACCAGGTGTTCTCCTGCCCATCGACAACGCCGGTCTGCAGCGCACCGTAAACCTCCGAGAACGCCATGGCCTGCGGGTTGGCGCCCAGCGCCTCGAACTGTGCCTTCAGCACTTCGGAGGGCTGCACACGGAATTTCAGACCCGACGCGTCGCTGGGCAGCATCAGCGGCTGCTTGGCCGAGATCTGCTTCATGCCGTTATGCCAGAACTCCAGCCCCAAAAGGCCGCGACGCACCATGCTCTCCTTCATCGCCTGACCTTCGGGCGAGGTCTGGAACGCATCCACCGCAGCGATGTTCTTGAACATGAAAGGCAAATCGAAGATGCGGAACTTTTTGGTGAAGGTCTCGAACTTCGACAAGGAAGGTGCGGCCAGTTGCACATCGCCTTGCAACATCGCCTCCAGAACCTGATCGTCGTTGTAAAGCGACGAGTTCGGGAAAACCTCCATACAGGCCTTACCGTTCATTTCGTCATTGACGCGCTGCTGCAACAGCGAGGCGGCAATGCCTTTGGGGTGCCGATCGGTGTTGGTGACATGGCTGAACTTGATGACGATTTCGCCGTCATCGCAGGCCGCCATGGCTGGCGCCGCGCCCAGCGCAAGCGTGGCGGCGACCGCCGTGGTCAGGATCATTCGCATCGATATCTCTCCCCTAAGGTGCGCATTTTTGCATCGCCCGTGCCGTTCGCCATTTGCGCAGCTGCTCGGGCAAGCTGAGTAGGTCACGGAGCCGCCATTACTGGCCAGATGCCGCGCAAGATCAAGCACCGCCTGATAACTTTTCAAAGAAGTCGCGACGGTTCGACAGCCCCGTTGCCGGGCGGTTCTGTGCCCGGCGCGCTTCCCATACCGGCCCGGCATGTGCACAATGACAGCGCTGCCGGAGGAAGAGGACATCATGCTGCGTAACGCCCCCGCCGATCCCGCCCCCCTTTTCCCAAGGGATCGGGCTTGGCATCCGCCAGCCTACACGCCAGCCTATAAGACTGCGGTCAGCCGCTCGCCTAGGCTGCCGCTGGTCTCGGTCAGACCGACGGCTGCCGAAAACACCGGACCGCGTTTTACGATCGCCGACCTGGGTGCGCGGGACAGCGACCTCTTGATCAATTTTGCCGCGCCCGGGCAAAGCGCGATCGGCGAGCGCATCCTGGTCCACGGCCGCGTTTTGGACGAGGCCGGCCGCCCCGTGCCCGAAACGCTGGTGGAGGTATGGCAGGCCAATGCCGGCGGGCGCTACCGGCATCGCAACGATACCTATTTTGCGCCTATCGACCCGAATTTCGGCGGTTGCGGACGCATGCTGACCGATGCCGATGGCTGGTATGAGTTTCGCACCGTGCGGCCAGGGCCGTATCCTTGGGAAAACGGGCCGAATGCCTGGCGCCCGGCGCATATCCACTTTTCTATCTTCGGCTCGGGCTTCGGCCAGCGGCTGATTTCGCAGATGTATTTCGAGGGCGATCCGTTGATCGCGCTCTGCCCGATCCTGACCACCCTGCCGGATGCGGCCGCCCGCGACAGGCTGGTCGCGTCTTTGGACATGAATGCGGCCGTTCCGCTCGACAGCCTGGCCTACCGCTTCGACATCGTGCTGCGCGGCCGCCGGTCAACGGCCTTTGAAAACCGGCCGGAGGGCAATTGATGCCGCTCAAGGATCCCTATCTGCGCGAGACGCCTTCGCAAACGGCAGGGCCCTACGTGCATATCGGGCTCGTTCCGGCCCAGGCGGGTTTCGATATCTTCGAGAAGAATTTTTCCAACCGTGTCGAAGGCGAGGGGCCGCGGATCCGGATCACGGGCAAGGTGCTCGACGGTCTAGGTGCGCCGATCACCGATGTTCTGTTGGAAAGCTGGCAAGCCGATGCAGACGGTCGGTTCGACAATCCTGCGTTTCGGGGGTGGGCGCGGGCGGCGTCGGCCTTCGACACCGGCGAGTGGACGATCGAGACCGTCCGCCCAGGTGCCGCACCCAATTCGGACGGCACGATGCTGGCGCCGCAGATCGGCCTTTGGATCGTTGCCCGCGGCATCAATATCGGGCTGTCCACTCGGCTCTATTTTCCCGAGCATGCCGAGGCGAATACAGCCGATCCGGTCTTCTCGCGTGTGCCGCCGCATCGGCGCGAGACGCTGCTTGCCCGCCCGAAAGGCGATGGGAACGGCGCGCTGGGCGGCGTGCAGGACTACCGCTTTGACATCGTGGTGCAAGGCGAGGGCGAAACGGTCTTCTTCGACGCTTGAGGCGTATGGCGCCAGGCGCGCTTTGCGCAACCGAGAGCGTGGGCATGCGGGGGGCGAGGGTCGGGGCATGAGAGGCGACAGCAAACGGGTTTTGGTGCTGGGCGCGACCGGAACAATCGGGCGCGCAACGCTTTCTGCCCTGGTCGAGGCAGGGCATGAGGCGGTGGGCTTTGCCCGGCCCGGCGCTGCGGCGCGCGCGATAGCGGCGCGTCTGCCGCATGGCGCGTCGCTGCGCTTTGGGAACATTACCGATCCGGCGTCGCTGCGCGATGACGGGCTGAAGGGCGAGCCCTTCGATGCGCTGATCAGCTGCCTGGCCTCGCGCAGCGGCGCGCCCCAAGATGCCTGGCGCATCGATCACCGCGCCACCTGCGATGCCATCGACACTGCGCGCGGGGCCGGCATTCGGCTGGTCGTCCTTCTTTCGGCCATTTGCGTGCAGCGGCCGAAGCTTGCGTTTCAGCAGGCCAAGCGTGCCGCCGAAACCACCCTGATCGGCTCGGGCCTCGATTACGTCATCGTGCGGCCAACTGTCTTCTTTAAATCGCTGGCCGGGCAGATCGAGCGGATTCGGCGCAAAAAACCCTATCTGCTTTTCGGCGATGGCCGACTGACAGCCTGCAAACCGATCAGCGACCGCGATTTGGCGCGCTTTCTGTGCAACTGCGTAACGGATAGGGCGCGCTGGAACCGGATCCTGCCGGTCGGCGGACCTGGGCCCGCGGTGACGCCGCGCGAGCTTGGCGATTGGTTGTTCCGCCGCCTCGAGACACCTGCACGCTTTCGCAGCGTGCCGCCGCGTCTGCTTGACGGTATAATCGCGGGGTTGAGCCTGGCCGGCACGCTGTCGCCGTCGCTGGCCCAAAAGGCCGAGCTGGCCCGCATCGGACGCTATTATGCCACCGAATCCATGCTGGTGCTGAACCCCCAGACCGGGTGCTACGACGCTACGGCCACACCCTCTTTCGGCACCGAGCGGATCTTCGACTTCTTTGAAACGGTCATTGCCGAAGGCCATTCCGTCGATTTGGGCGAGCATGCGGTGTTTTCGCCCCGCGATGCCTGAGCGGCTGCGCGCCCGTCACCCCAGGCCCCACGCCCTTTCCTCGCAGCCTATGCGATAGCCCGTGCCGTATGCCCTGCGCCCCGAACGCTCACCTCTCTCGATCGGTCTGAGCCGCAAGCTGGGCTTCGCGCCCCAGCACCGCTTGACCGGCCGCCAAAAGCAGATCCCAATCTTTGATCTGCCCGACCTCCTGGGTGTTTTTGCAGTCGATACCCAGAAAGGAGTGGCCGTGCACGACGGTCCAGAGCAGGTAGGCGCCGCGCTGGACGTGCAGATGCGCGACCGGTAGGCCAAGCACCGCCGCGACCTCCTGCTTGACGATGCCAAAAGTCGCCCGGCCCTTTTCCATCAGTGCCGGGTCCTGTTCCTGCCCCTCGGTCAAACCGAAGGTCAGCCGGAAAATGCCGGGCTCGGTATGGGCAAAATCGATATACGCCTTTCCCAGCGCAGCCACCGCCTCAATCGAGCCTCGCGGAAACGGCGCCGCACTTTCGGCCATGGCCTTGCCCAGCCGTTCCAGCGCATCCGAGGCGATCGCATGCAGGATCTCGGCGCGGTCCCGAAAATGCTTGTAGGGTGCGGCGCTGCTCACCCCGGCGCGGCGCGCAGCCTCGGCCACAGAGAAACCGTCCGGCCCGTCGGTCTCGATCAGATCGCGAACGACACGCAGCAGGTGCCCACGCAAATCACCATGATGATAGGGCTTGCCCGGCGTTTCGGCTGGCTGGGACATGATCGGCGCACTCCATACTCTTGAAAAAAGTTAGAGCCTATTACATAAGTAAGCAATTCTTACTTCGCGAGGAGCGAACCGATGTCGGATGATACGCCACGCAAGCCGAGCCGGATCAGGACGGTGCTGACCCGAATCGCAACCGTCCTCATTACGCTCGCCGTCGTTTCTGGCGCGCTGGCGTTGCTGGTCAGCGGGCGCGAGGTGTTGGCAAACCGTGCTGCCGAGACCGAACAGCCTGCCGCCGCACCGCGTATGGTGGTCGAGGCAACCCGCCTTGCGCCCCAGACCGGCTATGCGGTGACCCGTCGCTTTACCGGCCAGATCGAAGCGGCGCAGGTCACCCGGCTTGGCTTTGAAAGTCCGGGCACGCTGGACGAGATCCTGGTCGATGAGGGCGATAGGGTTGCGAAGGGCCAGCTTTTGGCCGCGATGGACCTGCGGCTTTTGAACGCAGAGCGTGCGCAGCTAAGTGCGTCCAAGAACGCGCTGGAAGCGCAGGCCGAGCTGGCCCGCCGCACCGAGAAGCGGCGCAACGCCCTCAACGACCGCGGTTTTGCTTCCGACCAGTCGCTCGACACCATCGCACTGTCGCTCGTCGAACTTCAGGCCCGCATCAGCGAAGTCGATGCCGCGCTCGCCTCGGTTGATATCCGGCTCGACAAGGCCCGGATGCGGGCCCCCTTCGATGCGACGGTGTCGGCCCGCGAACGCGATCCCGGCGTCAGCCTTGCTGCAGGGCAGCCGGTGCTGTCGCTGATGGAGGATGGCACGCGGCAATTCCGCGTCGGCGTCAGCCCTGATCTGGCCGGCGATCTGAGCGCCGGTCAGACCCTTGAGGTCTATTTCGGTAACCGGCCGGTGCGCGCGCGCCTTACATCGATCTTGCCCGATCTCGACCCCGCAACCCGCACCCGGATGCTGCTTTTGGCGCTGCAGGATGAGGCGTTGCCGGCCTTCGGGACGGTGGGCGAGCTGCGCTTAAGCCAGCAGATCCGCTCGCCAGGCTTCTGGCTGCCGCTCGGCGCGCTGCGCGACGGGCCGCGCGGTCTTTGGCAGGTTATGGCGGTTGTCGAAGAGGGCGCTGCCTACCGCGTTGTCAGCGAAGCGGTCGAGATCCTGCATGCCGAGGAAGACCGGGTCTTCGTGCGCGGCACGCTGACAACCGATACGCGGATCATCACCGGCGGTCCGCATCGCGTGGTGCCGGGCCAGAGGGTCTTGCTTGCCGGGGGGCTGGGCTGATGAACACGCTCACCTACCGGCAACCCCGCCTGGTCGCGCTTGCAATCCTGGTGATCGTCGCCGCCGGCCTGTCATCGCTGCTCTCGATCGGCCGGCAGGAAGACCCCACGATCACCAATCTCTTTGCCACGGTCACCACCGCCTATCCGGGCGCCGACCCTGCGCGGGTCGAGGCGCTCGTCACCGCCGAGATCGAGGAGGTGCTGCGCGAAATCCCCGAAGTCGACACGCTCGAGTCCACCTCGTCGACCGGGATCTCCATCGTTCAGATCGAGCTTTCGGATCGCGTGCCCGATGCGGCCATCGAGACAGTCTGGTCTGAGATCCGCGATGCGCTCGACGATGCGCGGGCTGCGTTTCCGCAGGGTGTCCTGGCGCCCGAATTCGAATCCGACGGCGCCGGCGCATTCGCAGCGATCGTGGCGCTAACCCCGGCGCATGACAGCGTTCCGCTGACCATGGTGGCGCGCTATGCCGATGCCTTGAGCGCTCGGCTGCGGGGCGTGTCGGGCACAAAGCTGGTCGATACCTTCGGCAGCCCGGACGAAGAGGTGCTGGTGCGTCTCGATCCGCAGCGCGCCGCGGCGCTCGGCATTACGGCCGACGCGGTCTCGGCCGCGATCGCGGCGGCCGACAGCAAGACCCAGGCGGGTCGATTGCTGGGCGGCGGCAATGATCTGATCGTCGACCTCGCCGGCGAGATCGAAACGCTCGACCGGGTCCGGCAGGTGATCTTGCGCGAGGGGCCGGCCGGCCAGGTCACCCGGGTCGGCGACATTGCCGAGGTAACGCGCGGCCCGCGGGCCCCGCAGGCGGAAATGGCCCTGCATAACGGAAAGCCTGCCATCCTGGTCGCAGCCAAGCTGCAGGACGGTCTGCAGGTCGACGTCTGGATGGACCGCATCAAAGCCGCCCTTGCCGAGGCGAAAGCCACGCTGCCCAACGGCATCGAAGCGGCGTTGATTTTCGATCAGGCGATCTACACGGCCGACCGGCTGGCCGATGTCGGGTTCAACATGGGTGTCGGCATCGCGCTGGTGGTCGCGGTGCTGCTGGTCACGCTTGGCCTGCGGGCGGCGCTGATCGTGGCGCTGATCCTGCCGGTGGTCTCGCTCGCTTCGCTGGCGACGCTAAACTTTCTGGGTCTTGCGATCCATCAGATGTCGGTGACAGGGCTGATCGTTGCGCTGGGTCTTCTGGTCGATGCGGGGATCGTGATGACCGACGAGGTTGGCCAACGCATCCGGGCGGGGTCGCGCCGGATCGACGCGGTCGCTGCCTCGGTCAAGCGCCTGAACGCCCCGCTTTTCGCCTCAACGGTGACGACCGCCCTGTCCTTTGCGCCGATGATCCTGCTGCCTGGCCCGGCCGGCGACTTCGTAGGATCGATCGCCATTGCCGTTGTTGTTATGCTGATGTGGTCCTTTATCGTCGCTGTCACCCTGACCCCGGCGATCGCGGGCTGGGTGTTGCCCGCCGATCCCAAGGGTGGGATGCTGGCCGGCGGCGCGCAAAGCGCCACCGTCTCCCGTATCTTCACAGCGAGCCTGCGCTTGGCCGTCCGCAACCCGCTGCGCGCAATCGCGCTGTCGCTGGTGTTGCCGATCATGGGGTTCATGTCGCTGCCGCTGCTGACGGCGCAGTTCTTTCCCGGTGTTGATCGCGATCAGTTCCATATCGAGGTCGACCTTCGCGCCGGTGCCGCCATCGAGGAAACGCTGGACGTGGTCGAACGGCTCGACGCGGCATTGCGAGCCGAACCCGAACCGCGCCAGATTTCCTGGGTACTGGGCCGCTCGGCGCCCGCCTTTTACTACAACATCGTCGGCGGGCGTGATTCGGCGGCGCGCTACGCGCAGGCTCTTGTAACGACCGCATCGCCCGAGGCGACCGAGACGCTCATCGCAAGGTTGGAACGGGATCTGGCGCTGGTTGCGCCTCAGGCACAGATCTTGGTGCGCGGCCTCGTGCAGGGACCGCCGGTCGATGCCCCGGTCGAGCTGCGCATTGTGGGGCCCGACATCGCGACGCTGCGCAGCGTCGGCGTCGAGTTGCGATCGATCGTTGCGGCATCGGATTATGTGACGCTGGTGCGCGGCACGCTGACCAATGGCGCGCCAGAGCTTTCGGTAACGGTCGATGAGGCACTGGCCGAGCAGATGGGGCTCTCGCTCGCGGCGATCTCGCGCCAACTTCAGGCCGGGCTCGAAGGGGTGTTGGGCGGATCGCTGTTGGAGGGTACCGAGGAGCTGCCGGTGCGGGTGCGGTTCGGCGACGCTGCCCGCCAAGATCTCTCGCGGATCCGCGATCTGCCGATCCTGCCGCCCAACGCGGCCGAGCTTGCGCAGGAAGGACGCTATGCCGGCGTGCCGCTTTCGGCCATCGCAGCGCTCGATCTGGCCCCGTCCGATCCCGTCATCACCCGCCGCAACGCCGAACGGGTGAACACGGTACAGGCCTTCATCCTGCGCGACGTCTTGCCCGAAGAGGCCCTCGCCGAGATCCGCGCCGCGCTCGACACCGCTGGGTTCGCCCTGCCGCCGGGCTACCGGCTGGAGACGGGCGGTGACAGCGACGCGCGCTCGGACACCCTCAACAACCTGCTTGCACCGCTGGGCTTGATCGTGACGCTCTCGATCGCCACGATCGTGATGACGTTCAACTCATTCCGCCTGACCGCGATTGCGCTGATCGTCAGCGTTCTCTCCGCCGGGCTGAGCATGCTGGCGCTTGCGGTCTTCCAATACCCGTTCGGCATCAACGCCATCATCGGTCTGATCGGGTCCATCGGGGTGTCGATCAATGCGGCGATCATTATTCTGACCGGCCTGCGCGACGATCCCCAGGCGCAGGCCGGAGACGCTGCGGCGATGGTTGCCGTGGTTGCCGGATCTGGACGCCATATCGTAAGCACCACGATCACCACATTCGGGGGCTTCTTGCCCCTGATCCTGGCCGGTGGCGGGTTCTGGCCGCCTTTTGCCATGGCTGTGGCCGGCGGTGTGCTGCTTTCGACCGTGGTCTCGTTCTACTTCGTGCCACCGATGTTCGCGCTGATCCGGCCCCGCAGCCCGTCCCGGGGGGATAGGGCTCAAAGCGCCGAGGTCATGGTCCTGCGCGCGGCGGAATGATCACTCCGCCGCGGCTTTCAACTCCTCGACCGGGGGCTCTGCATCGCGCCGCCGGCCGCGCGGTTTCAACAACAAATAGCACAGCGGCGGAACGAAAAAGAGCGTCAGGGGCGAGGCGATGAGAAGGCCGCCGACCATGATCGTCGCCATCGGCTCGAAAAGCGCGCCCCCGGAAATGGCCATCGGCAGCAGCCCGAAAATCGTCGTCAGCGATGTCAGCATGATCGGCTTGGCCCGCGCCTGCGAGGCCGCAACGATCGCATCGCTGATCTCCTTGCTTTGCCATTCGATATCGATCTGATTGATCAGCACGATGGCGTTGTTGATGATGATCCCCATCAGCGACATCAGCCCCAGAATGGCAAAAAACGACATCGGCTGTCCGGCCAGGATCATCGCAAAAGGCGCGCCGATCACGATCAACGGAATCGTCATGAAAGTCGCAATCGATCGGCGGATCGAGTTGAACTGGAACACCAGCGCTGCCAGCATCACCGCAAGGGCCGTCGGCAGATTGCCGCCCATCTGGCCGTTCGCATCGGCGCTGTCCTCAAGCTCCCCGCCGATGAAAAAGGTGTAATCCGGGCCGAGTTCGAGCCCGTCTAGCGTGGTTTGGACGTAGTTCGCCAGCTCCTGCGCGCTATAGGCGGTGCTCTTGGCAGACACGATGATCCGACGCACCTGGTTCTCGCGCCGGATTTCCGAGAACTCCAGCGTCGGGCGGAAGGTGGCGACTTGATCGACGGTGATCAGCTGGCCGGCCGCGGCGAGCGTGAGGTTGGCCAGATCCTCGACGCTGTCGCGGTTGGTGGTTGTTGCCCGCAACACGATAGGGATCTGCTCGTCGCCCTCGCGGAAGGTCGAATACTCGGTGCCGGAAAAATACGCCTCCATGACTTCGGAGATATCGCGCGACGTCACCTCGAACTCGCGCGCTTTGTCCTGGGCAATGTCGACCACGACCTTGAGCACTTTGTTGCCCCAGTCGCTTTCATTCTTCACCACATCGGGCAGAAGACCGATAGCCGCCTCCACATCCAGCGCGGCATTGATCAGAACCGAGGCCTCCGGCCCGGAAATCTCCACGTCCACAACGCCCGCTTCGGTGCCGCCCTGGGGCAAACGGGTGACGCGAAAACGCGCCTCGGGGAAATCCTCGATGAATTTACGCCTTGCCCGGTCGACCATCGTGATGGCGCCCGCAAGATCATGGGTATTGACCTGAAAAAAGGCGCTCGCATTGTCCGGGTCGGCCGGATCCAGGCCGAGATTGAACCGCGGACCGCCGCTGCCGACATAGACGGTGCTGTTGCGCACCTCCGGATTGATCGTCTCGTCGCCCAGCCAAGACTGCACGCGCAGCGCCAACCGCTCGGTTTCCGAAATCGCGGCCTCCTTGGGCAAGTCCATATAGACCAAGAAATCCGCCCGTTCGCTGTAGGGAAACATCTCGGATTTCAGAAGCGAGAACTGGGAGGCTGCGAAAACGATTGCTGCAATGGCGGCCGCGGTAATCGGCAGCCCCCAAGGCAGCAAGCGCCGCACGACGCTTCCGTAAAGCCGGATCGACCAGCCCGGGCCTTTACCGGCATTTTTGTCGCGCTTGAGGATCTGCGAACAAAGATAGGGCAGGATGTAAAGCGCCGTCATCCAAGAGCCCAGAAGCATCGACGCCACGACAGCGCCCAGCGAGAAGGAGAACTCGCCCGACGTCCCGTCGATCAGCAGCATCGGGATAAAGGCCGAGATGGTGGTGATCGATGCAACGCCGAGCGGGATGAGAAATTGCGAGCCGGCCGACCGGGCCGCCTCCTCTGGCTCAATACCATTGTCGATGCGCTTGCCGATATCCTCCACCACAACAAGACCATTATCGACCAGCAGGCCCAGCGAGATGATCACGGCAGCAATGGACACCTGTTCGACATCGACGCCGATAAGCCCCATTGCGGCGAGCGCAAAGCAGATCGTGAACGGGACGATACAGGCAATCACCACGGCCGAGCGCATGCCCAGGAAGAGCATCATCACCACCAGAACGATGACGAAGGTCTGCCCGACATTCGAAAGCGCATTGTTGACCGAGGCGGTCACGATCGTCTCCTGGAAGGTGGAGACGTTGAGCGAAATGCCGATGGGCTGCTTGTTTTCGAAATTGCGCAGCGCCTGGGCCAGCCGGGCGCCCAGATCCTGAATGTCGGTGCCGCTCGACATCTCGATCGCTGCAACGACAGCCGGCTGGCCGTTAAAAAAGACCGGCGCCTCCTTGGGGTCGACATAGCCGCGCCGCACATCGATCAGATCGGCCAGGCGCACATACCCGGCCAGCCCGTCGACCTTGGTCAGCACATTGCGGATCTCGCTGATGCTTTGCAGATCGCCATTGGCTTCCAACACGATATTGGTGCCGCCCGCGTCGATCTGGCCGGCCGGTAGGATGACGTTTTGCGCCTGCAGATCGTCCAAAAGCTGCTGCAGCTGGACCCCGACTGCCGCGATCTTGCGGATATCGACCTCCAGCCAGATCCGCTCGTCCTGCTCGCCGTAAAAGGTGATTTTCGACACCCCGTCGACCCGGAACAGCGCCGTGCGCATATCTTCGGCGACATCCTCAATCTCGGCCAGGCTGAATCCGTCGCCGGTGATCGCCACCGTCGCAATCGCCACATCGCCATAGTCGGTATTGACCTGCGGCTCCGATGTGCCGTCGGGCAGATCGGCTAGCACGTCGTTCATCTTGTTACGCAGGTCTTCCCAGGCATCCTCGATGTCTTCGCTGGGTACTGCATCGTAAAGAATTGCTTTGAGCTGCACATAGCCCGAATAGACGATGGTCTCGATATCCTCGACCTCGCCGATCTCTCGGATCTTGCGCTCGATCGGTATCGCGATCAGGTTCTCCACCCGCTCGGGCGACATCCCCTCGAACCCGGCCGTCACAACTGCCGTGCGGATCGTGATTTCGGGGTTTTCCCGCTTGGGAATACCCAGATAGGACATCGCCCCGACGGCCAGGATCAGCGCCATCATCAGGATGGTAAAGCGGCTTTTGTCCAGGCCGAACCGGGTCAGGAAATCCATCGATCAGCCCTCCGGCGCGAGGAGCTTGACCTCCATATCGTCGCGCAGAAACGCAACGCCTTTCGTGGCGACATGCTCGCCAGGCTGCAGCCCGTCGATAATCAGGAACTGATTCCCCCGCAGCCCCGCCATGCGCACTGCGCGGCGCTTGACCGTGCTGGTCGCCTCGTCGAACACAAAGACTTGAAGTTCGATAACATCGGTGGGCGAGCGGCTTTCGGGCGGCTCGGTGTCTGGGATCACCGACGACATCGGGATCAGGTAGCCCTGCGCCGCCGGCAGCGCGAATTCAAACGACACTTCGACGGACATCCCAGCCTTGACGATCGGCGTCGTATCCTCCAGCCGCACGACGACGGGAAAGGAGGAGACGGTTTCGGCCCGCTCGCCCAGCTCGCTGACAACGGCTTTCAGCGCAACGCTGGGATCGTCGGCAAGGCGGACCGTCGCCGGCGTACCGACGACAAGATCGCCGATCACATCGAAACTGACCGAGAAGGCGACCTCGTAATCCTCCTGCTCATAGACCGAGAGGATCGCTTCGCCGGCCGATACGGTCGCAAAACTCTCCGCCTCGATTGCATCGACGATCCCGTCGAACGGTGCGTAGAGCTTACTATCGGCCAGGTTCTCTTCGGCCTCCGCAAGGTCCTTGTTGGCCTGGGTCAGCTGCGCGCGGTATTGCGCGACGCGGGTCCGATCCTCGTCGCGCGACACCACCGTGCCGGCGCCCCGATCCAACAGGGCCTGCGAGCGCTCCAAATCCTCTTCAGCCTGGGCAAGCGTAACCTCGACCTCCTCGACCGCGGCCGTGCGGTTTTCGATCGTGGTCTGGAACTGCTCGACATCGAGCGTGGCCAACAGCTCACCGGTCTTGACGCGCTGGCCAACATCGAGGTTCAGTCGGCCCAATCGGCCGCCGACCTCGAACGAAAGCGAGTTCACCTCGCCTGGCTCCAGCACGCCGGGATAGCGGCGGATCGTGGTTTCCTCGACCGCCTGGACCACGGTGGTCACAAGGCCGCGCACCGGTGGGGTTTCGTCGGTCGCCGTCTGGTCCTCGTCGTCAAAGCACGCAGAAAGACCAAAGGCGAGTGTCAGTAAAATTGCAGCTTTCGGTATCATATCTGCCTTCGCAGTTCGATCGAGCATCTCGCCGGAAGATAGCGCTCGAATTACACCCAAGCCGAACGCTAAAGACTACACTACGCAGCTCAAAGGACCGAAATGCCGCAGGACCGGACAATCGGCGCCAGATCGCAAGGGGGTTATCGCCTTGCCGAGGCTGCTTACGCCGGGGGTGCCAGCAGCCTGGGCAGCTACCATGTCGATCTGGTTGCCTCGGTGCTTGGCATTGCGCTGCAAAGCGGCGTCTCGCAGGTCGAAGTCGAAACCTGGCTGGGTCCGCAGGTCGCAATGCTCGGCCTGCCCGGCGCACGGCTTGCCGACGATGTACCGCATCTTGCTTTGTTGCGGCTTGCCGACGCCATACCCAGCCCGGCGCCGCTTCACTTGGCTATTGCATTGCCGAACACAGCGCTTGGCGGGCTGGTGCACGGCATGCAATTTGCGCCGGACCTGGGTGCGGCGCTCGACTTTCTGGCCCGCAACGCCGCAATCCTCGGCGACCGCTTGTCGATTACCCGCAGCGAGACCGGCACCGCCGCCAAGCTGGCTATCGCCCATCCAAACGATGCGCTCGATGCCGGGCGCTTATCATCGACGCTGCTGCTTTTAGTCGCCCGCGCGCTGAAGCCTCTGTTGGGCGATGCCCACGTCTTAGCCGGCGTCACGCTGCGCGACGAAGTGGGCGACCGCAAGACCGCCTATGGCGCCGCGCTTGGCTGCGCGATCAGTTTCGGCGCGCCCGTCTCCATGCTCGTCTTCCGATCCGGGGCGATGCAGGCGCCGATCCTGTCCGCGCAGCCGGCGTTTTTTGCCAGCGCAACGGCGCATGCCACCCGAATGCTGGAGGGGTTGGGCCTTGCAGCGCCGGGGGATGGCGGGCTGGGGCTGCTGCGACGCGCCATCGCGACCGGCGCGGCCACCGGCGATTTTGGGGTCGCTGGGATCCTGCACCGCAGCCGCCTCAGCCGTCGGACCGCGCAGCGGCTGACCGCACGCCATGGCACCACGCTCGGCGCGTTGATCGAGGAGGCGCGCCTTGCGCGGGCCAAGCTGCTTCTGTCAGACCGAGGAATGTCGATTGAACGGGCGGCGCAGTTTCTGGGCTATTCCGACGATCGCGCGTTCCGGCGGGCCTTCAAGCGCTGGACCGGGCAAAGCCCCGCCGGTTTTCGGCGCGGGCTTAAGGCCAGGGGCCGGCAGACGGGCCCGGGCTGATGCCGATGTCGCGTCTCTGCCAGGGCCGATGACGGCGCCTTATGGGACCGGGCGCTGGGCGCTGATCATTAGCTTCCAATGCGCATAAACCGCGATCCGGTCGAGATCGGAGGGGAAGTAGTCGCTCGGTCCGTCGAGCGGGATGGATGACGCGGCCAGAAAGCGCGACGCGGAAACCAAGAGGCCGGCGCTGCGAAAGGCCGCCGCAATCTCCGCCACGCTATGGTCGGGCACGTCGAGATTGGAAAATTCCTGGATCATCGGACGCCAGCGCGGCCAAAGCGGGTTGTCCCGGTGACAGCAGGTCACGGCGTGGTAGGCCGCGCCGGGTTTCAGCGCCTGGGCAATCTGGCGGGCGTGATCCGCCAGATCCGCAATCAGATAGATGACCTCATGGCTGAAGGCGATGTCGAAGCCGCTGCCGGCCTCCGACAGGTTCGTGGCGGCCAGATAGCGCAGCGGCCGCGCGCCCTTGCGCGCTTGGGCCAACGCCACGGCTTTCTCGGCAAGGTCGATGCCGACACCCTCGACAAAAGGCCGCCTATCGTAAAGCTCGCGCAGAAAGCCGCCCTGATTGCAGCCGACATCCAGCACCCTGGCCGATTGAAGATCGCCCGGGATGGCCGCAATCATTGCGCGCCAGATCCACAGATGACCCTCTGTCATGCTGTCTTCTTCTGCCGATCGGCGCGACCAGGTCTCGATCAGTTCGGCCATCTCGCCCCTTTCGGCTATGCGCCCTGCTCCAGCGATCTCAAGAGCCGTCGGAAGGATTTTCGCGCATCGCCGGGATGCCGGACCTTCTTGACCTGCGCAAGGTTGGAAAGGTCATCGCCCACCACGATCAGCCCAACCATCCCCCATTCGTAATGCGGCAGGCAGATATAGCCATAGATGCCCGGCACAGTGAGGGTCAGGGTGAGCTCTTCGTCGACAGCGCCGTTCCAGGGCGCGGCCCCTTCTGGGATCATCCCGCGCTTGGAGGCGGCGTTGTGCCCTGGATCCGTGGCCAGAAAGGTCACGCTGTCGCCCAGCGCAATGCGCAGGATTGCGGGCTCGAACACATTGACCTGATTGGCATCGGCACAGGCGGCGTTGAGCATCAGCACAGAATGCCGGCCGGCTTCGGCGGGCGGTGCAGGCAGCCGTGCCAGCACCGGCGTGGCCAAGGCAAAGCTTCCCAAAGAGAGTGTGAGGTTACGACGCGTAAGCATGGACGACCAGATCCTCCCTCGGTCCCTTGGTGATGTGGATATCGACGCCATAGGTCTGCGCGATTTCGGGGCTGTGCAGGACCGCATCGGGCGTCCCCTCGGCCAGCACCTCACCTGCGCGCAGCAGGATCAGCCGGTCGGCAAAACGCGCGGCCAGGTTGAGGTCGTGCAGCGCGACCAGCCCCACCGCGCCGCGGGTCCGCATCGCCGCGCGGATCTGGCCCAGAACGCGCAGCTGGTGGTTGAGATCAAGGGCCGAGGTCGGCTCGTCGAAAAGATAGGCCTCCGAGTCGCGGATCAAGGCCTGGGCGACCGAGACCATCTGCGACTGGCCGCCCGAAAGCTCGCTGATATAGGCCTCGGCCAGATGCCCGATCTGGGCGGCATGGAGCGCTTCGCCGACCGCTTGCATGTCCGCGCCCGTCACCCGCCAGCCGGCGAGGTTCTTGCGCGCCATCATCACCACGTCGAACACGGTCAGCGCCGCGTTGGCGGCAAAGAATTGCGGCATGAAGCAGACCCGGCGCAGTCGCGCCTTGGTCGAGAGGGTCGAAAGATCGGTGCCGTTGAGCGTCACCTGACCGCGCGATGGGGTTAAAAGCCCCGCAACCACACGGAACAGCGTGGATTTGCCAGAGGCGTTGGGCCCGATCAGCGCGGTCAGCTGGCCCGGTTGCAACGGCGAAAAGCCGGCCTGACGCAGGATCGGTCGCGTGCCATAGGCAAAATCGATATCCCGGGCGACCAGTGTCATTGCCAGTGCCGCTTTCGCTGGCTCAGGATAAGGCTGACAAAAAATGGGATCCCGATCAGCGAGGTGATCATCCCGATGGGATAGACGATGCCCGGCGTGATCGCTTTGGAGGCAATCGAGGTGCCCGACAGGATCAGCGCCCCGGCCAGCGCGCTGAGCGGCACGAAGCCGCGCTGATCCTCGCCCACGATCATCCGCGCGATGTGCGGGCCAACAAGTCCGACAAAGGCGATGGCGCCCACAAAAGAAACCGCCACCGCCGCAAGCAGCGAGACGCCGCCCAGAACCATCAGCCGCAAAAGGCTGACATTCACGCCCAGCGCCGCGGCCTTGTCCTCGCCCATCCGCAGCGCGGTCAGCGCCCAGGAGCGGGACAGGAAATAGGGCAGGATCAGCGCCAGCACCGCCGCACAGACCGCCACTTTCGGCCAGGTCGCGCGGGCCAGCGAGCCAAGCTGCCAGAAGATCAGCTGTGCGAGCTGCAGCTCCGACGCCCCATACTGCAGGAAAGCCAAGAGCGCGTTGAAGGTGAACATCATCGCGATGCCCATCAGGATGATCGTCTCGGGGTTCGCACCACGCATGCGGGTGACCAGAAAGAGCAGCAGCGAAGCCATCATGGCAAAGAAGAACGCGTTGACGGTCACAAAAAGCGCGCCGACCCCCGGAAGGACCAACCAGCCCAGCACGATGGCCACGGCGGCCCCAAAACTCGCCGCCGAGGACAACCCCAGGGTAAAGGGTTCGGCCAGCGGGTTGTTGAGGATCGTCTGCAGCTCGGCCCCCGCCACACCCAACATCGCGCCCACTATGACGGCCATCATGGCCACGGGCAGGCGCAGATCCCAGACGATCACCTCCTCCTTCGCGGTGGCGACCGACGGGTCGACGATCACATGCGCCACGCGCCAGAACGAGAGCGAGGACGGCCCGGTCGTTACATCGATGATCACCGTGGCAAGCAGCGCGAGCGCAGCACCGGCCACGATCGCGAGGCGCAGGGCCGAGCGGCGCCGATAGGTTCCGATAATCCCGGCAATTTCGTGGGTGGGGGCAAGATCCTGCATGGCTTTGGGCCCGCAGCTTTGGGGCGCTGCGGGCCGCTTCCGTTCAGTTCAGGCTGACCCAGAACTGGCCCGAGGGCGCATAGGGCAGGAACCGCTCATGCAGTTGCATGAAGGTCTCTTGCGGATCGAGATCCTCAAAATCTTCCGGATAGAGCCATTTCGCGATCTGCTGCACGGCAACGAAGTGATAGGGCGAGTTGTAGAACTGGTGATAGATCGAGTGGAAGTTGCCCTCCTTTACCGCCCTCAGATCGGAAAAGCCGGGCCGCGTGGACAGCGCCTTGATCCGCTCGGCATTGATTGCCGGGTCGCCCTCATAGCCCAGAAGCGTCGAGGTCACTTCGGGCTTGGCCTCCGCCCAATTGGCACCTGTGCCGATGACATGGTCGGGATCGGCCTCGATCACCCCTTCCATCGATAGGGTCACCGAATAGGCATTGGCCAGGGTCGAGGCGAAGTTCCGGCCCCCTGCAAGCTCGACGAACCGCCCGTAATTATACGGTCCGAAGGACCAGCAGCAGAAATCGGGCTGCCAGCCCGCGGCATTCTCGATCACCACCAGCGGGCGATCCTCGGCCGGGATCGTGTCGATCACATTGGTGACCTTGCGCATCTGGGCGATGTAGAAATCGATGAACTCGGCCGCGCCTTTCTCCTCACCCAGAAGCCGGCCCAGGATCAGCAGCGAGGGGACGGTGTTCTCGGTCGCATTGCGCCGAAAATCGATGAAGACGACCGACACCCCGGCCTTGCCGAGCTTGTCCATCAGGCCAGTCTCTTCGGCCTTGAAGAGATTGCCGACATCGAGCAGCACCAGATCGGCATCGGCCTCCAGCACCGCCTCGATGCTGAAATCGCCCGCATAGGGATTGCCGAAATTGATCATCCGCGCGGCGTCTTCGGGAAAGGCTGCCTCGAATTTTCGGAACGCGTCGGGATCGTATAGGATCAGATCGTCCTTCCAGCCGACCACCTTCTCGAAGGGGTTGCCGTCGGTGATGGCGGCGATGCTGTACATCATCCGGCCTTCGCCCAGGATGATTTTTTCGGGCATCGCGTCGAGCGTCACCTGACGGCCCGCAATGTCGGTAAGGGTGAGGGCTTCGGCCTCGGCGCGTGGGGCTGTCGTGACAAGGGTCACGCTGGCTGCGAGCGTCAGGACCAAGCCGCCGATCGGTGTGATCGTCATAGCAGCTCTCCATGTCGCAATAGCGGGGTGATAGCACCGCAACGCGAAAAGAAAAACCGTTTTTGTCGGAAATGGGCTTAAGGACCAGCTTGCGGCGCTGGCGCCGCTTCGTTTTATGCAAGAGCGGTTTGTTTCAGAGCAAGTTTCAGCGCCCAAATTGGTCACGAGCGCCTCTCTTTGGGTCTGGTTCTAGGTGCTCGGATCGGTCATCCGGTCGAAGAACCGCGAAGGCCCCCCTGGAGCGAGGCGACCTGAAAACCGGCCCATCGCCGGGTCGCCCCCCCGACAGGGCAGGGATCCTAGCGGGTCTGCCAGCGAAAGACGGCCGAGCTGAGGCTGTCGCTGGCCGCATCGATAAGCTCCTCGGGCAGCGCTTCGGCTCCCGGCTCGACCAGGCGGCCCAAACCCAGCACAAAGGACAGATCCGCACCGCGCCCGCGCTCGACAGCGATGAAGGCGAGCATATCGCGCCCCAACGGCAGGGGTTGCGGCCGCAGGCCGCTCCGGTATCTGTGCGTGCTGACGCTGAGCGGCGGCAGCGAAAGCGTCTCGCCGGCCGCAAGCCGCAGCCCGCTCTTGAAACTGCGAAGCAGGGTGGCCTTGCCCTGAGCGCCGAGGTAGTAGCCCGTCACGTCCAGCGGCACGTCCGATAGATTGGTCAATTGCAGCAGGATCAGATCGCAGTCGCTCAGCAGCGCCACGCTTTGCGGCGCGACAGGCTCTGCTTGGGCGGGGATCTTTCCGGCCGCAGGTTTTGGAGGGCAGCGATTGGTGCTGTCGTCCCGCGCGCGCCGCAGGATGTGGGGTTTTAGCTGCAGAGCAGCCTCCTGCGTCGGCTTGCCCAAAGCCGCAACGAAACTGCGCACGCGATGTCCCTGCCGCAGCGCGTCGAGCGCAGCGGCGAGCTGCGCTTCGACCTCCGTCGGCGGTTGCGAAAGCGCAATCGCCATGGGCTGGAAGTGCGGTTGGGCGTCCGAGGGCAACAACGTTTCAAGCGCAGGCAGAAGGTAGACGCGCTCTCCGGCAAGACGCAGCCAGACATCCGGCAGCCTGTCGGATCCACCCAATTGACCCGGGGCAAGCCGTTTCAGCGCGGCACGCAGCTGCGCTTGATAGACCGGGTCGGTTCCGGCCTCGACGGCCAGGCGCAACCGTAGGTGCGGCCGGATCGGCGGGCTTTCGAAGCGCGCCAACATTTGCAACGGCACGTCCTGACCGCCTCTTGCCTTCACGTTCAGAACCGTCTGGTCGAGATCGATGCGCTTAATCGCGATGTCTGCATCGAGCGGATCTCCCGCGACGTCGCTCAGAACAAAGCGGGTCTCTGGCGTCACCCCATGCAGCGCACCGGCCAGGATGGTGACGGCTCGGCGCCCGGCTCTCCGGCGCCCGGTGAACGCCTGCGCCCGCTCGGGCGATTGCGCAGCAAGCACCGGGCGGTCGAGCGGACCCTCAAAGACCGGTGTCGGTGTGCGCAGGCTTGTGAACCCGTCATAGCGGGCGAGGATCCGCAAGGCGAGGTCTCGGAAGGTTGCCTCCGGCATGGAGCCGAGCGCCTCGGCCAGTGCAAACGTCATCAACCCGTGCACAGGGCTGGTCTCGGCCGTTCCGACGCTGATCGGCGCCTCCAGCGCCTCCTCCTCGGCCTTTGCCGCAAAAAAGGCCACCAGACCGCCATCGCCCGCTTTCTCCGAGAAATCCTCGAACCGCTGCTCGATGTCTGCCGGGGCCGAACGCGGTGAAGCCGGTGCTGCAACGATGCCGAGCCGGCGGGGCGCGACATGGCGGGTGGCTATCCCCCACCGATCGTTGGCGCGGGTGCCTGAGCCCGCATGGCAGCTGTCCATCACAAACCACACAAAGGCACCGCGCCGGCGCAGCTGCGTCAAGGCCTGCCCGATCTCGTCATCGACCAGCGCGTTTTCGACCGAAGCGTCGCGCGGACCCCTCCGCTCCCACATGCCGACATCTTCGGGAAGGAAAATCTCGTCCAAGCCGTCGGCCTCATCGCCGCCGGGCGCGTCGGGCTGCTGCGATCCATGACCGGAGAGATGGATGAAGACGGTCTCGCCGGGCAGCACGATCTGCGACAAGCGCTCGAACTCCCGCAAGATCGCCGCGCGACGCGCGCGGCCGACCGGCGCGATACCGCGTTCGGCCAGGCTTGGGCCATGCGCCAGCACCCTGATCGCCGCGGGATCGACCCCCCGTGAGACCAGAACCCGCCAAAGCAGGGCGACGTCATTGGGCGGCCCCTGCAGGTTCAGCGCGGCATTGTCGTAATGCGAGGCGCCGATCAAAAGGGCGTGGTCGAGCGCCTGCGCCGGCCCCGCCAGCGCGGCCAATATGGCGCCTGCCGCCAGCCGCCGCCGCGCCGCCCACAAAAAACCGCCCGCACGCTCTGTCATAGGCCCCTTCTACCCTGTCGCCGCCCCGGCGCTATTTTACAAAGGCTGTAATTCTGCAGTTTTCGGTCTTTGTAAATTAACATTGTTTGCCTCCTTGGCTAATCAAATGGCTGCGTAATCTGCCGAGGATGTTTATTCTATGGCCTATCGATCTTGTCGACTTTTGCTTGGCTTTCTTTTGGGGCTGCCGATTTGCGTTGCGCTGTCCGTCGCCGATGCGAGCCGCGCCTCAAGCAATCGGGCGCCGCAGACGCTAGAGCTTCCTGCGCTTGTGCGGACCGCCGCGCCCGCCGTGGTCGGGATCGAGGCCCGGCTTCGCCCTTTTTGTGGCCGCAGCGCCTTCGACGCGCGCGGCAGCGGCGTGATTGTGCGGTCCGACGGGGTGGTGCTGACCAACCTGCATGTCGTGCGTGGCGCCCAGACAATCGCTGTGCGCATGCATAGCGGGGCGCTGCTGGCCGCCGAGTTAATCGCCACGGATGCGCGGACCGACCTTGCCCTGCTGCGCGTCGCGGCCGACGATCTGCCGGTGTTGCGTTTTGCGCCCGAGGCGCCCGAGATCGGCACGCCAGTGGTCGCGCTGGGCACGCCGCTGACCTATGGGCTCAGCGCGACCGCGGGCATTGTCTCCGGCCTCGGGCGTTCCTATGACGATGTCGATCCAATTCCTTACGTTCAACATGACGCGGCTATAAACCCAGGCAATTCCGGCGGCCCGCTTCTGGACATGCAGGGCCGCATCCTGGGGATCAACACCGCCATCCCGGACCCGGCGACCCACGATATCGGCATCGCCCTCGCCATCCCGGCAACCATGGCGTCGCGGGTGACGGCGCATCTGCTGCGCTACGGTCATGTTCGGCGCGGCTGGCTTGGGCTGACCCTGCAACAGCTCGACCCCAAGCTTACTCAAGAGCTGGGACTTGCCGCGCCGCATGCCGTTGCGATCGTGGCCGTTGCAGAGCGCTCCCCCGCCGATCTGGCGGGCGTGCGTCCTGGCGACATTCTGCTAAGCACCGATGGGCAGCCGGTTGCAACATTGCGCGATCACGCCCGGATCATGGAGCGGACGGCGCCCGGCACTGCGGTGCGTTTGACGCTCGACCGGCCCGGGGCGCAGCGTCGCGTCTCGGTTCGCGCGGTCGCACCGCCGATGCCCAACCATCCGGCGCAACATGGGCCGCGCCGCTGTCGCGATGCGTCCGTGCCGCCAAGCCTACCCCCCGGCCCTTTGCTGGAATTCGGCGCCCTGTTTCAGCCATCCATACCGGGCGCGCGGCCCGCACGGCCCGGCGTGGTGCTTGCCGCCGTGCAGCCGGGAAAGGCCGCAGCGCGCAGCGGTCTTCGCGCCGGTGACGTTATACTGGCCGTCGGACGGCTGCCGGTCAGCGACCCACAGACCCTTCAGCGGCTTTTGGACGCCGACCGGAACGACATGCTGGTGCTGCTTGTCCAAAGACCAAGCGAAGGGCCGAGCTATCTCGTCGTGCCGCGTCAGCTGGAGCCGGACCCCGCGCTGCTTGGCAATGTTGCGACGGTCGTTCGCGGCCCCTATTGATTGCGGCGAGAGCGGTAAGGACATTGGGCATGCGTGTGCTTCTGGTCGAAGACGAGAAAGCGACGGCAGCGGGACTGCGCGCGATCCTAGAGGGCGAGGGCTGGTCCGTCGCCCTCGCCGAGAATGGCGAGGACGGGTTGAAGATGGCGGTCGCCGAGATCTTCGACGTTATCGTTGCCGATCGAACCATGCCGCAGCGCGA
Organism: Pseudomonadota bacterium; assembly: GCA_039184655.1. GTDB lineage: Bacteria > Pseudomonadota > Alphaproteobacteria > Rhodobacterales > Rhodobacteraceae > J013. Next base: position 22,964 of record JBCDAZ010000015.1, on the reverse strand, counting down.
CGGGCTGTCGATGCTGCAGGCCCTGCGGCAGGAAGGCGTGGTGACCCCCACGCTGGTTCTCAGCGCGCTGGGAGCACCCGAACATCGCGTGGCGGGGCTGGAGTCGGGCGCCGACGACTATCTGGCAAAGCCTTTCGATGCGGCAGAGCTGCTTGCCCGTATCGGCGCCCTTATACGCCGCACCAAATACAACGCGCACGAAAAGGTCCTGATTGTCGGCGATCTGCATATCCGCACGGATTCGAAGACCGCGCTGCGCGCCGGGTCGCCGCTGAACCTCACCCCCAAGGAGTTCCAGCTCTTGCTTTTTCTGGCGAGACATGCCGGCGATGCCGTGACCCAGCGCATGATCCTTGAAAATGTGTTTGACTGGCGAGCCGAGGCCGATCCGGGCGCGCCCATCGTGCCCGTTGCGATCAGCCGGCTGCGCGCAAAGCTGGAACGGCCGAGCCTGCCCGAGATCCTAAAAACCGTGCGCGGCAAAGGCTACCGCCTGATCGATCCGCATGCTGGCTAGGCTTGCACCCATGCGCCGGTCGGTTTTTGCGCGCATGGTGCTGACGGTCAGCCTGGTCTTCGCCCTAGGTATCGGCGTGACGCTGGGGCTCGTCTATCTGCTGATGAACCGGCAGATCGAGACATTGCTTGCCGAGCAGATCGCGGCCGACATTGCGCAGTTCAACCGCATCAAAGGCGCGCAGGAGCTGATGCGGGTCCTGACCCTACGCCTGCAATCCGAGCGGAGCGCTGGCGGCGGTACGGTTTTGCTGTTGCAAACGAAGGCGGGCGAAAACCCGATGCGTCGGGCCAATCTCGCCGGCGTGCCGGAAAATTTCGGCAATATCGATGCCTGGCCTGCCGGGCTTCCCGAAAGCGTGGCCCGGCCAAGGTTGATCTGGGCCGCAAACCGCAGGATGCTGGTGCGGACCATGACCCATGGCGCGGATCTGCGCCTGTTGGTTGGGCGCGATTTTTCGGCCTGGTCGTCCTTTCGAGACCGACTTGCGGCGACGCTGCTTGCCCTCTTGGGCCTGGCCATCGTCTTTGCAGCGCTTGGCGGGCTTTTGGTGTCAAGACGGCTGCTTTTCAGGCTCAACAGCATCAACCGGTTTTGCGCAGGCATTGAAGAAAGCGGTCTGGGCGAGCGCTTGCCTGTCGCCGCGCAGCACGACGAATTTGACGCGCTTTGCGGTGCTATCAACGGCATGTTGGACCGGATCGCCGAGCTTGCCCGTCTTAATCGGATCGCGACCGATCAGATCGCGCATGACATGCGCACGCCGCTGACGCCGGTGATGGTATCGCTCGACCGGCTCAGCCAGCCTGATGCCGCACCCCCCGACCGCGACACCCTTGCCGGGTTGGCCGAAGATCTGCGCCGGTTGCGCGGAATGTTCGGCTCTATGCTGGAGCTATCGCGCATCGAGGCCGGCGGCCGACGCGCGGAAACCGCGCTCGACCTCGCTGAGCTTGCGCGCGATACGGCCGAGATGTACCGGCCCTGGGCCGAGACCTGCGGTATCGAGATCGTCGAACAGCTCGAACCTGCCCCGATGCGCGGGGCGCCGATGCTGCTGCGTCAGGCGATCGGCAACCTTCTGTCCAACGCCCTGCGCTATCAGGAAGAAGCCGGCCAGATCCTGCTGCGCACGGGCAGCGATCGCGGCAGCTTCGCAGAGGTTCTCGACCACGGTCCCGGCATACCGACAGAGGATCTGCCCCGGGTAACGCAGCGCTTGTTTCGGCGCGCCGAGCACCGGCATATGGACGGCCATGGGATGGGTCTTGCCTTTGTCGACGCCATTGCCAAGGCGCATGGCATGGTGCTGACCCTGTCGCCGCACCATCCCGGCGCCGACCGCCCCGGCCTAAAGGCTCGCCTGCACGCACCGTCTCAGCGACCGGTCTAAATGCTCTAAAGGCCCGGGCTACTAAACGCCCGGGCTGGGGCCACAGCCCATCCGGCCGGGTCGCGCCGCTGCGCGCAGTCGAAACGCCGCCCGCCAACCCAGCCCTTTTCTAACAAAAGTTGAAACTTTCGTTTTTGCGCAGTCATGCTAATGCTGACACCTGGGCAAGAAGACTTCACCCTAAAAACCTAAAGCAGCGGACGGGATCGAACGCATGGCAAAAATTTTCAAACTGGGTCTTTTATCGTGCTCTTTAATGGCTTTTGGGCCGGTCACGGGTGCGCTGGCCGAGGTGAACAGCGACGACAAGACGAGCGAGAGTTTCGAGGCGTTGGCCGGAGCCGAGTTGCTTGCCATGGCCGCGACATTGTTTGAGGTCGGGCTTGAGGCGAACGATCCCATCCTGGTGATCGCGGCTGCCAAGCTCAGCGCCTCTGTTGCGACCGAAGAAATCGCCGACGCGCCCTCGGCAGAACCGATCGATGCGAACGAAGCGGTGGCCGAGGCGATCGCCGAGGATGCCGCACCGGCCGGAACCGAAGAGATGATCGCGGCGGCGCGCGACCTGGCGGGCGACAACGCGGCCCTCTTGGCCATGATCGAGGATATCGGGACAGTTGCCAGCCGCGGTCCGACGCGCGGCACGCTGAGCGGCACCAAGCGCCTGCCGCCGCGCACACAGCATGTCTTTGATGTGGAGCTGCGCGCCCGCGAGCGGACAACCGTCTTGATCGACGGCGGCAATGACGGCAATCTTGACCTCCTCGTCTATGACGAGAACGGCAATCTTGTCTGCGAGTCGCGCCGCTATGGCGACCGCGAGCAATGCACGATACGCCCGCGCTGGCGCGGCTATTTCCGCATCGTCGTGCGAAACGCGACCCGTCGCACCAACACCTACAGAATTGTGGTCCGCTAGCCGATTGAGATCGGCAAACGCAGATTGAGGTCCGGCTGCGCATCGCTTTCGGCCGCCGGTCCAATTTCACCCTCGACGCCAGGCCTGCACCGCCGCTTCGCAACGTCGCACCCAGAACCGCTCGGGCATCCATAGCGCGCAAGGGAGACCATGATGATCCGCAGCGTCTTGACGGCCATCTGTTGCATCTTCGCGACCGGGCCGCTGGTCGGACAGGCCGAAGATACGAAAGCGTCGCCCAACATCGAGGCGGCTAAGACCGCCTCCACCAAGCCCGACGCCAAGACGCCGCTGGGCCGGTTTGCGCTGGCCAAGGCGCTGCTTCGGCACAGCCAGACCAGCGGCGATCTGGCCTTTGCCCTGGCGGCGCTGCGGCTGGCGGCGTCCGCCCTGCCGCAAGCCGACCTTGTCGAATTCCAGGCAACGGCACGCGATCTTGCCCATGGCGATGCGGCGGCGGGTGCCCAGATCGCGCGGATACTGGCCGAAACCCCGCGCGGCCTGGTGGTCGCGCTGAGCGCGCCGATCACGGGCCGGGTTTCGGCCCGCAGCAGTTTTCTTGTCGATGACGCGTTGTTGACTTTCGAAGGGCAGGCGAGGGCGGAGATTATGCTGTCGGGCGACGGGGGCGCCGATCTCGACCTGATCGTTCGCGACGACGCCGGCAACGAGATCTGTCGCTCCGAAAGGCCGTTCGACCATGAGTATTGCGACTGGATCCCCAGCAGAACCGGGCTGTTCCGGGTCGAAATCGTCAATCACGATGCAAGCGACAGTGCCTTTGAGCTCTGGGCCAATTGAGGCCGGGGCTCGCCGGTGCGTCTGGCATGGCGTAGGGACAAAACGGACAGGGAAGGGAGACGTGCTATGCACAAACGGCTTTCGAAATCGGTTCTGGCGCTGACTGCCGGCGGCATGCTTCTTGCTGCCTGTGCCAATGCGCCCTTGCCGTCGGCCTCGGTCACCCAGTCGCGCCATACCGAGAACAGCTGCATGGCCGAGGAGGAGCGTTACTCGATAGCCGCCTCGCAGGCCCGCGCAACCGAGGCGATTTTGGCGCCGGTCTTGCAGGTTTTCGGCAATCTCTTCACCGATATTGCGCGACGCATTACCGGCGGGGTCGTATCGACCGCGGACATCCAACGCGCCATCGGCGAGTTGACGACGGCCATCGAAGAAGATCAGCAGCGCATCAACGACTATCAGGCGCGCTTTGAGGAAGTAACCGCCTGCCGCGAGCGCCGCGCCATGGAGATCAACCGTGAGGCAAAACGCCAGCAGATGGACCGAGAGGAAGCCAATGCGCGGCTTGCCACCTTAAAAATGGCCCAGGAAGAAGACATTCGAACCGCCCGGGCCACGAATGCCGAGATCGACAAGCGCAACAAAAGCTACAAGGACAGCATCGTACAGTCCCGGTCCCAGGTGCGCGAGGCCGGCATGTCCGATGCGGATCTGATGGATGCGGAACGGCAGCTACAAACGAACCAGAGCGAGCTTGTGGAGAGCGAGCGTAAGGTGGCCGCGGCCGATGCGCGCGTTGAGGGCACATTTACGCTGAGCGGTCAGGGCAAAAAGGTTCGCTATGCATGAGCGTGGTTTGGAACCGAAGCCTGCCATGAGACACCGTCTTGCAAGGCCGGTGCGCGCGCTCTGCAGCATTGCCCTGCTCGTCTGGGGCGGGCAGGCCGGAGCCCAAGTCGCGGATGGCGCTGACCCCATCCAGACACCCTTCTTGGAGCTTGAGACCGGGTCGCATACGGCCCGTATCCGCGATCTGGTGGTGGATAAAGACGGCAAGCGGCTGTTTACCATTGCCCCGGACCGCAGCCTGCGGGTCTGGAATGCCGCCGATGGCAACCTGCTGCGCACCCTCCGCCTGACCCTGGGGCCCGGGACGATCGGCGACCCGATATCCATCGCGGCGACCCCGACGGGCGAGACGCTTTTCGTCGCGGCGCGCAGCTTCGACCGCAACGGTTCGGTGCACGACTACTCGATCTATGTCGTCAAACCGCTCGACGAGACGGCGGTCAAGGCTCGGTTGCGACTGGGCAGCCTTGGGCTTGGCGGCGCGGCGCGGCCGGTCTCGATGGATCTTTCGGGCTTTTACCTCGCTTTGGCCCTGGGACCGGACGGTGTGCTGATCGTCGATGCCCGAACCTTGAAGCAGACGACCGTCCCGATGCGCGACCGTATCGCAGGCGCGGCGGTTACCCAGGTGGCCTTCGGCGCAGGCAACCGGCTGGCCGTTGCCACCTCAACGGGGTTGTTGCGGCTCTATCAGGTTGATGAAAGGACGGGGCTTACCCTTTTGGCCGAGCGGTATCTGGATGCCGCGGGCGACATGCACCGGATCGCCTTTTCGCCCGATGGCAGGTTTCTTGCGGTCGGGTTTCGGGGGTCCGATCGGGTGGCGCTGTTTGCGGCCGACGGTTTGCGCCCGATGCGGTCCTTCCCGGCGCCGCCAGATCTGCGCGGCAACCTCGCCGTCGTTGCAATTCTGCCCGGTGCAAACGGTGCGCTTTGGCTCGCGGCGGGGGGAACCGCCCAGGATCGCCAGAGGCGCAACCTGATTCTGCTCTGGCCGCTGGACGGAGGGCGCCCGCTGCGCATTGCGGCGGGCAGCGACAGCATAACGGCCCTCGCAGCGCTTGGCGAGGGTCGGCTGGCCGTGGCAACCAGCCGGCCCGAACATGCGCTGGTCCGCCTGCCTCAGCGCCCCGGACAGGCGGCGACGCTCGACTATCTGCATAGCGCGCAAACCTTCGATTTTCGCGCCTCCGCAAGCGCCGGGCTGCGGATAAGCCGCGACGGCACGCAAGTCCTTGCCCAAACGAACGATGGGCAGGCGATCGGTTTCGATCTCAAAGGGCTTCGCCCGCTTTATGATCAAGACGAGATGCAGCGTGACAGCCGACAATCCCAGGCGATGCTGGACGGTCGCGGCTTTGCGGATTGGCGCGAAAAAACCGCGCCGCGGCTTTTTGGCTATGCGCTTGTCGGACGCGACGGGCAGAGCATGCTGCGCCAGAACGAGCGGGCGCTTTCGGTCGATCTCGTTGGACCCGACACGCCGGCGGTGGTCGGCGCGGATTTTCATCTTTACCTTGTAAACCGCGACGGGTTCGAGACCGCCTCGGCGCGAACCCGCGCAGCGGTCTGGGGCGTTGCCTCGACATCGGATGGCAGGACGATCGCCGCCGCGCTGGGAGACGGCACTATCCGCTGGTACCGCCCGACGGGAACGGGGCTGCAGGAGGTCGCGGCGGTCTTCCTGCATCCCGACGGCCAGCGCTGGGTTGCCTGGCAGCCGGACGGCCGGTTTGCGCATTCCGATTTCGGAGGCGCCGAGCTTACCGGCTTTCATGTCAACGGCAGCGGTATGCCGCCGCAGGGCCAGTGGATCCAGATGGGCGCATTTTATACCGTTCACTACGCGCCGGGCGACGTGGCCGAGGCGCTGACAGCCGAAAACATAGTCGGGCCGGATTACGCCCGATTTGCCGCGCTTGTCGAAAGACCCCAGATCAAACCGGTGTCGTATTGCAGCACCAGAACCGACAATGTGGCGTGGACGACCCGCTCGCTAATGGAGGATGAGGAGCTTGCCGTTTCGGCGCCGGTCGAACCGGCCTGCCGCGATGTCGATGCACAGGCGCTCGGCTTGGCGGCGGACGGGCCGGCGGGCCGCGGCGTCCCGCTTGCCTTCGATCGCGATGCTCTTGAGGTCACGCTAGAGATCGCTGCCGGTGCCGGTGGCATTGATCGGGTGGAAGCGATGCTCAATGGGCGGCTGGTCGGTGTCTTTGAGCTCAGCCCCAAGCAGCGCAGCGCGGCACGGCTCGGCCCGCTGCGCTTGCGTGCCGAGGTCCCGTTGGATGTCGGTGAGAACCGGCTGGTCTTTCGGGCTTACAACCAGGCCGGCGTTTACCGGCAAAGCGCGGCGCTTTACCTTCGCTCCGAGGCGGATCCTGGCGCGGTCGATCCCGCCACGCTCTACCTGCTCGGGGTCGGGATAGACGATTACCGGGACGGTGTGGGCGATTTGGCCTATGCCGGGCAAGACGCAATGACGGTGATCTCTCGCATCGGCGCGGCCGCATCGGCGGCCTATGATGTCGTGCGCGATCCGATCATCCTGCGCGACGCAGCGGCGGGCCGGGCGGCGATTCTCGATCAAATCGCGCAGATTGCAGCCCAGGTCGATCACAACGATGCGGTCGTGATTTATCTTGCCGGGCACGGGATTGCCGATGATCTAGGCTATGTCTTTGCAACCCACGACGTGCCGGGCCTTGCACCTGGGGCGGTGCGCGCGCATGGCCTGACAGCCAAGGCCCTGGCGCAGGCGCTGGGCGATCTTCGGGCCGCCAATGTTCTGATCGTGCTCGACACCTGCTATGCGGGCGGATTTGAGGTTGCAGGCCCTGATCGCCTATCGCACCAGACCGGTCGCTATGTGATCACCTCGACCGCCGCAACCGACGAGGCGCTGGACCATGCCCGCGGCACGCAAAACGGCGTCTTTGCGGCGGCGATGCTTGAAGCCCTGTCGGGGCAAGCCGCCATTGCCGGGATGGTCGATGTGCTGACGCTGGCCTCTTATGTGCTGCGCCGCGTGGGCGAGATCGCAGCGGATATGCGACATGGCCAGGCGGCCGTGTTCAAATCCGCAATCGGCGAGCAAAGACCCTTTCCGCTCGCCGTCTTGTAGCCCGTTCCCAGGGTCGACCAGCCCGCGCCCAGCCCCGCGCCCAGCCCGCGTTCTGCGCGTGCCCCGCGCGCTTGTCCCAGCAGTTCTGGCGTCGTGGATCTGGACCGGCGCAGGGCTTTTCGGTCATATAGCCGCGCAGGGGCGGTGTGCCGGCCGCTTCCCCCTCCGGCACGCTCAGTAGATTGGGTGAAGGATGGAGTACTTCGACCTCGGAGCGTTCAGTCGTCATGTAACGACGGCGACGCCCGCAGCGCAGCTGTGGTTCGATCGCGGGCTGATCTGGTGCTATGGCTACAATCATGAAGAGGCGATCGCCTGTTTCAAGCGGGCGCTAAAGGTCGATCCCGACTGCGCCATGGCCTTTTGGGGCATCGCCTATGCCAGCGGGCCGAATTACAACATGCAGTGGCATCACTTCGACCCTGCCGGCAAGGCCCGGGCTCTGGCGGCGGCGTATGACGCGACCGCTGCGGCGATGGCGCGGCGCGACCAGGTCACCGGGGCGGAGCGTGCGCTGATCGAGGCGCTGCCGGCGCGCTATCCTCAGCGCGACCCGATCGAGGATCAGGCATCCTGGAACGGCGGTTTCGCCGATGCAATGCGCGCGGCTTATGCGGCCCATCCGGCGGATCTGGAGGTCGCAGCGATTTTTGCCGAGGCGATCATGAACCTCACCCCCTGGAAGATGTGGGATCTAGCGACCGGCGCGGTTGCCGACGGCGCCGGCACCGAAGAGGCGCGCAGGGTTCTAGAGACCGCCCTTGCCAGCGATCCGGCGGCCAGTGCCCATCCTGGGATCCTGCATCTTTACGTGCATCTGATGGAAATGTCGCCCTGCCCCGAACAGGCTCTACAAGCGGGCGATCTTTTACGCGATCTGGTGCCCGATGCCGGGCATTTGATCCACATGCCGACCCATATCGATGTGCAATGCGGGCAATATCGCGACACGCTGGTGACCAATCAGCGGGCTGCTGTTGCCGACAACGCCTATCGGGCCCGGGAAGGCGATATGAACTTCTATACCGGCTATCGGGTGCATAACTATCACTTCGCGATCTACGGGGCGATGTTTCTGGGCCAGTACGCACCGGCGCTGGCCGCAGCAGAGGCGCTGATTGAAACGGTGCCCGATGCGCTGTTGCGCACCGAATCGCCCCCGATGGCAGACTTCATGGAAGGCTATGTGGCCTCTAAGCAGCATGTGCTGATCCGGTTCGGTAAATGGCAGGAAATTCTGGCGCAAACACTGCCCGAGGACCGGGATCTTTACCGCCACACCGTTGCCATGATGACGTACAGCAAGGGTATCGCACTGGCTGCGCTGGGCGATGTGGCGGCGGCCGAAGACACCCAGGCACGGTTTCTGGCCGCGCGCGACCGCGTGCCGGAGACCCGGCTTTTGCACAACAACACCTGCCTGGCGCTTTTGGAGATCGCCGCGGCGATGCTTGCCGGTGAGATCGCCTACCGCAAGGCAGACTACGACACCGCCTTTGCCGCTTTGCGCCGCGCGGTCGCGCTGGATGATGCGCTGCCCTATGACGAGCCCTGGGGTTGGATGCAGCCCACGCGCCATGCGCTGGGCGCGCTGTTGCTCGAACAAGGGCGGGTGGCGGAGGCCGAAGCCGTCTATCGTGAGGATCTGGGGCTTGCCGGTCAGCTGCCGCGCGCCATGGTCCATCCCGACAATGTCTGGAGCCTGCGTGGCCTTTACGGCTGCCTGACCCGCCGCAGCGCGGATGCCGAGGCCCGGCTGATCAAACAACGCCTCGACATTGCCGCCGCCCGGGCGGATGTTGCGGTGTCGGTCTCCTGCTATTGTGCCCAGGCCGCGGAATGACGCTCGGGCTGTAGCCCGGTCCGACCGTCAGTTCCCCGCGCTCTCCATTTTTCGGTGCGCGATGACATCCTCCAGCCAACCGAGCTTCATCTCGGGCACCGACGACAAAAGCAGATCGGTGTAATCGTCAAAGGGCGGCGCCAACACGGTGCTTTTAGGACCGTAGCGCACGACTTCGCCGCGATACATCACCGCAATGCTGTCGGCGATCGCCTTTACCGTCGCCAGATCATGCGTGATGAAGAGATAGGCAACATCCTCGGCCTTCTGTAGCCGTAAAAGAAGCTTCAGAATGCCGTCTGCCACCAGCGGATCGAGCGCGCTGGTTACCTCGTCGCAAATGATCAGCTTGGGCTTGGCCGCCAGTGCCCGCGCGATGCAGACCCGCTGCTTCTGCCCGCCCGAAAGCTCTGCCGGGTAGCGGTCTACAAAACCGTCGCCCAGTTCGATCTCGTCCAGCAGCTCTTTGACCCGCTCGGCCTTCTGCCCGCCGCTCAGCCCAAAATAGAACTCCAACGGCCGGCCGATGATCGTGCCCACAGTCTGGCGCGGGTTCATGGCCACATCGGCCATCTGGTAGATCATCTGCAAGGCGCGCAGCTGGTCCTTACTACGCTGGTCGAGGATCGACGGCAGGGGGCTGTCGTCGAATAGGATCCGGCCTTGGGAAGGGGGCAAAAGCCCCGTGATCGCCCGTGCGAGCGTCGATTTGCCCGAGCCCGATTCACCGACCACGGCAAGCGTCTGACCCGGATGCACCTCGACCGAAACGCGCTTGAGGACGTCGACCGGCACATTGCGATAGCGCGCCGTAACGGCATCGACCTTTAGCACCGGCGCGTTTGAGGGCGGCTTTTCGGCATGGGCGATCGAGCGGACCGAGACGAGCGCCTGGGTGTACTCCTCGGCCGGCCTGTTGATGATCTGGTCGGTCTCGCCATACTCGACCTTGTTGCCATGGCGCAAAACCATGATGTGGTCGGAGACCTGGGCGACAACCGCCAGATCATGGGTGATGTAAAGTGCGGCCACGCCGGTATCGCGGATCGCCGCCTTGATCGCGGCCAGCACGTCGATCTGGGTCGTCACGTCAAGCGCTGTGGTGGGCTCGTCGAACACCACCAGATCGGGCTCGGGGCAAAGCGCCATTGCCGTCATGGCGCGCTGGAGTTGACCGCCCGACACCTGATGGGGAAAGCGGTTTCCGAAACTGTCGGGGTCGGGCAGGCCGAGCTTGCCGAAAAGCGCCACCGCCCGCGTTTCGGCCTCGCGGCGGGTGGATCGGCCATGCTCCAGCGTCGCTTCGACGATCTGTTCCATCAGCCGTTTGGCCGGGTTGAAGGCCGCTGCGGCCGATTGCGCGACATAGGTCACCTCGGCCCCGCGCAGAGCGCGTAAGCCGCCCGCACGCTCGCGCAAGATATCGCGGCCCGCAAGGCAAACCTCGCCGCCCGTGATCCGGACGCCGCCGCGGCCATAGGCCATCGAGGCCAGCCCGATGGTGGATTTCCCGGCCCCGGATTCGCCGATCAGCCCCAGCACCTTGCCCCGCTCAAGCGTGAAGCTGACCCCATGGACAATGTCGATATCCTTGGCCGGCTCGCCCGGCGGATAGACCGTGGCGCCGATCTTCAGGTCGCGCACATCGAGCAGCGTCTCGCCCCCGTTTGCTTTAGACAGATCAGCCACCGCGGCCCCCTTTCAGCGAGGTGGTCCGGTTGAGGATCCAGTCGGCCACGAGATTGACGGAGATGGCGAGGGCCGCAATCGCGATGGCGGGTACCAGCGCGGCAGGGATGCCATAGACGATTCCTTCGCGGTTTTCCTTCACGATGCCGCCCCAATCGGCCTGTGGCGGTTGCACGCCCAGCCCTAGGAAGGAAAGCGTGGAGACGAAAAGCACCATGAAGATGAAGCGCAGCCCCATCTCGGCCACCAGCGGGCTCAGCGCGTTGGGCAGGATCTCGCGGAAGATGATCCAGCCGATTTTCTCGCCACGTAGTCGCGCGGCCTCGACATAGTCCATCACATTGATGTCGACGGCTACGGCCCGCGCCAGGCGGAAAACGCGGGTGCTGTCGAGAAGCCCCATCACCACGATCAGGACGGGCACGGTGACCGGCATGACCGACAGCACGACCAGCGCAAAGATCAGCGTGGGCAGCGAAATCACAAGGTCGATAAAGCGCGACAGGATCTGATCGGTCCAGCCGCCCGCCACCGCCGCGGTAAAGCCCAGGACCGCGCCGGTGGAAAACGAAAGCAGCGTCGCGGCTGTGGCGATAAAGATCGTGGTTTGCCCGCCATAGATCATCCGGCTGAGCAGATCGCGCCCAATATTGTCCGTCCCGAGCCAGTGTTCGGCCGAGGATTCCTCCCAGACTTCGCCCACCACCTCGGCCATCCCGTAAGGGGCGATGACCCCCGCAAAGATGGCCGCGAGAAAGAACAGGGCGGTCAGGAACAGCCCCAGAACTGCGCTGAAGGGAATTCTCATCTTGGATGCCTCAGCCTTGGATTGGCCAGGATCGAAACCAGATCGGCGATCAGATTGAGCCCGATATAGACGGACGCAAAAATCAGCCCGCAGGCCTGGACCACCGGCACATCGCGCTTGGAGACATGGTCGACGAGATACTGGCCCATGCCGGGATAGACGAAGACGACCTCGATCACGACGACCCCGACCACCAGATAGGCCAGATTCAGCATCACCACATTGACGATGGGCGCGACCGAGTTGGGAAAAGCATGCCCCCAGATGATCTTGAAGCGCGACAGGCCCTTGAGCTCGGCGGTTTCGATATAGGCCGATTGCATCACGTTCAGGATCGCGGCCCGGGTCATGCGCATCATATGCGCCAACACCACCAGGGTTAGCACCATCACCGGAAGCGCGATGACGTTCATCCGGTCCCAAAAGCCCATACTGTCATAGACGGTCGAGACGGTGGGAAACCAGCGCAGTTGAACGCCGATATAAAACATCAAAAGATAGCCGATGACGAATTCGGGCACCGAGATCGAGGCGAGCGTGGCGCCCGAGATCAGCTTGTCGGGCCAACGGTCGCGATACCGCACCGCGATCAGCCCCAACAGGATCGCCAGCGGCACCGAGACGACCGCCGCCCAGAAGGCCAGGAACAGCGTGTTCGACATCCGCGTGGCAATGGTATCGGAGATATCTTGGCCGCTGGTCAGCGCGGTGCCGAGATCGCCCTGTAGGGCGCCGAACAGCCAGTTGAAATAGCGCTCGACCGGCGGGTCGTTCAGACCCAGATCGCGACGCAGATTGGCGACCGCTTCAGGGGTGGCCGACTGGCCCAGAATGGATTCCGCCACATCACCGGGCAGGATCATCGTTCCAACAAAGATCAGGATCGAGGCGGCAAGAAGCAAAAGCAGGCCCAGCGCAATGCGCTGGACCAGCAGTCTCAGGATCGGGGGCATCAGATCAGCCTACCACCCACATCCGGTGCGGGGCGTAGCTGTTCATAAGCGCATATCCAGCCGTGCCGTCGACCCAGCCGGCAATCCGGTCCGTCGAAGCGTCGATGAAATCGTTGAACATCGGGCAGATCAACCCGCCCGTCCCCCGCAGGATGCTGCCCATATCGGCATACATCTGTTTACGCTTGGCGCTGTCCTGCTCGGCCCGCGCCGCAATCAGAAGCTGGTCGAATTGCGGATCGTTAAAGCGGGTATCGTTCCAGTCGGCCGTCGAGAGATAGGCGGTCGTGAACATCTGATCCTGCGTCGGTCGGCCGCCCCAATAGCTGGTGCAGAAGGGCTGTTTGTTCCAAACCTCCGACCAATAGCCGTCATTGGGCTCGCGCTTGATGTCGAGCGTGATGCCGGCCGCCGCGAGCGATTGCTGGAACAGCGCGGCGGCATCCGGCGCGCCGGGAAACGAGTTGTCGGAGGTGCGCAGCAGCACCGGGCCCGAATGGCCGGAGGCCTTAAAGTGGAAGGCGGCCTTGTCCGGATCGTAGTCGCGCTGCTCGAACTCGGTAAAGAAGGGGTAGGCCGCATTGATCGGCGTGTCGTTGCCCACCGAGCCATAGCCGAAGAGGATTTTGTCGACCATCTCTTGGCGGTTTATGCCGTATTTAAGCGCCAGTCGCAGATCGTTGTTGTCAAAAGGCGCGGTGTTGCTGTGCATGATGAACACATAATGACCGGGCCCGGAGGTCTGGTGCACGCTGATGTTGGGTGCCCGGGCGACAAGGCCGGCCACGCGCGGCGGCACCCGGTCGATCAGATCCACCTGGCCCGACTGCAGCGCGGAGACCCGCGCGGTATTGTCGTTGATGACCAACAGTTCCATGGTGTTGGCATTGCCCAGTTCACCCCAGTAGTTGGGGTTTTTCTCGGCGACGAAGCGGACGCCCATATCCACGTCTTTCATGACATAGGGGCCGGTCCCGATCGCCGCATCCGGCGCGTCCACGCCACCGCCGGGCTGAATGATCAGATGGTAATCGGCCATCAGGTAGGGCAGGTCGGCATTCGGGCTGTCGAGCTCAACGACCACGGAGTCGCCTTCGACCCGCACGGTCTTGACGCCGCGCATAATGCCCAGCGCGCCCGATTTCGATTCTTCGCCCGAATGGCGCACCAGCGAGGCGGCCGCATCTTCGGCGGTTACCGGTTGGCCGTTGGAGAAGGAGATGCCTTGGCGGATCTTGAAGGTCCAGATGCTTGCATCGTCCGAACCTTCATAGCTTTCGGCGACCTTGGGTTCGATCCCCCCATCGGGCGCCAGTTCGACCAGCGGCTCACCCCAAAGCCGGTTGATCATCAACGCGACTTGGTTTGTCGACAGCGCCGGGTCGAGGCTGTCGGTGGCCGACCCGCCTTGCAGACCCATTCGGATGGTGCCGCCCTTCTGCGGCCCTGCGGCGAGCACCGCGCGCGACAGCAGGCTGTTGGCCGCGGCGGCGGAAAAGCCGAGCGCGCCCGCCCGGCCCAGAAAGTCGCGTCGGCTCAGCGCCCCTAGGGCCACTTTGCGGCCCAGATAGTTCAGCTCGTCCATGTCGGTTGCTCCCTGTCGTTTTTGCACGATCCATGTCGTATCTGCCTCAGCTTAACCGATGGGTCGCACCTGACAAGCCTTGGACAGGCGGTTTGGCGCCGCCTTGTTTTCGCGTCCGAGCACCGCTTTATTCGGGGTTGCTCGGGTTTTCTCGGGCCTCGGGGAGGCGCGCGCGATGGCACAGCTGCTGGCAAACGGGCTCACCTTGGAAGTCGAGCGATACAGACAGGCTGATCGCGCCGGCCAACATCCGGTTATTCTGCTGATCCGGGGTCTCGGCTCGCAGCTCATCGACTGGCCCGCGGCGCTGATTGCGGGGCTCTGCGAGGCGGGCTTTGAGGTCGTGGTCTTTGACAACCGCGATGCCGGTCTGTCGCAAAAAATGGCCGGAGCGCCGGACTACGGTCTGGCGGATATGGCCAAGGATGCGCTGGGCGTGCTGGATGCGCTGGAGATATCCCGCGCCCATGTCTTGGGCCTATCGATGGGTGGAATGATTCTACAGCAGATGCTGATCGCGGCGCCGGAACGGATCTTGAGCGCGACGATCGTGATGTCGTCGAGCCTGGCCGAAGGGCTGTCGGAGCCCGATTCCGAGACCGAGGTGCTGCTTTTGGCGCCACCGCCAGAAGGCCGGGATGCCGCGATCGAGCAGGCGCTGCGCGCCGAGACGCATTGGAGCAACCCCGCCTATCCGCTTGAGGACGTGGTGCGCCGGGGTTTGATTGCGCGGGCCTATGATCGTTGCCACGATCCGCAGGGCGTGGCGCGGCAGTACGGCGCGATTGCGGCGAGCCGCGGCTGGGCCGATCGCTTGGCCGAGGTGGCTGTTGCGACGCTGGTGGTTCATGGCGACTGCGATCCGCTTTTGCCGGCCGATCACGGTCGCGATATCGCGAAACGGATCCCCGGCGCCGCCCATTTCGAAATTGCCGGTATGGGGCATGATTTGCATGGCGGTGTAACGGCGGTGATTCTTGATCGGTTGATACCGTTTCTGTTGCGCCAGACACCGTCTTGAACCGCACTTGGCAACTCCCGGGGCGCTGCCCCGGACCCCGGAGTATTGCCGCCAAGAAGAAGCGCGAACCTGTTAGGAGTATGGGGTGCGCTGCATATCGAGATGCAGCTCGGCGCCAGTCCAGGGGTGGGCACGGGCGACCTCGGTGTCGATGTCGCTGCCGAGCCCGGGCTCGTTCGGCGGGATGACATGGCCGTCTTCAACGCGAATGGGGTTGGTCAGGAGACCGGCGTGAAGCCCTCCAAAGGTCTCGATGCTCTCCAGGATCAGGAAGTTGGGGATGGCCGCGGAAAGCTGGATGTTGGCCAGCGCGCCGACCGGCCCGTTATAGAGATGGGGTGCGATCTGGGCCTGATGCGGCTCGGCCATTGCGGCGATTTTGCGCGCCTCCAGAATGCCGCCGACGCGTCCCAGATTGGGCTGCAGGATCGCGGCCGCGCCGCAGGCCAGCACCCGGGCAAATTCGTGCAGGGTGACCAGACGCTCGCCTGTGGCGATCGGCACCGAGGTGGACCGGGCGACCTGGGCCATGGCTTCGGGGCTTTCCGGCGGGATCGGTTCTTCGTACCAAAGCGGCTCGTAGGGCTCGATCCGTCGGGCCATGCGCCGCGCGCCCGAAACTGTGAACTGGCCATGGGTGCCGAAGAGGAGATCGGCACGGTCGCCAACCGCGTCGCGCAGCCGCTTGCAAAATGCCTCCGCCCGGTCGAGATCGGCTATCGAGGGCTGATGCCCATCATAGACCGTGTAAGCCCCGGCCGGGTCGAATTTCAGGGCTGTGAAGCCTTGTGCGACATAGGACGCGGCTTGCTCGGCGGCCAGATCAGGGTCGCTATAGACAGAAGGCGCGCCCACGGGCGGGTGGCTGTCTCCGCCAGCGCCAGGATAGATATAGGTGTAGGCGCGCAGACCCTCGCGGCAGCGCCCGCCCAGGAGATCATAGACCGGCTTGCCCGCACTTTTGCCCAAGATGTCCCAGCAGGCCATCTCCAGCCCCGAAAGCACGCCGACCAGCGACGGATCGGGCCGCGCGGAATACCCCTGCCCGTAAACCCGACGCCAAAGATCGGCAATGCGGTGCGGGTCGGCCCCCTCGAAGTGACGCTGATAGACATCGCCAATCATCGCCTCGACCACCCGCGGCCCGAAACTCGCGACATATACCTCGCCGATCCCGGTGATCCCGCAGGCGGTGCGAAGCCGCAGCAGGATAAAATACCGACCGCCCCGCCGCGGTGGCGGGTTGCCGACCAAAAAAATCTCCAGCCCCGCCAGTTTCATCCCAGCCTCCTGCCGTATGCCGCGCTCAACACAAAACCCCATCCATGGCAAAGTGCCACCCCTTGCCCTTCTTCTTGGCAAAAATACTCCAACGCCAAGCTTTCCGCCCGCGGAACGTCCGATCCGATGCGCCCGGGTCAACGCAATGCCCAGGGCGCAGCGCCGTTTGGGCTTGACAGGGCGCGCCCGTGCAACGCCTCTGCGCAAAATAAGCAAGAGAGGCGGCATGCTGGAGTTTGACTATATCGTGATCGGCGCAGGCTCAGCCGGCTCGGTCATGGCCAGCCGCCTCTCGGAAGATCGCACAGCGCGCGTGCTGCTGCTCGAAGCGGGCGGCCATGATCTAAGCCCCTGGATCCGCATGCCGATCGGCTATGGCAAGGCCTATTACGACGGCCGAATCAACTGGAAATACCTTTCCGAGCCGGTGCCGGGGCTCGGCGGTCGCCCCAGCTACTGGCCCCGTGGCAAGGTGATCGGCGGCTCCTCCTCGATCAACGCGATGGTCTATGTCCGCGGCCACCCTTCGGATTTCGAGGATTGGGCCGCCGCGGGCGCCACCGGCTGGGGCTGGGCCGATGTCGAGCCGGTCTTCCAGCGCATGGAGTGCTGGGCCGGCCCGGCCGACCCTGCGCGCGGCGCCAACGGCCCGCTGCATGTCGCCGACATCACCGGTGAGGTGCATCCGCTTTGCAGCCGCTATCTCGATGCGGCCGAGGCGCAGGGGCTGGGCCGCACAGCCGACTATAACGGCGCTCAAAAAGAAGGCGCGGCGATCTACCAGATCACCACCCATCGTGGCACCCGCGCCTCGGCGGCGCGCTGCTATCTGCGCCCGGCCCTCGCGCGGGGCAATCTGACCTTGATCAAACATGCCCATGTCACGCGCATCGAGATGACCGACAAGCGTGCGACCGGGGTGCGCTTTCTCAAAGACGGCCGACGGGTCACCGCCAGGGCAAGGCGCGAGATCGTGCTCTCGGCCGGCGCGGTCAACAGCCCGCAGATCTTGATGCTGTCGGGGCTTGGGCCGGCCGAGACCCTGCGCCAGCATGGCATCGATGTAATCCGCGACCTGCCCAAGGTGGGCGCGCATCTGCAAGATCATGTCGGGGTCGACTACCATTTCCGCGCCACTGTGCCGACGCTCAACCAGGTGTTGCGGCCCTGGCTGGGGCGGATGAAAGTCGGGCTTCAATATCTCGCCACCCGCCGCGGGCCGCTCTCGCTCTCGGTCAATCAGGCCGGCGGCTTCGTGCGCACCCGCCCCGGCCTCACAGCACCCGATATGCAGCTTTACTTCTCGCCGGTGAGCTATCTGCGCGCCCCGCCGGGCAAGCGCCCGATGCTCGCGCCCGACCGCTTCCCGGGCTTTCTTCTGGGCGTTAGCGCCTGCCGCCCGACCAGCGAGGGTCGGATCTCGATCCGCAGCAACGATCCCCAGGACGCGCCGGTGATCGAGCCCAATTACTTCGACACCAATGCCGATCTTGACGAGGCCATCCATGGCTTGCGCATGCTGCGCGCCCTGGCCGCCCGGGACCCGTTGGCCGAAATTATCGCCGAGGAACTCTCCCCCGGCCCCGAGGTCACCAGCGACGCGGCGTTCCGCGATTTCGTCCAGCGCTCGGCCTGGACCGTCTTTCACCCCTGCTGCACGGCCCGCATGGGCCCGGATGCGCAACGCGCCGTGCTCGATGCGCGGCTGCGGGTGCATGGGGTGGATGGGCTGCGCGTCGTCGATGCCTCGGCCTTTCCCAACATCACCTCGGGCAATCTCAACGCCCCGGTGATTATGCTGGCCGAACGCGCCGCCGATCTGATGCGGGAGGATGCCAAATGCGCCTGACCCGGATCGAGAGCTTTGCCACGGAATTCGTCGGCTTCGTGCGGGTCACCGCCGAGGATGGGTCCTTCGGCTGGGGCCAGGTCTCGACCTATCATGCCGATATAACGGTGCAGGTGCTGCATCGGCAGGTCGCGCCCTGGGTGTTGGGCGCCGACAGCACCGATCTCGACGACCTTCTCGATCTGGTCACCGAGCGCGAGCATAAGTTTCCGGGCTCCTATCTGCGTCGGGCGCTCGCGGGTCTCGACACCGCGATCTGGGATCTGCGCGGGCGGGTGGCCGGCCAGCCCGTGGCCAGCCTTTTGGGCGGCAGCCCGGGACCCATCCGCGCCTATGCCTCCTCGATGAAGCGCGACATCACCCCCGCCCAGGAGGCCGAGCGGCTGACCCGCCTGGCCGGCGAGCAGGGCTTTACCGCCTTCAAGGTCCGCGCCGGGGCGGAGGTCGGCCGGGGCCGCGACGAATGGCCGGGCCGGACCGAAGAGATCATCCCGACCATGCGTCGCGCCCTGCCCGAGGCCGCGCTGATGATCGACGCCAATTCTTGCTACGCCCCGCCGCGGGCCATCGAGATCGGCCGGATGCTGGAGGGCGAGGGCTATGCCCATTTCGAAGAACCCTGCCCCTATTGGGAACTCGAACAGACCGCCGAGGTGACCCGCGCGCTTTCCATCGATGTGGCGGGCGGCGAGCAGGATTGCGACCTGCCCATCTGGGCACGGATGATCGAAATGCGCGCTGTCGACATCGCCCAGCCCGATATCTGCTATCTGGGCGGCATCGCGCGCACGCTGCGGGTGGTGCGCCTGGCCCAGGCGGCCGGGTTGCCGGTCACGCCCCATTGCGCCAATCTCTCCATGGTCACGCTTTTTACCATGCATCTTCTGCGCGCGATCCCCAATGCCGGGCCGTATCTTGAGTTCTCGATCGAGGGGCCGGATTACTACCCGTGGCAGGAGGGGCTCTTTGTGGCCTCGCCCTATGCGATCGCGGACGGCCATGCGACGGTGACCGATGCGCCGGGCTGGGGGGCTGAGCCGCATCCCGACTGGCTGGCCCGATCGGCCTATCGGCAATCGGAAGTGGCGGGTTAGTGCTTGCTGAGGTGAAGCTTTTGGACTACCCAGCTGCTTCCCGTTGACAGGCGGGGCGACCGGGTCCCGGGTTGGGCCGCACCCGGATCAGTCCCGCGACCGGCCCGAAAGGGCCAGGGCAAGGACGCGCGCGATGAAAAAGGACATCCATCCGACCTATCACCGAATTACGGTGAAGATGACCGATGGCTCCACATATGAGACCCGCTCGACCTGGGGGTCTGAGGGTGACACCTTGACGCTGGAGATCGACCCGACCACCCATCCCGCCTGGACCGGGGGCGGGCATAAGCTGTTGGATACGGGCGGGCGCGTCTCGAAATTCAAAAAGAAGTACGAGGGTTTCGACCTTTAGGGCCGGCTGCCACCGGCTCGTTTGGCGTCAGGCCAACGCTTTGCGCAGGACAAGCGCGTCAGCGCCGGCGAAATAGCCCGGTCGCATGCCCGTTTGCGTATAGCCGGCGCCCGTGTAAAGCGCGCGGGCTGGCTGGTTTGACGCGGCCACCTCCAGAAACGCCGCCTGGGCACCACGTGCATGCGCCCGAGCATGAAAACGCTCCAGCAGGTCTCGCGCCAAACCGCGCCGCCGGCATTCCGGCGCAACCGCAAGGGTCAGAAGCTCGGCGTCCGGCCCGATTGCGCGACCGATCAGGAAGGCGTCGTCGTCGATGAGCGCAAATCCGCCCGGCGCGGCGAGCGTTGCGGCAAAAGCCGCGGCCGACCAGGGCGGCGGCGCGGCATCAAAACAGCGCGCATGTAGGGCGGCCATCGCGCCCGGGGTCATGGCAAGAGGAGGGGCGGCGGCTCGGTCGGCAGATCGGCGTTGGGCGGGCGCGGATAGATCGGTGCCGGGCGCGCGCCGGGGCCGCGACGCCGGGCGATGGCCGCAAGGCTCCGCGGGTCGGCGGCATCGTCCTCCGATCCGCGCGCATAGCCTGGCAACCGGGCCGCAACGGGCCCCAGAAGCACCGTTCCCGCCGGCAATGCCAGATCGGCAATCTCTGCGGCGTCGAGATGGCGGGGCCGGTCCCAGCGCTTGGCGCCGAAGAGCTGCAAATGCAGGCTGTCGCGGCGCGCGGCGGCCGAGGCGAGAACCGGGCGTCGGGTCCCTTCGGCCAGCGCTTCCAGCCGCCCCACGCCGATGGCCGGGACCGACAGCGCCAGCGCCAGGCCGCGGGCGGCGGCGATACCGATGCGAATGCCGGTGAAGTTGCCGGGCCCGGTACAGACCGCCAGCGCGCCGAGTTCGCGCCAGCCCAACGCCGCCGCGGCCAGAACGCGCTCCAAGAGCGGGATCAGCAGATGGTCGCTGCCGCGCGGCATATCCGCACGGCTTTGGGCCAGAACCTGGTCGTCCGAAACGACAGCGGCCGCGCAATGCGCGGCCGAGCAATCGAATGCCAGAATCGGGTCGAGATTAGGCCGCAACCGGGCGAACCTCCACAACCTCGGGGATGTAATGGCGCAGCAAATTCTCGATGCCCATCTTCAGCGTCATGGTCGAGGAGGGGCAGCCAGCGCAGGCCCCCTGCATATGCAAATAGACCACGCCCCTCTCAAAGCCATGGAAGGTGATGTCGCCGCCATCCTGTGCGACGGCCGGTCGCACGCGGGTATCGAGGAGCTCCTTGATCTGCGCGACGATCTCGCCGTTCGGACCGGTGTGCTCGGCATGGCCGGCCAGCGTGGTCTCGCCTTCCAAGGCCGGTGCGCCGGACTGGAAATGCTCCATGATCGCACCCAGAACGCCGGGTTTAAGATGCGCCCATTCCTGCGCCTCATGTTTCGTCACCGTCACGAAATCATGGCCCAAAAACACGCCTGTGACGCCATCGACGGCAAAAATGCGCAGCGCGAGCGGCGAGGGGGCGGCCGAATCGGGGCTGGGAAAGTCTGCCGTCCCGCTATGCAGCACCGCCTGGCCGGGCAGAAACTTCAGCGTTGCGGGGTTGGGCGTGGTTTCGGTCTGGATGAACATGCACAGAACCTCCGGTTGGACCCGCAAGATGGGCGCTTGCCCGCGAAAGATCAAGAATGGTTCTAGATTTCGGCGGCCTCTGAGGCTCAACTGAGGCTCGAGGCTGCGCCTACCGGTTGCACGGACGGCACGGTTTCGTGATAGTGCGCAAGCGAAGGGTGCGATCTTGGGGAGGACTCCATGCCGTCTCGCGTAAATGGGCTCACACGGCGCCGCGTCTTGGGCGGGAGTGTGGCAGCCGTCGGTGCTCTGGCGGCCCCGCATGTTGCGCGGGCGCAGGGCGTTGTGTTGCGCAGCAATCATCCGTTCGGACCGAACCATCTGCTAACCTTCGACGTCCTGGAACCTTGGGGCGAGATGATGGCAGAGTTGACCGACGGGCGTGTGGTGCTGGAGCGGTTGCCCGCTGCGGTCGGGCCGCCACCGGTCACCTATGAGGCGCTGCGTACCGGTGAATGCGACATCAGCTATTCGGTGCACGGCTATTCGGGCGACGATGCGTTTCCGCGCGCAAGGCTAGGCCAGTTTTCCTATCTGGGTGATTCGTGGGGCGCCTCGCCGGTCTTCGCCCAAATCTATCTGAATTATTTGCGCGGGGCGGAGGAGCATGACGGCATCAAGCTTCTGACCGTGTTCGAGCATGGGCCCGGGCAGCTCTTTTTGCGCGATCCCAACATTACCAACCCCTCGCAGCTTGTCGGGCTGCGGTTTCGCAATTCGGGCGGCTATATCTCCCGCTTGCTCACCGATCTGGGGGCGACGGCGATTCCGATGCCGCCCCAGGCCGTGGCGCCGGCGATGGCCTCGGGCGAGATCGACGGGGTGGCGTTTCCCTATGAGGGCGCCTTGACGTTCGGCCTGATCCCGGAGACCGGGACGGTGATCGAATTGCCGGGCGGGTTTTACAACGCCTCCTGGCTTTTGGGCGTCAATCAGGCGCGCTGGGATCTGATCGAGCCGCGCGATCAACGTGCGATCGAGGGGATTTCGGGCGTGCTGATATCGGAGCTGGCCGGAAAAGCCTGGGACAGCTACGATTATTTGGGACGGGAGGCATGCCTGGAGGCCGGCGTGGATGTGCGTCGTGCAAATCCGCTGATGGATGCGGCGGTACGCCGGATCGCCCAAAAATACGAGGCCCAGTGGATTTTGCAGATGAATGCGGAAGGGTTCGACGGTGCGGGGCTGCTGGCCGAGATGCGGCGGCGCACCCGGGTCGAAAAGCTCTAAGGTGAAGAGCTGCTTCGGCCGGGTGGGCGGCGTACCCCCCCCCCCCCCCCCCCCGCCCACCCGCCCCCCCGTGGGGGGGAGGGCCCG
>JBCDAZ010000014.1:0-82239 GCA_039184655.1 Pseudomonadota bacterium | reverse complement strand
GCGGGCGCTTGGGGCGGGCATCGAGCCCACCCCAAGCGCCGCATCGGCTGTCGCCGATGCGCTCGGCGACGACCTCAACACCCCGCTGGCAATCGCGGCGCTGCACGAACGGGCGCGGGAGGGCGATGTGGTCGGGCTGGTGTCGGGCGCCGCCCTGCTGGGCTTCCTGGAACCGGCCATTGGCGGCTGGGAGAAAGTATCGCTTTCAAGGGAGCTAGTGAAGCTGATCGATGAAGTTCTGCAGAAGCGCAACAAACTAAGATCCAATAAGAAGTACAAAGAATCTGACATCATTAGAGACAAGTTGAAAGACTTGGGATTTTCAATTGTTGATGGGGTAGTTCTTGATGGAAGCGAAGCAAGGCCATGGATTGGCACTGATGATAATAATTCTGTTTTGAACCAGGCTTTTAACTCAGATTTCTACGCTCGAGAATTGGTCCGGCGTGTTGTTGAAATCCATAAAGAGTGGGTAGGGGAATGACCCGCGCGCGGCTTTGGCTGTTTGACACCACCCTGCGCGACGGCCAGCAAACGCAAGGGGTGGATTTTTCCGTCGAGGATAAGCGCCGCATCGCCGAGGCGCTGGACGCGCTGGGGATCGATCATATTGAGGCGGGCTGGCCCGGCGCCAACCCCACCGACAGCGCCTTTTTTGCCGACCCGCCGGCGCTGGAACGCGCTGTTCTGACCGCCTTTGGCATGACCAAGCGCGCCGGGCGCTCGGCGGCCAATGACGATGTTCTGGCCGCGATCGTCAACGCGGGCACGGCCTCTGTCTGTCTGGTGGGCAAGACGCATGAGTTTCACGTTGCCACCGCGCTCGGCGTGAGCCTGGGGGAGAACCGCGCCGCAATCGCCGACAGCATCGCGCACCTCACCGGGCTGGGGCGCGAGGCGCTTTTCGATGCCGAGCACTTCTTTGACGGATATAAGGCCAACCCGGCCTATGCGCTCTCTTGCCTGCAGGCTGCGCTCGATGCCGGGGCGCGCTGGGTGGTTTTGTGCGACACCAACGGGGGCACGCTTCCGCATGAGATCGGGCGCATCACCGCCGATGTGGTTGCGGCCGGCATCCCCGGCACGCGGCTCGGCATCCACACCCATAACGATACCGAAAACGCCGTGGCGGGCACACTCGCGGCCATCGATGCCGGGGCGCGGCAGATCCAGGGCACGCTGAACGGGTTGGGCGAGCGCTGCGGCAATGCCAATCTCACCTCGCTGATCCCCACGCTTTTGCTCAAGGAACCCTATGCCAGCCGCTACCAGACCGGTGTCACGCGCGACGGCCTTACCCGACTGCGCCCGATCAGCCGGCTGCTCGACGATATCCTCAACCAGGTGCCCAATCGCCAGGCGCCCTATGTCGGGGCGGCGGCCTTTGCCCATAAGGCAGGGCTGCATGCCAGCGCGATCCTGAAGGATCCGAGCACCTATGAGCATGTGCCCCCTGAATGGGTGGGCAATGAACGCGTCATCCCGATGTCGAACCAGGCCGGCCAGTCCAATCTGCGCAAGCGTCTGGCTGAGGCGGGGCTGGATGTGGCCAAAGGCGATCCGGCGCTGGGGCGGATCCTGGAGGCGGTCAAACGGCGCGAGGAACAGGGCTTTGCCTATGACAGCGCCCGGGCGTCGTTTGAGATCCTGGCGCGGGCCGAGCTGGGCCAGCTGCCGCGTTTCTTCGAGGTCGAGCGCTACCGGGTGATGGTGGAGCGGCGGCGCAACGCGCTGGGCAAAATCGTTACGGTCTCGGAGGCTGTGGTGGTCGTCAATGTCGACGGGGCGCGGGTGATGTCGGTGTCGGAATCCGTCGATCCCGTCAGCCAGTCCGACCAGGGGCCGGTCAATGCGCTGAGCCGGGCGCTGATGAAGGATCTCGGCCGCTATCAGCGTTACACCAAAGATATGAAGCTCGTCGATTTCAAGGTCCGCATCACCAATGGCGGAACCGATGCGGTCACCCGGGTGCTGATTGACAGCGAGGACGGGCAAGGCCGGCGCTGGTCGACCGTGGGGGTGTCGGCCAACATCGTCGATGCCTCTTTTCAGGCGCTCTCGGATGCGATCCTGTGGAAGCTGATCCGCGACGGCGCACCGGTTGCGGGCGACCGGGCGGAAATGGCCATTCTGGGCGCGTAATGGATTGGGAGGCCTTCTTCCGCTTGCATGCGGATTTGCCGCGCGAAGGGCCGGGGGATGCCGCGACCGCCCGGCGCGCGATCGCAGCAACGGGGCTCAGCGGGCCGCTCACCGTCCTCGATCTTGGCTCGGGGCCCGGGGCCGGATCGCTAACGCTTCTACAGAGGCTGCCAGAGGCACAGGTGACCGCCATCGACACCCATGCGCCGTTCCTGGCCCAGGCCGAAGCGCGGGTGGCTGCGGCGGGGCATGCGGCGCGATTTCGGACCTTGTGCACCGATATGGCCAGCCCACCCGTGCCCCCAGGATCGGTTGATCTGATCTGGTGCGAGGGCGCGATCTATTTCCTGGGCATCGCGGCGGGGCTTGCCCGCTGGCGACCGCTGCTCGCGCCCGTGGGGCGGGTGGTGTTTTCCGAACCTGTTTGGCTAACCGAAACGCCGTCGCCGGCCTGTGCCGCGATGTGGCAGGCCGAATACCCGCCCATGAGCGACGAAGCAGGCATCCGCGCGGCGGTGGCGCGGGCGGGGTATCGGGTGATCGAGGCCTTCCCGCTGGGCGCGGCGGCTTGGGCCGCCTATTACGAACCTCTGGCGGCGCGCGAAGCGGCGCTGCGGTCCTGGCATGGCGATGACGCAGCCCTTGCCGAGGCGCGTCGGGAAATCGCGGTCTGGGAGCGCTACGGGGCCGAATACGACTATCTCATGGTGATCTGCGCGCCCCATCTGCCGGAACCGCCCGAACCGCCCGACCCGCGCGCACCATGACCCCGCTCGATCACTGTGCGGCGCTGGTCGCCGAGGCCGATCCCGACCGGTTTCTATCGGCCATGACGGCGCCGGTGGCCGGGCGGGCGCGGCTTTTACCGCTTTATGCCGTCTTTGTAGAGATCGCCCGGGCGCCCTGGGCCTCGGACGAGCCGATGATCGGGCTGATGCGGCTGCAATTCTGGGAGGATGGGCTGGCAGAGATCTGCGCCGGCCGGCCGCCCCGTGCGCATCCGGTGCTAGAAGCACTTGCGCCGCTCGCAGATGCCTGCGCCATGCGCGATTTTGCGGCCCTGATCGCGGCGCGTCGATGCGATCGGGATGCCGCGCACCCGCCGGATCCGGCTGCGCTGTGCGACTATCTGATCCAAAGTGCTGCGGTGCCGATGCGCATGGCGGCGCGTGTACTGGCCGGGCGGGCGCTGAGCGCGCCGCCTGAACGCAATACCGCCGGCAAAGCAGCGGCGGGGAACATAGAAGCCGGGGATAGGGCAAGCGGCAATTCAACGCTGGGGGATGCAGCGCTCGGGGATGCGGCGGGGGGCATCGGTTTTGCCTTTGGTGCGGCCCGCTTGCTGCGTGCCCTCCCCGCCTTGTCGGCCCGAGGCTCGATGCCGCTTCCCGGCGTTTCGTCGGCTGCTCGGCTGGCCCTGGCCGAGGGGCAGACCCTGCCCGAACTCGGCGCTGCGGTCGCCTGCCTGGGCAAGGTTGCGCGGGATCGCCATCGCGCCGGTCTGCTTGCGGCGCGGCGTGCACCGCAAACGACCTACCCGGCGCTGCGCGCTGCCTGGCGTACTGGCCGCATTCTGGGCAAGGCGCGGCCGGGTGTCGATCTCCTGCGCGATCTGGGCGAAGAAAGCGAGTTTGCCCGCCGGGTCAGCCTGATCTGGCGACAGGCGCTTGGGCGCGTGTGACGCAGCCCGTCGCCTGCCAGACCTCAGCGGCAGGGCGCCTCCTCTCTGCCGGTGCCGCCGATGCCCCCGTCCTTTTCTTCGCCGAACGGCGTCATGAACTGGGTCTGCGGACAGTCCGCGGTCGGATCTTGCGCCGGCGGCGTTGCGTCTTTCGGGGGCGTCGCGGCGCAGGCCGCAAGCAGGGCGGCCAGCATCAGCATGCCGAGGGTTGCAGGGCGGCGGCTGGTCACGACGGTGTCTCCTCGCGATAAACGAAAGCGCCGGCGCGAAACCGGCCCGTGGCCTCCGGCCGATCGGCGTCGCGCGCCTGCAGAGCCTGTGCCCGGGCTGCGATGGCCTGCAAGGCGGTTTCCTGTAGGTCGCGGGCCAGCGCTTCAAGCTCGTCGAGCGCGCCTGGGCTGAGCTTGTTGAAATGCGCGGCGCGTTCGAAGAACGGGCCTTTCTGGGGCGCCGCGCGCAGGTTGGCGCAGGCGGTGGCTACATGGTCGCCCAGATTGGCGCCGAAATAGCCGAGCAGGTCCGCCTCGTCGCGCGGCAGAAAAGCGGCCTGACGAAGGACAACCCGGTCTTTGTCGTCTCGGCGGATCAGCGCCTGACGCTCCATTTCATCGAGCAAGGTACGCGGATGAACATCGCGGCTGATCTGCGCAACCAGAGCTTCGAAACTGGGTGCGGGTCCCTGCCGGGGCAAAGCCCGGGGCCCGCCCGTGCCGCGCTGATAGGCAGGATGGGTCTGCCAGGCCAGGATCAGCCTCGGCAGCGGGCCTGCCCCCGGTGCCGGCGCTGCCGGCAGCGTCTCGCGGCGTTGTCGTAGATCTTTGCGCTGCAGACCCGTCAGCAAGCTCAACCGGCTGTCTGTCATGCGCCGGCCGGCAAGCCCAAAGCCATGCTCCGCCGCTTCGACATAAATGTCCTTGAGCAGATCGCAAAACTCCGGATAGCGCATTCCGCGCGCCATAAGCAGCGCAACAAGGGGGCGCAAAATGCGGTGCAGGGCGCGCAACAGGGCGGTGCTGTCCATTTCAGTGGGACAATTACCCATTTTAGACTTGCAGGCAAGAACGATCATCCGCATAAAATGGGTAAATGCCCCATTTAAAGGAGATCTCCGATGCAACCGACCCTGAAACGCCTAAGCGCTCTTGTTCTCGTTCTTCCGCTGGTCGGCTGTGGCACCAATGTCCAGATGAGTTCGGGCGTTGAATACCTTGCCGAATACGAACACCCGGTGATGCCACCGGACGTCGCGCAGACCTCAAGACACACGGACGAGGCGTACCGCCCTTTGACCGTCGATCAAGAAGTCGTAATGGTCGCATCGATCGAGCCGCAGCTCAAAATCCCCGGGCGTTTCGGCCTCGCGCGGATCCATCGGGGGCAACTGACGGCAATTCCCGAAGAGGAGGCGGCGCTCTGGCGAGAACTCGTGGTCAAGCACAGCGAGCTCGGTACTTTTGTGCCGATAAGCCCAATGATTGCAATGCTCGCTTCAAGCAGCGTGCGAACGCTTGCGGGCGGAAATGTCGTCCGCCAGATCCGGTTGGGGGCTGCGCGCCAGCATGTCGATACGGTGCTGGTTTACGAAATAGGTGCACGCTCGGCCAAGCGAAACACCTTTCTGGTCGTGGCCGACCTTACGATTATCGGCGGTGCGATCCTGCCGACCCGTTCGGTCAGCGCAGAGGGCATCGCACAGGCGCTGCTTCTCGATGTGCGCAACGGTTATCCTTACGGCACTGCGCAAGCGGTTGCGGATCTGAGCAGGTTGTCACCCTCTTTCGGCTCCGACGCTGTTCGGGAGCAGCTTGTCGGAGAGGCCATGCTGCTGACGGTCGAAAAGCTGGTCCCGGAGATCGACACGATGATCGGCAAGCTAATTGCCGCGGTTCTTGTGCAAAGAAAGCGCTAGCGCGTGTGGAACTGCTTTGCCAGCCGCAAACCCTGGCCCTGATAGGTTGAACCCAAGCCCGCCCCGTAGAGCCGTTCGGGCGGGCTTGCCATGCGCTCATAGACGAGGCGCCCCACGATCTGGCCGTGCTCCAGCGCGAAGGGTGCCTCATGACAACGCACTTCCAAAACCCCACGCGCCCCGGCTCCGCCCGCCGGTTCATGGCCAAATCCGGGATCGAAGAAGCCAGCGTAGTGCACGCGAAACTCGCCCACCATGGCCAGGTAAGGGGCCATTTCGGCCGCATGGTCGGGCGGGACATGCACCGCCTCGCGGCTCACCAGGATGTAAAACGCGCCAGGATCGAGGATGATCCCGCCTTCGGGCCGAGGGTGCACAGGCTCCCAGAAATCGGCAATGCGGTAGTGGGCGATGCGGTCGAGATCGATCAACCCGGAATGCGGTTTGGCCCGCCATCCGACCGGGCCGCCATCGCCGGGCGTCAGGTCGACGGAAAAGCCGATGCCGCCATCGATATGCGGCGTGCGGTCGACAAGACCGCGCTCGGCATGCAGCGCTGAGAGGGCCGCATCGTCGAGGGTAGCCGTGCCGCTGCGAAAGCGGATCTGGTTGAGGCGCATGCCGGGGCGCACCAGCACCGAAAAACTGCGCGGGCAGATCTCGGCGTAAAGCGGGCCGTCATAGCCCGGCTCGATACGGTCGAACTCGCTGCCGTAGTCGGTGATCAGCCGGGTAAAGAGGTCGAGCCGCCCGGTCGAGCTTTTCGCATTCGCCACGGCCGAAACCGTTCGTGGCAGGCGCAAACGCTCCATCAGCGGCACAACATAGACACAGCCTGTTTCCAGCACGGCGCCGTCGCTGAGCTCCATTCGATGCATGGCGAATGCATCCAGCCGGTCGGCCACGCGGTGCCCAGAACCGGCAAGAAACGACGCTCGTACCCGCCAGGCCGTATGCCCCAGCCGTAGGTCCAGCGATGCAGGCTGGATCTGCGCCCGGCCGATGTCGGTCTGGGACGAAATCGCGCCGCGATCGATCATCGCTGCCAAGGCGCGGTCGGGAAGAACGCCGCTGGCGCGATACTCGGGTGCCGCCTCTGTCCGGTTTAGGTCACTCACCGGGGTTTCGGTCCTGCCTGCATTTTTCCCCAACGCCGTTATGTCGCGCGGCCCTTTCTAATTTGGGAGGCTTCATGGCGTTGTGGTCCGGATCAGGCGTCGCTTGGCGGGGATGATTTGGTCGGGCCGGCGAGATTCGAACTCACGACCTCTTGCGCCCCATGCAAGCGCGCTACCAAGCTGCGCCACGGCCCGACTGGAAGTGCTGCGTATCGCGGTTTGCCAGGCCGGCGCAAGGGCCAAAGCTGCGTGCATGGATGAAAGGCAGAAGCAAGAGCGATGCGCATAGGCTGGGGCATCAGATATAGCCATGGCGCAAAGCTATGGTGTGAGGTTGGGCGGATCGTTGGGGCCGAACTGCGACCACGCCGCGGGCCAAGTTCCGATATTGTCTTGCGTCCTGAAGATCGTTTTGGTCGTGCGCCTATCGTCGTCGTGTCTCTGTTGCCGGCGTGCCCCTTTCGCAATCAGTCGTCAAGATCGCGCAGGATGCGCGAGCGTACGGACTCCAAGCGCGTAATGGCATCGGTAATCAGCGCGCGGCGCTCGCCAGGCGATGGATCCGCAGGCGCATCGGTTGCGGCCGCGCCGTCGTCCGCGCCCGCCTCAAGATCGTCCACCAGATCAGATTCGTCCCAAAGCGCCTCCGCCTCGGTCCGTTTTCCCGAATTTGTCTGAGCATCCAGCCTTCGACCGCGCTCGGCCACCGCCTTCTGCCCCTGCTCACGAAAAATTTTCTGGACACCCTTGATGGTCATTCCGTCGTGGTAGAGCAGGTCTCGGATACCGCGCAGCAGATCGACATCGTCGGGCCGATAATAGCGGCGACCGCCGCTCGACTTCATGGGCCGCAACTGTGGAAAACGGCTTTCCCAGAACCGCAAAACATGCGCCGGTATGTCAAGCGCTTCGGCCACCTCGCTGATGGTCCGAAACGCCTGCGGCGATTTCTTCATCTGTGCCATCCCCATGCGGACCGCCTCCTTTTCAGCACATCAGCCAATTCAGCCCGTTATAGGCCGTTATTCACCTTATCTTTCATGATGTGAGAGGCGCGGAAGACAAGAACCCGTCGCGGCTCGATCGGCACCTCTTCCCCGGTCTTGGGGTTGCGGCCGATACGCCTGTTCTTGGATCGCACATTGAACGTGCCAAAGGACGATATCTTCACCGTCTCGCCGCGCACCAGAGCGTCGGACATGAGCTCCAGCACGCTTTCCACCAGCTGCGCAGATTCGTTCCGCGACAACCCAACCTCGCGATACACCGCTTCCGTAAGATCCAGCCTTGTCAGTGTCTTCTCGCTCAAGGCTGATCTCCCGGCACCGCTTGTTTAGACCCTGGCCCACCGTCGCTTGCAAAAGCGATAAGTTGAATAAGATTGATGTTGGAAAGAAAGTCAATAACAGGGACTTGCCGGGTTGTGCGAATCCGGTGTTGAAACTCAGAGATGCCGGACTAGGGGCGCCGTCGCTGGGCGGGTCGGATCATGCGGACCTGGACCAAGCGCATGCGTTGCAAGGCATGCCAGTGCCAAGAAGAGCCCGAACAGGTGCGCCTTACCAGCGCATGGTTGCCGCGCCCCAGGCGAGGCCGCCGCCGATCGCTTCGGTCAGCACCAGATCACCGGGCTTGATCTGACCGGCGGCCGAGGCGACGCTTAGCGCAAGCGGGATCGAGGCCGCCGAGGTGTTGCCGTGATTCTGGACCGTCACCACGACGCGCGAGAGATCGATGCCCATCCGGGCTGCGGTTTTTTTGATGATCCGCAGATTCGCCTGATGCGGCACCACCCAGGCGACGTCATCCGATGTCAGCCCGGCGCGGTCGAGCGCCGTCTCGCCGGCCTGGGCGAGTTTTTCGACGGCATGCCGAAACACCTCGCGGCCCTGCATGCGGACATGTCCCGCCGAGCCGGTGCTGGACGGCCCGCCATCGACGTAAAGCAGATCGTGGTGACGGCCATCCGAACGCAGTTCGGTCGAAAGGATGCCCCGGTCGGCATTGGTCCCCGTGCCAGGCTCGGCCTTCAGCACCAGTGCTCCGGCGCCGTCGCCGAAAAGCACGCAGGTGCCGCGGTCGTTCCAATCGAGGATCCGGCTGAACGTCTCCGCCCCGATCACCATCACTGTGCGGGCCTGACCCGAAAGGATCATCGCATTGGCCGTTCCCAACGCGTAGATAAACCCTGCACAGACGGCCTGCAGATCGAAGGCGAAACCCTCGGTAATCCCAAGCGCACATTGCACTTTCGTAGCGGTCGACGGGAAGGTCTCGTCGGGTGTTGCGGTTGCCAGGATAAGCGCATCGATATCGCGCGCCGCGATCCCGGCATTTGTCAGGGCCGCATCGGCGGCCGCACATGCCATGTCGGAGGTCAACTCGCCCTCCGCTGCAAAATGGCGACGCTCGATCCCGGAGCGCTCGCGGATCCACTGGTCGGAGGTGTCGAGCGTGGCTTCGAACTCGGCGTTCTCGACAATGCGGGCCGGCAGATAATGTCCGCACCCTTGCGGTACGGCGCGAATGACGCTCATGCTTCTCTTCGGGCTCCGCTCGCAACAATGCGCGTATCCTTGCCGCGCGCGCGGCTGGATGCAACACGTGCGGCCAGTTTTTCCGCAAAGCCGTCCTGTCCCATGCGGAATGCAAGCTTGAGCGCTGCAGAAACGCCCGTGGCGTCTGCACTGCCATGGCTTTTGACCACGGCGCCGTTCAGCCCCAGAAAGACGCCGCCATTGACGCGTCGCGGATCGATACGCTTGCGCAAGCGCCGTAGGGACGACAGCGCAAAGAGGGCTGCAACGCGCGAAAGCGGCGTCGCCTTGAACGCCTCGGACAAAAACCGCCCGATCAGACTTGCCGTGCCTTCGGCCGTCTTCAGCGCGATGTTCCCGGTAAACCCGTCGGTGACGATGACATCGACTTGGTCGCCGGTGATGTCGCTGCCTTCGACAAACCCCATATAGTCAAAATCGGACCCGGCCCCATGCTGAAGGTCCTCATCGGCCGATTGCAGCGCTTGCCCGCCTTTATGGGCTTCCGTGCCGACATTCAAAAGCCCCACCCGCGGGCGGTCGAGCGCAAGGACGAGCTGCGCATAGGTGGCGCCCATGATTGCAAACTGCACCAGGCTGTCGCCGTCGGCCTTAACCGAGGCGCCGACATCGAGGACGATGTTGTAGCCGGGCGGGTTGAGCGAGGGCCACAAGACGGCGATTGCCGGTCGGTCGATACCGGCGGCGCGCTTGAGTTGCAGCGTCGACAGGGCCATCAGCACCCCGGTATTGCCGCAAGACACCGCGACCTGCGCATCGCCGTCGGCCACCGCATTCAAGGCGTTAGACATCGAACTGCCGCGCGCCTGCCGGATAACATGGCTGGGCTTTTCGTGCATGCCGATGACGCGGGTGGCATCGCGGATCTCGGTGATGTCGCCCAAGGCGCTGCGACGGCGCAACAGCGGGGCGAGATCGGCTTCAGGGCCATGCAGCAGATAACGAAGCTCGGGGTTTTTCCTGGCCGATTTCGCCATGCCATCGATGATGGCGGCCGGCCCGCGGTCGCCGCCCATGGCATCGACGGAGATGACGATCTCGCGGCCCATCGGCCTCCAGCTTCAGCTTAGGCACCATCCCAAGGCCGGTCGGGTGCCCGATTTGTCTTTCGCGCCAGCCTCCCAGCGCTGCAGCCGTTTAGGCCGCGTCCTCTTCGAGATCGAGTTCCTCAACCGTCGAATAGACCTGCCGGTCGTCATAATGCCCACAAGCCGCGCAGATATGGTGGGGTCGCTTAAGCTCCCCGCAATTGCTGCATTCCATCGGATTGGCGGCGGCCAGCGCGTCATGGGCACGGCGCATGTTGCGCTTTGACGGCGTCTTCCTGTTTTGTTGTACGGCCATAGTCTTGCCCTTTCGCCGGGTCGCGGAAGCGTGGTCGGGACGCCGCCCGCGCGTGCCAGCATCGCATCGAAATTCGGAAGCGCGGACCATACTCCAAAAACCAAGCGCCGCAAGGTGTTTCTGGGCAATTTGCGCAAGTATTGCATCGGGTTTTCGAAGATAGCGGCGTTGCGCGGTGCCCGCGGCATCTTGGCTTCAGCCCTTGCCATCAAGACGGGCGGCGAATGCTGCCAGATCGGCAAAGGGCCGATCTTGCCTTGCCGCTTCGGCCGGGTCCGGATTGGGGGCTAAGACGGGGGTGAAGACAGCGCCTTTGCGCCGCGGGTAGGGATCGAGCGCGAGCCCGGCCTCCTCGACCGCTATGGCGCCCAGATCGATGCTTTGCGGAAGCCGTTCGGGCACTTCCTCGCCGGCAACGGGGTCGCCGTCGAGGTCGAGATCGCCCGTCTCTTCGACGAGGTCGGCCGCATAGTGACGGGTGACAGCAAGATCGAGGCGGGTTGCGACATCGTCGAGCGTCACAACGCAGCTTTGCACGATTGTGCCGGTCAGCCGTGCCGAAAGGCGCCAGTCGCGCGTGCCGACGGGATGGAGATGGCCGGCAATGCGCAATCTCCCCACATCCCGAACCGCAAGATGCGCGGCAATCGCGGACCGCTCCCCTTCCGTGGCCGTTTCAGCGAAGGCAAAGGGCGCGTTGCGCGGCAAGTGCCCCGGTGCGGTTGGGCGCGGCATCGCGCTGCCCGCGCTGTTCTTTGCCCAGCCGTTCTTTGCCCAGCCTTTCATTGCCCAGCCTTTCATTGCCTAGCCTCCGATGTAGGGTCCGGACCCGACCCCAGTCTGGCCCCCAGTCTGGCCCCTAGTCTGGCCCCCGGTCTGGCCCCCAGTCTGGCCCCCGGTCTGGCCCATGGTCCGGTACTCGACGCAAAGCCCGGCGCATTCCGCAATGCATCCCCAGCCGCATCTTCCGTCCAGCTTGAACAGACGCGGTCGCAGCGGTAGGTCTTAGGCAGCAAAGCGAAGCGGGAGCGGTGGCGATGGCGGCGTCTGGCATCGGCGAGAGGATGACGGCGGAGGGCGGTAGACGGGGATCGGGCGTTCGGCAAGGCGATCTGCGATCCGGCATCCGCGGCGCTACGCGTTTGCTGCTTGCAGCGGTTCTGGGGGTCGGGCTTGCGGCGTGTAGCGCCACCTATCGCGGGCACGGTTACGCCCCCAATTTCGAAGAGCTTGAAAACGTGCAGCCGGGCCAGGACACCAAAGGCTCGGTCCGCGCCAAGATCGGCCGCCCGGGCGGAACCGGCATTGTCAGCGACGATGCGTGGTATTACGTGGCCTCGACGGTGGAGCATTACGCCTATCGCGCCCCGGCCGTTGTCGACCGACGGGTCGTCGCGATCCGGTTTGATGCCGAGGGCATCGTGGCGGACGTCGCGTTGTTCGGGATCGAGGAAGGCCAGGTGATCGACCTTGTGACCCGCACCACCCCCACCTATGGTCGCGAACTGACCGTGGTGCAGCAGCTTATGGGCAACCTGCTGAACTTTAATGCCGGCAGCCTTTTGCAGTGATCAGTCCCCCTGCGGCTGGTGCTTTAGCGCAACGCCGTTGATGCAGTAGCGCAGGCCGGTCGGCCGCGGCCCGTCGCGAAAGACATGGCCCAAATGCGCGTCGCATTGTGCGCAGCGCACCTCGGTGCGGCGCATAAAAAAGGATCGGTCCTCATGCTCGTCGATATCGGCGTCGTCGGCTGGCTTCCAGAAACTGGGCCAACCGGTGCCCGAATCGAATTTATGGGCCGCGTCGAAAAGCGGCGCGTCGCAGCAGATGCATAAATAACGGGCCGGGCCCTTGGGGAAGCTGTCATGCGTGTAGGGGCGCTCGGTCCCATGCCGTCGGGTCACCCGGTAGGCAAGGTCGTCGAGCTCGGCGCGCCATTCGGCATCCGATTTCAAGTGCTTTTCGCTCATTTGCTCCATCCGCACTTGCATGTTGCAGCGCAAGGCTGCACATCACCTGTGTTCGGGTTCCAGAATTGCAAGTGTCGTGGTTTTGTCAAACGCCTGTGGCACGGGCGGACAAAACCCACATCGTGAGGCAGGCGATGGCAGTCTATCGCAAACCCCGGTTCATCGCGCGCAAGGCAGAAACGGCGACCGATCTGCAAGCCGCACAAGCTTTGCGCTACAAAACCTTCGTTGCCGGGCGCGGTACGGCCGGCGATTCGGCGCGCGCAATGGGGCTCGACGCCGACGAGTTCGACGCCGTCTGCCAGCATATGCTGGTCGAGGATGCCCGCAGCGGCCGGCTCGTCTGCTGCTTTCGCTTCCTGCCGCTTTCCGGCGGGGCCGAGATCGGGCGCTCCTACTCGGCTAAATACTACGATCTGGGCGGGTTGGCTGGATTCGACGGCCCGATGCTGGAGATGGGGCGATTCTGCGTCGATCCGGAGGCGCGGGATCCCGATATCTTGCGCACCGCCTGGGCGGCGATGACGGCCTATGTCGATCGGCATGGGGTGGAGCTTCTCTTCGGCTGTTCCAGCTTTTATGGCACCGAGGCGGACCGCTATGACGATGCCTTTGCCTTGCTGGCCGAGCGGCATATCGCCCCGAAACGCTGGTTGCCCCGGGTCAAGGCCCCAAAAGTGTTCCGCTTTGCAAGCCGCCTGACGCTGCGAAAGCCGGATCTGAAGCTTGCCATGAAGCGCATGCCGCCGCTGCTGCGCACCTATCTCACTATGGGCGGGTGGGTTTCGGACCACGCGGTGATCGATAATGATCTCAACACCTTGCATGTCTTTACCGGAGTCGAGATCCGGGCTGTACCGAAGAGACGCGCGCAACGGCTTCGGATGCTGGCGACCTGAGCGCCGGGGGCGATGGAACGGGAGAGATGGAACGGGAGAAGTCGAACGGGGGCCATGAGACGGGTGGCCGTCCGTCGGGGCCGTCCGTCGGGGCCGTCCGTCGGGGGCATCGAGCCCGCCTCCGGCCGGCAGGCCTTTGGCCTGATCGCGGTCGCGGCCGCGGCACAACAGGGATAGCCGACCCGTCGCTGCATGGAAGGGTTGCGGCAACGCGCCCGCGCAACGGCCGGCACGCCCCCGGCTTGTTCACCGCGGCGCGCGCGCGTATCTTTACTAGATGCTGAAACTCGACCCCAGGCTGATGACGCCCTCGGCGGTGGACCCAGAAACGGCTGCGTTCAATGACCGGCTGGAAGAACAGCTTGCGGCACTTCCCGCCCAGCATGAGCTTCCCGTCGAGACCACGCGTCGCGCCCGGGCTGAGGGGCGCGGGATTTTCCCGCTCACCGGGCCGGCGGCAGGCTCGGGCTGGGACGCGCCGGACGGGGTGGTGCCGCTGCGGATCTCCCTGCCTGTGGGGGCTCCGCGCGGCGTTTACCTGCATGTCCATGGCGGCGGCTGGACCTTCAACCGCCCAGACTATTACGACCTGCCCAATCAGCGCATTGCCCGCGATACGGGGCTGGTGGTGGCCTCGGTTCAGTATCGCTTGGCACCGGAGCATGCCTGGCCAGCGCCGCTTGAGGACGTTTTGGCCGGTCTGGAACGGGTGCGCAAGCTTTGGCCCGGATTGCCGGTCGCGCTTGGCGGTGAATCGGCAGGCGGGCATTTGAGCGCAGCCGCGCTGGCATTCCTGCGCCGGGCCGGGGCGCTGCAGGGGCTGGTTGGGGCGGTTCTAAACTACGGCATCTACGATCTTCGAATGACCGCCTCCATGGCCAACTGGGGTGGGCGCAAGCTTGTTCTGAACACACCCGTCGTGGCGTGGTTCCTGGACAATCTCATACCCGACCCCGCGATGCGCACCGATCCCGTCGCCTCGCCGCTGCTGTCCGACCTAACCGGCATGCCCCCGGCGCTTTTTCAGGTCGGCACGCTCGATCCGCTTCTTGACGACACGCTGCAGCTTGCCGCCCGATGGGCAGGCGCTGGGGCGCATGCCGAACTTGCTCTTTGGCCCGGCGGTGTTCACGCCTTCGATGCATTCGATCTGGCGATTGCCGAGGGGTTTCGCGCGCGCCAATCGGCTTTTCTAACGGGTCTGTTTTGAGGCGGCGCTTGGGTCTCTTCACCTCTAGGCGACCGCAAGCAGATGCGCGCATGTCGAAAAAAGCGACCCGCCCGGTAAGGGACAAGCGAGATCGATGCTGGTTTTCGAAACCCTGCAGACCATCAGCCTGAACGGTACTCCGGGCAGGGCGAATGACGATCGGGTCGGCGCAACGCAGCGCCTGGCCTGGGTGATCGACGGCGCCACCGATTTGGGACCGCCGGGGTTGTTGGGCCCGCAAGGCGGCGCAGCATGGCTGGCCGACACCGCAAGTCTGGGTTTTGCCCGGTCTGAAAAGCCGAGCCTCGCTGCGACCTGCGCGGAGGTCTTTGCATTCGTCGCCGTCCGCTATGCCGCGGATCGCACCCGGGATGTGCAAGCAGCATGGGAGCGCCCAAAAGCCGCTTTTGCAGCGGTGCAACTGGTCGCAGAGCGGCTCCACATCGCCTGGGCTGCGGATTGCGCGGTCTTGCTTTTGTCGCGTGGTGGCGGGGTTTGGGGCTCGGCCCCGCCCGACAGTGCTGCCGAGGCGGCCGATGCACAAGCGCTTGGCCCGGGGGTGGGGGCAGACCCGGTTTTGTCGGCAGAGGCGCTGGCTGACCGGCGTGCGCACCGGTCCCGCCGGGACCATATCGCCCTCAGCCCGGATGCAAACGCCTCGGCCGCATCGACATGCCATGCCGATGTGCCCGTAAGCCCAGGCGATGCCGTCATGCTGATGAGCGACGGGTTCTCGGCGCTGCTGAGCGAGTACGGGCGCTACCGGGCCGAGACCTTTATGGATGCGCTTCAACAGAAGGGGCTGGAAGGGCTTGCGGCCGAAACCCGCGCGATCGAGCGGGCCGATGCCGCTTGCCTGCGCTATCCGCGCTTCAAGGTCAGCGACGATCTGACCGCGATCTGGTTGCGGGTGGCCGGGTGATCGCTTTGGCGGCAAGGCTCTAAGGATACCGCGCCCAGACTTGCGCCTGCTCTGCGACCCAGTTTTCGGGATGAAGCTGGGGTCGGTTTGGAGAGGATTTGCGGTCGGTTCGGAGTAGGCGCTGCCTGCGGCGGTTTTCGGCCGCTCCAGCGCTTCCGCGCTTGACCCCCATCCCGCTTCTCTCTAACAACACCGGGCGCCTTGGGATGCGCTGTGCGGTTGTAGCTCAGTTGGTTAGAGTGCCGGCCTGTCACGCCGGAGGTCGCGGGTTCGAGCCCCGTCAACCGCGCCATTTTGCGCGCCATTTGCACTTGGTGCCGCCCGGCCCGTCTTTGCCGGCCCTTACGGGAACCCAGCATGCGAAAGACGCCATCCCCCGCGCCCTCGAAGGCCGCTCTATCCGCACATCCCGCCGCACCGCTTAACCCATCGGGCCATCGACGGGCCTTGACCTTTGACGGGGCTTGACCTGTGACGGGCCTTGACCTGTGACGGGGCTTGACCTGTGACGGGCCTTGACCTGTGACGGGCCTTGACCTGGGATCGCCGAGGCGCAGGATGCAGCCCAGCAGGCCGGGGAGGAGAGCATGCAGGATCCCATCGTGATTGCCGGGGCGGCGCGCACGCCGATGGGCGGCTTTCAGGGCGCTTTGTCGAGCGCAAGCGCGGCCGATCTGGGCGGCGCGGCGGTTGCAGCTGCGCTTGCGCGGGCAGGGCTTGCACCGGCGCAGGTCGAGGAGCTGATCTTGGGATGCGTCCTGCCGGCGGGCCAGGGGCAGGCGCCGGCCCGTCAGGCGGGTTTCAGGGCGGGCTTGTCCGACGCTGTCCCGGCCACAACGCTTAACAAGATGTGCGGTTCGGGCATGCGGACGGTGATGATGGCGCATGACCAGCTGGCCGTCGGCACGGCCGGCGTGGTGGTTGCGGGCGGGATGGAGAGCATGACCAACGCGCCGTACCTGATGCCAAAGCTGCGCAGCGGTGCGCGGATGGGGCATGCACAAGCGCTCGACCATATGTTTTTGGATGGGTTGGAGGATGCCTATGAACCCGGGCGGCTGATGGGCAGCTTTGCTGAGGACTGCGCCCAAAAGTACCAGTTCACGCGGGAGGCGCAGGATGCCTATGCGCTCGCCTCGCTGGAGGGTGCGCTCGCGGCCCAGAAATCCGGGCGGTTCGACCGCGAGATCGTGCCGGTCACCGTAACCGAGCGCCGTCAGACCTGCGATGTTCGCGCCGATGAGCAACCCAGCAATGCCCGGCCCGAAAAGATCCCGACGCTGCGCCCGGCCTTTCGCGCGGGCGGGACGGTGACGGCGGCAAACGCCTCTTCGATTTCCGATGGTGCGGCGGCGCTTGTTCTGATGCCGCTAAGCGTGGCCGAAGCGCAGGGTGTTGCACCGCGCGCGCGGATCATGGGGCATGCAAGCCATGCCCAGGCGCCGGGCTGGTTTACCACCGCGCCGGTGCCGGCGGCACGCAAGCTAATGGATCGGCTGGGCTGGACGGTGGAAGACATCGACCTTTTTGAGGTCAACGAAGCGTTTGCCGTGGTGCCGATGGCGTTTATGGCAGAGCTTGGCGTGCCCCGCGAAAAGCTCAACGTAAATGGCGGCGCCTGCGCGCTCGGCCACCCGATCGGCGCGTCGGGCGCGCGGATCCTGGTCACGCTTTTGCATGAGATGGAGGCCCGCGACGTCAAGCGCGGGCTTGCGGCGATCTGCATTGGCGGCGGGGAGGGCACAGCGCTTGCGATCGAGCGTGGCTGAGGCCGCAAGGCGCGGTGCAACGCGCGACGGCACCGGCCCTTAGAGCCCAATGTTTGGCCGGCGCAAGAGGCTGAGCGCCGGCGCCTTTCCTGGGCGTTGCGCCCCGGCTTTGCACTAGCGCTTGAGTGTGTCCGTCGGCTCAGGCATAGGCTGTTTGTGGCAGCAGCGGTGGCGGTAGCGGCAGCGATAGCGGTCGCGGAAAACGAAAGACGGCCATGTCGGGACACGCGACCTTCGATCTGGTAGCGGCGGAAGCGGCGTTGTACCCGCGTCTGGCCGACAAGCCCGACTGGCTCTATCTCCTGCGGGAATTCTACGAGCTCTACCGCCGCTCCAGTGCCGGGGGCAGCGGGCGGATCCGGGGCCATCAGCGGGCGGTGCGCGAAGCGATCGCGCGCACGATTACGGCAAACCCGCCGATCATCGCCCGGGTGATCGAGGACAAGCCCGTCACGGCGCATCTGAAACGCGCGCTCGATCAGGGGCGGCGGCTGGCGACCCAGTCGGTG
This sequence comes from Pseudomonadota bacterium, assembly GCA_039184655.1. Lineage (GTDB taxonomy): Bacteria > Pseudomonadota > Alphaproteobacteria > Rhodobacterales > Rhodobacteraceae > J013. The sequence goes on along the minus strand of JBCDAZ010000014.1, from coordinate 64,208 downwards.
GTGCGCGCGATCGAAAGTGTGCAGCCCGAGTTGAGCTGGCTTTACGGCTACGAAAAGGTACCCCGCGGCCTTTCCAAGAAGTTCGCCTATGCCGAGTTCGCAGGCCCGCAAGGGCCGGTCGTCACGCGTGAGGTCATTCTGGGCATCGTGCTCTTTGCGCCCAACTGCACCTATCCCGCCCATAGCCATGAGGGGCTGACCGAAAGCTACTTCACGCTTTCTGGCGCTGTGAGCGAGAACGACCAAGGCGTCTATGCGCCGGGGTCGCTGATCTTCAACCCGCCGGGGCGCATGCACCGCATCACAGTGGGCGATCTTGAGCCTTCGCTTTTAAGCTATGCCTGGCATGGCGCGCCCGAGCGGCTTGAAACCCAGAAGATGGCCTTTCGGCGCATGCGCCGGGCGCCGGTAAAGGGGGCGTTATGAAAAAGGTTGCCGATATGGTCGCCGCGGCCAAGGGAAGGATCGAGGAGATCCCGGCCGCCGAGGCGGCGGCGCTTCTCGACGATCCCGCCAGCCAGCTTGTTGATATCCGCGATATCCGCGAGCTTTGGCGCGAAGGGGCGGTGCCCGGCGCCTTTCATGCGCCGCGTGGCATGCTGGAGTTCTGGATCGATCCCGAAAGCCCCTATGCCAAGGACATCTTCCAACAAGAACGCCGCTTCGTCTTTTTTTGCGCCGGCGGGGCGCGTTCGGCACTTGCGGCCCGTGTCGCGCAAGAGATGGGGCTGCGGGTCGCGCATATCACCGAAGGGTTTCGGGGTTGGAAGGCGGCGGGCCATCCGGTGATCGCCAAGGACAAGAAACCGTAAAATAGGGGAGGACGCGCCGAGATGCAGCTTGCTGAAGGGATGGCCGCGATCGTGACCGGAGGGGCGTCGGGCCTTGGCGGGGCCACGGCGCGGATGCTGGCCGAGGCCGGCGTGAAGGTAGCAATCTTCGATCTGTCTGAGGAGAAGGGTGCGGCGATGGCCGAGGCCATCGGCGGCAGCTTTCACATGGTCGATGTGGCGGAGTCAGAGAGCGTTGCCGCCGGTATCGCCGATGCGCGTGCTGCGCATGGGCAGGAGCGGATCTGCGTCAACTGTGCCGGCATCGGTGTGGCGGCGCGCACCGTGGATCGGGAAGGCAAGCCCCACGATCCGGCCTTCTACCGAAAGATCGTCGGCATTAATCTTTTCGGTACTTTCAACACCGCAAGCCAGGCGGCTGCGGGCATGTCGGCCGCCGATCCGGTGAACGCGGATGGCGAGCGCGGCGTGATCGTGAACACCGCCTCGGTTGCAGCCTTCGACGGCCAGATCGGCCAGATCGCCTATGCCGCTTCGAAGGGCGCGGTTGCGGCGATGACGCTGCCTATGGCGCGCGACCTGTCGCGCGCGGGCATCCGCGTCATGACCATCGCGCCGGGCCTGTTCCTGACCCCGATGTTGGAAGGCCTGCCCGCAGAAACGCAGGCGAGCTTGGGCGCGCAGGTTCCGTTCCCGCCGCGTCTGGGCGCTCCGTCCGAGTTTGCCGCCATGGTGCGCGCGATTATCGAGAACCCGATGCTGAACGGCGACATCGTCCGGCTCGACGGGGCGATCCGTATGGCGCCAAAATAGGCAGGCGGGGTACGGCGTCGGGCAGCGCCGGCGCATCTTGCCGCTCATCCATCCATCCTGCTCAGAAAACTGCCTCGCAGCCGGTTGTCACGGCGCGAGATATCGGTAGGCTTGGCACTGGCGGCGAGGTTTGCGGGCGCGGCCAAGTAAATGCGGCGATCATGCCGGGCCGAACAGCGAGGGTGGGAAGACATGGTCAGCAAGACAGGCGTCTGCAAGACGGGGGTCTGCATGACAGGGTTCTTCAAGACAGGGGATGACGGTTGAACGTCGGATTGTCCAAGCGCGAGACATTTGTCGAGTTCGAAGCGGTTCAAAAGAGCTATGACGGCGAGACGCTGGTTGTGAAGGATCTGAACGTCCAGATCGGCAAAGGCGAGTTTCTGACCATGCTCGGACCGTCGGGGTCGGGAAAGACGACCTGCCTCATGATGCTGGCCGGGTTTGAAACCGCCACCCATGGCGAGATCCGGCTCGGTGGCAAACCGATCAACAACATCCCCCCGCACAAGCGCGGCATTGGGATGGTGTTTCAGAATTACGCGCTTTTTCCGCATATGACAGTGGCCGAAAACCTGTCCTTTCCGCTGGAGGTGCGCGGGTTAGGCAAGGCCGAGCGGGCCGAAAAAGTGGCCCGCGCGCTCGATATGGTGCAGATGGGCGCTTTCGGCGGGCGCCGTCCTACCCAGCTTTCGGGCGGCCAGCAACAGCGCATCGCGCTTGCCCGGGCATTGGTTTTCGAACCAGAGCTGGTGCTGATGGACGAGCCGCTGGGCGCGCTCGACAAGCAGCTACGCGAACATATGCAGTTCGAAATCAAGCATCTGCATGAACGGCTTGGGGTAACGGTGGTCTATGTCACCCATGATCAGACCGAGGCGTTGACGATGTCGGATCGGGTCGCGGTCTTCAATGATGGGGTGATCCAACAACTCGCGCCGCCGGCCGATCTTTACGAGCGGCCCGAAAACAGCTTCGTGGCGCAGTTCATCGGAGAGAACAACAAGCTCGACGCCCAGATAATCGGGCGCAACGGCCAGACCGTCAGCGTGCGCTTCGACGATGGCGAAACCTGCGATGCGCTTGCGGTCAATTGCGGCGATGGCGGCCGCGCCCTTCTGTCGGTGCGCCCCGAGCGTGTCGTTCTGGGTGCGGCGCCGGACAGCAACAGCGCCGAGGCAAAAGTGCTGGAGCTTATCTATCTGGGCGATCACATCCGCTGCCGCATGGCCGTGCACGGCAATGAGAACTTCATCGTCAAGGTTCCGAACTCCAGCGGTCACGCGCATCTTGCCATCGGCGAGACGACGCGGGTCACCTGGGCGACGGAGGATTGCCGCGCGCTCGACGCGGCCTGACAATATATCCCGCTCGGTCGGCGCGTCCGAGGCCAGGCGGGGCATCCATAGTTCTCGGACCGACCGACAAGGGGAGCAACTCTGCATGACGAGAAAGACCATCCTTTTAGGGGCGGCGAGCGGGCTGGCGCTGGTCGCCACCGCTGCAATCGCCGATATGGCCGATGAAATCACCCTGGTCTCCTGGGGCGGGGCTTATCAGTCCAGCCAGATCAACGCTTATTCCGACCCCTATGCCGCAATGCATCCGGGTCTGAGCGTGACCTGGGACGAAAGCTCGGCCGAGGCGGTGCCGAAACTGCGCGCCATGAACGAGGCCGGCAACGTAACCTGGGATGTTGTCGATGTGGTCGCGGCCGATGCGATCCGGCTTTGCGACGAAGGCCTCGCGCTGGAGATCGACTTCGATGCCGTTTTGCCAGCCGCCCCGGATGGCACGCCGGCAAGCGAGGATTTTGGTGATCTGTTGGTGTCGGACTGTTTCATCCCGCAGATCGTCTATTCCACGACCTTCGGTTATCGTACCGATATCGAGGCTTGGGGCGCCAAGGTGCCCACCAGCGTCTGCGACATCTTCGATCTCGAAGGGTTCCCCGGCAAGCGCAGCCTCGAAAAGCGGCCCATCGCCAATATGGAATGGGCGCTGATCTGCGACGGCGTGTCGATTGAGGACGTCTACGATGTGCTTGAGACCGAGGAGGGCATCGCGCGGGCCTTTGCCAAGCTCGACACCATCAAGGACAGCGTCGTTTGGTGGTCGGCCGGGGCCGAGACGCCGCAGCTTCTGGCCGATGGCGAGGTTGTGATCGGTTCGACCTATAACGGCCGGCTCTTTTCGGTGATCGAAGAGCAAAACCAGCCCGTCGCGATCCTGTGGGACTGGCAGATGTTCGATCTCGACGGCTGGATCATTCCGACCGGCCTGCCCGAGGACCGGCTGGAGCGGGCGCTCGATTTCGTCAAATTCGCCACCGACACGCAGCGGCTTGCGGACCAGGCGAAGTATATCTCCTACGGGCCGGCGCGCGCCTCGTCCGCGCCGCTTGTGGGCAAGCATGCCACGCTGGGCATCGACATGGCGCCGCATATGCCGACCGATCCGGCCAATGCGACGAACACCTTCCTCTTTAACTATGAGTGGTGGGCCGATTACCGCGACGATATCGATGCGCGGTATCAGGCTTGGCTCGCCCAGTAAGCCGCAGCTCGCCCAGTAAGCCGCACTGAGGCTGGGGCCGTCGTCCGGCCCCAGCCCACCCACAGCCGGGACGGGGCCGTACGGCCCCGCTTCACCTCTCCAGGATCGGAGCGCACAGCATGACGGACGCAACGCAGGACGGGCCGGCTTTCCCCGCCAGCCAAGCCCGGACCCCGACAGAGAGCGGTCCGATGCTGGCAGCCGATGGCACGCCGCTCAAGCGCAGCCTCGCCCGCGCCCTGCGCCGCCAGAAATTGCGCGCCTTTATGCTGGTCGCCCCGCTTCTGATTTTTGTGCTGCTGGCCTTTGTGGCCCCGATTGCTGACATGCTCTTCCGCTCGGTCGAAAACACCGAGCTTGCTGGAAACCTGCCGCGCACGACCCTGGCGCTGCGCGACTGGGATCCCAATAGCGGCCAGGTCCCCGATGAACCGGTCTTCAAGGCGCTGCATGCCGATTTGGTCGAAGCAGTCGAGGCCAAAAACCATATGGCGATCGGCCGCCGGCTAAGCTTCGAGGCGCCCGGCTATTCGTCGCTTTTCCGAAAAACCGGCCGGCGTGTGGCGCGAATGGATATCGACGCGCCCTTTGCCGCGCAGTTTGCCGATGTCGATAAGGACTGGTCCGATATCGAGACCTGGAAACTGATCCAACATTTTTCGGGCCCCTACACGGCCGGCTACTTTCTGCGCGCCGTCGATCTAACCTCGACCGGCGACGGGGTCGAGTGGCGGCCCGAGAACCAGCGCATCTTCGGGTTTCTGTTCACCCGCACCCTGATCATGAGCGTTGCGATTACGATCAGCTGCTTGCTTCTGGCCTATCCGATCGCCTGGCTTCTGGCCAATCTGCCGGCGCGCAACGCCAATCTGCTGCTCATTCTGGTGTTGCTGCCCTTCTGGACCTCGCTTCTGGTGCGAACGTCCGCCTGGAAGGTCTTGTTGCAGCAACAGGGTGTGATCAATGACTTGCTCGTCTGGATCGGGGCGGTCGGCGATGACGGGCGCCTTGCGCTGATCAACAACCAGACCGGTACGATCATCGCCATGACGCATATCCTGTTGCCCTTCATGGTGCTGCCGCTTTATTCGGTCATGAAGACGATCCCGCCCAGTTACCTGCGCGCGGCAAAATCGCTGGGCGCGACAAACTGGACGGCATTCTGGCGGGTCTACTTCCCGCAATCCGTACCGGGGATCGGTGCGGGCGCGGTGCTCGTCTTCATCCTTGCCATCGGCTACTACATTACGCCGGAACTGGTCGGGGGCACCTCGGGCGTCTTCATTTCCAACCAGATCGCCTATTACATGAACTCGTCGAACTTCAATTGGGGCTTTGCGGCCGCCTTGGGTTCGATCCTGCTGGGCGCGGTGCTGATCCTTTATTGGACCTATGACCGCATCGTCGGCATCGACAATGTGAAGCTGGGGTGATCCGATGAGCCTGCCATCCTACGCCACGCAAGGCCAGCGCATCTGGTACTATGGGTTCCGCGTGATCTGCGGTCTGATCTTTTTCTTCCTGATCGCCCCGATCATCGTGATCATCCCGCTGAGCTTCAATGCGCTCGATTTCTTTACCTTCACGCCGGGGATGCTGGCGCTGGAGGCGGAGGCCTATTCGCTCAAGCATTACAGGGATTTCTTCACCAATCCCGACTGGCAGCAGGCGATGTGGAATTCGATCCAGATTGCGCCCATGGCAACGCTGATCTCAGTTTCGCTAGGCACACTAGCGGCGATCGGGCTCAGCCAGCCGCATGTGCCGTTCCGCCAGGCGATCATGGCGATCCTGATCTCGCCGATGATTGTACCGCTGATCATCTCGGCGGCGGGCATGTATTTCTTTTACTCCCGGATCGGGCTGCAGGGCACCTATTGGGGCGTCGTGCTGGCCCATGCGGCGCTGGGGATTCCGTTTGTCATCATCACGGTGACAGCGACGCTGGTCGGGTTCGACCGATCGTTAACCCGGGCCGCGGCCAGCCTGGGGGCGGATCCGATCACCACCTTCTTTAAGGTGCAGATGCCGCTGATCCTGCCCGGGGTCATCTCCGGCGGCCTCTTTGCCTTCATCACCTCCTTCGATGAGGTGGTTGTGGTTCTCTTCGTGGGATCGGCCGGCCAGCAGACTTTGCCCTGGCAGATGTTCACCGGCTTGCGCGAACAGATCAGCCCGACCATTCTTGCGGTCGCTACGCTGCTGGTGACGGTATCGATCATCTTGCTGGCGACGGTGGAGATCCTGCGCCGACGTTCGGAGCGTTTGCGGGGCATGTCGCCGGGCTGAGCCCGTTCAGGCAAGGCGACCGTGAAGAAAGCAGGCGCGGCTAGGGAGGATTTTGTATGTCCGTCACACAGCTTACCCCACTTTCCAACATGCAGGGTCTACGCGCCGATCTGGCCGCAGCCTTTCGCTGGGCGGTGCGCGAGGATCTACACGAAGGCGTTGCCAATCATTTCAGCCTGGCGGTGAACGAGGATGGCACGCAATTTCTGATGAACCCTAACCAGGTCCATTTCGATCTGGTGCGGGCCTCGGATCTGTTACTGCTCGATGCCAACGATCCGACCAGCATGGATCGGCCGGACGCGCCGGATCCGACGGCCTGGGGGTTGCATGGCACGATACACCGCCGCCTGCCGCATGCGCGCTGCGCCTTTCATGTCCATTCGCCCTATGCGACGGCGCTGGCCTGTTTGGAAGATCCCAGCCTACCGCCGCTCGATCAGAATGCGGCCATGTTCTTTGAGCGGGTGGCCATCGATACCGAATATGGCGGGCTGGCCTTCGAGGAGGAGGCGGAGCGGTGCTGCACGCTCTTGGCGGACCCCGCAAAGATGGTGCTGATCATGGGCAATCACGGGGTCATGGTCATCGGCGATACGGTCGCCGAAGCCATGAACCGGCTTTATTACTTCGAGCGCGCGGCGCGGACCTATCTTCTGGCACTGCAGACCGGCAGGCCGCTGCGCATCCTGTCCGACGATGTCGCCCGCAAGGTGGCCGAAGAAATTGCGGCCTATCCCAGCCAGGCCGGCAAGCTCCTTGACGCGGTCCATGCCTTGCTGACACGCGACCATTCTGACTACAGGATCTGAGCGACGAAGGCCACAACGATGACACCCGAGCAGGCCAAGTCTGCGCTTGCGGCGCATCTGCGCCAGACGGCCGCCCTGTCGCAAGCCGCCGGTCTGCTGTCCTGGGATCAGGAAACCATGATGCCCGAGCGGGGTGCCGAGGCAAGGTCCGAGCAACTCGCGGCGCTGGAGGCGGCCATCCACGAGCGCCGCTGCGATCCCCGGATCCCCGAATGGGCCGAAGCGTTGGGCGACAGGCTGACGCCGCTGGAGGCTGCCAACCGACGCGAGGCGCTGCGCAGCTATGAGCGGGCCCGAAAAATCCCGTTGCGGCTGGCCACCGAACTCGCCCGGCAGACCGCAATGGCACATGGGGTGTGGGCAGCGGCCAAGGAGGCTGAGCGGTTTGCCGATTTTGCACCGACGCTCGGCCGGATTATTGCGCTGAAGCGCGAGGAGGCGGCGTGTCTGGCACAAACCGGTGCCGACCTCTACGACGCGTTGCTGCAGGGTTTCGAACCGGACATGACGACGGAGGCTTGTGCGGCGCTGCTGGGTGCCTTGCGGCCCCGGCTTTCCGCCCTTCGCGCGGCGCTGGCGGATCGGCCTGCACCCGCCATGCCGCAGGGCCCGTTCGCGCATGAGGCCCAGATCGCCCTGTCGCGCCAGCTGGCCACCTGCTTTTGCTATGACTGGACAGCCGGCCGGCTCGATGAGGCGGTGCATCCCTTCTCGATGGGACAGGGAGGCGATGTGCGGATCACCACGCGGGTCAGCCCGGACAACCCGTTCGAGGCGATCTATTCCACGATCCACGAGGCCGGGCATGCGGTCTATGAGCAGCGCATCGATCCCGCACTGGCCTTCAGCCCGGCCGGCACCGAGGCCTCGATGGGCGTGCATGAATCGCAATCGCGCATGTTCGAGAACCAGATGGGACGGTCTCGCGCCTTCGCCGAATGGCTCTGGCCGCGGTTTTGCGACGCTTTCGGACCCGCGGGCCTTGCCGGTCCCGAAGATCTCTGGCGCGCGGCCAACCGCTTTGAGACCGGCTTCCGCCGCACAAAGGCGGATGAGGTGCATTACAACCTGCATGTGATCCTGCGTTTCGACCTGGAACGCGCACTGATCTCGGGCGATCTTGCCATCACCGATCTCGAAACCGCCTGGAACGACCGCTTTGAGGCCGATTTCGGGCGCAAGGTGCCGCATGCGGGGCTCGGCGTCTTGCAGGATGTCCACTGGTCGGCGGGCTTTTTTGGCTATTTCCCCACCTATAGCGTTGGCAACATCTATGCCGGCTGCCTGTTCGCCGCCTTGGAACGCGCACAGCCTGACCTCGGACACAGCCTTGAAACCGGGGCGCTGCAAAAGCCAATCGGGTGGCTGACCGAGGCCGTGCACCGCCATGGACGGGTGATCTCTGCCTCTGCGCTGATCGAGAGGGCGACCGGTGCGCCGCCGCGTCCCGAGCCCCTGCTCGACTATCTCGAGGCAAAGTTTGCAGCGCTTTACCCCTGATCCTGCGTATTGTTGCGTGGCCGCACCAGCGTCAGCCCGACAAAGAGCGTGGCAAGCGCAAGCCAGACCCATTCGCTGTGCTGTTCGCCAAATGCTAGCATCCCGCCCAAAACACCCGTCGCTGTCACGATATACCCCGTCTGAGATGCAAAGACAGGGCCGGCGCGACCGATCAGCCAGACAAACCCGCCGTAAGCCAGAATGTGCAGCACCGAGATGACCGCGATTGCGCGCTCGGCGGGGCCCAGCGCCCGTGGATCGACCCAGGCATCGAGAGCTGCCGCGACGGGCAGCAAAAGGAGAACGGCGCCGGCAAAAAGACCCGTAAGCACCGTCAGCGCATCGAGACCGGGCGGCCGGGCCATGGCGATGTAGACGTTCTCGGCAGCATAGGCGCAGACCACCACCATCGGCAGGATCAGCCAAAGTGCCGCCACGGCTTGGGGCAGGCTGCTTTCGGGTAGCGCCAGCATGGCCATCGCTGCAAGACCAAGGCATAGCCCGATCTGACGGCGCCGGTCCGGACGCTCGACCCGCATGAGCCAGGCCAAAAGCAAGGTCGCCATCGGCACGCAGGCAATGACCATCGAAACGATACCGACCGGCAGGACGGTATAGGCCTGAAAGGAAAGGCCGTTGGGCAATGCCGTTCCAAGAAAGCCGCAGGCGAGGTAAAAACCCAGATGGCGGCGGGTAACGGGCAGCGTATTGCCGCGCAGCACAAGGATCGCTACCAACAGCAGCAGACATATAACGGCGTTGAGCAAGGCAACGCCGATCGGGTGATGTCCGGTCTCCATAGCGATGCGCGAAAGGGGCTGGGTCGTGCCCCAGGCCACGCCGGTGATGCAAAGCGCCGCCCAGGCACGCCACAGCCCAGGGTCCGGTCTCGCGACGTCTGCGTCCGGTTCGCTTTTCATACAAATGCTGCCTTTGCGGGCAATGGACGGAGAAAGGGCGCGAAAGGTCTCGTGACATGATTGAAACCGGGCGGTCAATCATCTGCGGTCCGGCGCTGCTGTGCTAGGCTGGCGGCCGTGCGGTCCCGTATCGCTTCGGGACCGTCGAATGCAGACGGTTTTGGGAAGCAAATGATGAGCAATCCGTCCATCCTGACCCTCAATGCCGGCTCGTCTTCGCTGAAATTCGCGCTTTATGTCGGCGATGCGGCGGACGGCCCCGGTATTCGCGGCCAGGTCGACCGAATCGGCGATGCTGCCGCGATCGAGCTGCGCTTTGGCGACGCGGCGCCCCGTCGCGACGCGGTTGCAGCGCCCGACCACACTGCTGCCCTGGCGGCCGCTCTTGGGCTGATCGAGGCGCGGCATGGCCGGCTTTCCCCGGATGCGGTGGGCCACCGGATCGTACATGGCGGGCCGAGCCATGCGGGGCCGGCCGTGCTCAACGACACGGTGATAGCGGGACTTGAGGCGCTGGTGCCCTTTGCGCCGCTGCACCAGCCACACAACCTTTCCGGTGTGCAGGCCGCGCGCAGGGCCTTTCCGGCCGCCTTGCAGGTGGCTTGTTTTGACACGAGCTTTCATCGCGCCCAGCCCATGCTCAACAAGCTCTTTGCCCTGCCCTATGCCTATTACGAGCGCGGTATCTGCCGCTATGGGTTTCATGGGCTCAGCTACGATCACATCGCCAGCGTGCTTTCGACCGCCTTCCCGGAGGTTGCGGGAGGGCGGGTCATTGTCGCCCATCTGGGCAATGGCGCCTCGATGTGCGCCATTGCCAACGGGCAATCCGTCGCATCCAGCATGGGCTTCTCGGCGCTTGAAGGCCTGCCAATGGGAACGCGCTGCGGGCAGATCGATCCGGGCGTCATCCTTTATCTGATGCGCGAGGAGGGGCTGGATGCCGATGAAATCAGCGATCTGCTCTACAAACGCTCCGGGCTTTTGGGGCTCTCGGGCATGTCGAACGATATGCGCACGCTTCAAACCTCGGCGGACCCTGCCGCTAAGATGGCCATTGCCTATTTCGTCGCACGTATTCAGCGCGAAACTGGTGCCTTGGCAGCAAGCATGCAGGGCCTGGACGCCTTCGTCTTTACCGCCGGTATCGGCGAGCATGCGGCCGCGCTGCGCGCCGCGGTCTGCGACGGGCTCGGCTGGTTGGGCCTTACCGTCGATGCAACGCGCAATGCAGCGCATGCCCAGCGGATCTCGCCCGAGAACGGCCGCTGCCCTGTGTTTGTTATCCCCACCGATGAGGAGGGGGTGATTGCTCGAAAAACCCGGGCAATGCTGGCCAAGGCCGGACGGTAAGGCGCGCTAGCGCTGCCGGTAGATTTCGTTGGGCTTCACTGCACGGCCCTGCGCATCGGGAAAGACAGTGAAATAGCCCATCGTGACCCGGATCGGCTCGGCCGGTATGTCGAAGGTCCTATGCCCGTTGGCATGCCGTTCGACCTCTGCTCGGTCGACCTCTAAAAGCCAGGCCATAGCGCCTGTCACGCCTCCACCCGCGCGCAGCCGTAAGATAGCGCCCGGGCGTCGCGTGCGAAAAGCTGCGGTCGATTTGTCCTGTGCAGATAGATCAGCATGCCGGGTACCAACCGGATCGCTGCACGGCCGAGCGGATTGCCCGGGCCCGGCGGGCGGCGAAACTCGTCACTAGCGCCGTTGCGCATCATGATGGGCGTCGGACGTCAGCTCGGCCTGAAGCGTACATCCGATGTGTGGGTCTCCATCACGGGGGTCGGTGTGCTGGGTTTTCCCACGATTGCTCCGCTGCGCAGAACCGGAGCGCCGTCTTCAAAGGCGATCACCCCATAGCCGGGACTGTTGACCAGAATCGCTTTGCCGGTTTTGGGGATCCGTTAGGCAACGCCAAGCCGGTCGAGATGATCCTGAAAGCCGGGCGGCGGTGAGGATTTCGCGACCCCATCCGGCTCGGCCGGCGTGGTGCAAGCTTCCGCGGCAAGGGCCAGCAAATGCCTGCCCGCGGGTCGGCGTAGGCCGCGAAGAAAGCGCAAAGGTCAAGACGAGAGGTCACGCATCACGAGGTTCACGGTCTTCAGCGCATGCGATCGGCGTCGATGCGCCCGGCCGAATGCCCGGCCGAATGCCCGGCCGCGTGCCAAGCTGTGCGCCGGTCGGGTCCTCGGACCCGCGAGCACAACCGGCGGGCCGGTGGTCGGACCCGCGCGCGCCCAGTTTGGGCTGCGCAGGACAGAGACGCGCAGCGTTACGCGGAAGCGTGAATACGCCCTAACGGCTTTAGGGTGGCATACCGCGGCACTTTGGCATCAGCACAAAAGACCAGGGCGATGGGAAGGTGCCGACCGGCACCTCGATGACCGTAGGCCTGCGGGCGGCAAGCGCATCGCTGATGCATCGGCCAAGCGCGTCCGGCGTATCCGCCCGATCGCCGGCAAGGCCGAAGCTCTTCGCCAGAGCAACGAAATCGGGGCTGGCGAGATCGGTGGCGATGGTCCGGCCGCCATAGAGATCCTCTTGAAACCGCCGGACATTGCCAAAGGCGTTGTCGTTGAAGACGATTGTAACCAGAGGGATATCGTAGCGCGCCGCCGTCGCCAGCTCGCCGATGGTAAAGAGCGCACCGCCATCGCCGGAAATGGCCACAACCGGCACGTCGCGAAGCGCGTCGGCCGCACCGAGGCCCGTGGCGATACCCCAGCCAAGGGTGCCCTGATAGCCTGGTGAGATCAGGGCGCGCGGTCGCGACACCGGGTAGGCGATATTGGCAACATAGCCCACCTGGGTGAGTTCGTTGATCAGGATGCCCTGCTCGGGTATAGCCGCGCGCAACGCCTCAAGCCAGGCGAGCTGCGGGGCGAGCCGCTCGGCCATTTGCTGGGCTGCCCGCGCCCGGGTCTGGGCAATCCGCGCCTGCCAGTCCGGTCTCGGCCCGGTGGATGCGTCGGATTCAGCGCCGGGTTCAGCGCCGGGTTCAGCGTCGCGGGTGGCGTCCAGGGCAGCATCGAGGGCTGCAAGCAGCGCCGGCAGGGCTTGGGCCAGGTCCGCTTCGACGGCGATGTCGGCCGGGATCGCCGCCAGCCGCGCCGGGTCGATCTCGATCCGGATCACCGTCATGGCGTCGTCGCGGCCCCATTGGCCGAGCGTGAACTCCAGCCGCGAACCGAGCCCAATGACCAGGTCGGTCTCGGGCCAAAGCGCATGGGCCTGGGGTAAGCTCGCGGCCAGCGGATGGCTGTCGGGCAGCGTGCCGCGCCCGGTGCGAAACCCCACCACCGGGGCGCCGATCCGCTCGGCAAGGGTTTGGACCTCGCCTCGGCACGCCGCCGCGCCGCTGCCCACGACGATGATGGGCCGCTTTGCGGTGCGGATCGCCTCGGCCGCGGCGGCAAGCGGGCCGGGTTTTGCTGCCGGCGGTCGCGTGCGCGTCGGTGCAAGCACGCCCACGGCCGGCTTGCGCCAGCAATCGGCCGGGATCTCGATCCCGATGGGGCCGGGCGGACCGCTTTGCAGCGCCCCGACGGCCAGGGAGAGAATTTCGGCGGCATTCGTGCCTTGGATCTGCCAGGCAGCCCGGGTTAGTTGGCGCAAAATCGCGAACTGATCGGGGATTTCGTGGAGTTGGCCCGTCCCCTTTCCGATCGCAGGTGACGGGATCTGCCCGATGATGGCCAACACCGGCGCGTTCAGCGATTGCGCGGTTGCAAGCGCCGCAGTGGCGTTCAGAAAACCTGGTCCCGGCACCACGCAGAAGGCTTGCGGCCGGCCCGTTGCCAAGGCTGCGCCAAGCGCCATATAGGCCGCGCCCTGTTCATGCCGCGCAACGACCGGCGTGATCCGCTGGCGATGGTCGTAAAGCGCATCGAAGAAATGGTCGTTTTGGACGCCGGGAAGGCAGTAGAGCCGGTCGATCCCGGCGGCATCGAGGGCGGCGATCGTCTGGTCCGCAACGGTCTGGGTCATGGCGTGCCTCCGACGCCCTGCATGGCATGGCTGAGCCTCCAATGCCAGCGGGGCGCTGGGCGTGCCTTAGCGGGGCGGCACAATGCCGCCGATATCGACCGGCGCGATGGCCACCGATTTTAGGATCGCATAGCACGAACGCCCCGGCGCCAGTTGCAGCGCATCGGCCGAACGGCGGGTGACCCGCGCCAGGATCTGCGTATCGCCCAGCTGCAGCTGGACCATCACGCCGGGGCCGGTGCCGCTTTGCAGGCCCAGAATGGTGGCGGGCAGCACATTGAGTGCCGAGAGCCCCTCGGGCCGGGCGGTAGCCAGGATGACGTCCTGGGCCGGGATGCGCAGCCGCAGCGGCGTGCCCGGCATTGCCGAAACGCCGGGCAGCACCAGACGCTCTGACCCCAGCGCGAGCTCTGAAAGCCCGTCCGGCGCATGTGCGCGCACGATCGCCGTCACCACGGCTCCGGCATCCCGCACACCCAAAAGCGGCACCGCCGCCGGGTCGGCGAGGAGCGCCGCGGCAGGCCCAGCCTGCGCCACCCGCCCCGCTTCCAACACCACGATGGTCGATGCCAGGCGCGCCACCTCCTCGATGGCATGGCTGACATAAAGGATGGGGATCTTCGCCTCATCGCGCAGCCGCTCCAGATAGGGCAGGATCTCGGCCTTGCGCGCCGCGTCCAGTGCGGCCAGCGGCTCATCCATCAGCAGCATCCGCGGCCGGGCCAGAAGCGCGCGCCCGATGGCCACCCGCTGCCGCTCGCCGCCCGACAGATCGCCCGGGGCCCGGTCGAGCAGCGCTTCGAGCCCCAAAAGGGCCACCACCGCATCGAAGGTTTCGGCCGCGGCCCCGCCCGCAAACCACGCGCCGTAACGCAGATTGCGCCGCACACTCAGATGCGGAAAGAGCCGCCCCTCCTGAAAGACATAGCCCATCCGGCGGCGATGCGGCGGCAGCGCGCGGCCCGCTTTCGTGTCCAAAAAGACCCTCTCATCGAGCGCGATCCGCCCCTCGCGCGGACGCAACAGCCCAGCCACCGCCTGGATGACGCTGGTTTTGCCCGCACCCGAGCGGCCGAAAAGCGCGGTCACCCCGCCGGGCGCGGTGAACGCCACATCGAGCATGAGCCCGGGAAACGGGTGGCGCAGGCGGACCGACAGGCTCATCGCCGCCTCCGCATCCGCCGCGCCAACAGCTCCGAGATCGCCAGCGCCGCCATGGCCAGCGCAATCGAGACTGCCACAAGCCGCAGCGCGGCGGGCTCCCCGCCCGGCACCTGCAAAAATGCGTAGATCGCCGAAGGCAGGGTCTGGGTCTCGCCCGGAATGTTGCTCACAAACGTAATCGTGGCGCCAAACTCGCCCAGCGCTTTGGCAAAAGCGAGCACGGCACCGGCAAGGATGCCCGGAAGGATCAGGGGCAGCGTCACAGTGGCAAAGACCCAGGCCCGGTTGGCACCCAGCGTTGCGGCGGCGGCCTCCAGCTTCGGGTCGACCGCCTCGATGCCAAGCCGGATAGCGCGCACCATGAGCGGAAAGCCCATGATCGCCGCGGCCAGCGCGGCTCCCGTCCAGCGAAAGGCAAGCACAAGCCCAAGGCTGTCATCCAGGAACTGCCCAATGGGCGCGCGGGGTGAAAACACGCTCAGGAGAAGATAGCCGGTCACCACGGGCGGCAAAACCAAAGGAAGATGGACCAGACCGTCGAGCAAGGGCCGGCCTACAAACCGTCCCCGTGCGAGGATCAACGCCACGATCACGCCGAGTGGCAGGCTGGCCAGCGTGGCCACAGCGGCAACCTGTAGCGACAGGAGAACGGCCTGCCATTCCTCGGGACCCAGAGACCCCATCGCCTAGGGATCCGTGAAACCGTGCTGGCGCAGGATATCGCGAACGAGACCGCCCTGAAGGAACTGCAAAAAGGCGAGGGCGGCGGGCGATCCATCCTCGAGCGCCGCGACGGGATAACGGATCGGCGGATGGGTATGGGCCGGGAAGAGCCCGATCAGGGTCACGCGGCGATCGGCGCGTGCATCGGTGGCATAGACAAGGCCCAAAGGCGTGGCACCGGTGGCCACCAGCGCAAGCGCGGCGCGGACATTGTCGGTCTGAGCGAGCCTTGGCGCCGCCTCGGCCCACAGCCCCAAGGATTGAAGGGCGGCCTTGCCATAGATCCCAGCGGGCACCGCGTCGACCAAAGCGATTGCCAGACGTTCGGACCCAAGCAGATCGGCGAGCGGCAGGGTGTCGTCAATGGTAGCGGGGCTCGCAGGTTCGTGGGCAATCAGCGCCAGACGGTTGCCGGCAAGGTCAAAACGCGTGTCTGGATCGACCAGGCCCAGCGCTTCGAGGTGGTCCATCCATTGCGGGTTGGCCGAGATGAACAGATCCGCCGGCGCGCCGGCTTCGATCTGGCGTGCCAGCATGGCCGAGCCTGCCGGAACAACACGGATGGCGTGATCCGATTGCGCGGACCAGACAGTCCCTATCTCATCCAGCGCGGTTTTCAGACTGGCGGCGGCGAAGACGGTCACGATCTCGGCCCGCGACGGGCCGGTCAGAGCCACCAGCGCGGCCAGGGCCCAACCGAGCCGTTTCATGTCATCCCCGCATCCGAAGGCCTTCCGGATCATGGGGCGAGGCCGGGATCACCTGGGCACCGCGCTCCTCGCCGACCACATGCACCGAGAGGGCGGTACCGGCATCGGCAGCCTCGGGCTCGACCAGCGCCATGGCGAGTGACTGGCCGACATGATGCCCATAGCCGCCGGAGGTGACAAAGCCCACGCGGCGTCCGTTCTGCCAGACCGGCTCATAGCCCGAGGCATCGGCATCCTTGGCATCGACCGACAGCGTCACCAGGCGTTGCGGCGGCACGGTGTTGCGGGTGGCAAGCACCGCGTCGCGCCCGGTAAAGCCGGGCTTGTCCCAGTCGACCCAGCGATCCATGCCGGTCATGGCAGGGGTCCGGTCCTGGGTGAACTCCGCCGACCAGATGCCGAAGCTCTTTTCCAGCCGCAGCGAGTTGAGCGCATAAAAGCCGACCTCGCGGATGCCGGAGGCCGCGCCGGCCTCAAGCAGCATCCGGCGCAGGGCAATATGGCTTGCCGCCGGTACATTGATCTCATAGCCAAGCTCGCCGGTAACCGAGAGCCGCCCGACCCGGGCGCGCAGAAGCCCCACATCCATCGCCCGACAGCCCATGAAGGGCAGGGTGCTCAGATCCTCATGGGTCAGCCGCTGCAAGACCTCGCGCGATTTTGGGCCGGCGAGCGCAAAGCCGACCGTGGCATCCGAGATGTCGCTCACCGAAACATCCGGGCCCAGATGGTCGGTAAACCAGCGCAGATGCCATTCGCGCAGATAGTAGGAGCCCATGATCCACCAGGTGCCATCGCCCCAGTTGAAGAGGGTCAGATCGCCTTTGAGGCGCCCGTTCGGGGCCAGCATGACCGCGAGCCGTGCCCGGCCCGGTTTGGGCAGACGGGTGGCCATCAGACCGTTGAGCCAGGCCTCGGCGCCCGGCCCGGTGATCTCAAAGCGCGAAAAGCCGGAAATGTCGAGCAACCCGACGCGGTCGCGCACCGCGGCGACCTCCTCGCCCACAATGGGATGGGCGTTTGAGCGGCGCAGGCTTGGGGTCTCTTCAAATCCCTGCGGCGCGAACATCAGCGGCGTTTCCAGCCCCCAGGTGCACCCCCAGGTGGCACCGGCCTGGGTCATGGCATCATGGGCCGGGGCCATCTTCAGGGGCCGTCCCGCAGGCAGCTGTTCATTGGGATAGGTCATCACGAAGCGGCGGGAATAGAACTGCCCCGTGGTTTCCTTGATGTATTGCTTGGCGGTGGAGAAGGCGCCGTAACGGGCGATGTCCATCGACCAGGCATCGGTCTCGGGCTCGCCATGGATCATCCATTCGGCCAGCGTCTTGCCCACACCGCCGCCCTGCAGGAAGCCCGCCATCACCCCGCAGGCGAGCCAGTAGCCGGGCATGCCGCGCACCGGGCCCACCAGCGGGTTGCCGTCGGGGCTGAAGGTAAAGGCGCCATTGACCCAGTTCTTCACGCCGACATGGTTGAGGCAGGGATAGCGCTTGAAGGCCATCTCCAGCTCTTTCTCGATCCGGTCGGGCTCTTCCTGCAAGAGCTCGATGCCGTAGCTCCAGGGCGCGCCATCCATCATCCAGTGATCGTGGTCGATCTCATAGATGCCTACTAGGATGCCCTTCTGGTCCTGGCGCATATAGGTGAAGCCTTCGAGATCCACCGTCATGGGGACCTCGAAATCAAGCGCGGCGACCTCCGGGATGGTCTCGGTGACCAGATAGTGGTGCTTGAGCGGCGAGACCGGCAGCTCCAGCCCGACCATGCGGCCCACCTGCTTGGCCCAGAGCCCGGCGGCATTGACGACATGCTCTGCCCGGATGGTGCCCTTTTCGGTGACGACCTCCCAGTAATCGCCCTTGCGGTTGAGCTCGATCACACGGTTGTGCTCGATGATGTCGGCCCCCCGCATCTTGGCGCAGCGCGCATAGGCCTGAACGGTGCCGGTGGTGTCGATATAGCCCTCGCGATCGGCCCAGAGCCCGCCGATCACCCCGTCGATATCCATGATGGGACAGGCTTTCTTGATCTCTTCGGGCGTCATCAGATGGCAGTCTTCGATGCCGATGGTCTGGAAAATCCGGTAGGCCGATTGCAGCCATTCCCAGCGCGCGGGTGCCGAGGCGACCGAGATGCCGCCGGTCATGTGCAGCCCGATGCTCTGGCCCGATTCGCGTTCGATCTCGCGCAGAAGATCGATCGTGTAGGCCTGCAGGGCGGCCATATTTGGGTCTGCGTTAAGGGCATGAACGCCACCCGCGGCATGCCAGGACGAGCCGGCCGTGAGCACCGAGCGCTCGATGATCGCGACATCGGTCCAGCCAAACTTGGCCAGGTGGTAGGCGACCGAGGCCCCGACCACGCCGCCGCCGATCACCACGACCCTGTAGCTGTTTTTCATGCCCGCTCCTCCTTCTGATGCGGTCACGCTAGCCATGCGGGCGCGCGAAGAAAAGCGGGGGCGCGACATTTTCCGCCCGCTGTGCGACGCGGGCATTTGCACTGCGCGGTTGCTGCGTGGTCCCTGCGCGACCTGGGCTGTTCGTTGCGGCGGGGTGTTGGGGGGCGCTGCCCCCCGTCGCGGGCCGTTGGCCGCGACTCCCCCCGGAGTATTTCGGCCAAGAAGAAGGGGCAGGGGCGTTGCGGGGTCGCGGTTTTTTCCGAGTTGACAGGAAAGGGCGGCCTCCCGCAGGCTCTTGGCGAAAATGGAGAACAGGGGAGCGTGGGATGCGGATCAGGTGGGGTGCGGCGTTTGGCGCGGCGATCGGTGCGGCGGTCGGCCTGGCGGCTGGGACAGGTGCGGAGGCGGATTATCCCGACAAGCCGGTGCAATTCGTGGTGCCTTGGCCGCCGGGCGATTTGGAGGACATTCTGACCCGGATGATCGCGGAAGACTTCCAGGCCGCCTATGATCAGCCGGCGGCGGTGGTCAACAAGCCCGGCGGCGGGGGCGGACCCTTTCCGGGGGCCATTGAGGTTGCGACCGCGCCGCCCGACGGCTCGATGATCGGCTCCTTCGTGATCGGTGTACCGGTTGTCGGCCCGCAGATCGGGATCCCCGAGCTCTCGCCCGATCCCTTCGAGCCGATCGGGATCTTCCTGACCTATCCTTTTGTGATCGTCGCCTCGGGCAGCGCGCCTTATGCCAGCATGGAAGAGTTGGCCGCCTATGCGTCCGACAACCCGGTGGTTCTGGGCCATTTCGGCGCGCCGCTGACGCCCACCCAGGTGACGCTGGCCATGGCCCGTGAAATGGGCTTTGCCTATGCCTCGGATGCGGCCTTCGATGTGCTCGATTGCAATTCGCTCGCCTCGGGCGATGTTGACGTGATGAACACCACGTTGCAGCTGGTGCTGCCCTGTCTTGACGACATCACAGTTCTGGCCAGCGTGACGGGGGAGCGGATCGCGCTGACCCCTGATGCGCCGACCGTGGCCGAGATCGTGCCGAGCCTCGACATCGCGCTGTGGAACGGGCTTTTCGTGCATAAGGACACGCCGGCCGATGTGCGCGAGAAGATCGCCGCCGTGGCCCGCGAAACGGTCATGAGCGATCGCGCCCAGGAGCTGGCGGCGCAGACCGGCGCGCAGGTCTACTGGCTGCCGGCCGCCGAGAGCAAGGCGCAGATCGCGACGGATATCGAGACCTCCGCCCGGATCGCCGAGATCCTTGGCAACTGAGGGTCCTGCGCCGGCGCCGACCCATCACCGCGCCGAGATTTTGTTCGGTGCGGTGGCGTTTTGCGTCGCGCTGCTCCTGCTCGCGCTTTTGGGGCGTGAGACAAGCTGGGTGAACGGCCAGCCACTCACGCGCCAGCCGGGCTTCTGGCCGGCCGTCGCCATCGGGGGGATGCTGCTTTTCGGCGCGGCCGAGCTGATGCGTCTCTGGCGGCGGGAGCGCCGCGCGGCGGGACAGCCGATCGGCCCGGAGCTGGTGCGCTGGGTTCGGGCGGTGGAGTTCGTGGCCTGGTTCATGGCCTATGTCTGGCTGGTGCCGCAGCTTGGATATCTGCCGGTTACCCTGGTATTCGCGGCGTTCTTGACCTGGCGGCTGGGCTATCGCAGCGCGCGGATGATCGGGATGGCGCTGATCACGGCACTTTTGGTGGTGGTGGTCTTTAAGAGCTTTCTTCGGGTCTCGATCCCTGGCGGTGCGATCTACGAGGCGCTGCCCGAAGGGGCGCGCAATGTCATGATCCTTTACTTCTGATGGAGGTGCTGGGCGACAGTCTGGCCCTGCTGGCGCGGCTCGATGTGATCATGGCACTGCTGATCGGCAGCGTCGGCGGGGTGGTGATCGGTGCGATCCCCGGGGTGGGACCAGCGATTGCCATCGCGATCCTGCTGCCCGCGACCTATGATCTGGAGCCACTGGTGGGGCTGACGCTGCTGCTGGGCATCTATGGCTCGGCGATGTTCGGCGGCGCGATCCCGGCGATCCTGATCAACACGCCCGGAACGCCGGTCAATGCGCTGACCACCTATGACGGCTATCCGATGACCCGGGCGGGCGCGCCGCAGCGCGCACTGGCGCTGGCCTTCGGGGCCAGCTTTGCGGGCGGCGTGTTCTCGGTGATCGTGCTGATGCTCTTGGCCCCGGTGCTGGCCCAAGTCGCGCCGCTCTTTGGCTCGCGCGAGATCTTTCTGGCCACGCTTTTGGGCATGATCCTGGTGGTGCTTGCACATCGCGGCCAGTATTTCGCGGCCGCTTCGCTGCTGTTTTTGGGGATCTTTTTGCAAACGATCGGCCTGGAATCGGTCCGTTACACCCAACGCTACACCTTCGATCAAAGCTGGCTGACCAAGGGTGTGAACCTGATTGTCGTGGTGTTGGGGCTGTTTGCCATCTCCCAGGCCTTTCTGCTGCTCACCGGCAAGGACGACACGCCCCGCCCGCCGCGGCTGAAAGGCGGGCTTCTGGCCGGGCTGCGCGAGGTGCTGCGGCTGCCCAAATTCGTTCTGCCGGGGGCCGGTTTTGGCACGGCGATGGGGATCATTCCCGGTGTGGGCGAGTTCACCGCGCAGTTTTTAAGCTACACGACCGCCCAGCGCCTTTCAAAAAACCCCGAACGCTTCGGCAAGGGGGCGCCGGAAGGGCTGGTTGCCTCGGAAAGCGCCAACAATGCCGTGCCGGCCGCAGCCATGGTGCCGCTGCTGGCGCTGGGCATTCCGGGCGAGGCGCTGACCGCGATGATGCTGTCGGTCTTTTACGTCCACAACGTAATCCCGGGGCCCGGGCTTTTTCAAACCCGGATGGATTTCGTCCTGGCGCTCTATCTCTGCCTTCTGGCGTTGAACGTGCTGGCGCTGGTCTTCTTGATTGTGGCGACCCGGCCTTTGCTGCGGGTCGTGGCCATTCCCAACCGGTTCCTGGGCATGGCGATCCTGATCCTGAGCTTTGTGGGCGTCTATTCGCTGCGCAATTCGGCCACCGATTGCGCCATGGCGGCGGGCTTCGGGCTTCTGGGCCTGATCCTCAAGCGGCTCAACCTGCCGATCGTGCCGATCATTCTGGGTATGGTGTTGGGCGGGATCATGGAGGCGAAGTTCCGCACCTCTCTTGCGCGCATCCGCGAACCCTGGGACTGGATCAACCGACCGATCGCCGCGGCGATCTTTGCGCTGATCGTCCTTGTGATCCTGGCGCATCTTATCCCCGCCCTGCGCGGGCGCGGCAAGCGGTAGCGGTCAGAAGTACATCTTCCAGATCGCCCGGATCTCGCGGTCGAGCTCTGGCGCGACCTGGCAGGGGGCCGCAGCCATGATCGCCTCCTTGCGCTTGACCGCATTGGCCAGGAGGTCGGGTTTCTCGGCCTCCTCCCACTCTTTCGGGCTCATCCGGTTGCCCAGCTTGGGGTAGGTGTATTCGGTCTGCATCAGCCGCAGGGTCTGGTCCGAGCCCAGATAATGCCCCGGCCCCTCAAGACAGACCGCGCGCATGGCCTCGATGGAGACGCTGTCTTCGGTCACGTCGATCCCGCGCACGCAGCGCAGGGCCTGGCCGATGATGTCATCGCCCATCACCAGGCTTTCCATGCAGAACCCCAGAAGCGAGGCATGCATGCCAGCGGCTTCATAGACCATGTTGAGCCCGGCAAGCCCGGCGAGCGCATTGGTGATGCCCTGCTCCCAGCCTGCCTGCATATCGGGCAATTTGCTGTCGGAGATCCCGGCGGCCGCCCCGCCGGGCAGCCCGTAAAAGCGGTGCATCTGCGCACAGCCCGCGGTCAGGAGCGCCTGTTCGGCGGACCCGCCCGACATTGCCCCCGTGCGCAGATCTGACACGAACGGCCAGGTGCCGAAGACTGCCGGATGGCCGGGGCGGATGGCGTTCACATAGACCACGCCGGCGAGGCATTCGGCCACCGCCTGCACGATGGCCAGCGCGATGGGGGCTGGTGCCGTCGCGCCGGCTTGGCCCGCCGAGAGCAAAAGCACCGGCATCCCGGCCGCGATGCAACGCTCCATCACCACGCAGCTTTCCGGTGCGAACTTCATCGGCGGGACCACAAAGCAGTTGGAGTTGGAGACAAAGGGCCTGGCGCGCCACGCCTCCTCGCCGCCGGCAATCTTGTGCAGCAGCGCCGCGCAAGGCTCGACATTGGCGGGATCCATGAAGGACGTGCCGATGTGCTTTTGCGTTCCGGACGCTGCGGCATAGATCGTGTTGAGGTCGAGCTCGAGGGAATCCGAAATGTCGCGGCAGACCATCGCACGCTGAAAGAAGTGCAGATTGTCGAGCGCCTGGGTAATGCGGGCGGCGTCGTAGAGATCGCGCGCCGTGCTTTCGCGGTAGGTCCGGGTTTGCGGGTCGACCACATGCACGGCGGCCCCGGCGGTTCCGAAATGCACCTTGCCTGTCCCCAGATGCAGGTCATGGGCCGGATCGCGGGCACACAGGGTGATGCCGCGGGCGGCCTTGGCCAGCATGTCTTCGACCAGCGCGCGCGGAAAGCGCAACCGGCCATCCGCCCCAAGCTCGGCCCCTGCCGCCGTCATCACCGCCACACCCGAGGCCGGCGCATCGATCAGCCCGATCTCTTCGAGCGCATCGAGGGCGGCGCTGTGAATGCGCACCATCTCGGCATCGGTCAGCGGCATGTAGCGGCCGCCCTGCATGCCCGGCCGGATCGGCCGGACGCTTTCGGGCAGGGGTGCTGCGCGCTCGGCGATGCGGGCTGCACGTCCGCCGCTGCGGCGGGCGCGTTTGGGCTCTGGTTCGGCAAGGGTCATCGGCTTACCCCTTTTTTGGTGCGATGCGGGGGATGCTGCGGGATCAGGCCCGCAGCCGCGCGTTCTTTGGATCCCAGACCGGCCCGTCGGGCTGCACGATCGCAGCCCGACGTTCGCCATAGATCTCGACCTCGATCTCCCGGCCCGCTTCGACCAGATCGGCGCGCAGCATGCCCAGCGCCAGCGAGGCCTCGACCCGGTAGCCCCAGGCGCCGGACGTGGTTTCGCCCACCACCACCCCGTCATGCCAAAGCGTCGACATATAGGGCGCATCGGCCCCGTTGGCATCGACCTTGAGCGTGACGAAGCGCTTTGCGAGCCCTTGCTGTTTTTGCGACAAAAGCGCGGCCTTGCCGCGGAATGCATGGGGTTTGTCAAAGCGGATAAAGCGGTCGAGCCCGGCCTCGAGCAGGCTGTAATCGGTCGAAAGATCGCCCTTCCAGGCCCGGTAGCCCTTTTCGATACGCAGTGAGTTGAGCGCGAACATCCCGAAGGGCCGGGCGCCGGCTTTTCGCACGGCTTCATAAATCGGCGGGATCGCATCGGGGGCGGCATGAACCTCCCAACCCAGCTCGCCGGCAAAGGAAACCCGCGCCAGCGTGCAGGCCTGCCCGGCCAGTCGAGCCTGCTGATGGCTCAGCCAGGGCAGGGCGAGGTCGGCCTCGGTGCCGATCCGCTCGAAAAGATCGCGCGCGGCCGGGCCGGTGACGATCAGCGTGGAGAGATCGCGCGTGCGATCGACCAGGCTCAACCCGTCGGGCAGGGACTTCGCCAGCCATTCGAAATCATGCCATTGCGCGCTGGCGGCCGAAATCAGCGTGAAATCGTCCGGGCCGTTACAGGCCACCGACATTTCGGTGACGATGCGGCCGCGCGGATCGGCGAAATAGGCAAGCGCCAGGCGGCCGGTGCGGGGCAGGGTGCCTGCGATCTGCTGGGAGAGCCAGTCGCCCGCGCCGTTGCCGGTCAGATGAAACCGTGCAAAGCCCGGCAAATCGAGCACGCCGACATGGTCGCGCACCGCCAGCGCCTCCTCGCGGATCCTTGGCTCCCACGGGCCGGCCCGATCCCATGTCTGGGTTGCCTGTTCGGATATGTCATCCCCGGCCTTGGCAAACCAGTTCGCCCGCTCCCAGCCATTATAAACACCGAACTGGGCGCCCAGCGCCTTTACAGTGTCATGCACCGGCGAGAGCTTGCGATCCGGCGCGGCCGGCCAGCGATGCCAGGGAAAATGCATGCCGTATTCGTGGCCATAGACCTCCATGCCCTTGGCCACACAGAATTCATGGTCGGTGTAGTCGGTAAAGCGGCGCGGATCGCAAGACCACATATCCCATTCGGTCGCGCCTTCGGTGATCCACTCGGCCAGCACCTTACCGGCCCCGCCGCCCTGGGCGATGCCGAAGGTAAAGACGCAGGCCTCGAAAGCGTTCGGCACACCCGGCATCGGGCCGATCAGCGGGTTGCCATCGGGCGCGTAGGGGATCGGGCCGTTGATGACTTTGGACAGCCCCGCCTCGGCCAGCAGCGGCACCCGGGCCATCGCATCCTCGATATAGAACTCCAGCCGATCCAACGCGTCCGGGTAGAGCTGGAAGCTGAAATCCTCCGGCATCGGGTCGGACGGGTCGGCCCAATGCGCCTTGCAGTTGCGCTCATAGGGGCCAAGATTGAACCCGGTCTTCTCCTGGCGCAGGTAATAGGAGATATCCACGTCGCGCAGCAGCGGCAGCTTGCAGCCATGCGCCTCGGTCCAGGCGCGGATCGGTTCGACCTCCTCAAACAAAAGATACTGATGGCTCATCACCATCATCGGCACGCGCCGCCCGCCATAGGGGCGGAACCACTCGCCGACCCGCTGGGCATAATAGCCCGCCGCGTTCACCACGAACTCACAGCGGATGGTGCCTTTTTCCGTCTCCACCAGCCACTCGCCGTTTTCGCGCGAAACCCCCGTGGCGGCGGTATGGCGCAGGATCTGCGCGCCCGCCATCCGCGCGCCCTTGGCCAGCGCCTGGGTGACCTGGGCCGGGTCGATATCGCCATCATTTGGATCGTAAAGCGCCCCGGCCAGATCATGGGTTTCGATGAAGGGATAGCGCGCGGGCAAATCCGCGGGGCTGAGGATCTCGATATCGATGCCCTGATAGCGGCCCATCCCTTTTGCGCGCTCGAATTCCTGCATCCGCTCGCGAGAATGGGCGAGCCGGATCGAGCCGGTCTGGTGATAGTTCATCGGATAGTCGACCGCCTCGGCCAGCCCGGCATAGAGCTCGGTTGAATAGCGCTGCATATTCATGATCGACCAAGAGGTCGAAAAGGTCGGGACATTGCCCGCAGCATGCCAGGTGGAGCCGGCGGTCAGCTCGTTGCGCTCCAAAAGCACGCAGTCGGCCCAACCGGCTTTGGCGAGATGGTAGAGCGCCGAGACGCCCACCACCCCGCCACCAATGATGACGACCCGAGCGGTTGTCGGAAACGCGGCCATGCGCCACCTCCTATGCTGTCTACGGCCGCAGAATGCGAGGACCGATCACAGGCTTCAATCTGTCGGCCGACATGTCTTTAATCGGATTTACCGATTAGGTTTGCCCGAACAACGAGGCCGGACATGCAGATGGAGCTGATCGAAACCTTTCTCGACCTTTGCGAGACCCGAAATTTCAACCGGAGTGCGGAGCGTTTGGGGATAACCCAGTCGACCGTGTCGGGGCGGGTGCGGGCGCTCGAGCGCACTTTAGGCAGTGCACTTTTCGTCCGCGGGCGCGCGGGAACGGAATTGACGACCGCAGGGCTGCGGCTGGAGCCGCATGCGCGCAGTCTACGCCTGACCTGGATCGAGGCCCAGCAAGCGGTGCGCCAGACCGGACCCGTGGCCATGACCCTGCGCATCGGGATCCAGCATGATTTGCTGGAGAACCATATTGCGGACTGGATCTCGGCGCTGCGCGGTGTCATCCCTGAAAGCGGTCTTTACATTGAGGCCGACTATTCCACCCAGATGTGCCGCGATGTCACCGGCGGCGGCCTCGATATCGCCATCGTGTTTACGCCGGGCGTACACCCAGATCTTCACTTCGAAACGCTGGGCGAAGTCGAATATCGCATGGTCTCGACCGTTGCGACCCGCTTTTCCGAAGTGCGGGCGGACAGTTATATACTGCCCAACTACGCGCCCGCTTTTGCCCGCACTCATGCCAGCTTATTGCCACTTTTGTCTGGAGGGCCCGTTTCCAGCGGCCAGGCGGCGGTGATTCGCGGCATTCTGATGGCCGATGGCGGCACAACATTTCTCTTAAAGGAGACGGTTGCCGAAATGGTCGAGGCCGCCACCGTCCACGAAGTGCTTGGCGCACCGCGAATTGCCCAGCCTGTCTATGCAGCGCTGCATTTGCGGCATCGTCATCGGCCAGCCTATCGACGTATTTTGCGCACGCTCAGCGGACAGATCCCCCGGCATGGCGTATTTTAGGCCTCGAACCGCCTTTTGAACGTGCAGCCGAGAATGAGCACAACTATAGCGAGAATTGACCGCGAAGCCGCTCGCTAGTTCCTTGAAAAAGCCCCGTTAATTTTTGTGACTCGACTTGATTGAAATCTGGCAAGGTTTTGTTCATACTTATGGAAGGTGTTTTAACGGTGGTGGGCGCTTATAAGAGGGTTGCGCGATGATGAAGAGGTTTATGCGCGAGGAGCGGGGAACGGTTACGACCTTCGTTCTCGTGATGACCGTCGGGATGGTGCTGCTTGCCGGGGTGGCGATCGATTTTGGGCGCAGCTTTTCGGCCCATTCGCAAATGCAGGCTTACGTCGATTCGATTGCGCTGGCGGCTGCAAATGAGCTTGACCGGCAGTCGGATGCGATCGAACGGGCAAAAGAGGTTGTCGACACGGAGCTGATCAAGCTGTCCACAACCCTCACCGGTTCGGATGACACGTTCTCGGTCGATCGGGTGATTTTCTTGAGCGATCAGCCGACGAATAACGGTGCGCCGCTGCAACCCATACATTATGCGCACTTGATGACCACGGACCCGACCGCTGCGACCCATGTGCTGGTGGTTGCGGCGGCGCGCGGCGTCCCGTGGACGTTGCTGGCGATCAACGCCGACACGAGCACGAATCCGTCGACCCCGATCCAAACGGCGGCTGTCGCGACCAATTCCTACATCTATTGCACTGAGCCTTTGTTGGCGATCTGTGCGCCTTCTGACGGGTCATGGGAAAATTTGGTCGCGGGAACGCAGCTCAAGGTGACCAAGAACCGCGATGTCGCATGGGATGTCGGCGAGTACGGCATCATCACGGATATTTCCGATGACGCGTTCGGCACTTGCGCAACCTACACCGGCAACGCGCGGCTCGAATGCCTTTTGGCCATTGCGTCGCACGAAACGCAGTGTGTCGAGGCCAATTCGGTGAGCTTCACCGGCGATCCCTTGGACGAGTGGGGCAATGACACGATGACCGTGCATGCCCCCCTGAATACGCGTTTCGGTCTTTACGATCTTGCTCTCGGCAGCCTGGCTACCAACAGCCAAGTGCCTTCGGACATCAACACGACCACGGGTGAGTTGTTCAGCTGCGAGGGCTCGGTTTACAACGAGGTGGCCGATACCATGGCGCTGCCGCGCGCAGATTGCTTCCATGACGGCAGTTGCAACGTTGTAAGCGACGTGTCCAACGTCGAGAATTTGGACGTCTATTGGAGCTTGGTCCATGGTGGCGCTCTGCCCGCCGGCCTGCAGACGCGGTACGACGTCTACATGTATGAAATCGAGAACGGCTTGACGGCCGTCGGCCGCGAGAACCAGCCGGGCTATGCCGGTCCGTCCTGTAACGTGTCGGCCCCGCCGGAGGCCAACCGACGGCGCCTTGAGGTTGCGATGATCGACTGCAATGCCCTTTCGGGGACCGAGCAGACCGATGTGACTGTAGCGCAATATGCCGAGGTGTTTTTGAGCGAGTCGGTTGAGCGGAGCGAGCTTTTCGTTGCGGATTTCGACACGGAGCACAATGGGCACAGCTTCAATCGCGGCCAGCGCTTGGATGCCAACACGATCAGCGATGGCAGTGCCTCGTCGCCGCCGGAGGGAACCTGCCGCTGGGGTACGCCCGGCACGCTCAAGGCTAGCAGCACGGTACCGGGCGTGGTCTGCCCGATCGATGCGTCGCGTATGCCGTACCAGGATGTTGGCCTTACCTTCTCGACCGTGCAGAGCCGTTACAACATCGCCGATGGCAAACCGCCCAACATGAACCATCCGATGCTTTTCGACACCGCAAACCCCACGGGTGGTGACATTGACCTTCACCACACTCAGTTCGGGCACATCCTGATTGTATCTGAGGACAACCGGCCGAACGACCCCGACGATGAGAGCCGGGGATCCTGGCTGATCATGGAGTTCAGCGAGCCCACCTATGTCGGCGAGTTGACGCTCTTTGATGCGGATAGCGGTGGCATCGTCCGGGTCTATGACACCCCTCTGGACTCGCCCCCCTATGGCGAATACGGCACTGACGAGTTCGGAAACCTATATAAGTGGGATAGCTATACGGGCGATCACGATCACCGCGAAATCGACCATATTGTCGTTCCGAAGATGCATGACGGCGAGCACTTCAAGCTCGGCGTCGATCGGAGCAATGTCCGCACAATCGCGTACTTCATGCCGGAGTCGGGCGGCGTCGACAATATCGAGTTCCGCAACACCCTTACCGACCCTGATCGCATGGACGACATGTATGTGGAGTTCGTTCAGACCATCGATCAAGAAGATCGGCGGATGTCGCTTCAGACGACACTGTCTAACTGATACGAAAAGGGTCGGCGCCTGGATCTGATCAGGGGCCGACCATCTAAAAAGCCCGGCCGTCAAATCGGGCATGAGACGTATTGCGTGAGAGACCGGCGTGCGGCGGGGGCCGACGCCACCGGGAGTGGGGCCATGATTGAAGTGCTTCGGGCGCGTGTCGCGCCTATGCGTCGTATTTCCGCTTTTTCGAAAGACCGCAGCGGTACGGCAACTGTCGAATTCGTGATCTGCCTGCCATTCATTCTGGTGATGATCGCTTTCGTCGGCAGTTTTGGCGAGTTGGTCTCGCAGCGCGAACAGCTCGACAGTGCCACCTTCGATGCAACGCGGCTGTTGTCTCGTGCACCTGCGGGTTGGGAGAACAGCGACGGAACGGCATCGGTGGACGGCGATGGAAACGCGGTTCCAGCCATACAAGCTCATTTCCAGAGCGAGGCGCGTGCGTTGATTGCCGAGCGGATGGGGGTCGATCTGACGGGCACGACGCCCAACAGCGCGACCGATCCCGTGCGCGTTTCGGTGAATCTGCGCATGATGACCACCGGCAGGACGATGCGGACAAATTTCTACCTCATCGAGCTGTCAGCCACGGTTGCCTTTGACTCGCCGCTGCTTGCCATTGTGGCAGCTTTCGGTTTGGTTGAGAGCAATCACCCAGAGAAATTCACAATGAACGCTGTGCAATCGGCGCGCTACGTCTCGGCCATTCCGATCGGCAACGAGGCCTGCCCGCCGGCGGACAGAGCGGCTGGTTTCTGCGTCTAAAGAGGCATTGAAATGGTTTCCAGGTTTTTCGACAGGCTCGGTGTGTTTTGGCGGCAGGAGCAGGGTTCGACGACCGTTGAGCTGACCATTATCCTGCTTCCGCTTTTGATGGTGGTCATGACCGTGGCCGAGGTTTCGATCGGCTATTTTAACCTGGAATCAAAGAACAAGGCGGCGCAGATCGGCGCGAGGCTGGCGGCCGCCGAGGACCCGATTCATTCGGGGGTTTGGTCGACCAATGTTTTGATCACCGCGAACGGTCATGTCGGGGATGCGTGCTTTCAGGAGAGCGGGCTTGATACCTGCGTCGATCCTGGCGTGACCTGGGTGTGTGAGTTTGCTTTGGGCGGAGGGCTTCCGGGCGAGTGCGACGCGGCAGCCTTCAGCAATCTGATCACAGAGATGCGGCGCATTCACGGGGGCGTTGATCCGGAAGATGTGCGCGTCGAGTATATCTATCGCCGGCTCGGACAGGCTGGGCAGCAGTTCCAGCCCGAGGTTCGGGTTACGATTGCGGCCAAAACGCTACCGGTGAACCTTCTAAGCTTGATAGGCGTGACCACCATTCGGCAGTCGGTAGCAAGCAACTTTTCGGAAGATCTGCGTTCCTGATCGTGCGGGGAACCTTTCCCGAGACAGCTTTGCCGGCAGGATAGGTTTGGGGGCCTCCCTACGAGATTGTTTACAACGCACTGTCGTTTTCGCTGGCGGCAGAGCGACGGGGTGCGTGTCGGTTTGTCCTGTCCGGCCGGTTCCACCCAAAAACCCTTTATGGAAGGCTGACTTTGAGGGTTGTCTAACTCTGCATGGCAGGATACTTTGTAAAACAAAGTAGGAGTTTTGCCATGTCGGATCTGGCGCGGGCGCTTTCGGATCTTCAGGAAATCAGGGCAAGACTTGCGGCGGGCAGTCAGTTTCACGGGCTGGGTCCGGGCGTGATCGCCGCAAGCGGCTGTCTTGCCCTTGGTTTTGGGGCCCTGCAAAGTTGGGTTCCTGCGCTTCGCGGTTCGGACACCGATATCCTGATCGGGTGGGTGGTTGTCGCGGTGCTGTCCTGCGCTTTGATCGGTTCTGCGGCGATCGGCCGAGCGAGACGGCGTCATGGCAGTCTCGCCAATGCCATGATCGTCCAGGCTATCGAGCGTTTTCTGCCGGCCGGCCTGGCGGGCGCTGCTTTGGGTGCTGTGCTTCTTATGGCTGCACCGCAGGCACTGTGGATACTACCTGGGCTCTGGGCGGTCTTGTCGGCGCTGGGTGTCTTCGCCGCGGCGCCGAGCCTGCCGCCCAACATGCGCCTGGTCGGGGCCTGGTATCTGCTTTGCGGGATAGCGGTTCTGGCT
This sequence comes from Pseudomonadota bacterium, assembly GCA_039184655.1. Taxonomy (GTDB): domain Bacteria; phylum Pseudomonadota; class Alphaproteobacteria; order Rhodobacterales; family Rhodobacteraceae; genus J013. The sequence continues at coordinate 32,777 of JBCDAZ010000014.1, read as the reverse complement.
TTGGCGGCCGAGACCCGGACCGTAACGAGCTGGTCGATGGCCGTTCCCTTTGGCTTGGGGCAGCTCTTGGCCGCCGGCCTTTTGCAGCATGCGCAGCGCGGTACGCCGCATGGCTAAAGAAAAGGCGCGATTTGCCTATGAGGGACTCGACCGGGTGCTGCACGAAAAAGCCCGTCTGGGCATTGTCACCGCCCTGGCGACGAGCAAAGCGCCCCGAAGCTTTACCGAGCTTATGGGGCTTTGCGGGTTGACCAGTGGAAACCTCAATAGGCATCTCAAGATCCTTGAGAATGAGGGCTTTGTAAGCCTGCACAAGGGATATGAGAGAAACCGCCCCCTTACCAGCTGTAGGTTGACCGCGACCGGGCGTGCCCGTTTCCAATCCTATCTCGATGTTTTGGAGGGCATCGTCCGCGATGCCGCATCCGCTGAACCCCGCGAGGACGCGGCCGAACCGGCTTCGGTTCGGTCCGCAGACGCCTAAATTTTTGTCTGAAAGGTTTGCGATGCAAAGTCACCTCGAAGCTCGCCTTCATCTCGGTATTATCATGGACGGCAATGGCCGATGGGCAGTCGCACAAGGGCGGCCGCGTATTGAGGGTCATCGCGCGGGCCTGCGCGCGGCGCGCGCGCTGGTTGAACGGCTCGACCAAAGCCCGGTTCACACGCTGACGCTTTATGCCTTCTCGGCCGATAACTGGAAGCGGCCGGCCGGTGAAGTTTCGGGGCTTATGGATCTCTTCGAGCGTTTTTTGCGCAATGATCTCTCGGCGCTGGCGCGACAGGGCGTGCGTCTGACGGTTATCGGCCGGCGCGACCGGCTTCCAGCGGGCCTTGTGGCGGCCATTGCGGCAGCGGAGCGGGCGACTGCCGGGGCTCAGCGGAAACACCTGCGGATTGCGGCGGATTACTCCTCGCGATGGGCGATCGTGCAGGCGGCTCATAAGTCTCGCCCTTGTGACGATCTGCATGCCTTTGGCGCAGCTCTGGCGCCGGACACCGATCGGCCCTCCATCGATCTGCTGATCCGCACCGGGGGCGAGCAGCGGCTTTCCGACTTCATGCTTTGGGAGGCCGCTTATGCCGAGATTTTCTTCACAGCAATACCCTGGCCCGCCTTCGGTCCGGACGATCTGGCGGCCGCATTGCGCTGGTATGCCGGGCGTGACCGGCGTTTCGGCCGTATCCACGATGCAAAGAACAACGACAACACGCCCGTTTGCGCAGAGCGTTAGGCGGCGAAAGCACTCAGGTTTCGCGGCGCCGTTCGCCTGTCGGGCCGGCTGCAACCGCTTCGAAGGCCGCAACCCGCGCATCGTAGTCCGGGTGGATCGTGCCCATCCAGCGATCCCAAAGCGAGAAAGTGTTCCCGTAGTTCACCCGGAAGTGCGAGTGATGCTGGTCGTGAAAGGTGGTGCAGAGGCCCGGCCAGGGGCTTCGTGCCGACGGGCCGGCAAAAAACTCGTAACCCGCATGGCTGATCATTCCGGTGACCTGATCGAACACCTTATGCCCGATCAGCACCAGTGAAGGGATCGGCAACAGCAGGGCTGCGAACAGAAAATAGGCCTGCTCAAAGAAGCAGCCCACCAGCGTGTCGTTGTTGCACGACCAGGTGGAAGGGGCGACGGCCTGGTGGTGCTGGGCATGGAACCGCCAAAAGCGGCGCGAATGCATCAACCGGTGAAACCAGTAGAACCAGGTGTCATAGGCAATGGCGGTCAGCGCGATGCCAAGCGGGATCGACCACCAGGCCAGCGGCCAGGTGCCAAAAAGGGTCCATCCGGCGGATTGCGCAAAAAGCCCAGCCGCCACGTAGAATGCGATGGTTGAAAGCGACACCACCGATTGGCGGATATCGCGGCCCTTGTTCTTCGACGCGCGCGCTTGAATACGACGCTCCGGATGCCGCCGGCCGAGCCACTCCATAACAAGACCGGGCCCGAAATAAAGAAACAACAGGCTGGCATAGGTCACGGCCCAGAGTACGGCGAAGCCGCCGAAACTAACCGTGATCCCGAGAGCCCCAAGCATGGCATAGCGTTAACAGGCCGCTGGGTAGAGGTCCACTCTACAGTCAGGGGCGTGACATTCCGCGCATGATCATTTTGGAGGGAGACTTGCATATGGACGACGAAGCTTTTGCCGATGCCGCGCGAATTGGCTTGTCGGAGACCGCGCGCGTCGATGCCTCGATGCGCCTCTTTGCACCCGTATCGGGCCAGCTGATCGCACCGCTGATCGATGCCGTGGGGGCAGGTCGGGACCAAGCGGTGCTCGATCTGTGCTGCGGGCATGGCAGTGTGACGGCGGCGCTTTTTGAAGGTGGCGCTAAGGTCACCGGGCTCGACTTTTCGCCGGCTATGCTCGACCAAGCCCGGCCCAGGGTATAGGAGGCCGCGTTTGTGCAAGCCGACGCCGCGACACGGCCTTTTGAGGACACGCGGTTCGATGCGGTAACCTGCAATGTGGGGATCGGGCTTCTTCCGGATCAAACCTAGGCGTTGGCCGAGATCGCACGGGTTTCGAGGCCGGGTGGCATCGCCGCGATGACAAGCTGGTGCGAGCCGGAGGCGTCGCCTACCTTCCAGATCGTCTTCGGGGCAATCAAAGCGGTCGGCAGTCTCGGTCTGGCACCGCCGGACCCCGATTTTCACCTTTTGGCGCGCGAGATGCTGATGCGAAGCGCTTGTGGGTCTTGGCTTTGCGACGCTGCCGTTTGCCGGGACCCTGGCTGCCTTCACGCTGGACGACCCGGCCGTGTTCGCGCAGGTTTTTGCCGAGGCGACGGTCCGCGCCGCCAGGCTTCTTGACGACCATACGCGGGATCTCCGCGTTGCGATCATTGAGCGGATGACGGCGCGTGTGCGCAGCATTTTTGTCGATGGTTCAGGGCACTGGAAGGTGCCGTTTCCGGCCCGGACGGTGACGGCGCGGCGGGTTGCCGGTTGACGCGTTGAAGTCGGAACGAAGCTGCGAGGTTGTTGGCGTCGGCGGCGCGCCAACCGCTGGCCGGCGTCGTCGAGATGTGGTCGCGTGTGGCCAGCCTCGCAGGGGTCTAGTTGCCCGAGATGCTGTCGATGTGGCCAAACATCGCCGCTAGCCGTTTCAGAACCTTCGCAGGCAAGGGCGGTTTGCCGATCGATGCGAGGTTCTGGCGCAAATGCGAGACGGATCCCGTGCCGGTCAACACCAGATCGACGCCCGGCTCATGGATGCAAAACCGATAGGCCGCCTCGACCACGCTGCCGGCTACGTCCGGCTCGGCCAAAAAGCTCAACGGGTCGTCGGGCGCGATGCCGTCGGGGGCCAGCCTTCCCTGTGCGATCAGATCGCGCACCAAGGCTGCCGCGGCACCGGGGCAGCTTAGAGCGCGGCGCACGGCAAACATGGCCAGAACGCCGATGTTTTTCGCGCGTGTGACGGGAAAGACGATCCGCCGGGCCGAGGGGTTGATGAGGCTGAAGCCGACCATCATCACATCCCACACATCGTCGCGCAGCGCGTCTTGCAGCATCCGGTGGGCGGTGTCGTGGACGAAACGCTCGGTGATGCCTAGAAAACGGATCTTACCGGCCGCCTGCAGCCGCTGCAGCGCCGGGATCAAAGCGGCCCGGCAATAGTCATAATGCTCTGGCGCGACGCCATGCAGATGCAGAATGTCGATATAGTCGGTTCCTAGACGCCGAAGGTTGTCTTCGGTGCGGGCGATAAACGCCGCAGCGCTCAGATAAGGCCCGTTCTCGGTCGCGTCCCGATATACGCCGATTTTGGTCGAGATCACCACCTGGTCGCGCCGCCCGCGGATCGCTTCGCCGACAATCTCTTCGGTGCCGTAGGCCGCTGCTGTGTCGAGAAGGGTCACCCCGCTGTCAAGAGCGGTGCGCACCAGACCGACCGATTGCGCGCTGGTGGCGCCCTGGGTCTGACCCAGTCGCGAATGCCCGCCGCACCCCAGCCCGGCGATGCCGACCGAAAGACCCGTGCGGCCCAAAACTCTCATCTGCATCGCCCGTCCTCCCGACCCGATCGCCACAAGACCCTAGGGTGCCCCGATCGCCGAAAGAAGATCAAAGACCGGCAGGATGCGCGCGAGACGCCCTGCGCGGGTTGCGGCAAGGGTGTCGAATCGGCATAGTGTTATCGGTAACAATGGCGGGAGCGGGAGACGTGAAACCCAACCCGGTTACGATGCGCGACGTCGCCAAAGCCGCTGGGGTGTCGCGGATGACCGTCAGCCGTGCGCTGCGCAAGGACAGCCCCGTCTCCGACGAGACGCGCCAGCGCATCCTACAGGTTGTACGCGACATGAACTATGTGCCCGACCAGATGGCGGGCAGCCTGTCGACCAAACGCTCGGGCTTTGTCGCAGTTCTGGTCCCGTCCTTAAACAACCTGCATTTTGCCGAGACGGTGCAAGCCTTAACCGAGGCGCTGGCGCCGTCCGGGCGACAGATCCTGCTGGGGCATACCGGGTATTCCGCTGAACGCGAGGAAGCGCTGATCGAGGAAATGCTGCGCCGTCGCCCCGAAGCCATCGTGCTTTCCTATGACGGCCACACCGACCGCACGCTGGACCTGCTTGGCGATGCGCGCGTGCCGGTGGTCGAGCTATGGGAGACGCCCGAAGAGCCGATCTGCCACACGGTCGGCTTCTCGAACTTGACCGCGGCCCGGGCGATGACGGACAGCCTTATCGCGCAGGGTTATCGCAACATCGCCTTTCTGGGCGAGGCGAAGGACGATTGGACCCGCGGAGCCGCGCGCCGGTCAGGTTATCTGGAAAGCATGCAGGCCAAGGGGTTGTCGGCGCATCGCTGCCTACAATATGGCAGCCCGCCGCTCTCGATCGAGGATGGCGCCGCGGCTGTCGGTCTGCTGCTGGCGCGGTTTCCCGATACCGACTGTATTTTTTGCGTTTCCGATGCGCCGGCCTTCGGGGCCATGTCGCGCCTGCGTGAGCGTGGGATCGACGTGCCCGAGCATATCGGCATTGCCGGCTTTGGCAATTTCGAGGTATCGCGTTTTTCCCAACCCGCGATCTCGACGGTTGTCGTCGATCCGATCCGCATCGGGCAAGAAACCGGACATCTGATCGCGGGCTGTTTGGATGAGGCCAGCACGCTGACCGGCACCGTCAAGATCCGCGTTCCGGCCGAGGTCAGCCTGCGTGACAGCACCCGCACCCGGTTTCTCGACTGATCCGACTGATCCGACTGATCCGACTGATCCGGGCGGGCGCGGTGCTGACGTCATCCTGGCGCGGATACGGAACGTCTTGTGCGACACGTCGGGCTGTGGCAGTGTGACCGGTAACAAAACAGGGAGGAGGAGCGGATCGATGCCAACGATCCGACTTGACCGGCTGGTCAAGCGCTATGGCAGCGTCGAGGTGCTGCACGGCATCAATCTTGAGATGGCCGACAACGAGTTCACCGTGTTCGTCGGCCCCTCGGGGTGCGGTAAATCCACCACGCTGCGAATGATCGCGGGGCTCGAAGACGTCTCGGATGGCGAGATCTATGTCGATGAAAAGCCCGTGAGCCATCTGGAACCCAAGGACCGCGATCTGGCCATGGTGTTTCAGGATTACGCGCTCTACCCGCATATGAATGTGGCGCGAAACATGTCCTTTGCCCTGCGGCTCGCCAAGCGGCCGGCTGCCGAGATCGATCGTAAGGTGCGCGAGGTCGCCGACATTCTGGGCCTGACCGATTATCTGCGCCGAAAGCCGGGGGAGCTGTCGGGCGGTCAGCGCCAGCGCGTGGCGATGGGCCGGGCTCTGGTGCGCGACACCGGGATCTTTCTGCTCGACGAGCCGTTGTCCAACCTCGATGCAAAGCTGCGCGCGCGCATGCGCACAGAGCTTGCCGAGATGCGGGCGCGGATCAACAAGAACTTCATCTACGTCACCCACGATCAGGTCGAGGCGATGACGCTGGGCGACCGCATCGTGGTGATGAGCGAGGGGCACATCCAGCAACAGGGCAGCCCGGAGGAGCTTTTTACCAACCCGGTCAATCAGTTCGTGGCCGGATTTATCGGCAGCCCGGCGATGAATTTCCTCGATGGGGAACTCGCCGAGGAAGCGGGCGCGATCTGGGTGAAGGGCGATGGCTATCAGCTGCCCTTGCCGGCCGATCAATCCGCGCGCATCGGCCATGTCGCAACGGCGCGCAGCGTCCGGCTTGGCATGCGCCCTTCCTCGGCGTCGATCGATGCGGCCAGCGGGGCGCCGATCGATCTTACCGTCGTGGTTGCCGAATATCTCGGGGCGCAATCGGTGCTGGTCACCCGTTGCGGCGGTGCCGAGGTGCTGGTGGAGGTTCCCAGCGCTGCGGGCCGCATGCATGCCGGCGAGACCCACCGCTTCGGCGTGAGGACCGAGGAGATCATGGTTTTTGACCGGGCCAGCGGGCTGCGCCTCTGACCCCAATTCACGCATCAGGGAGGATGAGATGATGCAACTCAAACAGGGCCTTGCGGCGCTTGCCGTCGGGGCCATCACGGCCGGGGGCGCTGCGGCCGATCCCTATGAGCCCTATCGCGGCACCACGCTGGTGGTCAACTTCCCCGCCCACCCGCATTACGATGCGGTGATGCGGGTTCTGCCGCAATTCACCGCCGAGACAGGCATTGAGGTCGAGGTCGACCAGCTGCCCTATCTAAAGATGCGCGAGCGTCAGACCCTGGAGCTGGCTCAGGACGAGGGCGAGTACGATCTGATCGCCTATGTGGTCTTTTCCAAGGCCGATTACGTCTATGCCGACCAGCTGGAAAACCTGGCGCGGTATTTCATGAACCCCAAGCTCGCGGACCCAAACTATGACGCGGTCGATCTGATCGACGGCTATGTCTACAACATCGGGTTCGCAGGCGGGTTCAAAGGGTATCTGGAAGGCAAGACCGGGTCGCTTTTCGGCATCCCCTTCGGCTCGGAAACCTCGATCCTGGGCTATCGCAAGGACATCTTCGAAAAGCACGGGCTGGAGGTGCCGACCAACTATACCGAGATGCTGGAACTGGCCTGCAAGATCCCCGAGCTTGAGCCGGGTCTGGGTGGGCTCTCGACCCGGGCGGCCTCGGGCCACCATGCCGCGCATGCCTTCCTTTTGCACCTCGCACCCTTAGGCGGGCGGATCTTTGACGACAATTGGAACCCGATTGTGAACAACGCCGAGGGCGTTGCGGCGGCAGAGGCGCTGAAGACCTTCGTGAATTGCGGGCCGGAAGGGGCGGCGAATTTCGGCTTTGGCGAAGCGCTCTCGGCCTTTCTCAATGGCGACACGGCGATGTATCTCGACACCACCGTCGTGGCCGGTCAGATCAACGATCCCGCCAAGAGCCAGGTGGTCGACAAGGTGGGCTGGGCGATGCACCCGATGGGCGTGCGGCATGCCAGCCAGACCGGCGGTTTCGGCATCGCGATCCCCAAGAATGCGCTCAACAAGGAAGCCGCCTTCCTGTTGATGCAGTGGCTGACCTCCAAGCATGGCGACAAGCTGGTGGCGCTGGCCGGCGGCAACCCCTCGCGCTTTTCCACCCATGCCGATGACGAGGTGAATGCGAAGTTCCCGCATATGGCGACCTTTGGCGAGGCGCTGAAATTCGCCGATCCCGACTGGCGCCCGATCATCCCGGTCTGGGGCAAGATCAATGCCGATCTGGGCACCACGCTCTCCAAGGTCCTGACCGAGGATCTCGACGTGCAGGAGGCGCTTGACGGCGTGGCCGAACGCACCCGCGCGGTCATGGAAGAGGCCGGCTACTACACCTGGCAGTAGCGCAAACGGGCCGCAACGAAGACGGGCCGCAACGAAGACGGGTAGGGGCGCACGCGTCCCTGCCTTTCCTCCAACCGGAAAGCGCGCATGGCACAGACCGCGATCGACACGCCGCAGACCGGCCGCTCTGCCGCCCGGCGCAGGATGCGGCTGGCCAACCGGCTGACCCCTTACATGTTCATGGGGCCGGCGGTGGTCATCATGGTCATCGCGCTGCTCTACCCGTTGGGCTACATGGTCTGGGGCAGTTTTCGGGACTGGGCACCCAACCAGACCATCGGCGAGGCCGAATTCGTCGGCCTGAAGAACTACATCACCCTCTGGGGCGATCCCAACTTTCATGAAAGCCTCTGGGTCACGCTGAAATTCGCCTTCATCTGTGTGTCGGTCGAGCTGGTGATTGGCGTCGGGCTGGCCCTTCTGCTTGATCGCGAGCTGCGCGGTATGTCGGTGCTGCGCACCATGTTCATCCTGCCGATGATGATCGCACCGGTCGTGGTGGGCTTGATCTGGCGCTATATGTATCACCCCACCGTGGGCATCTTTAACCGCACGCTGGAAGATCTTGGCCTTCCCAAGATCGACTGGCTGGGACAGAACGCTCTGACCTCGGTGATCATCGCCGATATCTGGCAATGGACGCCCTTCATCTTCATCCTGTCGCTCGCGGCGCTGCAATCCCTGCCGCGCTCGGCGCTGGAGGCGGCGCGCATCGACGGGGCCACGGCCTGGCAACAGGTCTGGCACATAAAGATCCCGCTGATGATGCCGGTGCTGATCGTCACCGCACTCCTGCGCCTCATCGACGCCTTCAAGGTGCTGGAGGTGATCCTGGTTCTGACCGAGGGCGGGCCGGGCCTCTCCACCGAGATCCTCGCCTTGCGCATCTCGCGCACCGCGACGGAGTTTCGCGAATTAGGCGTGGCCGCGGCCATGTCGAATTACCTGCTGATCCTCTTGTTGCTGCTGACGCTGGCCATGTTCGGCTTTACCCGCTGGCAAGAAGCCCGCGCGCGCCGGGTCAAGGCCGCCGCCGAGGAGGATGCATAATGGCCCGAACCGCCCAGCGCCCGAACTCGGCTTTTTACGCGGTGATCGCCCTTCTGGTCTTTATGTCGGTGGGCCCGGTCCTCTTGATGTTCGTCATCTCCTTCAAGCTCGATGTCGATATCACCAGCGGCGCCACCGGGCTTCTCTTTCTGCCCACGATCCAGAATTACGAGACCGCGCTATGCGATGTGCTGCCTTACGAATTGGCGCATCTCGATTTCTGCTCGCTCAGATTCGGCGGCGCCTTCGTCAACTCCCTGATCATCGCGCTGATCTCGACCCTGCTCACCCTGGTGATCGGCTGCATGGCCGCCTATGCGCTGGTGCGGTTTCGCTTTATGGGCCGCGACACCGTCTCGCTTTCCACGCTGATGGTGCGGATGGTCCCGCCCGCGGTCTTGTTGGTTCCGGTCTTTGGGCTGTGGAACAACGAGTTCTGCATCGACCGGGCCACCTGGGTGGGCAGCTGGATCCGCGACGTCTTCGGGGGGCGCGGCGATGTCTGCCTTGCCGGCACCCATTCGGGCATCATCCTGATCTATGTCGCAATGAATCTGCCTTTCGTGATCTGGATCCTGCAGAGCTTTATTGTGCAGGTGCCCCGCAGCCTTGAGGAATCCGCCCGGGTCGACGGGGCAGGGCCGTTCCAGGTCTTCTTTCTGGTGGTTCTGCCGCTGATCAAGCCGGGTCTGGCGGCGGCCGCGATCTTTACCTTCCGCATTGCCTGGAACGAGTATCTGCTCGCCTCGGCGCTGTCGGATCGCAACACCAAGACCGTGCCGATCCTGATCGTGAACAACATGTCGGAATTCAATGTCGAATGGGGGGTGATCATGGCCACCGGCATGCTGCTGGCCATCCCGCCGATCATCTTCACGCTTTTGGCCAGCCGGCAGATCATCACCGGCATGACGGCGGGGGCCGTGAAGGGCTGATGGACTGGCTGCTCGCGCCGATCGACCCGGCCCGGGCGCATGAGGTCGGGCTGGCGGTCTCCTGGCATGGCCGGCTGATGGTTCTGGCCTGGGCGGTGCTGGCGCCGATCGCGGTGATCATGGCGCGGTTCTTCAAGGTGATGCCGCGGCAAGACTGGCCGCGCCAGCTCGACAATCCCACCTGGTGGCGCAGCCATTGGATGGGCCAGGGTGCGGTTTTTGCGCTTTCGGTGCTGGGCCTCGCCCTCGTCTGGCAGAGCAGCCGGCCGATGCTCTGGCACGCTGTGCTGGGCTATGCGGTCTTTGTGGGGCTGGCGCTGCAGATCCTGATGGGCATCTTTCGGGGCAGCAAGGGCGGGCCGACCGCGCCAAGCCTGCGCGGCGATCACTATGACATGACCCGCTGGCGGCTGCGCTTTGAGGCGGTGCATAAGAGCTTTGGCTACACGCTTCTTGTGTTGGCAATGATCACCGTGCTGATGGGCATGTGGTTGGCCAACGCGCCCCGTTGGATGTGGCTGGGGCTGGGCTTCTGGTGGCTGGGGCTGATCGTCCTGTCGGGCTGGCTGCAAAACCGCGGCTTTGCCATCGACACTTATCAGGCGATCTGGGGCCCCGACCCGGTGCATCCCGGCAATCGCCGGCCGCCGGGATGGGGTATGCGACGACCCTTGGAGGAGAAACCATGTACGGAGTTATCGAGGGCACCGGGATCGAGATCCTCGACCCGGAATTCGAAACCTGTGTGATCGGCCATGCCCGGGTCGAGCGGCTTTGGACCGGCGCGCGCTGGTCCGAAGGCCCGGCCTGGTTTGCCGCCGGCCGCTATCTGGTCTGGTCGGACATCCCCAACAATCGCATGCTGCGCTATGACGAGGCGGGGGGCACGGTCGCTGTGTTCCGCCAACCCTCCCAGAATGCCAATGGCAACACCGTGGACCGTCAGGGCCGGCTGGTGACCTGCGAGCATCTGGCCCGCCGCATCACCCGCACCGAACATGACGGATCGATCACGGTGATCGCCGACCGGTTTGGGGATAAGCGGCTGAACTCGCCCAATGACGTGGTGGTGAAGTCCGACGGCACGATCTGGTTCACCGATCCCTCTTACGGCATCCTGATGGATTACGAAGGCGACCGCGCCGAAAGCGAGATCGGTGCCTGCCATGTTTATTGCGCGGATCCTGCCACCGGAACGCTGCGTCAGGTAACGGAGGATTACTTCAAACCAAACGGGCTCGCCTTTTCGCCCGATGAGCGGTTTCTCTACATTGCCGATACCGGGGTCACCCATGATGCCGACGGGCCCCAGCATATTCGCCGCCACAGGGTCGAAGCCGATGGCACGCTCTCCGGCGGCGCGGTTCATGCCACCTGCACCAACGGGTTGTTCGACGGGTTTCGCGTCGACCGGGACGGGCGGATCTGGAGTTCCGCGGCCGATGGCGTGCATTGCCTGGCCAGCGACGGGCGGCTGATCGGCAAGATCCATATCCCAGAGATCGTTGCCAATGTCTGCTTCGGCGGAGCGAAGCTCAACCGGCTCTTTATCTGCGGGACCACCTCGCTCTATGCGATCTTTCTCAATGTCAACGGCGTCTCCCCGGTCGCACCATGAGCCTCACCGCACCCGCAACAGTGCTGAGCCATACCGGCACGCTGGCCATGTTGGCAGCTGCCGTGGCCCGCGCTGAGGCCATCGGCCAGCCGCAATGCATCGTTATTGTCGATGCCAGCGGTGTCGTCCTCGGCGAGATCCGAATGACCGGCGCCAAATTCCTCAGCCGCAAAAGCGCGCGTGCCAAGGCCCGCACCGCCGCCTCGATCGGGGCGCCCAGCGCCAGCATCCCCGAAGCCGTCCGCGCGCCGATCGCGGCGGCCACGCAAGGGGCGGTCACCGGCCTGGGCGGCGGGCTTCCGATCCGGCTTGCCGGAAAGCTTCTGGGCGGCATCGGCGTGGGCTCGGGCAGCCCCGAGCAGGATATCAATGTGGCCAGCGCCGCCCTGGCCGCCATCGGCGCGGATCCCTGAAAATGAGCGCCTCCGGCCTGCTTCTTCTTGGCAAAAATACTCAAAACGCCACGCAGGCCCCGCCGCGCCGCGTTAGGAAAAAGCGATCTGGGTCTTGATCGCCCGGCTGCGGTCCGAGGCAAGCTCGAAGGCCGCGACCGCCTCGGCCAAGGGCAGGGTCTGGGTGATCAGCGGGGCGACATCGATCCGCCCCGACTGCATCATCGCCACAGCGGTCGGAAACGCGCCGTGAAAGCGAAAGGAACCGCGCAGCTGCAACTCCTTGGCCGTCATCGCCTGGACCGGCAAGGTCATATCGCCCCCAAGCCCCAGCTGCATGATGATCCCGCCTGGCCGCAATGCAGCGACCGCCCCGGCCAGCGCCGAGGCGACGCCCGAGCATTCAAAATGCACGTCGAAATGCCCCTTTCCGGAACTGTAGACCGAAAGATCCGAACGGCCGACATGCACCGTGCGATCCGCGCCCAGACGCTCGGCCATTGCCAAGGTGAAGGCGGAAATGTCGGTGGCCACCACCTCCACCGCGCCCGCCGCCCGTGCCGCCAGCGCAGCAAGCAAGCCGATCGGCCCACAGCCCGTGACCAGAACGCGCCGCCCCATCAGATCGCCCGCGCCCCGCGCCGCATGCAGCACCACCGCCAGCGGTTCGGCCATCGCGGCCTCCTGCGCGCTCAGCCCATCGGCCGGCACGCATTGCGCCCGATCCACCACCAGCCATTCGCGAAACGCGCCCTGGATGTGGGGAAAAGGCATCGCCGAGCCGTAAAACCGCATAGCTTCGCAATGGTTCTGCCGCCCCTCCAGGCAATAGCGGCATTTCCCGCAGGGCCGCGACGGCGAGACAGCGACCAGCTGGCCGGGCTGCAGATCGCCATCCCCGGTTTCGACATATCCGGCCACCTCATGGCCCAGGATCATCGGCTCGCGCAATCGCACCGTGCCGAACCCGCCATGGTTGTAGTAGTGCAGATCCGACCCGCAGATCCCGCCGGCGGCCATGCGGATCAGAAGCTGACCCGGGCCTGGTTCGGGGCGCGCGCGCCGCTCGATCCGAAGATCCTTGGCGCCATGGGCAACAATCGCTTTCATAGCCCGCTATCCTGCACCCTCTTGGCCTCTTGCATCCAACCGTTTATAGGATGTTATCGGTAACATCGGCTGTCAAGTTGATCCGAACCAAGCTCGATCGCCGGTACGCTCGATCGCCGGCAAGTTCGATCGCTTGCAAGCTCGACCGCCGGCACGCTCGGCAATAAGCAAAGTCGATCACGGATATGGTCGATCACGGGAGGCGCGCCCATGGGCACGGAACTTTTCGCACTCACCGGCAAGCGGGCCTTGGTCACCGGCTCCAGCCAGGGCATCGGCCTCGCGCTCGCACGCGGTCTTACCGAAGCCGGCGCCACGCTCGTGCTCAATGGCCGCGATCCGGCGAAACTTGCTGCGGCCGTTGCTGATCTCGGCGCCGCGCACAGCCTGGCCTTCGATGTCACCGATCATGTCGCAGTGCGCACCGCGATCGATCGCTTCGAGAGCGCGACCGGCCCGATCGACATTCTGATCAACAATGCCGGAATGCAGCACCGCACGCCGCTGGAGGATTTCCCGCCCGATCGCTTCGAGGCGCTGCTGCAGACCAATGTCGCCAGCGTCTTTCATGTTGGCCAGGCGGTGGCACGGCACATGATCGGTCGCAAGCAGGGCAAGATCATCAATATTGCCAGCGTGCAGACGGCGCTGGCCCGGCCCGGCATCGCGCCCTATACCGCAACCAAGGGCGCGGTGGCCAATCTGACAAAAGGAATGGCGACCGACTGGGCAGGCTACGGGCTGCAATGCAATGCGATCGCACCGGGCTATTTCGACACCCCGCTCAACGCCGCGCTCGTCGCCGATGCCGAGTTCAGCGCCTGGCTGGAAAAGCGCACCCCGGCCGGGCGTTGGGGTCAGGTCGAGGAGCTGGTCGGCGCAGCGGTGTTTCTCGCATCGCCCGCCGCGAGCTTTGTCAATGGCCACACGCTTTACGTCGATGGCGGCATCACCGCGTCGCTTTGAAGGGAGACCGGCATGGCAGAACGCATCGCGTTGATCGGGGCGGGGGCGATGGGGGGCGCCATCGGCCGGCGCTTGCTCGATACCGGACATCGCCTGACCGTCTTCGACCTCGACCCCGAAAAAACCGCCGCGCTGACGGCCCATGGCGCGACCTCCGCGGCGCATGCGGCCGAGGCCAGCGCGGTCTCGGATTTCGTGATCACCAGCCTGAATTCGGCCCGGATCGTCGAGATTGCGGCCTTTGGCGCGGCGGGCATTGCCGAAGGCGCGGCAGCCGGCACGCTGATTATCGACATGTCCTCGATCGATCCGGACGCAACGCGCGATCTGGCCGCCAGGGCTGCCGCACAGGGTCTGGCCTGGGTCGACAGCCCCCTTTCGGGCGGCGCGCCGAAGGCGCTGACGGGCGATCTGACCTTGATGGCCGGCGGCGCGGCGGCAGATGTCGAGAAAGCCCGGCGGGTGCTGGGCGACCTTTCTGCCAACCTGACCCATATGGGGCCCAGCGGGGCGGGCCAGACGACAAAGCTGATCAACCAGGTGCTTTGCGGTCTGGGCTTTCTGGCTGTGGCCGAGGCCACACAGCTTGCCCTCGATGCCGGGGTGGATGCCCAAAAAATCCCCCAGGCGTTGAAAGGCGGCCGGGCCGACAGCGCGCTGTTGCAAGAGTATCTGCCACGGTTTGCAAGCAAGGATTACCGGCGCACCGGGCGCATCGACAATATGGTCAAGGATCTCAATGCGGTGAACGATCTGGCGCGGCGGACCGGCACATCGATGCCGATGACCGCGCTTTGCGCCGAGATCCACCGGATGCTGACCGCGGCCGGGCTGGGCGGCGAGGATCAGGCCGCGGTCATGGCGTTTTTTCGCGGTGCCAACAGTTTTGAGCCACCGTAAAATGGGACCGGCGACACCTAGCAAGGGAAAGCGGGCACCAAAAACACCGAGCAAGGCCGCCGAAAGGGCTCGTAGCATGGCGGAGGCATGCGGGTCTGTCGGCGTCCGGCGCATGGGATCGGCGGACCCAAGCGGCACGGATGCATCCTCCACGCTATCGCGCCCGACGCTGCGCCCAACGCTGCGCACGACGCTGCGCCCGACGCTGCGCCCGACGCTGGGCCCGACGTTGCGCCCGACCGATCCGCTTCGCGACGAATGGCCCAGCCTGGCCGGAAGGCGTGTGTTCTTGGCCAGCACCGGATCCTTGTCATAGCCCGATCAGGCACTAGCCCAAGGATCGCCTGACTCGCTCAACAAGGGCCGGTTTTAAAGTGTCGCGGGCCCGAAAATGTTAAAGCGGCTCGGCGATGTCTGGACGATCCTCGAGCCGGCTCGGCCCGTTTGCAGCGGCACAGGCGCAGCCAAGCGCGGCTGAACCGGTCCGATCGACCGGGTAGGGGCCTCAACCTCGCGTCAGCTTCTTGAGCATGGTCAACAGCTGTGCATGTTCGTCTTGCGATAGCGGCTCGAAAACCCCAGCAACGATGGTTTCCAGCGTCGCATCGACCTTGTCGACATGGGCTTTGCCTGTCTCGGTTAGCGTCAAAATGCTCAACCGCTTATCGGCTGGGTGCATCGTTTTAGAGACCAGCTGCCTAGCCTCGAGCCGGCCGATCACCCGGCTGACCTGAGAGGCGTCCCGCCCCATCGCCTCGACCAGCGCATGGGCTGGCGTCGGTGCAATCCGGCTCAGCCTTTGTAGGGTGATGGTGCCAAGCGGGCCGATATCGGCGTCGTCCACAGACTGCATTAAGCGATGCATCTCTGCATCGACTTTGCGCATGAGACGGTCGAGTTGTTCGACAAGATCCGGAATGCTCACGGCGGTGTCGCGTTTTACTGGACAAAGTCCAAGAATGGTCTCTTTATCGTTCACTAGGCGCGAATGGGCCGCATCTGCAAGCGAGAACCGGCCCTAGACGGTTAGAGGTGAGATCGAAGATGTCAAAACGCAAACTGGTCGTTGTCGGCGGGGGCTATATCGGGGCTGAATTGGCAAAAGGGCTCGAAGCCATTATGGATGTGACGCTCGTCGAACCGCGCCGGGCCTTTGTGCACGCGCCGGCGATGCTCCGCGCGCTGATCGATCCTTCGGTTCGGCAACAGGCGCTTATTCCGTACGATCGCCTGCTTAAATCGGGACGATTTGTGGCGGATCGTGCCGTTGAGGTTCACGAGGACCGGATCGTCACCGCGTCGGGCGAGGCCATTCCGGCCGATTTCACCGTTCTCTGCACCGGCTCCTCGAATGGTGGCATCTTCAAGCCGGCCGGTGACGATATTGATGCCTTCGAGGCCGCGCAGCACCGCGTACAAGAACTGATCGAAACGGCCGGCAGCATTGCCATTGTCGGGGCGGGTGCCGTTGGCACGGAGCTGTCGGGCGAGATCGCCCATGCGTATCCCAAAAAGAAGGTCACTCTGATCACGTCGGACAGCGCGCTTTTTGCGTCGGTTCCCGGCCCGATGGGCGAAAGATTGTCGGCCAAGCTTGAAGGGATGGGGGTGACGGTGATTACGGGCCAGCGCGTCTCGGACCTAAAAAGCACGACCGAACCCTATGCAGGTGCGCTGTCGCTGGCTGATGGTCGCAGCATCGCGGCCGATCTGGTGATCCCGGCGATCGGCTCCAAACCCCAGACCACCCTCTTTGACGCGTTGCCCGGTGTGGTGCGGGCCACCGACGGGCGCGTCAAGGTGGATGGATATCTGCGGCCATGCGGCAGGTCGACGGTCTTTGCTGCCGGCGATGCCGTCGATGCGGGGGATGCCATGACGATCGTGGCGACGTCGCGGCAGCAACCCTGGCTGGCCAAGACGCTGAAGGCGCTTGCTGCGGGCAAGCCTCTCGATGCGTTGAAGCCCTACGCGCCCTGGTCGGAGCCGCCGATCCTGGTGCCTCTGGGTCCCGAGCTGGGCAACTCCTACCTCAAGATCGCCACCTTTGGAAACTGGGTGACCAAGACGATGAAGGGCAAGGGCATATTCATCGCGCGTTACCGCAAAATCTTGAACCAAGGCTAAGTTGGACGCGCGATGCGGCATCGCTTGCGCCGCAAGCGCCATTGACCGCGCTCGACCCTGGCTTATCTGTCCGACCCAGTCATGGACAAAGTCCAAAAGAAAGGGGTCGGCTGCATGCTCGATTTCATCCGCAGGGTCGTCAGTGCCGACACCAACGCCCGGTACCAGAACATTCCCTTCGCCCCGGTTCAGGCGGAGATCACGGTCGAGCGTCTTCATGTCGACGGGACGATTCCGCCCGAGCTTTCGGGGCTTTATGTGCGTAACGGGCCAAACCCGGCGGGTAAGATCAGCCCCAAGCAGCATTACTTCAGCGGCGATGGCATGCTGCATGGCGTTCACATCGAAAAGGGTCAGGCAAAGTGGTATCGAAACCGCTTCGTGCGGGCGGGCGATGTTGCCAAAAAGCGTAATATGTCCGATCCCGGCGGGCCGGTGACGAACGGCCTCGACGTCTCGCCCAATACAAATGTGGTTCAGTTTGCCGACCGGCTTTATGCGACCATCGAAGCCGGGGCCAGCATGGTGGAGATCACGCGCGAACTCGAGACCGTCGCGCGCAGCGATCTGGACGGCAGCCTTGCGCATGGCTTTACCGGGCATCATAAGATCGACCCGGTCGAGAACGACATCCACGCGGTCACCTACGCCGCCAAGATCGGGGCCAATGCGCTTTACCAGCGGCTCACCAGCGATGGCCGGCTGCTCAATCGGATCACCGTTCCGCTTAGCGGCATGACGCAGATCCACGACATGGCGATTACCCAGAACCACGCGATCATCTTCGACCTCAGCGTCGTCTTCAGCCCTTGGGCGCTATTAAGGACCACCCTGCCGATTGCCTGGGATGGCAAAAAACCCTGTCGCGTCGGAGTGATCCCCAAACGCGGTTGCGCCGAGGATGTGCGTTGGTTCTCTGTGGCGCCCTGCTATGCTTATCATGCGATGAACGCTTACGAGACGGAAGGCGGGGACATCGTGGTCGATGTGAGCCGCTACGAGCGCGCCAGCGAGAAGGACATGTTCGGCCCGTTGGGCGACACCGAGCCCATGATTGCCCGCTGGGTGCTGCCGATGTCGGGCAAATCCGACGTGGCGCGCGAAGAACCGGTCTTCGACCTGCCGCTCGATTTTCCCAAGATCAGCCCGTCGGTCGAAGGGCGCGCCTATCGTTACGGGTATGCGATCGAAGCGACGCTGGAGCCCGCCTTCAACCGTGCGGTCAAGCTCGATTTTAAGACCGGCGCGGCGCAGTGCCAGGCGTTCGAGGGTGGCATGTCGTCGGAGATGAGCTTTATTCCCAAGGGCGAGGCGGAGGATGATGGCTGGCTGATGGGCTTCGTCTTTCAACCGCAAAGCAACCGGTCGCGGCTGGTCATCCTGGATGCCCGGGATTTTGAAGCGGAGCCGCTCGCCAGCATCTGGATCCCCGATCAGTATGTCCCGATCGGGACCCATGGCGGGTGGTTCGAAAACCCACGCTAGCGGCGATCACGGTTGGGTACGGCGTGCCCCGCCCCTGGTGACAAACCCGATCCCGAGACTGGCGACAGTGGCCGTCACGGCCATTGCTAGAACCCACAACAGCGGCGTGCGGGCATGCAGGGCAAGCTGGCCGCAAAGCTCCATGGCCGCGGCGACCAGTATGACGATCGCCCAGCCTGCCCAAAGACCTTTTGTGCGATCGGGATCGACGGGCGGCTCCGCCATCACGGCATCCAAGATGTCTCGGGTCTCGGTCGCCTCTTCCGCCTCGCGCGCGTCGTTCGCCACGATCCCCGCTGCGCTTTCGCGCGACTGCCCGTTTGCAGGCTGGCCGTTGCGCGCGCGCGCTCGGCCCAGATCTGGGCGTCGATCCGCGGGCGCTGCGTATCGTCTCAGGGCGTTCGCCGCCAGTACCGCGCCTGCCAAAACGATCCCCGCAAGCTGCGTTTCGGCCAATGGTGCCACGCAAAGGCCGGCGGCGAGAAGCGCGCTTAGCCGCTGCCAGCCGGGCATCGGGTTCAGCGCATGGCCCGTCACGCCAAGGGCAAAGGCCACAAGCCCGACCGTGGCCGTGACGGTGGCAGCGATGATCTCGACGGCTGTCCCTTCAAAGAGGATACCCGGCGCGTAGATGAAGAAGATCGGCAGGAGAAAGCAAGAGACCCCCAGCCGCGAGGCCTGCACCCCGACCCCGATCGGGTTGGCCGTGGCAATCGGTGCTGCGGCAAATGCCGCCAGTGCCACTGGTGGCGTGATATTGGAGATGATGCCGTAGTAAAACGCAAAGAAATGCGCCGCGACCGGAGGCACGCCGGCCAGTTTCAGGATCGGGATGATGGTGGCCACCAATGTGAGATAGATCGCAATCGCCGTCATCCCCATGCCCATGATCAGCGCCATCACGGCCGAAAGCAGCAAGAGCACCCAAAGGTTGTCCGCGGCTGCCGCCGCCGCGGCTTGCGCGATTTGAAAGCTCAGGCCCACGGCAAAAATTGCGCCCAGCACGATGCCCGCAGCTGCCGCGGCGGCGGAGAGGCCAACCGTGGCCCGCGCCGTCGCCTCGACCACCCCAAGCAGCGCGCCCGGCGTGATCCGGTTGCGTGGCTGAACAAGCGCGATCAGGAAGGTGGCGGCGGTGATCAGCACCGCGACATAGACGATCGAACGCCCCGCGATCAGCGCGCCGATGATCAGCAGAATAGGCAAAAGCAGATAGCCCTGCGCCCTCAAGATCCTCAGCGGGCTGGGTAAATGCTGCCGGTCGATCGTCGCTAGGCCCAGCTTGCGCGCCTCGGCATGCACTGTCACGAAAATCACCAGAAAGTAGAGAAATGCCGGAATGATCGCCGCGATCACGATCTCGCTATAGGGCCGGTCGAGGAACTCGGCCATAATGAAGGCAACGGCGCCCATTACCGGTGGCATGATCATCCCGCCATTGGATGCAGCAGCCTCCACCCCGCCGGCAAAGGCGCGCCGATAGCCCAGCCGGATCATCAGCGGGATCGTGAAGACGCCGGTCGTCAGCACATTGCCGATGGCGCTTCCCGAAAGGCTGCCCATCATCGCTGAAGAGACGACGGCCGCCTTGGCTGGCCCGCCGGTGCGATGCGCAAAAAGCGCAAAGGCGAGCCGGGTGAAGAAGGCGCCGCCGCCGCAGGCATTCAGCATGGTGCCGAACAGGATAAAGAGCACGACGAAGTTGGCCATCACGGCAATCGCGGTGCCAAAGATCCCGTTGGAATCGAGAAAGACGTTCTGCAACAGATTCTTCAGGCTCGATGGCGGTCCATAAAATATTCCTGGGAAGTGGTTGGCAAAAACTGCATGAAACATGAAGAAAAGAGCAACAAGAGCCAGTATGAAGCCGACAACCCGACGCGTGGCCTCTAAAATCGTTACAATGAAAAGGATCGACGTGACGTAGTCTATAGGGCGGAAGAACACTGTCCGAATATTCCAGGTCTCCAACTCGATGAAGAAATATATCTGAACCCAGATCACCCCGGCAATGAACAAGATGTCGAGCCAGCGCCACAGACCCGGTAGAGGTTTGGTCAAAAAGACCAGGACAAGGGCGGTCGTTACATGAAGCGAGCGGTAGAGCAGCGCATCGGGGGCGCTGTAAATCGCCCCGTAAAGATGGATGAGGATGAAGAAGGTCGAAAAGACCAGAACCGCCCAATCAACAAGGCTGCGGTCGGTGGCGCTCGTCCTTGCGTCGGGTTGCGCCGCGGCCGCGGTGTAGGCTGCCTCCGTCACGGGCGCAGCGTCGGTGGTAAGATCGGGTGTCGTGTCGGATGCAAGCTCGGGCGCAGGTTCATCGCCCGCGGCCGGTTCCGGCCCTGGCTTGACGGTTTACGCACAGCGCGGGGATCGGGCCGCGACGCGCGTCCGATGCAGCATCCTCTTCAGTGCCGCCTGCGGTGAAGCGTAGCGTGCCGATTTTGGCGAGGCGTTTGGGGTGACGACAAGAACCGCGCTTGGCGCGGCTCTGGCGAATGCAGATCTGCTTGGGCGTTCCGGTCTGACGACCCTGTCTGGACGGGCAGCTTGATCTAAGCGGGCAGCCTGATCCAAGCGGGCAATCCGATCCAGGTGTGCGCCCCGTTCTGAGTGGGCGGTTCGGGCGGCCCGGGCGGCCCGCGCGGCGGTGCCGGACCGCCCGGCGGGTTCGCCCGACGCGCGCATCACTGCGCCCCGACCTCGGCATAGAATTTTTCGGCGGCCGGATGCACCGGCAGCACATTATGCTGCAGCACATTCTGATCGTCGATTTCCTCGGATCCGGCAAAGAGACCGTGGAATTCGGCGTAGTTCTCATACATCAGCTTGGTCACCGCATAGATCAGCTCCGGATCGGCATTGGCGTTGGCGACCAAATGGTTGACGTAATAGGGTGCCATGATCGCAGCGTCCTGACCCAGATAGGAGCCGGCGGGGATCTCGACCCGCGCCATACCGGGGAGAAGCGCTTCTAGCTTGTCGAGCGCCTCCTCGCTCATGCCGACGAGCTGGAAGCCCGGGGTCTGCTCGATCTGCAGCAGCAGGCCGTAGGGCACCGGTCCGGCAAAGACCCCCGCGTCCAGCGAGTTGTCCTGAAAGCCCTGTACCTCTTGCAGATACCCGTATTCCTCGATCACCCCACCGGCAGCCTCGATCGCTTCCACGCTGGTGCCGCTGGCAATCAGCATCGGCTCGAACACTTGGAAGAAGAAGCCGCTTTTTTGACCCATCCAAACCTTGTTGGCGGCATCGTCAAGCTGATCGAGCGCGGTAATACCGCCTTTGCGCGCCACCGCCTGGATCGGTGAGCCGTAAAGCGTGATGATATGGCGGACATTCGGTGTCGGAACACCCAGCGATCCGTTCCCGTTAAAGATGATCGCGGTGTTGAAGGTGGGCGCGATGTTGAGGTCGAGTTCGCCCGTTTCGATCCCGATCTGCGACTTTTCGACATTGCCCGACACCACATTGGCTGTCACGCCCGGGATCTTCTCGTTGATCAGCTCGGCCAGCTTGGCCGCAAAGATCGGATACGTCCCGGCCAGGCCGCCGCCAATGCGAACGAATTTGTCCTCCGCCTGCGCGGTTCCGGCGATCAGCAGCGCCGCCAGGCTCAGCGCCTTGAGCAAATGTTTTCCCATGCGTCCCTCCCCATGCCGTGAGATATCGTCAGACCCGATTCATTCCGTATGCGTCGACAAGGGCCGATGCCCCACCTGTTAACTTTATCCCAAGTCGGGCGGGATGCAATTTTGCTGAGCGTTCAGGCGTCCGAAATGTCGATCATTGCCTTTACGACCTTCCCGGCGCTGTTGCGCGGCAATGCGTTGAGAAAAACGATTCGCGCCGGCTGTTTGTAGGGGGCGAGCCGGCTGCGGCAATGCGCGGCCAGGACCTCGGCGCTCAGCGGGGTATGGGCGACGACAGCGGCAAGGATGGTTTCGCCAAGCTCAGCATGCGGTTGGGGCAAAACGGCCGCTTCGGCGACGGCGGGATGCTCGGCAAGCACTTGTTCGATTTCAAGGGGATAGATGTTGACGCCGCCCCGCAGGATGACATCCTTTGCACGCCCCAAAAGGGTAAGGTAGCCCGCCGCATTCATCCGCCCCAGATCGCCCGGGTAGAACCATCCGCCGCGAAAGGGCGCGGCTGTTTTGTCGGGCTCTCGGTAAATCTGCTGTGCAACGCCCGGCCCGCGATAACGGACCTGTCCGATCTGGTCCGGGGGCAGGGTGCGATGCGCGTCGTCCACGATCTCGACCGTGACCATGAAAGCGGCGCAGCCGACCGAATCGGGATGCTGCTTTTGTCCTTGAGGCGTCAAGACGGTGATCCCTCCGCCTTCGGTCGATGCGTAGTATTCGATAAAGCCCGGCGTGATGCGACGCGCGATCTCGCGGCGCTCTTCGGGGCGCAGCGGCGCGCCGGAGCTGATCAGAAGCCGCAGCCCGCGGGCACGGGCCAGCGCCGCGTCGTCTAGCGCCAGCAGGCGGCGTATCTGGGTGGGCACCAGAAAGCTGGTGTCGGCGGTCTTGTCCGCAATCTCGGCGACCAGCGCTTCGGGTTGATAGGGGGGCGGGCAAAGGATCAGCGTGGCCCCGATATGCAGATGGGTTAGCGCAAAGGCCCGACCGCCGCCGAAGTAGAGCGGCGTGGCCAACAGATACCGATCATGCTGCGAAAATGTCAGCGTGACCAGCTGGTTGGCAATGCGCGCCAGCATCTGCGCATGGGTGGCGAGCGGTCCTGTCGGCCGTCCTGTTGTGCCGGAAGACAGTGACAGGATCACCGGCCGATCGGGCTCCAGCACCATAGGCGCCGCCGGCGCAGCGGCCCAGGAGCCATCCGGGCGCAGCATACGTGCATCCCCGATCGCCGCGGCCTCCGCCTCGACGATCACAAAGCCAAGCGACATGTGTCGGACCAGCCTCGCCTTCTCGGCCTGGCTCCAGCGCCAGTCCATCGGCACGATGACCGCACCGATCCGGGCCAGCGAAAACAGCAGCACCAGGTGATCGACACTGTCCTTCAGGGCAAGCCCGACCAGCGCCCCCTGTCGAACGCCATGCGCCAGAAGCGCACCGGCACAGTTGCGCACCCGCTCGGCGAACGCGGCATAAGACAGGGTGACATCACCGCTGACGATTGCGGGGTGGCGGGACCGCATGCGGGCGTGAATATCCAGGGGCTCGGCAAGGTTTCGCATGCAGGCACCGGTCTATTGACGGGCGTGGACGTGTCGCTTCAACCTATCCGTATCGTCGGTCGCCGCAAGCAGGAGCATCGGGTGGATTTCGCGGAAACTGCAGAGCAGGAAGCGATTTTGCGTACTGTGGACAGGCTTGTAGAGCGCCATCTGCCCCTGCCGGCCCAGCGGCGCTACGATGCCCAAAAACGTCCACCCTACCATCTGCTGCCTGTGCTGGGTGAGGCGGGGCTGCTGGGTCTGGCCTTCCCGAAAGCCGATGGCGGCCTTGCCGCGGGCTGGGATACGGTTGCCTGTGTGCAGCATCGGCTGGGCCTGCGGGCCTGGATGCTGGGCTCGCTGATGAACCGGGCGGTTGGCTTTGGCGGCATGGCTCTGGCGCATTTCGGCGCGCCGCAACAGCGTGCGCTGCTCGGTCCCCTGATCGAAGGGCGGCTGCTTTTCGCGCTGGCTTTGACCGAACCGCAGGCTGGCAGCGATGCTGCGGCGATCACCACCTTGGCGGAACCTGTCGCGCAGGGCTACCGGCTGACAGGCCGCAAAAGCTGGATCTCGGATGCGAGAGAGGCGGATTTTATGGTGACGGTTGCCCGCCGGCCGGGCAGCGCAGGGCGCGAGGGCATCTCGCTCTTTCTTGTTGGCAAGGACACGCCGGGCGTTGCCTTCACCCCGATCCCGACGATCGGAAACAACTGCCTGCCCAGCTTTGAGGTTTCTTTGGACGGGGCGCTCCTGGCCTCGGATGCGCTGCTGGGCGAGCCTGGTCAAGGCTTTGCGCATCTGATGAGTATCCTGCACTACGCGCGCGCAGGCATGGCAGCGGCCGTTTCGGGCTATGCCCAGTTCGCCGTCGATCTGGCGGTTGCCCATGCCCAGACGCGTCGGCAGTTCGGGCGTCCGATCGGACGCTTTCAGGCGCTGGCACATCGGCTGGCCGACATGCAGATGCGAGTGGATCAGGCAAGGCTGACGGCCTTCGAGCTGGCCTGGCGGATCCGCGAAGGGTTGCCTTGCGCCCGGCAGGCGGCCGCGGCCAAGATCGTTTCGACCGAAACCCTGCAAGCGGTTGCGGAGGCCGGCATGCAGATTATGGCCAGCGCCGGCTATGCGGCGGAAAGCGACATGGCCCGGATCTGGCGCGACGCGCGGCTTTACAGCTTCGGCGAGGGGGCAAACGAGATCCAACGCAACATCGTCGCACGGGAGATGGGTTTGTGAGCGAGGTTCCGGCGATCGACGCCGTTTGCAATCTTTGGACGGAGGAGGCGCTGGCCCATCGGCCGGAGGGCCGCGATGCCTTTTATCGCGACAAGATGCGCGTGCACAGCGACACCTATTCGGGGGTCAGCCTTGCCGACCTGCTCGCACGGATGGATGCGGCTTGTATCGAGCGGGCTTTTCTGATCGCCCACCGCTGCGGTCCGGTAGGACCGCGCGCCTGCTGGCGGCTTCCTTACGCGCTCGTCGCCGACGCAGTCGCTGCGCACCCGGATCGGTTTTGCGGCCTGGCCGGCATCGATCCGACCGAAGGCATGGACGGCGTCCGGGCGTTGGACCACGCGGTGCGAGAGCTTGGGTTCATCGGCGCGCATGCCTATCCGCATTGGTTCGAGCTCGCCCCCAACAACGCCCGATGGTACCCTTTCTATGCCAAATGCGTGGAGCTTGAGGTGCCGATCCAGATCCAGGTCGGCCAGTCGATGATTTATGCGCCGGACTACCCGTTGGAAAGCGTCGGACGGCCCATCACGCTCGATCCCGTGGCCTGTCATTTTCCCGAGCTCACGCTTATCGGTATTCATATCGGCATTCCCTGGGCCGAAGAAATGATCGCGATGGCCTGGAAGCACCGGAACGTCTTTATAGGCTCGGACGCGCATAGCCCGAAATACTGGCCCGAGAGCTTTGTGCGCTTTCTCAACAGCTATGGCCGCGAGAAGGTGATTTTTGGTACCGATTTCCCCGTTTTGGAGCATGGTCGCACCCGTTCCGAGATCGAGGCGCTGGGTTTGAGGGCAGAAAGCAAGCGCGGCCTGCTGCGGGACAATACCAGGCGCATCTACCGGCTTGAGGAGCGCATGTCGAAAGAGGGCTGAGCCCCGCTCTGCAAAGACCTGCTCTGCAAGGACCCGCTCTGCAAAGACCTGCTCTTGGGAGGACCTGCTATAGGCAGACCCGCGCACCGCGGCTTCGCAAGCAGCTCCAGCCGTTTGCGTGCGGCGATGCCGTCCTTCCCTTGCAAGCCCTCAAGCTTGATCGGGCCGTTGGCGCCCTGCCAATGCGGCTTGCTCTGATACCGGAAGACTGCGTTTTGCAACCCGTTGCGC
This sequence comes from Pseudomonadota bacterium, assembly GCA_039184655.1. Taxonomy (GTDB): domain Bacteria; phylum Pseudomonadota; class Alphaproteobacteria; order Rhodobacterales; family Rhodobacteraceae; genus J013. Next base: position 6,871 of record JBCDAZ010000014.1, on the reverse strand, counting down.
TGCGGCGGCGGCTGTCGCTTTTGACGCATCGAACGGCCGTATGGGCCGCGCAAGAAAACCAGCCTGCCCCTCGGCGTGATTGAGCGCCCGACCAACCCGAACCGGGCGGCGCTGGTGGCCCGCGTTGAGGCGGGCTAGCGGCCTGCCGGGACACGCCGCGTCAGCTGGGGCCATTGGGTGGCAGCGGGGCTTCTAGCGCCGTGCTCGCTACAGATCTCGGCGATGCCGATCGCGCCGCTTTGCAGAAACCTTCTGGTTCGCATCGATGCCTGGATCCTCATTCTGGGCGGGCGTCTTAGCCAGACCTTGCTGGCGCTCATCGGCATTCAGCCTGTGCGCTTAATCGATACGCCGACGGCCCAGGTGATCGACATCGTCTTTGCCGACCCGCCACGGCTGACGTTTCCCATGTCTGGGTCGTTGGAAAGGCTTAATGAGCGCATGGCTGCGTTATCGGGCGGTCTTGGCGCCGCGCCGGTCCGGACTGTCCCGCAGGTCTCGCTGCGCTTTTCGACCCTCGATATCGCGCCCGGATGCACACATGCTCGTCGTCAAACGCCAGATGGGCGATTCTCTGGTCCCGACGGCTTTTTCGGGCGGCCTGGCCTTCGTTTTTGGCAAATCCCCGCCGAGGCTGTTCCTGGGCTCGCGAAGCGGGCCGGTCTGCTCGGCCGTTGCCACAACGCCTGTGGTTATCGTGCTTGTGGTCATGGTGTTTTTAGGCAGCGTGCTTTTGATTGTGCCGCCTATGCTCGTCCCGCCTATCTGCGTCGACATCTCCATGCACTTTGCGACGCGCGCTTCGGCGCAGCGCAACGAATTCTCAACTGTTGGAGGCGGGATCAACATCTACGCGATAGCGATCGGTCCGCTTCTTGGTTTTCCCGTCGGGGCCGTTGTGCGTTTTGGCGTCAAATCGGGCCGGTGGGTCCTTTGCTGTCGAAACAGACTTTGCGGGGCTGGTGCGACCGCTTTCGGTGGCCAGGGTTCCTAGGGACCGCGTCTCACCGACCGTTGGACCGATGGGCAGGCGTGCGCCTTGCTGGACCAAGCCGCGCGCACTAGGCTCGCGCCAAATCTTGGAGAGTGGGGGATCACGATGGAAAACCTGAAGAAGTTCTACATCAACGGCGCCTGGGTCGATCCGCTGGGCGGCAGCGCGTTCGATGTGATCCATCCGGGCAATGAGGAGAAGATCGCGACCATTGCGCTTGGCACGGCTGGCGATGTCGATAAGGCCACCGCCGCTGCCTTGGAGGCGTTCAAGATCTGGCAGTTCAGCCCTGTCGACGAGCGGGTGGCCCTATTGGAACGCATCATTGCGGCGTATGAAAAGCGGACGGAAGCCTTTGTGAAGGTCATGCCCTATGAGATGGGCACCACGATGTCCTTCTCTCGCGCGGTGCAGGTACCGGTCGGCACCGGCCATCTGGACGCCGCGATCGAAGCGCTGAAGGCGCACCGGTTCGAGCGTCCATCGCTACGGGGCGGATCCACGCTGGTTGACGAACCGGTGGGTGTCGTGGGCATGATTACACCCTGGAACTGGCCGGTAAACCAGATCATCATCAAAGTGGCGCCGGCGCTGGCAGCGGGCTGCACTATTGTGCTGAAGCCCAGCGAGTACGCGCCCCTCTCGGCCATCATGCTGGCCGAAGTGATCGACGAGGCAGGCTGCCCGCCCGGTGTTTTCAACATGATCAACGGCGATGGGGCGGGCGTCGGCGAGGCCATTGCGGCCCATCCCGACATCGACATGGTCTCCTTCACCGGCTCGACACGCGCGGGCAAGGCGGTCACCAAAGCGGCTGCAGACACGATCAAGCGCGTGACGCTAGAGCTCGGCGGCAAATCGCCCAACCTGCTCTTTGCCGATGCCGATCTTGCTCAGGCCGCTCAGATTTCGGTGGACAGCTGCTTTATCAATAACGGTCAGTCCTGCGACGCGGCTTCGCGGCTGCTGGTCGAGCGCAGCGTCTATGACGAGGTGGTCGCGCTGGTCACGAATGTGGTCGAAAGCACCAAGATCGACGATCCGATGAAGGAGGGCGATCACTATGGTCCCCTCGTCAACAAGCGCCAGTTCGATCATGTCCAGCGAATGATCCAGCGCGGTATCGATGATGGCGCCCGCCTGGCGGCTGGCGGCCTTGGGCGACCTCAAGGGTTCAATGCCGGGTACTATATCCGGCCGACGCTGTTTGTGGATGTGTCAAACGAGATGTCCATCGCCCGGCAGGAGGTTTTCGGCCCCGTGCTTGCGGTCCTGCCCTTTGATACCGAGGAGGAAGCGATCGACATCGCCAATGATACGCCTTACGGGCTTGCGGCCTATATTCAGTCGGGCGATGAGGACCGCATTCGCCGCGTAAGCCGGAAGCTGCGTGCCGGCGTGGTCAATGTGAACGGCAATGCGGGCGACTATGATGTGCCGTTTGGGGGTTACAAGGAGTCCGGGAACGGTAGAGAGGCGGGTCCGATGGGCTTTCACGAATATTTGGAAACGAAGGCGATCACGCTGTGATTGTACGGGCACGACAGGCATGGACCCTGCCGCCTTTGCTGCACGCGACACGGTGCGAGTAGAACGCTTTCTCGCAAGATGCTGAGGCGAAAGAGCGAAGCTTGCTGGAGCTGAGGTCCACCATACTATTGTCCACGCTGTTCCATAGCGATCCAATTGAAGCTTTGGAAACAGGCATTTCTACCCTTCACGTATCCCAAGCCTGCCCGTGGTATCCGGCATGTTCTATGTTTGCGGTGTGGGCCATGGTGTGGGCGACATGGAGGTGTGCGATGCCAAAACCTACAGCGCGCGGCGTGGAGGCCCTGTCTAAGCCCGGGCGCCATTCCGATGGCGATGGCCCTTATCTGAACATGCGCCAATCTGGGTCCAAGGCCTGGGAGCTGCACTAAAAACGACACGGCAAGCCGCATTACATGGGGCTGGGCTCGGCGAAACTGCTCACGCTGGCCGAGGCGCGCCACAAGGCAGGGACGCGCGGCGCCTTTTGCATCTGGATGGCGTCGATCCGATCACCGCGCGCAGGGAGCGGCGTGCAGAGGCTCAGGCAATCGAGACCGGCTTGACCTTTGCCGAAGCGGCGGCGCGCTACATCGCCACCCATGAGGCGGGCTGGAAGAATGCAAAGCACCGAGAGCGATGGCGACACAGGCTTGCCACCTGTGCCAAGCCGTTGATCGGGCATCTTCAGATAAGTGCAGGTACCACAGGATCCGTTCTTCACGTGCTCGAACCCATCTGGGCGACAAAAACCGAAACGGCGTCGCGGCTTCGTGGGCGCTTGGAGGCGATCCTCGAATGGTCCCTGTCCCACGGGCTGCGTGAGGGGGAGAACCCGGCCAACTGGCGCGGCCATCTAAAGAACCTGTTGCCCGCGCCCTCCACCACGCAAAAGATGCAGCACCAACCGGCACGTGCCATCGACGCTGTGCCCGAATGGTGGCGCGATCACACCAGGCGAACCGGTATAGCCGCGTGTGCGTTGCAATTCCTTACCCTGACCGCAGCACGCTCCGGTGAGGTGTCGGGCATGGTCTGGAGCGAGGTCGATCTGGAGCGGGCGATCTGGGCTGTCCCGGGCGCGCGCATGAAGATGTCCCGCGAACGCCGTGTGCCGCTTTCGCTTGCCGCTGTCGATCTGCTTGGCCGCGTGCCGCGCCTGCACGGGACCGATCTGGTGTTTACAGCGCCTCGTGGCGGCCGGCTTTCCGACATGGCGCTCACCGCCATGATGTGCCGGATGCGCCGGTCTTCCCTTAGGCGGGGCAGCCTGGGCTACGGCGATCCTGTCTCGGGTCGTTCTGCGGTTCCGCATGGGCTGCGCTCAACCTTACGGGACTGGGCGGCCGAGTGCACCGACTATCCGTGCGAGATAACCGAAATCGCGCTGGCCCATGCCTTCGGGGATGCAACCGAATGACCTTTCCCCTGCATTAGGGCCGGGCTGAACTGGAATTCTCCGGCTGTGACCTTGCCCCCGATATCCGGGCCATTGCGAACTGGAATTTTCCACCTTTGAATAGACGAAGGAGGAAGACCCATGAAGCGGAAGCGTTTCACCGAAGAACAGATCATCGGCGTGCTGAAGGAGAGCGAGGCGGGCGCGAAGACGGACGACATCTGTCGGCGTCACGGCATCAGCTCGGGCATGTTCTACGCCTGGCGGAAGAAGTATGGCGGCATGGATGCGTCGGAGGCCAAGCGGCTGCGCGAGTTGGAGATTAAGAATGCCAAGCGCAAGCGGATCGTCGCGGATCAGATGCTGGACATGTCCGCCATAAAGGACCTGCTCCAGAAACATTGGTGAGCCCATGGCGAAGCGAAGAGCCGAAGGCTTTCTGGTCAGAGAGATGGGCCTGAGCGAACGCAGGGCCTGCCGGATTGTCGGGCTGTCGCGATCGGTGCAGCAATATCGCCCGCTGCCTAAAGATGCCGCCGCTGCGATCAAGCGCATGAAGGAACTGGCGTCTGAGAACCGTCGCTACGGCTATCTGCGCTTACATGCCATGTTGCGGCGCGAAGGCCTGGCCATGAACCACATGGCGTAATCTGGAGCAGATGCCGCCGCTGGGTACGCTGCGTCGTCGTTGAAGAGGAGGATGGACGATGACGCTCTCCGCAGGGCTGGATGTCTCTTTGAAGGAAACGGCGATCTGCGTGATCGATGACGCCGGCGCGGTGGTCTGGCAGGGAAAGGTACCGACGGCGGTCGAGGATATTGCGGCGACGCTTGCTCGCCGGGCGCCTGGTCTCGAGCGCGCGGGAATGGAGACCGGCCCTGTCGCGGTCTGGCTATGGCATGGCCTGCGCGCTGTGGGCTTGCCACTCGACTGCATCCATGCTCGTCGCGCAGCCGCGGCGCTGAAGCTCCAGGCCAACAAGACCGACAGAAACGATGCGCGCGGGCTAGCACAGCTCGTTCGTTCAGGTTGGTACGAGGCTGTGCCGATGAAGGCGATGGCAACGCACCGGGTCCGTGCGATCCTTGTGGCACGGGATCAATTGGTAAGCATGTGCACGGCGTTGATCAACAAGATCCGTGGGCTGGCGAAGACCTTTGGTGCGATCATCGGCGCCGGAAAGGGGGGGCTCGTTCGATCGCGCGGTCCGCCAGGCGATGCCGAAGGACCCGATGATCCGGGACTTGCTCGAGACCCTGCTAGAGACGCTGGCCGTCCTGCGAGCGCGCCGCCGTGCTTTTGACCGCCAGCTTGGTCTCATCGCCCGAGAGAACGAGACCTGCCGGCTCCTGATGCGTGCGCCAGGTGTCGGGCCGCTCACGGCGATCGCCTTCGCCGCGGCAATCGAAGACCCATCCCGCTTTCGACGTGCGAGCGATGTTGGTGCATATCTCGGCCTGACACCGACACGGTATCAGTCGGGAGAGGTCGACATCGGCGGACGGATCTCGAAGTGCGGCGATCGGCTCACCCGCAGGCTGCTGTTCGAAGCTGCGAATGTGATCCTCTATCGCACTCGTGGTGAACTTGGCCTGCGTGTCTGGGCTCAGCAGTTGGCGGCGCGATCCGGAAGCTGGAAGGCTCGTGGCGCGCTCGCGCGGAAGCTAGCGACGATCCTCTACAGTATGATGCGGGACGGCACGACCTTCGAGCCTAGACCCTGCCCAGCATGAGCAACGATGAAGAGGACATGACCAGCTGACTGGATGCCGAGCTCTCCGGGGCGCGGCTGCGGCGATCTCGCGAAACGCTTTGCGGTCCCGCACCCGGATAGGGGCACCGCGAGAACCACATCGAGACGCCGAACGATCGAGCGCCACTCATGCGGCAGGGATAAATCTCTGACCGCGAAGACGACAAGGATCTGCTGGCGAAGATCGATCAAGGCCCCGGGAGATTGGCTTGCTCAATTAGACGACAAACGCATCTACAGGCTCTACACCGAGCATGGTTTGCAGGTGCGCACTAAGAAGCGGCGCAAGCTGCCAAGGCGTGACCCTATCGCTCGTCAGGTGCCAGAGTAGCCAATGCAGAGATGGTCTATGGACTTCGTCGGCGACCAGCTCGCGATTATCGAAGGTTCCGGGTGCTCAACATCGTGGACGATCACAGCCGGTTCTGCCCCGGCCAGATTGTCGATGTGTCGATCCCTGGGGCGCGGGTCGCGCGGTTCCTAGATCAACTGGCTCTGCGGTTTGGGCTGCCAGAGGAGATCATCCTCGATAACGGTCCTCAAGTGTAAAGCACGGGACTTGATCTGACATTTCCGCTCTTTTAGAGCGTGACCAAGGAGTGTCGACCAATGACAAGTATTCAAAAAAAGATCATCAAACCGAAGCTTGGCTTGCTTGAGCTTGCGAAGCAGTTGGGCAGCGTCAGCCAAGCTTGCAAAGTGATGGGCTACAGCCGGGACAGTTTCTATCGGTTCAAGGAGTTGTACGAGCAAGGCGGCGAAGCGGCCCTGATGGACCTGAGCCGCAAGAAGCCTTGTGTGATGAACCGGGTGCCGGAGCCTGTGGAACGCGCGGTGGTTGATCTGGCCATCGAGAACCCGGCGCTGGGCCAGAAGCGGGCGTCCTGGGAGTTGCAGAATAGAGGGATCATGGTGTCCTCGTCCGGTGTGCGGTCGATCTGGCTGGGCAACGACCTGGAGACGATGAAGAAGCGGCTGAAGGCCTTGGAGGCCCGTGCCGCAGAGAGAGTGTCCGGTCTTCTGTGTAGAAAGCTGCCGGTCCATGCTGAGAAAAAAGGGCATGGGTTATGGGCAAGAAGATCAAGGACGACGTGCTGGACGAGCTCCTGAAGGGCTGCGAGCGGCCTGAGGATCTGCTCGGCGAGGGTGGTCTGATGAAGGAGCTCAAGAAAGCGTTGATGCAGAAGATGCTGG
>JBCDAZ010000013.1:0-85764 GCA_039184655.1 Pseudomonadota bacterium | reverse complement strand
TTGTCGGCAGCAAAGGCTGGATCACCGACCACTCAAAATCCGTAAGATCGAAACGCGCCATGCCTGCCTCCTGCTCTTTGGCAGAAGTGAATCACACCACACGTCCAATGGGTAGCCGGTTTATGGGTATGTGACCTAGAGATAGTAGAACACACGGACGACCCATCGCCCTGCCGCCGCGATCTTGAGCGCAATATCCATACCGATGAACCCGCGATGGTTCTTGATCTTGTCTACCACATCCTTCGATCTGGCGAGCAGACTGATCCGCGCTACGCGCGAGACAAGACGCCTCAACCGCCCCCGATAGATCGGATCGGCCCCTGTCGCGTTTGCTATCGCAGCCTTGTCCTCCTTGAACTCCTGACGAGTCTGCTCCCCCAGAACCTCCTCGATCTGGAGTTCCGACCCCAACTCCGCGCGCTGCTCTGGGGTTAACGCCCTCAAGCGCGCTTCGAGGGAAAAATCGCGCGCCTCGGCAATCTCCTCGCTGCCCGCGCGCAGATGTTCGGCAGTGTCGAGTAGTCTGCGCGACAGGACACGGTGCGGGTCATCATCCGGCAACTCACCTGACGCAAATTTGGCCGTCAGCATCGTATGGACTTCAGTACAGTCCATCTCAACGCGTTGAGGATCGTGGCTGTATCGCGAAACGGTCAGTGTAAGGATCTGGACCTCGATCGAGTCTGCATTGAGGCCATTGCCCCTGTTCAAGGTAAGATCGAGCGCATCCTTGATCCGCTGCAAGCCTGTCGCCAGCAGGTCTGGCCGCGAGATATCGACTGGCGTGGTGTAGAACTTGGCTGTATCCGGGTCGAAATCCATCCGCTCGGCAAGCCGCGCTTTCTTCGCGAGATACCTTTCTCGGATCACCGCAATCCGCTCGGCGATGCGGTCGGGCCCGGCCTGCCAGTCTTCTTCGGGCAGGAGGGCGATTTCCTCCTGCATCGCCCAATCCATCGGGTCGCCATCGAGCATCCGCTGGTACCACTCCGCCCAGAACCGCATCCGCGGGTCCGTCTCGGTGAGATACGTTTTGAGCCGCGCCCAATCGGTCTGAAGCCTCGCGGGCATCCCGGCCTCATGCCAGAGCGGCCTGTTGAACAGCTCACTCGGCGACGCCCCGGCCTCGATGGATTTCGCATCGGCGGTCACCAGGCGCCAGATGTCGGCGACGGAGTCTTCGATGGAGGAAGCCACCATTTCCGCAGAAATAACTGCCGCATCGGCGGCGGTACCAGTCGCACCGGAGTCCGCAGCATCGGCAGCAAACCCCGCTGCCTTCGCCACGGCAGTCACATCGTTCTCAAAGCCGCGGAGACGCGCGGCATCAAAAGCAGATGCAGAGGCCGACGCTAGAAAATGGTTCTTCGATCTGGTGTCATTTTGCGTTGCCGCGGCTGCCGACAGAAGCCCTCGAAGGGCGGGCGTTGCGTTTCCACGTTTAATCCAAGATGCGTCCGACTGATCCGCATCTGTTGCGCCCAATGGCACCATGCGAAGGGCCGCACGAACGGCAACAACAACGGCCTCGACCGCAGCGCGGTTGCGATAGAAATTCGTGAAGTCATCCCAATTCAGAATCTCAACCATGCGCCAATCCCGCCCGCTCAATGCCCAAGCGCCCAATACCTGCCAGCTTGGCGCAGCGGCCCGGCCCGGGCAAGCGGGGTTTCCCCCGCCCCCGCTTTTCGGCTATGAGCCGCGGGCCGGAGAAACGGGGGGCGCGACATGAGCGGAGAGACGAACGACGCGGTGAATTTCTTCGAGGAAGTGCAGACCGTGCGCTTTCAGCATTGCGACCCGGCGGGCATCGTTTTTTACCCCCGCTATTACGAGATGCTGAACCTCACCGTCGAACGCTTCTTCGAACGCCAGCTGGACCATTCCTTCAACCGTCTGCATTCCGAGCTTTCCGTCACCGTGCCCACCGTGCGCATCGAGACCGATTTTCTCGAAGCGAGCTATCTGGAAGACCGCCTGCAGTTCCAGATGACGCTCGATCGGATCGGCCGCTCCTCGCTGGGCTTTCAGATCGTGTGCAAATGCGGCACCGAAGACCGGCTGCGCGCCATCATCACCCTGGTCTGCATCGATTTTCACGCCAAGAAGGCCGTCCCCTGGCCCGATGTCATTCGCGCCCAGATCGACGCGATCCTGGCCGCCGGCCGGCCCCTGGAACTCGACCGCCCCGACCCGCAGATCGTTTCCGAGTACTGAACCCTATCCGGGGCTCGCACGCCTCTGCCCCTTCTTCTTGGCAAAAATACTCAAATCCCACCCAGGCCGCCAAAGCGAGGCCCGAACATAAAAACGCCCGCGCCATCGGGGCGCGGGCTGGGGTTGCAATACCAAGGGCGGTTAGGCGTCCAGCGTGACCTGCTTGGCACCGCCCGCGATCTCAATCCGGCGGGGTTTCAGCGCCTCGGGCACCTCGCGGACCAGATCGACATGCAAAAGACCGTTCTCGATCTTGGCGGTCTGGGCGTGGACGTGATCGGCAAGCTGGAAACGCCGCTCAAACGCCCGGTTGGCGATGCCCCGGTGCAGATAAGCGGGCCGCTCTTCCGTCTCCGACTTGCGCCCGGCAATCACCAGCGTGTTCTCGCGGCTCTCCACCGACAACTCCGCCTCGGCAAAGCCGGCCACGGCCACGGTGATCCGATAGCTGTCTTCAGAGAGCTTTTCGATGTTGTATGGTGGGTAGGACGGGCCGCTCTCGGCATTGGCCAGCATGCTGTCGAAAAGACCAGCAAAGCGGTCGAAGCCAATGGTGGAGCGATAAAGGGGGGTAAGATCGAAGCTGCGCATGAGCATCCTCCATTCGAAGCGATTGCGATTTTGGCCCTCCATAAGGACAGGCCTTGCGGGTGGTGCCGGAACCCGCGCGGCGGCATCCCGACATGCTGGATATGGACAGCGGCAGCCCGCGCTTCAAGACCCCCCGCGTCGGCCGGGGCGGCCAGGGCGGCCCGGCTGGCCGGGCTTGCGCCGCACCACTTTTGGCCGCGCGCCCGCGCGTCCGCGACGGCCCGACCGCGCCGGATCGCCGCCGGCCAGCGACCGGCCATCGATCTCCAACAGCGCAAATAGGAGCCCGCCGGTGACAGGCACCGCCTCGGCCAGGCGCACCTGAACCCGCAGACCCAGCGCGATCACCTGCCCGGTCTGGGCACCGATAAGGGTCTGGCTGGCCGCATCGTGGTGAAAATACTCCGCGCCCAGCGCCGAGATGGGAACGAACCCATCCGCCCCCGTCTCATCGAGCTTCACAAACACCCCCGCACGCCCCAGCCCCGCGATGCGGCCGGCAAACACGCTGCCCACCCGATCGGCCAGAAACGCCGCGAGATACCGGTCGGTGGTGTCGCGCTCGGCCTCCATCGCGCGCCGCTCGGTCATCGAGATATGCGCAGCGATGGGCTGCAGCATAGCCGCTTCCGCCTCGGTCTGGCCATCCGCGACCGGGTCCGGCCCCCAGCCATGGGCCGCGATCAGCGCCCGATGCACCAGCAAATCGGCATAGCGCCGAATGGGCGAGGTGAAATGCGCATAAGCCCGCAGATTAAGCCCGAAATGGCCCAGATTGTCGGGGCCGTAATAGGCCTGGGTCTGCGCACGCAGAACCGAAAGATGGATGAGTTCGGCAAAATCCTGGCCCGCCGCCTGATCGAGCAGCCGGTTAAAGACCGACGTCCGCACCGTTTGGCCCGGCGCAAAAGCCAGCCCACAGCCTTCGGCAGCCTCGCCCAGCGCTTCCAGCTTGTCCTCCGGCGGGGCTTCGTGAACCCGAAAGAGAAGCGGGCGGCGCTTGGCCTCCAGCGCCTCGGCGGCCGCAACATTGGCCAGGATCATGAATTCCTCGATCAACCGATGGGCATCAAAGCGTTCCCGAAACGTGATCGCCGACACCTCGCCGCGCGCCGAAAGCGCCACCCGACGTTCGGGCAGGTCGAGATCGAGGGGCGCACGGCGGTCCCGCGCCGCCTTGGCCGCCGCATAGGCCGCAAAAAGCGGTGAAATCACCCTGTCCATCAGTGGCGCAGTCTCGGTATCGGGCCGACCGTCACGCGCGGCCTGGACCTGCTCATAGGTCAGCGAGGCGTGCGAGCGCATCATCCCGCGCACAAATTCATGCCCGCGCAAGGTGCCATCCGCGCCAAGCGTCAGCCGCACCGCCAGGCAGGGCCGATCGACCTGCGCATGCAGCGAGCAGAGATCGGCCGACAACGCTTCGGGCAGCATCGGAACCACACGGTCTGGAAAATAGGTCGAATTGCCGCGTTCACGCGCATCGGCATCAAGCGCCGAGCCCGGCCGCACATAGGCTGCGACATCCGCAATCGCCACCCAGACCAGCCAGCCGCCCGGATTGACCGGATCCGGGTCGGGTTGGGCGGCCACCGCATCGTCGTGATCGCGCGCATCCTCGGGATCGATGGTCACCAGCGGCAATGCGCGCAGATCCGTTCGCCCGGCCAGCGGCACCGGTTGGGCCGCCTCGGCCTCGGCCTCGGCCGCGTCGGAGAACGCCATCGGGATGCCCAGCGCGTGAATCGCGATCAGCGAGACCGCCCGCGGCGCACCAGGATCACCAAGCCGGGCTGTGACCCGCGCTTTGGGCAGGCCAAGACCGGGGCGGCCCAGGGCCTCGCCCTCCACCAGCTCGCCCTCGCGGGCCTGTGCCGTGTCGCCGGCCGCCACGATCCATTCATGCCGGGCCTTCTTGTCGACGGGCTGGATGCGCCCGCCCCGATCGGCGCGCCGGAACACGCCCAAAACCTTGCGCGGACCCGTGCCGATCCGCCGGATCAAGCGACCCTGATAGCCGGTCTCGGTCGCGCTGATCCGCACGAGCACCCGGTCGCCTTCGCCCAGCGCCGGGTCCTTTGGGCCCGGTATCAACGCCACGCGGGGCGGCGGGCCGTCTTCCCAATCCTGCGGATGGGCCCAGAGATCGCCCGAACGGTCGGGCGGCTGAACGACCAGCACCGCGACGGGCGGCAGGCTGCCGGGGGCCCGGTACGCCTTGCGATCGCCCGAAAGCACGCCCTCGGCTTTCAATTCGCGCAGCATATCCTTCAGCGACACACGGTCGGCGCCCTTGATACCGAAGGCGCGCGCGATCTCGCGCTTGCCGCTCGCCCCAGGGTTTTCGCGCACCCAGGCGAGGATCTCATCCTTGCTCGGAAGCCTGCCCATGCCAGTCCTTACCATGCGCCGAGGCCGGGCCCAAGGCGGCTATTCAGCCGCCTTGTTGGCGCCGTCTCCGCCGGGCGGCGCATCGTCGATAAACGGGTCCGATGGGGCTGCCCCGCGCGTCTTGGGCGCTGCTTTTCCGGCCGAGCCTTTCTTGGTGCTCGATTTTGCGGTCTTGGCGGCGCCTTTCTTACCGCTCGACCTCGTCTCGGCGGCCTTCTTGGCCGGGCTTGTTTTCGCCGCCGCCTTGCGCTTGGTGGGCGACTTTGCACGCTTTTGCGCGATCAGCGCCAGCGCCTGTTCGAGGGTAACATCCTCGGGCGCGACCTCGCCCGGCAGGGTGGCGTTCACCTTCTCCCATTTCACGTAAGGGCCGTACCGCCCCGGCATTACCGCCACCGAGCCGCCTTCGGGATGCGCGCCAAGCTCCTTGAGCGGCTTGGCCGGCACAGGGCGGCCGCGCGCGGCCTTCTGGGCCAGAAGCGCCATCGCCCGGTTCATACCGATGGAAAAGACCTCTTCGGCCTCGGGAATGTTCGCGTAGATCTTGCCGTGGCGCACGAAGGGGCCGAAACGCCCGATCCCCGCCTCGACGGTTTCGCCATCCTCGGGATGAGGCCCGACCCGGCGTGGCAGGGAGAGGAGCGCAAGCGCCTTGTCGAGATCGAGCGTGTCGCGGTCCATGCCTTTTGGGATCGAGGCGCGTTTGGGCTTATCTTCGCCGTCGCCGTCGCCGAGCTGTACATAAGGTCCAAACCGGCCCGACTTCAGATGCACCGCCAGACCCGCCGGGTCTTGGCCAAGCAGCCGATCGGCGGCTTCCGCCTCGCCTGCCAGCGGGCGTGTGTAGCGGCATTCGGGATAGGTCGAGCAACCGATGAACGCCCCGCCCGAGCGTGCTGTGCGCATGCTGAGCCTTCCTTCGCTGCATGTGGGGCACAAGCGTGGATCGGAGCCGTCGCCCTTGTCGGGGAAGAGATGCGGGGCCAGCACCTCGTTGATCTTTTCCAGCACATCGGTGATGCGCAGTTCGGCCGTCTCGTCGACCGCGGCCCGAAAGTCGCGCCAGAAGCGGTTGAGCACCTCTTGCCAGTCGGCCTTGCCGGCGGTGATGTCGTCGAGTTCTTCCTCCAGCCCGGCAGTAAAATCATAGCCTACATAGCGCTGGAAATAGCTCGACAAAAATGCTGTGACCAGACGGCCCTTGTCTTGCGGGCTCAGCCGGCCCTTGTCCTTTTCGACATAGCCGCGGTCCTGGATGGTGGTCACGATCGAGGCGTAGGTAGAGGGCCGGCCGATCCCCAACTCTTCCATCTTCTTGACCAGCGTCGCCTCGGTATAGCGCGGCGGCGGCTGGGTGAAATGTTGGGCCGGCGTCACAGCCTGCCGGGTGGCCACCTCGCCCTGTCGGATTGCGGGAAGCCGGGCGCTCTCCTCATCCTCCGGGGTCTCGTCGCGCCCCTCTTCATAGACCTTCAGGAAGCCGTCAAAAAGCACCACCTGGCCGGTTGCGCGCAGCCCGACGCGCCCATCGGCCGAAGCGATATCGACCGTAGTGCGTTCCAGCCGGGCGGATTCCATCTGACTGGCCAGAGCACGCTTCCAGATCAAATCGTAAAGCCGCCGCTCGACCGGCCCGATCAGCGCGGGCAAGGCGGCCGCGTCCCGGGTCATCTCGGTGGGGCGGATGCATTCATGCGCCTCTTGAGCGTTCTTGGCCTTATTTTTGTAGTGACGCGGCTTTTGGGGCACGTAGGCCACGCCATAGCGGCTCTCGACCGCCGCCCGCGCGGCGCTCACCGCTTCGGGGGCCATATCGATACCGTCGGTGCGCATATAGGTGATGTGACCGGCCTCGTAGAGCTTTTGGGCTGTGCGCATCGTCTCCTGCGCGCCCATCGAGAGCTTGCGACTGGCCTCCTGCTGCAGGGTCGAGGTCATAAAGGGCGGGGCCGGTGCGCGCGAAATCGGCTTGGCCTCGACCGCCGCGACGGTCAGCGGCGCCGCTTGCACCGCGGCGACCGCGGCCAGGGCGGCCGCCTCGTCGGCCAGACCGAACCTGTCGAGCTTGGCGCCGTTCAGCCAAACCAGGCGGGCTGTGTAGACCGCACCGCCCGGCGTCGCCAGATCCGCCGTGACCGACCAGTATTCGCGCGGACGAAACGCCTCGATTTCCATCTCGCGTTCAACGATCAGCCGCAGCGCCACCGACTGCACCCGCCCGGCGGATTTCGCCCCCGGCAGTTTGCGCCACAGCACCGGCGAGAGGGTAAACCCCACAAGATAGTCCAGAGCGCGGCGGGCCAGATAGGCCTCGACCAGCTCCATATTGATGTCGCGTGGCCTCTCCATCGCCGCGGTAACGGCCGATTTGGTGATCGCGTTGAAGACCACCCGCGCGACAGCGGCATCCTTTTTCAGCGCCCGGCGCTTTCGCAACGCCTCCAGAAGATGCCAGGAAATCGCTTCGCCTTCGCGGTCCGGATCGGTCGCCAGAACCAAGCGATTGTCGCCGGCCAACGCGTCTGCGATCGCGCGGACGTGTTTTTGCGAGGCGGCCGCCACCTCCCAGCGCATCTCGAAATTGTTGTCCGGGTCGACCGAGCCGTCCTTTTCCACAAGATCGCGGACATGGCCGTATGAGGCGAGCACGGTGTAGCCGGGGCCCAGATACTGGTTGATCGTCTTGGCCTTGGCGGGCGATTCCACGACGACGACGGTCATTCACTCTCCTTGGCCCATGCATGGCGTGGTCGGCGCGGGACCATGTGGGTGGCTCTCGCGCCTTGTCAACCGGCTTGACGGCGCGCCGCCTGCCGTGGCGAATGGCGAAGCCGGCCGGGACGCAGGCCCTGCCAGGCGCCCAGTTGAGGAGGAAAATCATGTCCGACACCCCCCACGCCCCCGGTTTTGACACGCTGCAGATCCATGCCGGCGCCACGCCCGACCCCGCCACGGGCGCACGCCAGACGCCGGTCTATCAGACTACCGCCTATGTGTTTCGCGACGCCGATCATGCCGCGGCCCTCTTCAACCTTCAGGAGGTCGGGTTCATCTATTCCCGCCTGACCAACCCGACCGTTGCCGTGCTGCAAGAACGCATCGCTACGCTGGAGGGCGGCCAAGGGGCGGTCTGCTGCGCCTCGGGCCATGCCGCCCAGATCATGGCGCTCTTCCCGCTGATGGGACCGGGGCGCAACCTTGTTGCCTCCACCCGGCTTTACGGCGGCACGGTTACGCAGTTCTCGCAAACCATCAAGCGGTTCGGCTGGTCGGCCAAATTCGTCGATACGGACGATCTCGACGCCGTGAAGGCCGCAATCGATGGCGACACCCGGGCGCTCTTTTGCGAATCTGTGGCCAATCCGGGGGGGTATGTGTCGGATCTGCCGGCCCTGTCGAAGATTGCCGACGAGGCCGGGATACCGTTGATCGTCGACAACACTTCGGCCTCGCCCTATCTGTGCCGGCCCATCGAGCATGGCGCGACCCTGGTCGTGCATTCGATGACCAAATACCTGACCGGCAACGGCACCGTCACCGGCGGCGTGATCGTGGATAGCGGCAAGTTCGACTGGTCGGCCTCGGACAAGTTTCCGTCCCTGTCGGCGCCCGAGCCTGCCTATCACGGTCTGAAATTCCATGAAACCTTCGGACCGCTGGCCTTCACCTTCCACGGCATTGCGATCGGGCTGCGCGATTTGGGCATGACGTTGAACGCCCAGGCCGCGCACTACACGCTGATGGGGATCGAAACCCTCAGCCTGCGCATGGAAAAGCACGTCAAGAACGCGGTTGAGGTCGCGACATGGTTAGAGAACGACCCGCGCGTCGATTTCGTGACCTATGCCGGGCTGCCATCTTCTCCCTATTACGACCGGGTGCAGACGCTCTATCCGAAAGGGGCCGGGGCGCTTTTCACCTTCGCCGTCAAGGGCGGGTACGAGGCCTGCGTGAAGCTGGTCGATTCGGTCGAGATCTTCAGCCATGTGGCCAATCTGGGCGACACGCGCTCGCTGATCATTCATTCGGCCTCCACGACCCACCGTCAGCTGACGCTCGAACAGCAGGTGGCCGCCGGGGCGGCCCCGAATGTCGTGCGCCTGTCGATCGGCACCGAGGATCCGGCCGACATCATCGCCGATCTCGACCAGGCCCTGGCCAAGGCGACGGCCTAGGCGTTCGGCCCTGAGCACTCGGGGTCCAGGCAATCGGGGCGAGAACCGAACATGACAACCGCACCGGCCCGTCAACGGCCGGTGCATCCGCCACGATCACGCAAACGCGAATACGATGCCGACGCTGGTCAAGATGTCGGCATCGCACGGCCGACGGGCACCCCGAGCTGCGCCGCGCAACCGCTACTTCTTGGTCTTGCCCGGTTTCACGGCGGCGGGTTTGGGATTTGCAGCCGTTACCCCGATAACAGGATCCTTGTGCACGCCCAGCATGGTGGGCTGGACGTGCTTCCACCCATCCTCCCCCTGGGACCAGCCTTTGCAGCTTCCTGAAGCTCGCAACGTATTCCTGGCAGGTTTCCACATCGAGACGGCTGGGTGCCGGCAGAATATCGCCAAGCGGTCCATTGTAGCCCAGGATCTCTATGCCGATCCGCGCGGAGTTGCTTTCCGTCTGCCCCTTTGCCGCGAGAAAGGGCAACGACACCGTCCCTGTGATCTCCGCCCCTTCGATGGCCGCCATGAGCCGGACGGCGACACCATGATCGACTTAGATCGTCGTGTCTGCCGGCGCGCCTATGTCGATTGGCATGAGCGTGTACCGCTTGGCTGCATGCACCACGACCGCAGTGGTTGTCGTTGCGCTCAATCCAAGTTTGACGCCGATGGAGTTCAAGACGCGGTCGAATAGACCCTCGGCGCTCGGTTCCTTCGTGTCGATATAGGCGTTCACCTCCCATCACTCCAAAACCGGCGGCGCGGGCGGTTCCTTGGCGGGCGGAGGCGTGCGGGGCTTCTCCACCGGAGGTGCACCTGTTTCGTCGATGCCGGTTGTGGCGTTCGTGAGCAAAAGCCTTCGGCTCATGTACAGATTCTCAAAGGTCGCAGCCGCCTCGATCCGGTCCGCTTCATCGCCCCTGAACTTCTCGCCAACCTGAAACCGCTGCCACCTCTCGGCGGCCTCGCCTTGCGCTTTCGAAGCCAGAGACAACTGCTCGCGTTCCGTCCTGGACAGCCCGGCCTCGGCGGCATTGAGCGGAAAATAGGTCACGCTACCCCGCGCTTTCATGCTTTGCTCAAATCCGGGGGCGAGCATAGCGTGGCATCCATGCCTGGGAAAGCCGGCTGCCGCTTTACTCAAGCGCGAAGACGACGCTGACGCTGGCCGAGATGTCGGCTTCGCCCGGGGCGACCGGCACCCCTTCTGCCGATGCCACGACCCGGGCGACATAGGCTGCGTTATCGGCCGCCACTTCCTCAATCGTCAGCACCGGGCCGAGGGTTGCGCCGGCCATCCGGGCAAAAAGCTCGGCGCGCGCGATCGCATCGGCCATCGCCGCCTCGCGCGCGGCGACCCGCAGCGCTTCGGGATCCGAAAAACCAAAGCCGATGTGGGTGATGTCCCGCGCGCCGCCCTTGACGAGACGATCCAATAGCGGCCCCAGCATGGCGATTTCGCGCAGCGTGACGGTCACCCCGTGCTGCACCCGGTAGGCGCTGATCTCGGCTGCGCGGTCGTGGGGCGCGTCACGCTCCCAGACCGGGTAAAGCGAAAGCTGGGTTGTTTGGATATCGCGCGGCGCAATCCCAACCTCCGCAAGGACTGCAAAGAGCGCCTGCATCGCTTTGGCGTTCTCCTCCATTGCCGCGGCGGCGTCGCGCTTTTGCGTGATAACCCCAACAGAGACCCGGGCGATGTCGGGCGGCGCGTCGATTGTCGCGCTCCCGGTGACCGCGATGAAACGCTGTTGCGGGTCCGCGAGCTGCGCCAAAGCGGGCGGGGCTGTTGCCAAAAGGCCTGTCAGAAAGCCCAGAACGGCAAGGCAAGACTGCGAAGGGAAAAAAGGCATGGCTTGGCTCCGTTACCCTTTGTGGCGCGCGCGCTGCGTACCCGCTTCTGGATCTTAGACGTCGCTCGGCCTAGCATACTTGGCGCCGGGTGCGAAAACCTGTATCCCGCAGTAAGGCGCATTGCCGCTGAACCAACGGTCGGCTGAACCCCCGGTCGTCCGGGGATTGAGAGAATGGTTTCGGATGGGACGTCCCAGGGTTCCTTGCACAGTGCCGATCCGGACTGCAGCGGCGTTTTGTATGCTCTTGGGACTTGGGTTCAGTGTCGAGAGCCGGGCTGCGCTGCCCAACATGGACCGGCCTGCGGCTCCGCTTCCGGTCGCGGGCGCGACCCCTGGCTCACCGCCAGGCGCAGAGCAAGCCGCGCCGCCTGGACAGCGGCTTGCCAATATCGGCGAGGCCACGGTTCCGCCGCCCCGGCCAGCGTCTGACGGTCCGCGCCCTGTATGGGTCGGTCCGCGGCCGGAGGCGGGCTTTGCGCCACCCAGGGTAACCGCCCGCCCGCCCCAGCCGACCGATCGGAAAGCCCCAGATCTGGCGCCCACCGCCGCAGCGCCCCAAACCGCACCCGAACCGCCGAAGGCTGCGAGGGTCCGCGAAAGCGAACCGGCGCGCGCTGCACCCGACCTGGCGCCGACCGGGCTTGCACCGCGCGCGACGCCGGCGCCGCCCCAGGCTCCGCGACGCCCCTCCGCCCCGGGTGAAGCGGAAGACCGCCCGAAGAGCGCGACAGAGCCAAGGCTAGCCGGACCGGCGCCTGGTCGCACGAAAGCCCAGCGTGAGAATACCAGCGCCGAACCGGCCCGCCTACCCGCAGCGCCGCCTGCCCCCAAGGTCGCGATCGACCTGCCGGCCATTGCACCGCGCCCACCCGCAGCAGCGCGCACACCCGTCACGATCGGTCCGGAACAGCCGGCGCCAGCAGCCGCGACACTGCCGGCGGCCGAGCGCCCGACGGCACGCGCAGAAGCGCTTGCGGCGCCGCCTTTCACGCCGGAGCCGATCCCGTCCGCGCCGGGTCGGACCGCCGCACCGGTAGATGCCGCGCTTGCGCTGACCTTCGCCCACCCTGGCGCCCACCCTGGCGCCCACCCTGACGCCCACCCTGACGCCCACCCTGACGCAGCGACGCGCAGGGCCGACCTGTCCGCACCCGCAAAGCGCGACGCGCCGGAGGTGGTTTGGCCGCATGCCGCGCCACAGCAGCGGATAGCCGGGCCGGCCCAGACCGCACCCGAAATTGCGCCCGCACCGGAACCGGTAGCGGTGCCAGAGCTCGACACTGGGCCCGTTCTTGAACCCAAGACGGCCCCAACCGATCTGGCCCGCCCCCGCCCGGGACCCGATCGGCCGAGCGCCGTTGCAGCATCGCAACCGCCGGAGAAAACCGATCTTGCATTCCGGCTCGAGACTGGGTTGCGCGAGGATGGCCAGCCGCGCGATCCGGGGCCCGACAAGCGAGAGGTTCCCGAACCGGCCCCGACCGCCCTGGCCCCGACCGCCCTGGCACCAACTGATCTAAAACCGACCGGCCTTGCGCCCCGGGAGACCCGCGCACCGCCCATAGCGCGACGAATGGCGCCGCGTCAGGACCTGCCGCTGCGCGTCGAACAAGCCGCCCCGGATGCCGATGCGTTGCCAGGGATTGCGTCGAGCGAGGCGGAAAAGGCTGCGGTGCCGGCCCCCGATGCAGACGCGCATGCCGCCTTCGCACCGACCGCGCGCGCTCTTTTCGAGGCCAAACCGCCGCCCAGACGCCCAGGCGCGCCGCAAAGCGCGCCCGCAGCCGATAGGGCGGATGAAAGCGATACGGCCGTCAGCCGGCACGCCTTGGCCGAAGCCGCACCCCCCCGCGCACGGCCGGCAAACCTTCGCGCTCTTGCCGAGCGTGTCCGGGCGCGGCGCAGCGCTCCGGTCGCCGCCTCGCAGCCCGCGCCCAGCCCGGCCGCATCGCCTGCGACCGTAAAGACCGTGCGTGTGCCGACCAGCGCGTCGGTGCAGCGGGCCGCAACGCAAACCGCAGCCCTGGAACTTAATACGCTCCGTGTCATCGGCATCTTCGGATCGCAATCGAGCCGCCGGGCGCTTCTCCGCAAGGCCGATGGCAATTTCCAGCGTGTCTCAGTCGGCGACACCGTCGATGGTTGGCGGGTGACGGCGATCAGCGATGCCAGCGTACGTCTGGCGCGGGGCAGTGACGTTCGGACCAAAAAGGTGGGCGGCTGACCCGGCCGGAACCCGACCGCAGCCCCGCCACAGCCCCGCCACAGCCCCGCCGCAGCCCGATCGCGGGGATCAGCGCGGCTGCCCGATCTCGCGGTCGAGCCAGCCTACCGCCTCAAGGCTGAGCCTTGCATGAAGCTCCAGAAATAGGGCACGGCAGGCCTCGCCTCGCCAGCCTTCGGGGAAAAAGCGCGCCGGCAGATCGGGATGGCGCAACAACAAACGCCGCCAGCGATGCACCAAAAGTGTACGAAGCACGATGGCATCGAAGGCCTCCACGCGGCCCGCCCGTCTCAAAAATGCGCCCAGAGCGCCCAACACAGCCTCCAGGCGCGCGAATTCGTCGGGCAGGGGTGCCGGGGCAACGGCCGCACGGGCCCAGCCCGGCAGGGAAAGGACCGCCCCGTCGAGCACCAGACAGCCATCGGGACAGCCATCGGGCGGCGCTGAGGCCTCCGGCGTTTCTACGCCGGGCGGTCTGTTCTTGATGTCGAATGCGCGGTTATCCGGCGCCGGGCCCAAAAACAAGCCCGGCTGCAATGCGACGGCCGGGGGGGGCGGCCGGGCCGTGTCAGCTCCACCGCAGAAAATCCGCCACGGCCCGTCCGGTGCCGGGGTCGCGGCATAAATCCGCTGTGTGGCGGGTGCGAATCGCTCCAAACCGCTTTGGGAAAGCCGGTAGAAGCTGTTGCGCCCCTCCTGAAGGCGCAACAGCCAGCCATCGCGCACCAGCCGATGCAGCGCAACGCGCAGCGCCTCGGGCCGAATGCCCATCGGGGCGACCAGCCGTGTCAGCGTCGCTGTGGCAACTGTACCGCCGCGCGGCTGGATACTGTCCCCAAAAACGGTGATGATGACGGACCAGACGCGCAAGTCGCCCAGACCGATCAAATCTTCAATCAGCCGCTCTGTCCCGGCTGCAGAGCCGGATGCTACACTTTCGCTGGGCACGGCGTCCATAAGTGCGGGTATAGCCCCGCGGCCTCGCAGACGCCAGAGAGGCGCGGCGGCGGCGAAACCGCCGCCACTAACAAAGGAGATGACCCTGTGTCGCAGACAGAGTTCGGACCGGCCGAAGCGGCAGCGCTGCTCGACACCATGTTCGCGCCTTGGGTAGCCGAGATGGGCATTCGCGCCCTGCAGCTTGGCAGCAATAGCGCCGCGTTCCGCCTGCCGGAGAACCGCGCTCTTGCCCTGCGCGGCGGACCCGGACCTGGCGTGATCTGCGGCCAGGCGCTGGCTGCGATCGCCGACAGCGTCAGCGTGTTGGCTCTGGCCGGTGCCAATGGCCGGTTTCGCAACTGCACGACCACGGATCTGTCGCTGAGCTATCTGCGTCCTGCGATGGGGGCGCTTGAAATCGACGTTGCCATCCCCCGCAACGGCCGCCAATTGGCAAGCTGCCAAGTTAACATCCGCTCTGTAGGACAGGACAAGCCGGCCGTGCTGGCCATGGCGACATTTATGTATCTGGAGGCGTGAAGCGCGCCCTGCCGTCTTCGACCGTTGGCTATGACGCAACGAGCCAGACGGACGACACCGTGCGGCCGATGGCGGTCGGGGTGGCGGCTGGGGAGGCGGCCGGGGTGGCGGTCGTGATCGATCTGCTCGCAGTTTCCGGCAGGGCCGGATTCTCTAAAACTGTTCGATGCAGACGCACAAAGGCCCAAGGCATTGCCCATACGCATCTGCGTGGGATCGGCACACCGATAGGGGCGAGAAGCCAACCCGAGGGGCCCGGTCGCCGAAAGGGCCGCGCCTCTCGCGCGGCGTATGGTCGCGCAACCGATCCTGGATGCGCTTGGCAATGCCACCGCAAGCGCCAGCGTGCGGCGCGCGGCCAACTTGTTCTTTGTCGGACGCGGCGGGCAACCATCGCCGGATCGTCGCTTGGATGATCGAGGCGGAGATGCGCGGGACCTTTCGCGAAACTCAAGGCGTGCCGGACCGCGCCGGGCGAGAAACCCCACCCAGCCCGGCGTACCGCCCTGCCGGACGGGGGAGGGCGGGCGGGCCGTCCGGCAGGGCGGGGCGTCTGGCAGGGCGGGGCGACGGGTCAATATGCATTCATGGTCAAAAGCTCGTATTCTGCGACCGTCTCCTGATCCTGGTTGCGCAGGGTCACATGCCAGCGGACCTCGCCATAGGCCTCGGTCCGCCGGGTCTTGGCCTTAACCGTCAGCCGCACGGCAATGGCATCGCCCGGGCGCACCGGCTTCATGAAGCGCAGATGGTCGAGCCCGGTATTGGCCAGGACCGGCCCCGGATCGGGCTGCACGAAAAGCCCGGCCGCAAAGGATAGGAGCAAATAGCCATGCGCGACCCGACCCGGAAAGAAGGGGTTCGCGGCCGCGGCCTCTTCATCCATATGGGCATAAAATGTGTCACCCGTGAACTCGGCGAAATGGGCAATGTCCTCCAGCGTGACGCTGCGCGGTGCGGTGTGGATGGTCTCGCCAATGTTCAGCGCGCCAAATGCCCGGGTGAAAGGATGCGCCGTGGCCGGCGTTTCAACCGCGCCGGGCAGCCAGCGCCCGCTCACCGCCTGCAGCATCTCCGGGCTGCCCTGAACGGCCGTGCGCTGCATATAGTGCAGCACACCGCGGATACCGCCCATTTCCTCGCCGCCCCCCGCGCGCCCAGGCCCACCATGCACCATATGCGGCAGGGGCGATCCATGGCCGGTGCTCTCGCCCATCGAGACGCGGTCATTGATGTAAAGCCGCCCATGATAGGCGCCGGAGGCGCGCAGCACCTGGCCGGCCACGGCCGGATCATGGGTGATCAGCGAGGTCACCAGCGCCCCCTCGCCGCGATTGGCCAGCGCCGCGGCATGCGCCACATCACGGTAGCCCATGATTGTGGCAACCGGCCCGAACGCCTCGGTGTCATGCACCCGCCGCGCGGCATCGGGATCGGCGCAGTGAAAAAGCATGGGCGGCAGGAAGGCGCCGCCGGCGGGATCGGCGCCTGAAACGTCAAAGCGCTTGGGATCGCCGAAGACCCGGCGCGCCTCACCGGCCAACAGCGCGGCTTTTTCCAGCACATCGATGCGTTGCGCGCGCGAAACCAACGCCCCCATTCGCGTGGCCGGATCGCGCGGATCGCCGATGGTCGTTGCCGCCAGCTTGGCCGAAAGCGCCTCGATCACCGCCGATACGGCGCCTTCGGGCACGATCATCCGACGGATGGCGGTGCATTTCTGCCCGGCCTTCACGGTCATCTCGCGCGCGGCCTCTTTGACGAAGAGGTCGAATTCGGGCGAACTCGGCGCTGCATCGGGACCCAAGATCGCGGCGTTCAGGCTGTCTTGCTCGGCCACGAACCGCACCGAATTGCCAAGGATGTTCGGGGTCGCCCGCAGCTGCAAACCGGTCGCCGCCGAACCGGTGAAGCTCACCACATCCTGGCAGGTCAGCCGGTCCAGAAGATCCCCCGTGCCGCCCGCGATCAGTTGCAGCGCGCCTTCAGGCAGAACCCCCGCCTCCAGCATCATGCGCACGCAGGCCTCGGTGACATAGGATGTCGCGGTTGCGGGTTTGACGATGGCGGGCATGCCGGCCAGGAATGTGGGCGCCAGCTTCTCCAGCATCCCCCAAACCGGAAAGTTGAAGGCGTTGATATGTACCGCAACGCCTTGCAGCGGGGTACAGACATGCAGGCCTTGAAACGTGCCGCCGCGCGACAGCGGCTCCACCTCGCCATCGATATAGACATCACTGTCGGGCAGCTCGCGCCGGCCCTTGGAGGCATAGACAAAGAGCGTGCCGATGCCGCCATCGATATCGATCAGGTGATCTTTCTGGGTCGCTCCTGTGTCGAAGGACAGCGCATAAAGCGGGTCGCGCTGCGCTTGCAGGTGCTGGGCCAGCGCCTTGAGCATCCGGGCCCGGTCGTGAAACCCCATCGCCCGCAAGGCCGGACCGCCCACCGCCCGCGCATGGTCGAGCATGGCGGGGATGTCGAGCGCATCATTTCCCGCCTCGGCAATCACCGCGCCGGTGATCGCGCTTTCGATAGGCCGCGCACCCGCGCCCGGGGCGATCCAGCGCCCGGCCAGAAAGCTTGAAACGGGCATAACGGTCATCATCGCTCTCCTTTAGATCAGTTGCGCCGGCAGCCGCGCCCAGCCGCGAAAGCGCAGCCGCCCACCGCGTTTGGCACCAGGCGTCAGGCGGAAGGTTGGAAAACGCTGCAAAAACCGCGACACCGCGATGCGCCCTTCCATGCGCGCCAGGCTCAGCCCCACACAGGTATGCGCCCCGCCGGCAAAGGCGAGATGCTTGTTGGGCCGACGCCCAAGATCGAGCCGTTCGGGCGCGGCAAACTTCTCCGGATCGCGGTTGGCCGCACCGATCACCAAATGCAGGTCGGTGCCGGGCGGGATCTCGACGCCGTGAAACACCACCGTCTCGGTCGTCAGCCGATTGCCCAGCTGGTTGGGGCTCTCAAAGCGCAGGAACTCGTCGATCGCGGTGGCAATCAGCCCCGGCTCTTGCAAAAGCCGCGCGCGCTGATTGGGCCATGCGTCCAGCAGCGCCAGCGCGTTGCCGATGAGGTTCGTGGTCGTCTCATGCCCGGCATTGAGGATGAAGATGCAGTTCTGGTAAAGCTCCTCGGCGCTCAGCGCGCCGGCTTCCGAGGTCATCAGCCGGGTCAGCACATCCGTGTCCGGATCGCCCGGCGCGGCCCGCCGCCGGGCCACCAGATCGGCCAGATAAGCGCGGAACGCCGTGACCGAACGGTTGCCCCATTCCATTTGCGCCGGCGTCAGGGTCGGCTCCAGCGCGCCGAGAATGGCCAGGGACCAGGCGCGCAGGGGCGCGCGCTCCTCGATCGGGATGGCAAAGAGGTTGCCAATCAACTCGATGGGGATTGCCGCGGCAAATTCCTCGATGAGATCGACCTCGCCGCGCGCGGCCATCGCATCGAGCAGCCGGTCGACCAGCGCGATCAGCCCCGGCTCCATGCTGGCCAGCGCCCGCGGGCTCATCGCCCCGACCATGATCGCCCGGACCCGGCTGTGCAGCGGCGGGTCGTTGAACACCAGGCTGGTGGTGTGATGGGCGTAAAGCGGACTGCCCGCGCCGAATTTGGGCGCAAACACTGCCTTCTTGTCCGAGATGAACCGCGCCGTGTCCCGATAGACCGCATCGAGATCGGCATAACGCGACAGGATCACCGACCCGTCGGGCTGCGGATGGCAGGGGGCTGCTTCGCGCAGCCAGGCATAATGGGGCCAGGGATCCTCGACAAAGCCCGGCGGCGGCGCTTTGAGATCAAAGCCCTGCATGTGCGCTCATGGCCCCATGCTTTGCGGCAGCACCAGCACCAGCCAGGGCAGGAACACGATCAGCGCCAGGCGAAAGATGTCGGCGATCCAAAAGGGCGTCACCCCGCGAAAGATCGTGCCGGTCGTCACATCGCCCACCACCCCTTTGAGGATGAAGACATTGAGGCCCACCGGCGGGGTGATCAGGCTGATCTCGGTGACCACCACCACCACGATCCCGAACCAGACCGGATCGAAGCCCAGGCTGGTGACGAGCGGAAAGAAGATCGGCACGGTGAGGAGCAGCATGGAGAGGCTTTCAAAGACCATCCCCAGCAGAAGATAGATCACCAGGATCAGCGCCATCACCGTCATCGGCGAGACCGCATTGTCGGTGACCAGAGCCACCAGCGCATCCGGAAGTCCGGCCAGATTGACGAAATTCGAGAAGATCTGCGCGCCGATCAGGACGGCAAACAGCGCGGCCGAAGTGAACGCCGTCTCGCGCAGCGCCTCGACCATGTCGCGAAACCGCAAAGATCCTCGGGCGAGCGCGATTAAAAACGCGCCCATCGCCCCCATGCCGGCCGCCTCGGTCGGCGAGAAGGTGAGGTTTAGCGGCCAGATGTCGAGCGCGCCGTAAAGCCCGCCGATCACCAGGAAAAAGAGCAAGAGCACCGCCCAGACCTGGCCCAGGGCGCGCAACCGCTCGCCCGAATCCTGGCGTTCGGCCGCCGGGCCGGATTTGGGATCGCGCCAGACGGTAAAGCGCACCGCAAAGAGGTAAAAGACGATGCCCAGCAGACCCGGGATGATCCCGGCGATGAAAAGCTGGCCGATGGAGGTTTCGGTCAAAAGCCCGTAGATCACCAGGATGACCGAAGGCGGGATGAGGATGCCCAGCGTGCCGCCCGCCGCGATCGAGGCGGTCGAAAGCCGGTCGGAATAGCCATAGCGGCGCATCTCGGGCATGGCGACTTTGGACATGGTCGCGGCCGTGGCCAAGGACGAGCCACAGATTGCCGAAAAGCCGCCGCAAGCGACCACGGTGGCCATGGCAAGCCCGCCGCGGCGATGACCCAGAAAGGCGTTCGAGGCCGCATAGAGCTCGCGCGCCAGCCCGCCCTTATTCACAAAAAGCCCCATTAGGATGAAGAGTGGGACCACCGACAGCCCGTAATCCTGGGCCGTATCCATGATTTGGCGCCCGACCATGGAAAGGGCGGCGCGCATGCCGCGTTCGGAAAAAAGGCTGCCGCCGCGTTCCAAGACGAAGCCCAGCGTGCCCACAAGCCCCATCGCAAAAACGATCGGCATGCGCAGCAGAACCAGGATCAGCACCAGCGCAAAGCCGATCAGCGCGACGGTCATGCGGGCCTCAGCATTTTGGGTGCGAAGAGATGGAGCAGCCCCAGCCCGATCAGCACCAGCGCCGTTGCGCCGGCAAAGAGCGCGATGAACCAGCCGATGTAGAATTGTGGGATCGCAAGATACTCCGTCACATCGCCAAAGCCTCTTGCCCGCTCGGCCAGCACCCAGATCTGGCGAACGGGATAGATCAGCATCAGCCCCGCGGCCAGATGGATCGCCGCATCGCGCCAACGCCCCAGCCGGTAGCGCGCAAAGACCGGATCGGTGAGATCCACCGCGATATGCCCGCCCCGCGCCGAGATCACCGGCATGACCGAAAAGACGATGATCGCCATCAAAATGCGGGTGATCTCGGTTGCCGCCTCGATCGGCGCATTGGCCGCCGAGCGTAGCACAACGTCGGAAAACGTCATCACCATCAGCACGAAAAGCGCGGTGCAGGCAAGCGCGACAGGCAGGTGGCTGGCCTGGCGCAACAGCGTCAGGACGGGGCGCATGGCAAGTCTCCGAAAGACGAGGCCGGCGGGTACCGGCCTCAGACAGGTCTCAGTAGGATATCGGATACGTCTCGGACAGGTCTCGGGTCAGCTCCCCGGGTCGCGATCAGTAGCCCGACATTTCCGACAGGATCATGGCGCGCGCAGCCTGGGCATCGACGCCGGTCTCGGCAACCTCTGCCAGCACATCCGCGATAACGGCTTTTGCAATGCCTTCGAACGCCGCCTGATCCGCCGCTGACGCCGTCATGATCGCATTGTCGGCCGTGGCTTCGGTAACGGCGCGGCCCTCAGCATCGATCTCGTCCCAGATCTTGCCGATCTCGCGGCTCAGGGGCTCACCGAACACGTTTTCCTCAAGTGCCTGCTGAAGATCAGACGGCAGATCCTCAAAGGCAAAGTCGCTCATGATGAAGGCAAAAGAACCGCGGTAAAAGCCGCCGGGCATCATAAAGACGTTCTGGGCCACTTCGGTCAGCTTAAAGCCCTTGCGGGATTCAAACGGCATCACCACCCCGTCGGCGGCGTTCGAGGCCAGGGTCTCGTAAACCTTCGGTGCCGGCACCTGGATGCCGGTCGCTTCCAGCGCCGCGCCGATATCCGAGCCCACGCCACCCGGAACGCGCAGCTTCAACCCCGCCACCGCATCGAGCCCGGCAATGGGGGCGGAGGTGTGCAGCTGTGCCGGGCCATGGGTGAAGAGCGCGATGAGCTTGACGCCGCGATGCTCGTCGGCGGCTTTCAGATGCGCGTCATACACCCGCCAATAGGCGACCGAGGCGGCCTCGGCCGTGCCCTGATAGCCGGGCAGTTCGATCAGCTTGGTGGTCACGAACCGCCCCGGCTGGTAGCCATGGAAGATGACCGACAGATCGGCCGCACCGTCCATGATCATGTCCATCTGCGCTGGCGGCGGCGCCAGGCCGAGCTTGAGCTCGGCGGTGACCCGGCCGTCGGTGGCCTCCTCGACCATCTCGACGAATTTCGGCCACATCTTGGCATTCAGCCCATGCGTCGGCGGCGCCCAGCTTGAGATGGTCAGCGTGTAGTCGGCCGCCTGGGCGGCAGCGCCGGTCACGGCCAGCGCGGCGCCGGCAAGTAGGCTTTTCAGAGCAGTCATGCGGGTCATCCCGTCCTCCCTTCGATTT
Source organism: Pseudomonadota bacterium (assembly GCA_039184655.1). Classification (GTDB taxonomy): domain Bacteria; phylum Pseudomonadota; class Alphaproteobacteria; order Rhodobacterales; family Rhodobacteraceae; genus J013. Next base: position 64,025 of record JBCDAZ010000013.1, on the reverse strand, counting down.
ACGCGATATATTTGACCAACCGTTCGGTTTATGCAAACCATTTGTCGAAACGATCAAAAGCGGGGAGGGGTATGGGCGATACGATTCTTGCGCAGGACCGTGGCGGCTGGGTCGAAATCACCCTCAACCGGCCCGACCGGCTGAACGCATTCACCGATGCGATGCATGCCGAGCTGCGCGCGGCCCTGGAAGAGGCGCGCGCGCAAGGGGCGCGGGCGGTGCTCATCACCGGTGCGGGGCGCGGCTTTTGCGCAGGCCAGGATCTTGGTGCGCGGGATCCCGCGGCGATGGATGGCCCGCCGGATCTGGGCGCCACGCTCACCGCGCTTTACAACCCGCTGATCGGCGCGATCCGCGCCTTTCCCGCCCCTGTCATCTGTGCCGTCAACGGTGTGGCGGCCGGGGCGGGCGCGAATGTGGCGCTGGCCTGCGACATCGTGCTGGCCGCGCAGAGCGCCAAATTCATCCAGGCCTTTGCCAAGCTGGGGCTGGTGCCGGATGCCGGCGGGACCTGGGCCTTGACGCGGCTTTTGGGGCCGGCGCGCGCCCGGGCTCTGGCGATGACCGCCGAGCCTTTGGCGGCCGAAACCGCCGCCGCTTGGGGGCTGATCTGGAAATGCCTGCCCGATGATGCGCTGATGGACGCGGCACGCGCCATGGCCGCTCAGCTGGCCACCGGCCCCACCTATGGCTATGCACAGATCAAGCGGGCCTTCGATGCAGCTGCCACCAACGATCTTTCCGCCCAACTGGCACTGGAGGCCGAGTTGCAGCGCGCTTGCGGCCATTCTCCCGATTATGCCGAGGGGGTTCGGGCCTTCTTGGAAAAGCGCCTCGCCCAATTTTCCGGCAAGGCCCCGGCATGACGCCCCAAGAGCGGGCCGAACACGCAGCCGCCGCAATGTGGGCCCGCGACGACGCCTCCAAATGGATCGGCATGACGCTTGAAGAGATCGGCCCCGGGCACGCCGTCACCGCGCTGACGGTCGAAAAACGCCACACCAACGGACATGATATCTGCCATGGCGGGGTGATCTTCGCGCTTGCCGACAGCGCCTTTGCCTTTGCCTGCAACAGCTACAACCGTTTGGCCGTCGCCCAGCACAACACGATCAGCTTTCTCAGCCCCGGCCATCTGGGCGACCGTCTGATCGCGATGGCCCGCGAAACCGGCCTTTCGGGACGCACCGGCATCTATGACGTAACCGTGACCAATGGCGCGGGCGAGACGGTGGCGGTCTTCCGCGGCGCATCCCGCAGCATTCAGGGCCAGCATTTCCAAGAGCCCGGGGAGGATAAATGAAGGATCTTACACCCGACCGCGCCAGTCTCGATCCCATCGAGATCGCCTCGCGCGACGAGATCACCGCGCTGCAGCTTGCCCGGCTGCGTTGGTCGCTGGGCCATGCCTATGACAATGTGCCCTTCTACCGGGCCAGCTTCGATGCGGCGGGCGTGCATCCCGACGATCTGATCGATTTGTCCGACCTCGCCAGGTTTCCATTCACGGTCAAAACCGACCTGCGCGACAACTACCCGTTCGGGATGTTTGCCGTGCCGCAAGCGCAGATCCAGCGCATTCATGCCTCGTCGGGGACCACCGGCAAGCCCACCGTGGTCGGCTACACGGCACAGGATATCGAGAACTGGGCCAGCCTGGTTGCCCGCTCGATGCGCGCCTCCGGCACCCGGCCCGGCGATATGGTGCATGTCGCCTATGGCTACGGGCTCTTTACCGGCGGGCTGGGCGCGCATTACGGGGCGGAAAAACTCGGCTGCACCGTGGTCCCGGTATCCGGCGGAATGACCCCGCGCCAGATCACGCTGATCCGCGACTTTCGCCCCACCACGATCATGGTCACCCCCTCCTACATGCTCAACATCCTCGAGGTCTTCCAGCGCGAGGGGTTCGATCCGCGCGACACGGCGCTGGAGGTGGGTATTTTCGGCGCCGAGCCCTGGACCAATGCGATGCGCGCCGAGGTGGAGGCGGCCTTCGACATGCATGCGGTCGACATTTACGGGCTGTCGGAAGTGATGGGTCCGGGCGTGGCCAATGAATGTGTGGAGACCAAGGACGGGCTGCATCTGTGGGAAGATCATTTCTACCCCGAGATTATCGATCCGGACAGCGGACGGCCGGTGGCCGAGGGCGAGATGGGCGAGCTGGTGCTGACCACGCTGACCAAAGAGGCCCAGCCGATGATCCGCTACCGCACCCGCGATCTTACGCGGCTCATGCCCGGCACGGCGCGGGCGATGCGGCGGATGGAAAAGATCACCGGGCGCTCGGATGACATGATCATTCTGCGCGGCGTGAACCTCTTTCCCACCCAGATCGAGGAGATCCTGCTGGAGATCCCCGCCCTTGCCCCGCATTTCCAGATCGAGCTTTTCCGCGAAGGCCGGATGGATGCGATGCGGCTGCATTGCGAGGTCTTGCCAGATGCGATGGGGGCGCGGGCGGCGGCTGCGGCCGAGATCGCCCAACGCATCAAGGCGGTGATCGGGATCACAGCCGAGATCGCATTGGCCGATCCGGGCGGGGTGGAACGCTCCGAAGGCAAGGCGCGGCGCGTGATCGACACGCGGCCCAAGGGCTGAGCCGGTGCGCGGTCCCGGCGACGCGATCCCGACCGAGGCTGTGCTGGCCCGCGATGCCATCGCGCGCGCGCCGGCGACGGTGCCCTGCGACGCGCCGGCCCGCGATTTGCGTCGCGAGAGCAACCCTTCAAACCGGCGCCAGAAACTCATGCGCACCGTCGGGCCGGGCGCGACGGTTGCCCAAGCCAAAGCGCAGGCTCCCAAAACAATCCTGGCGGCCGCGGTCTCGGGTGTCGCGATCAAGACCGCAAAGCCGTCGCGTGAGCCGATCGCGATCGCCGACCGCCGCCCGCGCCAGGCGGATGCGGGCCAAAGCCACGGCCCCCAGATTGCCGGCTGCCCGGGTCGCTATGGTCAGATACTGGCCCATCCGGTCGCCGTCGCGGCGCGCCGGCCCATGCCGCGAGGCCCCAGGCAGCGGCGCACCAAGCCGCGGCGCCCCCTCTGATGGCGCGCAGCATCGCCCGCGACCATGATGCCAAGCGCGGCCAGATCCTGGCCACCGCGGCCAGGGTCTTTGCCGAAACCGGCTATGACCGCACCTCGATGAGCCAGCTTGCCGAGGCTTGCGGGATCTCCAAAGCCAACATCTACCATTACTATCCCGGCAAGGAGGCGCTGCTCTTCGACATCCTCGAAAGCCATCTCTCAACCCTGCGTGACCGTATGGCGGCCATCCAAGGGCGCGGTCTGAGCGCCGAGGCGCATCTGCATGCCGTGATCTTGGAGGTTCTCATGGCCTATCGGGGGGCCGACGATCAGCACCGTGTGCAGATCGATGCCATGGCCGCCCTGCCCGCGGATCGCCAGGCGGTCCTGCGCAGCTATCAGCGCGATATGGTCGCGCAGCTCGCCGCGGTGCTCCGCCGCGCCGCGCCCACCCCTTTGGCCGACGATAAGCGCCGCTTGCATGCGGCCACCATGTCGGTCTTCGGCATGCTCAACTGGTTTTACATGTGGAACCGCGAAGAAGGCGAGGCCGCCCGGCGCGACTATGCCGCGCTCGTTGCCCGCATGGTGCTGCGCGGCCTGCCCGGCCTGGCAGGCTGAGCGCCGCCGGTCCGCCTTCTTCTTGGTAAAAATACTCTCCCGCGAAGCGGCCCGCACACGCCGCCCGCCTTACCTCTGCCCGTGGGCAAACCCCGCCATCCAGACCTCCATCGCATCGCGCGCCAGATCGAGCGACCGCGCCACTTCCGGCAGCGCCGCCGTTGCCGCCGCCCAGTCGGCCACCCGCGCCGGCAGCGTGAGCCGGGAACCCAGCGCCGATGCCATCATCGATGCCATTTGCAGCGTAACGGGATAGGCCAGCGATCCGGCCAGACCCGGCGTCGCCCCGGACCCCGCCCCGGTACCCGCCTCGGATCCCGCCGCGGCCAGGATCGCGTCGAGCCGCGCGCAGGCCGCCTCGATCCCGTCCATTCCGGCCGCAAGCGCGGCCTGCTCGGGCCCCGACCTTTTGTCGACCTTCCTCGCACCCCCCGCCTTCGCACCCCCCGCCTTGATCAGTGGGAACAACGCCCGCGCAGCAGCCTCCAGGCGGGTGTCGTGAAAACCCATCAGCATCCGTGTCTCGGCCCGCGCCGGTGGCCCGGCCGGTATCAGCGCCGGCCCGGCGAAGGCTTCGTCGATGTATTCGACAATTGCGTTGGAATCGCTCAGCCGCACCGGCCCTTGGGCCGTCTCATGCACCAGCCCCGGCACCGAGCCCGCCGGGACAAGCGCGCGATAGGCGGACGAGCCATAACCCTCCGGCGGAACGACCTCGACATAGGTCACGCCTTTCAGATCCAGCGCAATGCGCACCTTGGCCACAAAGGCCGAAACGGCGATGCCGTAAAGTGTCACCTTCTCCATAGCGCGCTCCTTGTCGCCCTTGCCTCTAGACAAACCTCGCTGAGCCGGCGAAACCGGCGCAAACCGAACGAGGGAGAGCCGCAAGATGCTTCGCCGGATCCGCTTGGCCGTCCAGATCGTTTTTTTCCTGATCGTCGCCGCCCTGCTCTATATGTACCTGCCCCAGCATGACATCGTTCGCATCGTGGGCACCGAAATCGCCCGACGCGACGTCTCCGACGCCACCCAGACCCGCACAATCGATGTGCGCTACATACAGGCCGAGACGGAAAGCGGCGCGGTGCGGGTTTATCGCAATGAAGACACGGGGCTGAGTTTTCCCTTTTACTTCAAATACGGCACCGACAGCCTGCAAGCCCAAGCGCAGTCTCTCGTCTCGAACCGGGACGCGCCCGTTTGGGTGGTGGTCACCCATTACGGCCTGCGCTCGGAAATGCTGACGATGTATCCCAATGCGGTCGATTTGCGCGAGGCAGAAGGGCCTGGCGAGACCATCATCCCCTGGTTCAACATCGTCTTCATCGCCGCCATGATAGGGCTGGTTTTTTATATCCGACGCTGGATTCTTCGCCGCTTCAGGCGTGCGGCTTGACCTGCCCTCGGCGCATGGGCCGGCGTCGGAACCCGGATCGCGCCGCGCCGTGGCCCGGGCGCGCCCAGCATCCTGACCGGCCGCCTCAGATCAGCCCGTCATAGGCGCGGCGCGGAATGGCTATCGCGATTAAGGTCGGGCCGGCGCCGGAAAGGGCCGCCGGCAAGGCGGTGCAAAGCCCGGCATCGTCGCCAACCGCAAAGGCCTCGATGCCCATCGCCCGAGCAAGCGCGGCATAGTCCGTCGCCCCGAAATCCACACCGGCCGACGGCATGCCTTCGCGCCGCTGCTTGAGCTCGATAAGTGCCAGCGACGCATCGACGAGCACAGCCACGGTCACCGGCAATGCAAGATCGCGCAGCGTGGCCAGCTCGCCCAGCACCATGTCGAGACAGCCATCGCCCATGACCGCCAGCGCCCGCCCGCCCGAGGCCAGCGCATGGCCCGAGGCCAGCGGTAGCGCACAGCCCATCGTGCACAAACCGGTCGACTGCAAAAGGCTTCGTGGACGGGCACAGTGCCACATCTGGCTGAGCAGGATGCGATGCGCCCCTGAATCGACCGTCACCGTGACTTCGGGCGGCGTCAGCGCATCCATGGTCGCAATCGCCCGGGCCGGACCCCAGGCAGCGCCCGGCGCAAACGCGTCCTCCAGCGCTGCGCGGGTTGCGTTCGGTATTGCATCGGGCCAGAGCGGACGTGGCTCGGCACCCTCGGCCAACGCCTGAAGCCCCGGACCGATCCCGCATACCCAGGACAGCCGCGCTTGATGCATGTACTGGCTGTTGGCGGTTGCGACAAACTCGATGCAGCGCTGCGGCAGCCAGGGATCCTGCCAGCCCGGGCGCATCTCGATCGGGTCGTAGCCCGCCGCAATCACCAGATCCGCCGACCGCAGAAGCGGCAGTATCGCCGCGTCGGATTTCGGCGACAACCCATGGCCCAGCAAGCTGAGCGGATCGCTTTCGGGCAGCACGCCCTTGGCCTTGTAGCTGGTCACGACCGGGATCTGGAACCGGCGCGCTGTGTCGCGCAGAATACCAGCGGCGCCCGGCTCGTCGAGCAGATCGAGCCCGGCCATGATCACCGGGCGACGGGCGGTGCGGAACATCGCCCGCGCCGCTTCCAGATCCGCGCCGGGCGCCGGCGCGCTGGGCGAGAGAACCGCCCGCTCGGCCCCTTCGGCTTGGGGATGGTCGGTCGCCGCTACGGCGACCGGCAGATCGATATGGACCGGGCCCGGCTGCGGGTCGAGCGCGATCCGCAACGCTTTGTCGATCATCGCATCGCAAGCGCCGGGGCGCGCCTCGAAGCTGGCCTTGACCAGCGGTCGCAAAACCGCGCGGTGATCGAAAACCTGATGGGTGTAGCGTAGCGCCTCGGCCTCCGGCACCGAACCCGACAGAACGAGCAGCGGCACCCGATCCTGCTGCGCATTGGCGGTGACATTCACGCAATTGGCAAGGCCGGGACCGACAGTGGCGACCAGCACCCCCGGCGCGCCCGTCGCATGCCACGCCCCTTCGGCCATAAACCCGGCGGCGTTTTCATGCCGGGCCAGCACAAACCGGATCCCCGCCCGCTCCAGCGCATCGATCAGGGTCAACACCTCGCCTCCGGGCACGCCGAATGCATGGCGCACCCCGGCCCTAAAAAGGCGGCTGGCGATGATATCGGCGGCGTTGGGCATAGCGCAGCTCCCAGATCCTAGCGGGCGATACTAGGCAGCTGTCGGCCCATGCCAAGTCACGCTTGCGCTGGGATCAGCCGATCTCCAGCGCGATGACCGAGACATTGTCCGCCCCGCCATGCAAGAGCGCGAATTCGATTAGCCCCTCGGCAACGCCATCCAGCCCGGGCCCGGCCAGAAGCCGTTCCAGATCGCCTTCGCCGGCATAGCGCGACAGCCCGTCCGAGCAGAGCAGAAACCGGTCGCCCGGACGCAGCGCGCCGCGGACCTTGTCGATTTCCAGCGTCTCGCCAACGCCGACGGCCCGGGTGATGACATTGGCCCGGGGATGGTGCTCGGCCTCTTCGGGCCGCAGCCGGCCAGCGCGGACCAAATCGGCCACCAGCGAATGATCGTCCGATAGCTGGTCGATCTGCCCGTCGCGCAGCAGGTAAAGCCGGCTGTCGCCGACCCATAGGCAGGCGAAATGCCCGTCCGTGAGGATCATCGCCACAACGGTGGTGCCCATGGTGGTGCCGCGCCGCGCGCCCTCGGCGGCAATCTCGCGATGCGCCTCTAGGATCGCCATACGGACCGCCCGCATCAGCGCGCCGGCCTCCAGCATGGGCGGGATCGCCGCAATTCGCGCAACGACCGACTGGCTGGCAAAATCGCCGCCCTCATGCCCGCCCATCCCGTCGGCCAGAACGAAGATGCCGCTGTCCGGCATCGGCAGGATACTGTCCTCATTGAGCTTGCGAACCTTGCCGACATGGGTGCGGGCGGCAAAGCGCACCGCTTTCACGCTCATGCGCCCAACTCGGCCAGATCGGCGGGACGCAGCATGCTTGCAAAATCGGACCCGGCCGGCAGCCCGGTATGGCGCTGTACCAGCCCGTCACCGGCATGACACCAATGCGAGCCGACAAGCGCCGGGCCCGACCCACCCGTCGGCGCATGCAGACGCGCCAGCGCCGCATCAAGCGCGCCGATACCGCGCCCATAGTCAAGCGTATCCAGCGCGACCTCCTCCATCGCGCGCAAAGCCGCATCGTCGCCCAGCGCGGCGGCGGCTTTTTCGGCGGGCATGGCGGCGACGAGCGTGAGGGGAAAATAGCGCCCCACCCGATCCTGGCTTGGCATCAGCACGCCGATTCGAGCACCCCGCCCGGCAAGGCCCGGCGCCAGCGCAAAGCGCCAGATCGGGGCGCTTGCGTAAGCGCTTTCCCAGCCGGGCCCCAGCAGCGCCCGGCTTTCCGTCATCATCCGCGCCAGCCAGGGGTCCCAGACCTCGACAAACCCGTCGGACAGGTCGCGACGAACAAAGTCGCCCAACCCCGCGATCTTGCCGAAAACACCCACTCGCCCCGACATACCGAAGGCGCCTCCCTTCGTCTTACAGCGCCGGCAGGCAGCGAAACTGGTTGAGCTGCGGCAGGTTGAACGGGTTGTAGGCCGCCCCCGTCTTGACATTAAAGAGCACCCGCCGGCCGCCAACGGTAAAGCGCACGGTAAACTCATCGGTCGCCTGGGTGCTGTGCCGGCGCCCTTTCTGAAACAGCCGGAAGATCGCCCAGCGCCCCTGAGCGTCCAGGATGTTGCTGGTCGGCGGCGTCTCGGGCAAGAGCGTGACCGAGGTGCGGCCGCCGGCGCGTCCAGGCCAGGTCATGGGAATGGGCGAGGCGTCCGGCCCGTGGCTATAGACCAGCTCCTGCCCCTCCAGCAAAAGGATCACCCGGGTCGCGCTGGGATCGAGCGAAGAGACCTCGATATCGAAAGTCATCGACGGCATGCCCGGCGCTAGGAAGAACGCGTCGCGAATAATCGCCGCGGACTGGAACATCGCCAGCACCTCCTGCGGCATGCCCAGATCCTTGCCCGGGGCGCTGACCCATGCCCATTGCTGGGGGTTGGTCATGTCGACATACCCCAAGATATTCTCGTTGAAAAACTTGTCGATCTCGCCGTCGATCCCGAAAAGACGGGCGAAATCGGCAAGATTGGCATCGCTGCGCGCGTTGGCATCAAGCGGATAGCGCCCCTCAAGTCGCCGGCAGACCGGCAGAACGCGCGACTGCCAGAGCCGGCTCAACCGATCGCGCACCCCGCCCGAGAGCACCGCAATACTGTCCAGCGCCACCTGCTGGGCCCAGCGCTGCAGCGGGTTGGGCATGCGTCCGGTGGCCTCCAGCAACTGCTCGGCCGTGCCGCGGCGCTGGGCGCTAAGGTTGATCTGGTTGGATCCCAGCGATAGGCCGTTGAGCTCCTGATAGACATCGTTAATGCGCTTGAGCAGCTGGGAGAGGCGGCTCGGCTGGCCGTCGATCGCGCGCGTCAACGCGTGCAACCAGGCAAACTGGTCCTCAACATACTGGCCCGGATGCGCGTCTTGGTCGGTCAGCTCGACCCCCGGCGCCGCCCGCCGGATCAGGTTGAAGAAGGTCTGCTGACGCGCGGTGAGGTTCAAAAGCGCCTCCTCAACCGCAAATTCGCTGGCATCCGCGGCCGCGGTTTCGGCATCGAAGGGCGCCCGCTTTTCGGTCAGCTTGGTCTCGTCCGATATGCTCTTGAGGATGTTGGCGATCGGCGAGGTTGGACCGGACAGGATATTGGTGACCTCCACCGCACTGCCCAGATCGTTGATCGGCACGATCTCCAGCTCGCCAAGGATACGCTCCCAGCTCAGCACATAATCGTTGAGGTAAAGGTCGAGCACGTCGCGCGCGATATTGGGCAGGTTCTCGGGCTGGATCTGGTCGCCGATCGCATCGCCCAGGATCCAGCTTTCGCGCTGGATACGGGCCGCGACCGCGCCCGCCTCGGGAAGAAACACCGACTGGAAGCCGGTATAGGTGTAGATGCCCGGAACCCCGCCGCTGATCGGCTCGGGCGGTCGGCGCAGCATCGCATAGGTCGTGTTGGGGCCGCCTGCGGCAATGATCCGCCAATCGCTCAGTGCCTGTGCGGCCGGGCTATTGACGATCGATTTGTAGACCCGAACCGCAACTGGGGTCTGGGCCAAGATACCCTGCACCTCCGCCACCAGATCGCCGTCCAGCGCAATCTCGCGCATTGGCGCGTTGATCATCGTCGAGAAGTGCCGGATCAGAGCAAGCCTTCTGTCCTCGTCGGTGAAGCCGGGGTAGACCTGGTTGGAAACGCCCTCGAACCATTCGACCAGAAAATCCCGATCCATCGGACCCTTTTGGCCCAGCATCAGATAGGCTTTGAGCAGCGTGAAGAGAGCCTCTGGAGCATCGCGCGCTTGCACCATCTCGTCTTCCAGCCGGAACAAAAGCCGGGGCAGGAGAAGCTGGTTGAGCGCCGCACGGTAGGTCTGCGCCGCCTCGGTTCCGATCCGATCGCCCTGGTAGAGGCCCCAGGTCAGCTCGACCGGCGGGTCGGGGTCGTCCTGTGCGGGGTTGCCGGGCATGCTGCGCAGAAGATCGAGCGGATCGACGACCGCGTCGAGCATGCCGTCCGCCACGGGGTTGAGCGACAGGGCCGGATCGGCGTCGATCTCAGCCAGCGCGGTCTGATAGCCCTCAAGCTCGGTCCGAGCCTCGGCAACCAGGGCGCGGTTGCCGATAAAACTGACCGTCCATAACGCACCGACCCCGATCAGAACCAGCATCGCTGCCGTGATACCGCCCCGCACGACCCAGCGATAGCGGCGCTCTACCTTGTCATCGGCCGAAACCAGCCCGGCCTCGCCGAAAATCACGCCCTGAAGCAGGCGACCCAGAAAGAAGCTGCGCGCTTGGCCCTGGCCCGATCCAATCGCCTGCCGGCCGATGCCGAAGCTGCGCGCCATGCCCATCATCAACCGGTCGATGGGCGTGCCCTCCTGCGTGCCGGAGGCAAAATAGACCCCGCGCAGAAGCTGGCGTTCCTCAAACCGGCTGTCCTGAAAAACCGCGCTAAGAAAGTCATGTGCAACGTCGCGCAGCGACGCGACCTGCTGTGGGAAGGCCTGGACCAGGCTGCGTCTCTCGGCGTTGGTCTCGCTTTGCATCCGCTCCAGCGCCTGATCGTTGAGCCGGTCGAGAAGCCCCTGAAAGGCGGGCGCGAAGCCCTCCAACGCAGGGCCCGTCTGCTGGCCGCCGCGGGGCGGCATCGGCAGGGTAAAACCCCAGACCTGCTGACGCCCCTCGCGCCCCAAAGGCTCGAAGAACTCCTGAAATCCCGCGATCAGATCGGCCTTGGTAAAAAGCACATAGACGGGAAACCGCACGCCCAGCCGGGCGCGCAGCTCGGCCAGACGCATGCGGATCGCACCGGCATGCGACCGGCGCGTGGCTTCGTCGAACAACGAGATGTCCGACAGCGAAATCGCGATCACCGCACCGTTGATCGGCTGACGCTTGCGGTATTTTTTGAGCAGATCGAGAAAGCCCGACCAGGCACGCGCATCTGCCGTCTCATCGCTGTCTTGGGTGGTGTAGCGTCCGGCCGTGTCGATCAGAACAGCCTCATTTGTGAACCACCAGTCGCAATTGCGCGTGCCGCCCACACCGCCGATCGAGCTCAGCCCCATCCGGTCGGCTAGGGGAAACTGCAAGCCTGAATTGGCGATGGCGGTCGTTTTGCCGGCCCCGGGGGGGCCGATGATGATGTACCAGGGCAATTGGTAAAGGTGACGCCGTCCGAACCGCCCGCCCAGACGCGCGCGACGCAGCATCGTCATCGCCTCGCGCATACGGTTCTTCAACTCGCCCAGCTCGGCCGCGGCCGCCGCATCCGAGGGATCGATCGCGGGCCCGCCGGCGATATCCTCGGCCAGCCCCGCCTCGCGCGACCGGCGGCGCAAAAGCACGACAAGGATCACGATGATGGCCAGCATGAAGAGGCCGGCAATGGTCAGCACCCGTGCCAGAGCGCTTTCCAGCGGGTAGACGCCGCCCGCCCCCATGACCGGGCCGAGAAACCAGATCGAGGCCGCGATCACTGCCGTGAAGAACAGCACCAGAAACGGTGTCGAAAGCAGGAAGGCCCAGATCTTCTTCATCGGCTCAATCCGTTTTCTGCAGGACGACCTCGATCCTGCGGTTGAGGGCCTTGTTGGCCGATGAGCTGTTCTCGACCAATGGTTCGGCTTCGCCGCGCCCTTCCGCGGTCAGCCGGTCGGTCGCCGCGATCTTGTCGGCCATGCGGTCCATCACCGCCTCGGCTCGCTTCAGCGACAGCACTACGTTGGAGTTTTGGAACCGCGCCGAGCGCAACCGGTCGCTGTCGGAGTGACCGACCACCAGAACCTTGCCCAGCTCTTCGTTCAACGCCTCGGCGATCCGGTCGACGATCGCGTTAAACTCCGGCTTCAAACGATCGGAGGCTGAGGGAAACATCGCGCCGCCGGGCACCCGAATAGTGATCGCATTGACCCCGTCGAGCACCGCGACCTCGCCGGCCTCGACCTCGGGCGCCAAAAACCCGCGGATCCGCTCGATCTGAGGGATCACATCCGGTTCCGGCGGCGGCGGCGGCAGCGGCACGACATCGGGGACCGGCGCGTCGACTGGGCGCGCTGCGCGCTCGGGCCGCTCAAGACGGATCGCAGCATCGCTGCGCAGCGCGGCGATCTGGCCGCCCAACCGTTCCGTATCGCCGGCCAGAAACCAGCTCAGTAAAAGCCAAGACAGGCTTAAAACCCCGATGGTAATGCCGATGATGGTCCAAAGCGGCAGCCAAGCCGAAAGCGGCCGATGCGGCAAGTCGACACCCTGCCAGTGCTGCGAGAGGTCGGTTTCCAGCGGCCCGCGATGGGCGCGGATCAGACGCGACAACCCCTCGCGGATCGCGAGGTGCTTTTCAAGCCCGCGATCCTCCACCCGCAGCCGGCCTTCAAAACCCAGCGACAGGCACAGATAGATGAACTCCAAAAGACTGCGATTGGTCGCCGGCTCTTTCTCCAGCCTGGCCAGAAGGTCGTAAAAGCGATCGCCGCCCACTGTTTCCTTGTGAAAGGTGCCGACCATGGTGCTGCGCGTCCAGTTCGAGCGGCCACCCCAGGGTGTGTTCAACACCACATCGTCGATGGTCGCGCAAACTGCGTAACGCGCGATCTGGATATCGCGCTGCTGGGCGCCTGCACGCAGCGCTCGACCCTCAAAGCCCTGGATCTCGCGCACCACATTGTCGCGCAGCGCATCCGCATCGGGATGCTGGGCCCGGTTGCGGATCCGACCGATGAGCGCAAAGAGCGGAGCGGCGGCGGCATTGAGCGGATTGAGGCCGGTGGCATCGGCGCCGAGATCCACCGCCGGGCCGGCCGGCGGCATCTGCGGCGCTGCCGCAGCGGGCCCGGCCGACCCGGCGGGTGCAGCGGGCGCAGCAGGCGCGGGCGGAGCGGCTTGCGGCGGCGCCATGGGCTGTGGCGGGCGCCGGCCGCCCGGATTGATGTTGACGACCGTACGCTCCGTGTCAGACGGCTCGGCGAAGGGATCGTCGCGGCTCATGGCCCGGCTCCTTGTGCCGCGCGGCGGCCCCTAGCGGGCCCGCGCATGCGGATCAGCGCAGGCGATCCTAGCTGTCGCGGATCGCCCAGAGTTCCATATTGATGCCCGGGAACTCGCCGGTCACGAAGACGGCGAGCCCGCCGGAGCTGGTCATTTGTTTCCAGTACTGGCTTTCGCGGTCGAGCTCGAAGTAAACCACCCCCGAATGATAGGGGATCTGGCGCGGCGCAACCGGCAAGGGCCGCACCCCGATCCCCGGTAGGGCAGAGTTGACGAGCTGGCGGATACTCTCGACCGGACCCAGCTTGGCCTGGTTCGGAAAATGCCGGCGCACGCTTTCGGGCGGGACGTCGGCACTGACAGCGATCACGAAAGTTGCGCCGGTCAACAGCCGCTTATCGGCAATCATGGCGACATGCACACCGTATTTGCGCGGCTCGATGGGGATGCTCTGCGCGGTTTGTTCCAGCACGGTCGAGAGGTACTGGCGCAAATGCCGCATCAGCGGCTGAAACGTCGCGGCCAGATCGGCATGGTCGTAGGCTGGCATGTCGGGTACCCGGCGCTCGGCCGTCATAAAGGTACAAAGCTCGCCGGTCAAAGACGCAAGAACGCCGTAGAGCTGAACCGGATGCAGGTTCTCGATTGTCAACATATGCCGGATCTGCGGCAGGGTCCGATTGATCGTTTGCAAGAGCAGAAAGTCGGAGATCTCAGCGACGCCCTTGCTGGGCCCGATCTCCGACAAACGGCCCGCAAGCGCCTCGGCCCGGTGGGCCAGCAGGCCCTCGACCTCGCGCGCAAAAGCGTAAAGCGCCGGTGCTGCCCGGATGTCGACGACCGAAGGAATAAAGCCGCGATCCAGCACCACCTCGCCATCTGGGCGACGCTCGATGATACGTGCGACAGGAATGGTGAGCTGGCCCGAAAGATCGTCCACCGCCAGCGCGAAATGCAGCTGGGTGCGCGCCACAGCGATGGTCGCTGGCGCGTGGCCCAAACCGACCGCATCCGAAACCTCGACCTCGCGCGGCAAGAATCGCGCCGCCGAGCGCTCGGCCCCGCTCATATCGACCTCCGCACCGCCATGCCGGCGCGCAGGGATCGCCAGCAGCACGACGCAGTTCTTGATCGCCGCCGGCACGTCTAGCGCTGCTGGATGATCGTCCGATTGCGGCACATGGAAGGGCGCATGGTCCGGTGTCAGCCCGGCACAGGCGCCGATGGCAATCTTGCCGAGACGCAGCAGATCCTCGTCGATCTCCAGCTTGGAGAACCCCCAGCCATAGCTTGCAAGATGCCGCGCGATGCCGGCCGAAAGCCCTTCTGCATAGCGATCGGCCTGCTGGAAGTGATGGGGCTGCAAAAACAACCCCTCGCTCCAGACGACCTTGTTGTCCCAGGTCACGCCGGCGCTCCGATCATGCGAGACGTCCTCCCCTGCCCATCCCGCTCACGGCGCTGGCGCGATCGTGACCGTGTTGCCGACAACGGTAATCGCAACCGGGTTCGGCGCGTTGGGCGAGAGCGGCATGGTCGCGCGCCAGGCCGCCGTGGCAATCTCGCGAAACCCGACCACGACCCCGATATGGGTGACCTGCTGGTCGAAACTCTTGGCATCCGTCTGTGCGCTGCCAGCGATCATCAGATACTCGTCAAGCGAGACCAGATCGGCGCCCAAGGTCGTTTGCGCATCATCGGCCAGCGCGAAATAGTCGCCCCCCTGAAACGAGGCGACCGATGCGAGGTAGTAGACCTGCACCCGTGCAGGCAGACCGCCATTGGTGGTCGGATCCGTGGTCACATTCAGCGCAACGGTCGTCGGCGCCGGGGGCGCCGGCGCGTCGGCGCAGCTGCCCAGCGCCGCCAGCATCGTCACTGCAGCAAGGCTCGCCAGCCATTTCGCCACCATCTCCTCCTCCTTCTTGTGCCGCCGATCCGACGGATCACAGCTTTCGTAGTTGCGCCTGATAGGCGCGAGCGAATTCGCGCCCGAACAGGGTCTGAAAATCGTCCTCGGCCTCGCGAGCAATGTCCCCGTAAAGCAGCTCGAAATGATCCCAAAGCCGGGCCTTGCGATTGCTCAGCAGGCTGGTCAAGGCGCTGCTTTCGATCCGCCCAGAAAGCTTTTCGGGATCGAAGCGCTTGAGCAGACCGTCGATGGCGGCCTGCATGCCGGTCATCATCGCAACCTCATGCGCCTTGATATCGTCGATCGCCTCGCGCGCAGCGACCGGCGCGGACTGATAGCCCGGCGTTGCGGGCTTGACCATGCTTTCCATCGCATGCTCGGTCGAGACCGAGAATTTCAGCGGGTTGTTGCCATCGACCGAGATCACGGTCTGGGTGAGGCGAAACTCGTTCTTGATCGCGGCACGGGCGATCAGCACCTCCCGCAGACCCCCGATCAGAATACGAAACGTCTCGCCAAGACGGGCCATAACCTCCTCAAGCTCGTCATCGCCGAGCGTATCTTGCGCAACGCCCGCCTCGCGTAAAAAGGCCCGCGCCGCCGCAGCCCTGTCGGCGGGCGCTGCGGAGGATACGGACCCCGCCGAGGAAGAGGTTGGCGCGGCAGGAGAAATTGTCGAAGCAGGGTCGGTCTCCGCAACCGGGGCGGTTTCGGCAACCGAGGCAACCGAGGCAACCGGGGCTTGTTGGGCGGCGGGCGCGGGCGGCGATGGAACCGGTGGCGCCTGCGGCGCGGGTTGCCCGGGTCTTAAAGAATGCGGTGGCGCTTGCGGCGGGCCGGAGTTCTGCACCCGCCTCGGATCGGGCTCCGGCCCGACAGGGCGCGAGACGTCCCAAGGCCGCGCCTCAACACCATCCGGCTGCGGGTTCGGCCATGGCGACGGGGCTCCGGCAGCGGGTGGCTGCAGAAAGGGCGCATCGCTTGCCGAACCCAGCTCGGGGTTCGGACCCAGATCCCAATCGTCCGGGATCAGATCGCGCCGCACCGGCGGTGGTGCGAAGTGGTCCTGCGTCGAGGGGTTGTGATTGGCCAGGCTTTCCCCAGGCACCGGCTCCTCGGCCGCTGGTGCAAACGGGTCGTCCGTAAGATCGGGCGGTAGCAGATCCTCGGGTCGCGGATCCGCGCGGGTCTCGGCGCGACGCCCGACACCCGGGGCCTCGCCGCCCAAAAGCTCATCGATAAAATCGGTGCCGATAGCGCCGGGCGAGGACGTCAGCGCCCCCGGATCGCCGAACACGCCACCCGGCGGCGGGCGCTGTCCGACAAGCGGCGGGGCTTCTGCTGGCGGCGGCAAGTTGGAAAACGGATCGGCCTGGGCGACAGATTGCCCAACGATCTCCACCCGCAGCTCATAGCGGCCCACACCGATCACATCGCCATTGTTGATCGGGGTCGGCGTCGGGCCGACAGCCTCGCTTGCATAATTCACAAAGGTACCGTTGGTCGAGATATCGATGAGCAGATAGTCGCCGCCCCGCGCCTCCAGCACGCAGTGACGCGACGACACCACCCGTTCGGGATCGGGCAGCACAAGGTCGTTGCCGGGCGCCCGCCCAATGGTCAGCGCCTCGCCCTGCATGGTCACGCTGTCGGTGCCGCCGGGCACCGCACCCGATCCCTCGATGCGCAAAGTCAGCGTCACGCAGCCCCCTTCAGCCGCCGATCAAAAGCGGGAACGCACCGACAACCAATGCGCCGCCATGCGCCGTCAGATCGCCGACACGCGCTGCCGGCATATTGCCGAAAAGCACTTTGCTGGAGCCTTTCACAACGACATCGGGCGGCCCGACACAGGTTAGCATGTCGCCCACCCTGGCCTGGGGCATCATTGCCGACATCGCGGGAAAGCACCCCACCGAGACCGGTCCGCCGACATGCGGGACGACGCCGGTGACCATGGGGCAGACATGCATATCGCCGATCCGGGATGCTGGAACCATGGGCGAGTCTCCTTCTTGCGCGCTCTGTCTACACCTTTTCCGCCGCCGGGTCAGGGACGGCGCCCACGGGCGATGCGGCCGGATCCTGGACCGCCGCCATCGCTGCCATCGGTGCAACGGCGGGTTCGGCAACATCCTCATCTCCATCTTCGGCAAATGCATCGGCCGACGCTTCGGGCAGAGCCGGCGCCGCGACCGCGCCATTGCCGCCGCGCGCGATATCAAGGCCTCGATCGATGAGATGCCGCGCCCAGACTTCCATCGCCTCGGCCGGTACGTCGAGCATCGACTTGATGTTCATCAGCTCGGCCATCATAGGGGTAAAACCGGGCTGGACCCAGATCTCTTCCTCCTCCGGCTCGGCAAAATAGGCCGCGCGGGCGCACAGATCGCTCTCCTCATCCGGATCGGCGTCATTGACCACATCAAAGCAACGCTGGCGCGTCTCCGGCCCGGGCTTGTAGACCCAATCTTCGGCTACCTTTAGCGTTGCCCAGGCCGCCCCATCGGGCTGCAGATCGCGCCCAGCCAGGCAGGCCCACCACACCGCCTCGCGTTTGGGCAGGCTGCGGGCCAGAAGCCGGATCTGGTCGGTCAAGTTGCCGCGCGCGTCAAGATCGGCGAGCACGTCGCCAACGCTGCGGTTCAGCGCGATCCCGCCAGCATCGTCAAGCGCAGCGTCGCTGGCGGCCAAAAACTCTCCCGCCGCTTTCTGGGGGATCTTCTTGAGGTCCTCAAAGCGCTGCGTCATTGCCCTTGCCTCATTTGACCATCACGATACTGCCGCCGAGCTGGGTCATCAGGCTCGACTTGACCGAAGTCATCAAGCCGCTTTTGACGTTGAACATCATCCCGCCTTTGACCTCTCCCATCATACCGCCCTCGGCCTTGAACTGCATCCCGCCCTTAAGCTGCATCTGCATGCCGCCTTCGGCCTGGAACTTCATACCACCCTTGGCCTGCAGGTTCATCCCGGCCTGGATCTTGTGGTTCATGCTGGCCTTCTCTTCGATATTGGTCGATGAGATCTTGATCGCCGACGGCGTCATCTCGATCTTGGACTGGCCGCATTGTAGCACGATCTTGGTGTTGGCCTTGATCGTCATGGTCTTGCCGACATCGACGGAATAGTCCTGCCCGATCGCGTCATCCTTCTTCTTGGCAACCGTCACCGCCTCATTGGCATCGACCGTCACGGTGCGGTCTCTCTTGACCTCCAAAAGCTGATTGCCCTGCATGACCTTTTCGGTGTGATCGCCCTCGGTGATCTCCGTGACGAAATCCGATTTTATCTTTTCATAAAGGCCGCCATCGACAGCCTTTTGTTTGTCGCCATCGGCCATCTTTTCAAAGCCGACGACTTCAACCGATCGGTTCTTAATCAGGCCGAAGTAATCCTTCTGGCATTGGAACCGGACGAATTCGCTTCCCTTAAGGTCCTCAAACATCAGCTCGTGATAGCCATCGCCGCCTTTCTTGGTCGAGCGGGTGCGTAGACCGGTCATGGTCATGCTGTCGGGCCAGGCTTCGGCCGGTTTCTTGTTGCCATTATAAAGCATCCCGGTGATCAGCGGCTTGTCGGGATCGCCATCCTCGAACTGGACCACCACCTCTTGCCCGATGCGGGGCACCGACTGCCAGCCCCAATCCTCGCCCGACCAGGGCACGGCGCAGCGGATAAAACAGGTTGTGTTTTCGTCGTTCTTGCCCAGCCGGTCCCAATGGAACTGCACCAGCACGCAGCCCCACTGGTTGGTATGGATCTCTTCGCCTTTCTTACCGGTCACCGTGGCGGTCTGGATGCCGGGGATCTGCGGCCAGGGCGTGACCTGCGGCGCACGGTACTGGGTGCTGGCCTTCTGAACCACGATCTCATGCCGGTAGGTCTCGGCAATATCTTCGAAATTCAGCAGCGCATCCAGCGCGGACGTCGCCTTGCCCTTCTTGTCGTCAGCAACCTCGACTTGCAAAAAATGTCGGCAGGTGATCACCACATGCTCGCCCAGCACATCCCTGCGATCATGACCCTTGAGCGCGAACTTCCCCCCCGCTGCCATGGTCGGTACATTGCCGACGGCCCGGGCGCGGATATGTTCGGCCTCCATCACCTCATGGCGCACCTGCGCCAGCTGACGACCATCGGCGACCGCGGTGTAGCTGCCGGGATAATCGTACTGTTCGAATTTGTTTCGCGGATGGGACCCGAGCGGATTGTTGATGAACGCGGTCAGATCGGACCTGGGGTTGAGGAAATCATAGTCGCGCAGCGACACCTTGCCGGGTTGAACGGTTTCCCCGATCGAGAACTCGTAAAGGTGGTTCTTGGACCGTCGATAGCTGGAAAACCCCTCTTCGGGTTCGATGAAATCGACCGAAGCCGCATCGGTCAGCGCCTGATGCGCCTGGGGACCATCGGCAAACACCAGCGTTTCCTTGGTCTTGTCATGCTCAGTGTACCAGTAGATGCCCGCCTCTTCCATCAGCCGGCTTAGAAAGTCGAAATCGCTTTCACGGTATTGCACCGTGTATTCGCGTTGTTTGTAGCTTGCGTTGAGTTTGGTCTTGATCGAGGAGCTGAAACCGTGATCGCCCAGCACCTGCTTGAGAATGTCAACGACCGACTTGTTTTGGAAGATGCGGCAGTTGCGGGTTCGGGTGAGGAACCAGAACCAGGGCCGCAATTCGGCGCGAAACAGCGCCAGGCCGCCCATGGTATCCTCATAGGCGCATTCGATGCACCAGCCGTGAAAGTAACGGGTCTTGACGGTGTCCTTGGCCTCGTTGGTCGCATAGTCCATCTCGATGGTGACCTGCTGGCCGACGATCTTTCCAATGTCCAGATTGATATCGTTGGCCAGAAACTGAACGTCGATATCGGACAGCGTGCTCAACCCCTCCTTAATCTCGGCGCGAACGAGGAAGGTCTTGTCGGCACCCAGAACCGTCCTGAGGCGCTGAGCGCGGTTCTTCAGAACGACATCTTTGGCAGTGGAAGTCGGCATCAGCGGTCACCCTGAAGGCTGAAAGTGGGCAGGATCAGTCGATCACCTTGTCGAGGATGTCGCCGGCTTTGCGCAGCCGGCTGACGATATCGGGGTGGATGCTCCAAAGGCCATCGATCCCGGTTTCCACATATTCGTTAAGATGCGCCATATCGCGGAACGCGACGCAGGCGATCGGTTTCGGGTAGGGACCGTTGCCCGAAAGGACGGCCTGAAGATACTCCTCGCCCATCGCCATGTAATAGCTCTGTTTGATCTCGACGATCATGATCGCGGGTTCAGCCGTGTCGGTCATCACAAATCCTCCAACAAAGCTCTCAGCTCAGGGTCCATATCGTCCCCGGCGTCCCCGGCGTCCCCGGCGTCCCCGGCGTCACCGTCATCCCCGGCGTCGTCATCGCCTTGCAGGCTGGCAAGCAGCGTATCGAGATCATCCTCGCCGATGCCGTCTTCGTCGGCCTCCTCGTTAAGATCGGCCAACAGACCATCGAGATCGTCGTCTTCGCCCGGATCCCCGCCGGCATCTTCATCCCCATCCTCGTCCCAGCCATGGTCGCGCGCGACATCCGCGTCGGTGTCTGCAAGATCATCGGCGTCCGTCATCGCCCGGCCAGCCGCAGGCATCCCGGGGGGTCGGTCCGGCGCCGCAACGGCCGAACCAAGCGTCACGCGGACCCCCGTCGCGGCGGGCGCAAGCGCAAGCCCTTGCTCCCACGGGCCTTTGAGTGTTGCCCCGCCAAGCGCCGTGAACGCGCCCAGACGCACGACATTCTGGCCCTTTACCGACAGAACCGGCATGTAGCCGCGCGCCATGACCGCCGAAGCAGCACTTTGCGACAACAGCCGCTCGGTCGTCGGCAGGGCGATCTGATCGCCATCGCGATCGGTCATGAAGTGAAAGGGCATATCGTCGAGCGTCATGACCTTGCCGAGTTCCGGCGCCTTGCCGCCCTGTTTAAGTGTGGCGGCCAACAGCACCGCCACCAGCGCCGCGGGGTTGGCCATCAGCATGCCGCCAATCCCCTCCGAGATCGTAAACTCCTCGAACGCAAAGGCGTCGACAGGGTCGGATTTGGCACCGTAGGGGTGGCGGAGCAAAAACCGCGGCGCGGCGAGCCCCAGATAGGCAGCCTCGGGCAGGTCCCTTAGGCCGTCCCATGCCGCGGCCGTAAGCTTGTGCCGGTCCTCGGGCTTCAGGTTAAGAACGTCGCTCGTCATGGCGGTAACGAAGGGTGCACCGATATGGGCGGCGATCCGTGCCATCCGGCCTAAAAGCTCGGCATGCGGCGGCGTCTCTTCAAAACTGTAAAGCCCGATGACCAGACCGAACGCCCCCGCCCCGGCATCCTCCAGCGGCTTCTCGGCCAGCATCCCGAACAGCCCGGTTTCGCGCAAATCAGCACCGGCGGAGAGATCGGCCGCAAACTCTTCGGCGGCAAGGTCGTAGACCGCAATCTCGATCTGCGCATCCGTCTCGATCCGACGCGCGAGCAGATCGAGGGTGCGCCACCCTGCCTCCAGGGTCTGAAAGTCGGGGTGGTGGAGAACCCGCCGCATCGCAGCCGAGATCGCGCTGTCGATGGCCGCAAGCATCGCCGGCTTTTCCGCACTATCGGCCTTCACGACGAAAGGAGCGACGATGCGCTGGATCAGCGCATCCGTCTCGGCCAGCGCCGGCGCCGGGCGCGCATCGCCAATCAGCGCCGCGAAATCCGACAGTTTTCGGGCAGGCACGGCCCCGGCCTTCTTGCGCCGGCGCTTTTTTTTCGGCGCGGCGAGATGACCGAACGTCTCGCCCCAATCGGCAAGCTCAGCAAGGGTACGCGTCATGCCCGACTTTACCATGCCGCGCAGGTTCACCAGCTCTTCGAAGAGTTCGAGATTGTCGACAAGCTCATCGGGATGCAGCTGGTCGAGCGCGCCCAGCTCAAGCGCAACGGTCTCGCCCTCGGGGCCCAGCGGCAACGTCAACGTTGTGGCGAACCGGGCGATGACGGCGTCGAGACTGTCGACGTCGAGCTTGTGGCCCTTGCGACCGGCAAGCGTGGCGCCGGTCTCCAGATCCCCGCGGTTGCCGCGTCCGGAAAAATCGCCCAGAACGGCAATGCGAAAGCGGCTTTGCCCGGCCTGGGGCTGAGCGAAACCGTCGGCGTCGAGCCTGCCGAAATCGGGTGTGTAGGCCTGATCGCTTTCCGTGTTCACTTGCCCGCCTCCCCAGCCTCAATCAGCGCTTTGAGCTCGGCAATCTGGTCGCGCAGCTCGGCCGTCCGCGCCTCGAAGATCCCTTCCAGCCGGCGGACCTCCTTTTCGCTCTCCTCCTCTACGGCGGATTGCATGGTATTGACCAAAAGACCGATAAATAGGTTGAGCACCGCAAAGGCAGTCGTGGTGATGAAGGGCACGAACAGCAACCAGGCCTGGGGGTATTCCTCCATCACCGGGCGCACGATGCCCATCGACCAGCTTTCCAGCGTCATGATCTGAAAGAGCGAGTAAAGCGACTCGCCGATCGTGCCGAACCATTGCGGGAAGCTCGGGCCGAAAAGCTGCGTCGCCATCACCGCGAAGATGTAATAGACTAGCCCCAGCAGGATCATCACAGCACCCATGCCGGGAAGCGCGTCAAGCAGCGCCACGATGACCTTGCGCATCTGCGGGATGCCCGACAGCAAACGCATTGCCCGGACGATCCGCAGGGCGCGAAGAACCGACAGGTTTTGGCTGGTCGGGATGATCGAAATCGTCACGATGGCGAGGTCGAAGATGTTCCAGGCTGAGCGAAAGAAACTGAAACCATAGGCATAGAGTTTCAGCACCATCTCAACGAAGAAGATTGTGATGACGATCACGTCGAACGCGTTGAGGATAGCCGACCAGTTCGCCATGATCGTCGGCGAGGTGCTTGCGCCAAGCGACAAGGCGTTGAACACGATCACCGCCATGATCGCGTTGCGCACCCGCGGGCTTTCAAGCCAGCGGCGCAGGTTTTCGCGCAGCCGATCCCGGCCTTGCGTCGTTTCGACCGTCATCTCAAGCCCATCCCTGTTGGCCTCCGCCATCCTCTTCCTGGTGCCGCCAGCGTAACACGCGTCAGCGCAGTTTTTTCTCAAGCGTCTTCAATCCGCGTGCCAGCTCCTTTGCCGCCGAGCCCACAGTGGCGGCCGCCTTGATGCCCACGCTTTGCCGTGTGATGAGCCGCGCCAGAACCTCGACCTCGGACGGTTTGATTGCCTTGTCCTTTGCGCGCTTGATCAGCTCGGCCAGCTGGTCTGCGAAGGTGTCGACCGCAGCGCTGTATTTCTCAAACGCGGGCTTTGCATCTATGATCTTCTTGCCGTAGGCGTTCATTTCTTCAGAGGACTTCTTGTCGCTTTTGATCTTTTTGCCGATCTTGCCCAAAAAATTTATGGCAGCGTTTGTCTCCTTAGCCACGCCGCGGATTTCTTTGGACAAACCGTCCAGGGTCTTGGCCAGATCGAAGAAGGACCGGTCGGAGCCTTTTCGATAGACCATGTCGTAATTGGCCTCGTCGCGTTCGTCGAAGGCCGTACCGGCGGCAACCGCGCGCGCCCGCGCGCCTTGTTTGAGCTTCTTTGCCTTCGCAACCACACCGGACAGCGCTTCGGCCGCCTGCTGGGCAATGTCTTTGAAGACCAGCTCAAGGTCGAGATCCTCGATGCGGTCCAGCGCCGCCTTGCCGTCGCTCAGCGCCTTTTCGTTATCGGGCCCGCCGGCCACGTCATCGAGCGCCCGAGAGAGCTTGCGGAGCAGGTGCTTTTCGGTCTTGCCATGCAGCGCAATGATATCTTTTTCGGCTTTGGCAAGCACATCCGCCGCATCCCGGGGTTTGGCCTTGTCGATCTGCTTTCGCGCCTCAATGACCGCGACGTCGAACACTTTTAGATCGTAGCGGGCCATAGCCGTAAGCCCCTCTTCGAGGTCCTTCATGTCCCAACGGCGGGTGTCGATCTCGGCCTTTTCGGAAAACACAATCGGCCGCAGCGCTTTCTTCAACGCCTTGTTGTCAAGGCACCAACGCTCGGTCTGACGGTTCATCTCTGCAAACGGGGAAATCTCTAGCTTGATCGTCCGTTTCTCCAGCTTTCCAGACATCGTCCGACCCTCCCTCAGCCAAGCGTCTTGCCGCATGGCTCATGGCCCCATTCGCCCGCGGCGTCGCCCACGCACCGCTTCGGTTTTGTTGCGCGACCGAGGCAGGGGTCGCCCGTGCCATGCTACCGAGCCGCAAAGACACCGTCATCTCGCCCATGGTCTAGACGCGATGACGGTGCGCGGCTGTGCCGACGGGCACAACTGGCGGCCGGAAACCGGGCGACGGGCGTTCGGGACAAACTAGCGCACCGGGTCGAGCCCGTAGGACCGGCTCAGCTCATGCATGATCTTCAACTCGCGCTCGGCCTTGAGCTTTTTGAGCTGCGCTCCGAGGGTGTCGAACTTCTTCTGAGCGGCGGCCTTGGCCTTGCCGTCGCTTTCTTGAAGCTTGGCATTGGTCTTCTTTAGCTCCGCCTGCAGGGCTTTGAGCTGCTTGCTCAGCCGATCATAGGCCGCCATTTCGGTCGGCTTGACCGAGGATTTGGTGCCGTCCGCATTTGTCCGAGCCACGCCGGGCATCCCCTGGACCTTGCATTTGATCCCCTTGGCCTTGAGCAGGTTCGACACCTTTCCGGTCAGCGTCAGATTGGTCGCCGCCGTGCTGCCCGCCGCGGTAAAACAGCCCGACAGCAAAACAGTGCCGGTAAACGCGGTCGAGAGGTTCTTTTTGGGATCCTTTTGCTCGGTCAAAAAGGTCACGATCTGTTGCGCGCTCATCGCACCGAGCTTGGCGCCCAAAATGACGCCGGCGGCCTGCACCCGGCTGCCATGCGCGGCCAGGATCACGCTGCCCTTGTTGATACCGCCAAAATCGGCGTTGTCCTTTCGCTTGGCGTCGGTTTTGAACTTGGCAGCCTGCCTGTTGGCAGCGCGGTTGATGATCTTGTCGCCGCGAAGCTTGCTTGTAAGCTCCTTGTAGACGCGATCCTCATAGACCTTTTCCATATCGCCTTTGTGCTTTTTAACCAGCGCATCCAAGGTCTTGTTGTAAGCGGATTGATCCTGGGTCAGGTTCACCACCGCGTTCTTATCCGATTTCAGCTCGGCCTCGAGCTTTGCCCAGTCCTTGCGGATGATCGCGGTCTCGTCAAATTTTATGGGTTTGCCACCCTGTTTGCTGGGCGGCAGCAGGCCGGTGACCGTTGCCGAAAGATTGCCCTTCGAATCGATGCCGGCCAGAACCTTCATCTCGGGCCCGCCCTTCATGCTTTTGGACAAGGCGTTCTTTTTGCCCGTTTCAAGCTCCCTTAGCGCCCTGGACACCAGCTTCATCGCGTCGTTCAGGCCCGGCAGCTTGATGCCTTGCGGCTGCATGCCGTTTTCCTTCAGGTACTTACCGGCTTCGGACGCAACCGAGGCAACATTGGCCTTCGACACGTCGATCCCTTTCGCACCGCCATAGAGAACTGTTCTGTACTGGATTGCCATATCGCTACACACCTCCAAGCGCCCATACCGCGCCACGCTACGCCAAAGGGTCCAAAACACGGACCCTGTGGCATCCAAGAACCCCCACCCCTGGATGCCGTTAGACCGTCTGCAGTATTATGCCCCAATTCGTTGAAGGCTGTGTGCAAGGTCACGTATCGTAGCTGTAGGTGAAGGCACCGTCTTCGATGCCCACATGCACCTGCGCGACCTCGCGGCCCTCCATCGTGCGGCGCAGAAATTCGGCCGACATCTCGGGCAGCATTGTGTTGGTCAGGATCGCGTCGATCATCCGGCCGCCGGATTCGAGCTCCTGACAGCGCGCGACGATCGTGTCGACGACGGCCTCGTCATAGGTAAAAGGCACGCCATGGGTGTCCTGCACGCGCCGCACGATGCGCCCCAGCTGCAGCTTCGTGATCGCGGCGATCATGTCGGGCGTCAGCGGGTAATAGGGGATGGTGACCAGACGCCCCAGCAGCGCGGCCGGGAACACCTTTAGCAGCGGATCGCGCAGCGCGGTCGCGATGCCTTCGGGTTCCGGCACCAGATCCGGATCGCCACAGAGATCCATGATCAGGTCCGAACCGACATTCGAGGTCAGCAGAATGAGCGTGTTGCGAAAATCGATCATGCGGCCTTCGCCATCTTCCATCTGGCCCTTGTCGAAGACCTGAAAGAAGATCTCATGCACATCGCCATGGGCCTTTTCGACCTCGTCGAGCAGAACGACCGCGTAGGGCTTGCGCCGCACCGCCTCGGTCAGGATGCCACCCTCGCCATAGCCGACATAGCCCGGCGGCGCGCCCTTAAGGGTGCTGACCGTATGCGCCTCCTGAAACTCGCTCATATTGATGGTGATGAGGTTGCTCTCGCCGCCATAAAGCGTCTCGGCCAAGGCCAGCGCGGTTTCGGTCTTGCCCACGCCGGAGGTGCCGGCGAGCAAAAAGACGCCGATCGGCTTTGAGGGGTTGTCGAGACCGGCGCGCGAGGTTTGGATACGCTTGGCGATCATCGCCATGGCGTGATCCTGCCCGATCACCCTCTTGTTGAGGATATTGGGCAGGTTGAGAACCGTTGCAACCTCATCCTTGACCATGCGGCCCACCGGGATGCCCGTCCAATCGCCGACAACTGCGGCGATGGCCTGGGCATCGACAATCGGCATGATCAGCGGGCTGTCGCCCTGCAGCCTGTTCAGATCGTATTGGAGGGTGCCGAGCTCACTGAGAAGGGCGTTGCGGGCTTCTTTGGTCTCAACGCTCTCTTCGGGCGATTCAACCGCCTCAGGCCCATCGGCCGCACCGCCTTCGCCGCGCAGCCTGGCGCGCAGGGCCAGGATCTGCTCGACAATGCTCTTCTCACGCTCCCAGCGCTCGGTCAGTTCGGCAAGGCGTTCCTTCTCGTCGGTCAGATCGGCCGCGGCGCGGGACTGGCGTTCGGCCGTATCGAAGCCGGCGGCAGCCTCGCGCCCGATGATCTCAAGCTCCGTCTCTAGCGCCTGAATTCGACGTTGGCAGTCATCGACCTCCGGCGGCACCGTATGCTGGCTGATCGCAACCCGCGCGGCGGCAGTGTCGATTAGGCTCACCGATTTGTCGGGAAGCTGGCGGGCGGGAATGTAGCGATGCGACAGCCTTACGGCCGCCTCCAGCGCTTCATCGAGGATCTGCACCTTGTGATGCCGCTCTAGCATGCCGGCAATCCCGCGCATCATGATATGGGCACGCGCCTCGTCCGGCTCGTCGACCTGTACGACCTGGAAACGCCGGGTCAGCGCCGGATCTTTTTCAATGTGCTTTTTGTACTCGGCCCAGGTCGTCGCACCGATCGTGCGCAGGGTGCCGCGCGCCAGGGCGGGCTTGAGGAGGTTGGCCGCATCGCCAGTGCCGGCAGCCCCCCCGGCGCCGACCAGCGTATGCGCCTCATCGATGAACATCACGATCGGCATCGGGCTGGCCTGGACCTCCTCGATCACGGCCTTGAGCCGATTCTCGAACTCACCCTTCATCGAGGCGCCGGCCTGAAGGGCAGAGACGTCAAGCTCAAGCAATCGTGCCTCGCGCAGGCTGGGCGGAACGTCGCCTTCCGCAATGCGCAGCGCAAACCCCTCGACAACCGCCGTCTTGCCCACCCCCGCCTCGCCGGTCAGGATCGGGTTGTTCTGGCGCCGGCGCATCAGGATATCGACAAGCTGGCGGATTTCCTCGTCGCGGCCCACGATTCGATCGATCCCGCCATTGCGCGCCTGCTGGGTGAGATCCTTGCAAAACTGGGCGAGCGCCTCCTGCTTGCCCATCTGTGCCGGCGCCATGGCGCCGGAGGCTTCGCCCGGCACCGCACCGCCACCGGCTGGCGCCTGGGCCATCGCATCTTCCGGCGAGCCGCGGGTAATGTCGGCGAAGCCCTCGGCCAAATCATCGGCCTTGATTTTTCGAAACTGCGCCGACATTCCCAGCAGCACGTTGCGCAAACCATCGGTCTTCAGGATCGCGAAAACCAGATGACCGGTGCGGATATTGCCGGCCTGAAAGAGCAGCGAGGCGTAAAGCCAGCCTTGCTGGGTGGCGTGTTCAAGATGCGCCGACAAATCGGAGATCGAGGACGCCCCGCGCGGCAGCTTGTCGAGCGCGGCCGTCATGTCGGCGGCAAGCCGGCCCGGATCGATCTCGAAATGCCGCAGGATACGCGTGAGGTCGTTATCGTCGCCCTGCAGGATCTGATGGAGCCAATGCACAAGCTCGACATAAGGGTTGCCGCGCAGCTTGCAGAAGGTGGTGGCGCCCTCGATGGCCTTATAGGCGAGCGGGTTGAGCTTGCCAAAAAGGGCGACCCGGTTGATCTCGGTCATCATGCGTCCTCCGCCCGGCCGGTGCCAGGTCTCGCTTGCGCCGTTGCGGCGGGATTGAAGGTAAGGTCGGCCGCCTCGCGCGCCGCCGCCCCGGCGCCGATCCAGGTCGTCCAGCCCAGCTGGCCTGTACGGCCAAGCTGGGTCGGCGGCGCCTCGCCCTTGGCCAGCACCAGATTGACGTCCCAATCGAGCGCATCGCCCAGATAGTTGCGCACCACCGCGACCAGGCGCGCAAGGCTGTCACCGCCCGGCAGCAGCCGGCGATAATCGGCCATGCTCAACGGCCCCAGCCGGAGGCGGAACTTGGCCTGGCGCGACCACACCTGGCTGCCCAGGCTTGCCGAGCCGCCCAGCGTCGCCGGTGCGCCCAGCTGCCAGCGATCTTCGCTTTCCAGCGTCAGCCAGCTGCCGACAAAACTATCGATCTGGCAGGGAATGCCGAAAAAGCTAGAGATGATCGAAAGCAAGCCCACCTCGTTGCGCGGCCCAGACGCCAGCAGCCCGGCATAAAAAAGTTTCGCGGTGTCCGGCATTGCGTCGCGCCCCCGGAAGGCCGGCTCCATCAGCCCCGCGAAAGCCGCGACCTTGTCGCCGAACGGGTCGTCCCCGGGGCGGTCGAAGGACGGCGCAGGCTCGGCGCTCGCCCAAGCGCGATAAAGAAGCGCCGTCATCCGATGATGGAAGATGTCCGCAAAGGCGGTCAGCGTCGGGTCGTCATGGTTGCGCGCCCGGTCGCGCGCATATTCCGAGATGTGGATCGGCAGTGGGCCCATCGGCCCGAACAGGCCAAAGAAGAGGTTTTTGAGCCGTCCCGGCCCATCGGCGCCTTCTTGCGCGAAGGCGGTGATTGTGACCGGCGGAAAGGCAAGCTCCACCTGCTGGCCGATGCGCACCGGATCCTGCGCCGGACGGCGCGATTCGCCCAGCCGCGGCCGATCGCGATAGGCCGCCTCGATGACCCGCAGGGCCTGGAAGAGATGAAAGGCCCGCGGCCTGGCGGTCAGCGCATCGAGATGCGTCAGATCACCTGCCGCAGGCCGCTCGTCGCGGGCCATCGTGCGATCTCGCCCCTGTCATGGGAATGAATGACGGTTTCGGTAAAGCTGTTCAGCGTCACGTAGCGCGCAAAGAAGCTGCGCAAGACCGAACCCAGCAGATAGACGCTCGAACCCTCGTAATAGCTCTCGTCGAACCCGACCGAGAGCTCCAGCCCGCGCACCGCGGTCGAAAGCACCTGATCGGCCATGCGGCGCACGATCGGCCGTGTAGCGACCGAAACGATGCCCTCGATCTGCTTGGCCATGGCCTGGTCGCCAGGGGTGCGGTACAGCCCCAACAGCTCGCGCATGGCAGCCGCGGGGTCGCCGGCACCGGTCTCGGCGATGGAGAGATAGTTCAGCGATAGATGGCTGATTAGCCGCCAGCCGGAATCGCCCGAGGTCACCAGGCTGGGCCGTGGCCGCGTCGGCCCGGCAAGCGCGCGTACCGCCAAGACCGGCGCGCCTTCGGGCAGCTCGAAATCCGTCTCGCCGCTGCCCAGCGGCATGACCATGGGCAGATCGCGGTTGGTCACAAGCGCGCTGACCGACAGCTGGTCAAGCGCGCCCCTGAAGGGCGCCTGATCGCGATCGACCAGGCTGACAAAGACATCCGAACCCAGATAGTTGGTTCGGGTCCCCCGCAGACGCTGACGTTCCGAGCGCTGGCGCATGCGGCGGCTTACGGCGAAATAGGCCTCATGGCTTTCCCCGGCCGGCGTAAAATCGTCAGCGCTGAAGAAGGGTTTGAAGACCGTGTCGTCATCCTCTTCGCTCGACACGCCCACCACGCGGGTCAGGCTGTGGATTTCATAGTCGAACGTCGCCGTACGGTCGGCAAAGACCTCGTATTCAGTCCGCTTGCCATCGACATGCACACGGTCGCAACGCTTGGCAAAAAGGTTGATCGCCGGGGCCGCAAACAGCGAGAAGCTGCCCGGCGCCAGCGTGGCCCGCAGCTCGGGCGTACTTTGCGACAGCAGGATATAAAGATCGACCTCGCCGCCTTCAGCGCGGCCGAGCAGCGGGCGAAGCCCGGAAAGCTGCGCAAAGAAGTAGCGCTGCGGCAGCGCGAAGTACTCCTGTATCAACCGATAGCCGTCAAAGCTTTGCGCCGGGCGCGGCAACAGCGCCTCATCGGGGCCGAAGCCGAGCGGCGCAATCGCCTTGCCAGCCGCATGGGTCACCCAGTCGCGCCGCCGGTCGGTCGACCTCATCGCCACGCCCACGCCGCGGCTCAAGATCGCCTCATGCAGCAGCCAGGGCTCGCGGTCGGCGCCCGAGAAGTAAAGCGTGAGATCGTCGAGCGCGAGCTCTGCGATCGGTTTGCTGTCGATCCTTCGAAGCCGCAGCCGCAATGCCGCACGTGCCGTTTTTTGGCCATCGAGCCCGCGCGAGACGAGCTCGGAGCGCCCCTCCACATACTCCGTCTCGGCAATCTCCAGCGGCCACAGCGTCAAGGTATGCGCGGTGCGATAGTCGCAGGCGGTCTGATCGTCCTCGCGCAACGGGCTGCGCAGGATCGTGCCCCGCTCCAACAAAAAACCGCCATCCAGACCGCCCTGTGCGGGATCGGGGTCGAAGCGGGCCACCATCATCGAAGGCACGGGTGCGAGGTAATGCGGGTAGACGATCTCTAAGAGATGCTGGGTGAACCGAGGGTATTGTAGATCGAGCTCCAGCTGGACCCGGGCTGCCAGAAAGGCAAAACCCTCCAACATGCGCTCGACATAAGGATCGAGAACCTCCAGCCCTTCCACGCCCAACCGGCTTGCGATCTTGGGATAGGCCTCGGCAAACTCGCGGCCCATCTCGCGCATGAAGCTCAGCTCCTGCTCGTAGAACCGGAGAAGGCGGGTATCCATCCGGGTCAGCCCAGCTGGTCGACGCGGATATCGCCCGATGCAATATCGAGCTTGGTGCGCATGTAAATCTCCAACGGCAGCGGCTGGCCCCAGATTTCTGCTCGGATGTCGAAGCTTACCACCGCCTGGTGATCGCTGTCGCGCGCCAGCGAGACCTGCAGGGTCGACGGAACGATGCGCGGCTCGAAGGTCTCGATCGCCGTGCGGATGCTGCGCTCCAACTCGCGCGCGGTCGACGCAACGGCCCGCTTGCCAGAGAGCTCGACCATTCCGTAGTTCAAGGTCGAAGAGGCAACATTCGGAAGCGCTTCCAACGGCCAGACATCGGATTTGTCGGTGGTGTTGAGTAGGAAAGCGATATCGCGACGGACAATATCGCGCAGGCGCCGCATATCGATCACCTTGCCGTCGCGGCTCTCGGTCTGCTCATGCGGAGCGTCATCGGTCAAACGGTCGAGGAGCGAAGGCTGCAGCCGGTCGGTTTCGCGCAAATCAGCCATCGGCCGCCGCTCCACCCTCCAGATCCTGGGCGCCGCTTTCCGCGCTCAGCGCGACATGGCGCAGATCCATCAGCGGAAGATCGTCGCGATCGGTGGCAAAAAGCCGCTGCCCAAGGCCCAGGAACGTCGCCTCGCCCGCATCGCGCCACTCGGTCGCCGTTGCAAGCTTCAGCGGATCGCCGCCCTTTACCGAGCCGGGGTAGCGCGTGGGAATGAACCCCATCACCTCGCCGCCCGAAACGGTGCAGATTTCCACAGCCGTCCAGACCCTGTCGCGCAGATCCTTGGGCGCTTCAAAGCGCATAGATCCGATGCTGGAGAACGGGGCCCAGAAGTATTTTCCGTCCACGATCAGCTCCAGCACCGGGCCCAGCCGCATATCGGCATCGGCGATCCAGCCAAAGGCTTGGCCGTCCGCGGCGCCAGCGGTCGCCGGCGCCATCTGGAAAGCTTCGGCCCGAAGCGCTGCGGCCTTCGCGACATCGCCACTGGCCATCGGCTTCAACGCCTCGATCAAGAGTGCGATCCAGCGGTTCGGCTCGCCGAAAATCAGCGGCGCCTTGTCGCCCGCAAAGACTTTCTCGCGGTAGAGCTCGCAAATGATCGTCTCGCGATAGGCACGGGCCATCGGCTCGGCCGTCGGGTCGAGTTCGGCCGACACTTTTAGCTGACGAACCGCCCGCTCCCACTCGCCGGTGATACAGAGCAGTTGGAAAAGGAAGATGCGCAGCCTGGCATCCTGCGGTTTTGACCGCACCGCATTCTGGAGTGCGTCGCGCGCGCCCGCCACGTCGCCGCTGCGCAACAGATCCTCGGCCTGCATCAAATCCACCCTGTCTCGCCCCTCGAAGGCGGCAAAGCGCGGCGATGCGCCCGCCCCGTCGCGCGGGGGTCGTTTTTCAATGTCGCGCCCAACAAAAACCCTGCGCGACCCGTCGTGAGGATTGCGACGCCGCGGTCACGGCGTCGAGCGGGCCTCTTGCCGGGAGACCAAAGAGAACGCAATCACGCAACCTTGTCGGTGGCTTTGTTGAGCACGCGACTCCACATTGCCTTTCCGGCTGCGGTCAAGCTGCCTTTCTCGTCCTGCTTCTTGTACTCGATCTTGATCGCGCCGTATTGGAACACGACCGTTTCGGTCGGTACGTCTTCGCCGTCCGAGCCCTCCCAGGTGATGTCCTGAACCATAACCATTGTGAAGGTGAAGGTCATGAAGACCGCACCGGACATATCACTCGATCCGCCAGAGCGGCGCAGCTCGATCTTGGCATCCGGAAAATGCTTGCCCAGTACGAGATTGGTAAACAGGTCACAGGATGCAGCGTCGGTCTGCTTTTCGACCTCGAACTCCTTGAACGTCGCTTTTCCGGCGCCGCCACCGCCGGTCATCGAGCCGATATTGATCACATTTTCGGCGCCGAAGCTGAAGCGGGAGATTTCGATGCAGTCCTTGTAGGACTTCGATTCACCCTTGACACCATTAATGAAGAGTGTCGCGTCGAATGCCATTGCTGTTGCTCCTTGGGGTTGGCCTTTTTTTGGCCGGTTGGGTCATCGGGCACATTTCGGCGAGGCTTAGCCCCCCTTCTCGGAGGGCAGCTTTGAGACGAGGCGGAGAGAGACCGAAAGCCCCTCCAACTGATAATGCGGGCGCAGGAAGAACTTGGAGCTGTAGTAGCCCGGGTTCCCCTCGACCTCTTCGACCACCACCTCGGCGGCCGCCAGCGGCATGCGCGCCTTGACATCCTCGGCCGAGATCTCGGGGTTGAAGTCGATATATTGTTCGATCCAGCCTTGCAGCCAGGACTGCATCGCATCACGGCTTTTGAAGGAGCCGATCTTGTCGCGCACGATGCACTTTAAGTAATGCGCAAATCGGCAGGTGGCGAAGAGGTAAGGCAGCCTCGCGCCCAGATTGGCATTGGCCGTCGCGTCGGGATCGTCATATTCGGCCGGCTTATGCAGCGACTGGGCTCCGATGAAGGCAGCCATGTCGGTGTTTTTGCGATGCACCAGCGGCATCATCCCGTTCTTGGCCAGCTCCGCCTCGCGCCGATCGGTGATGGCGATCTCGGTGGGGCATTTCATATCGATGCCGCCATCGTCGCTGGGAAAGGTGTGGGTCGGCAGATTGTCCACCACCCCGCCGCTCTCCACACCGCGTATCCGGCTGCACCAGCCGTAATGCTTGAAGGACCGGGTGATGTTGGTGGCCATGCCGTAGGCGGCGTTGACCCAGGAGTACTTGCCGTGGTCGGTGCCGTCGGTGTCCTCCTCAAAGGCGAACTCGTCGATCGGGTTCGTCTTGGTGCCATAGGGCAGCCGGCCCAAAAAGCGCGGCATCGCCAACCCCAGATACTGGCTGTCCTCGCTCTCGCGCAGGCTGCGCCAGGCGGCGTATTCCGGCGTCTGGAAGATCTTGGTCAGGTCGCGCGGATCGGCCAGCTGCTGCCAGCTGTCCATTTGCATCAGCGAGGGTTCGGCGCCGGTAACGAAAGGCGCATGCGAGGCCGCGGCGATCTTAGACATCTCGCCCAGAAGCTCGACATCGGGCGGGCTGTGATCGAAGAAATAGTCGCCCACAAGGCAGCCATAGGGCTCGCCCCCGAACTGACCGTATTCCTCTTCATAGAGCTTTTTGAAGATCGGCGACTGGTCCCAAGCGGTGCCCTTAAACTTCTTGAGCGTCTTGTGGAGGTCCTTTTTGGAGACGTTCATCACCCGGATCTTAAGCATCTCGTCGGTTTCGGTGTTGTTGACGAGATGGCTCAACCCGCGCCAGGCGCTTTCCAGCTTCTGGAACGCGTCGTGATGCAGAATCACGTTGACCTGCTCGGTCAGTTTGCGGTCGATCTCCGCAACCATCGCCTCGATCGATTTGAGCGCGTCGTCAGACACCAGCGCAGTGTTTTCCAGCGCCGTTGCGGCCAGCGTCTTGACCGCCTCTTCAACCGCGCTGCGCGCGCCGTCGGATTTGGGCCGGAACTCTTTTTGCAAAAGACCGGCAAAATCGCTGTCGGCCAGCGTGGTCTCGACGGCGGCGGCCTGGGCGTCCTGCTCAATCTCGGCCATGGATCACTCCTCCCCCTGGGGTTTCGGCGCAGCGGCGAGGGTCTTGAGCAGATCGGGGTCGTTGATCGCCTTGGTAATCAACTCCTCCGCGCCGGTCTTGCCGTCCATATAGGTCATCAGATTGGAAAGCTGGGTGCGGGCTTCCAGAAGCTTGCGCAGCGGCTCGACCTTGGCCGCAACCGCCGCCGGGCTAAAATCGTCCATGCTCTCGAAGGTGATGTCGACCGCCATATTGCCCTCGCCGGTCAGCGTATTGGGCACCGAGAACGCCACCCGCGGTTTCATCGACTTCATCCGATCGTCGAAGTTATCGACGTCGATTTCCAAAAACTTGCGGTCGGCGACAGGCGGCAGCGGATCTTCGGGCTTGCCGGAAAGATCCGCCAGAACACCCATCACAAAGGGCAGTTGGATCTTCTTTTCCGCCCCATAAACCTCGACATCATACTCGATCTGGACGCGCGGCGCGCGGTTGCGCGCGATAAACTTCTGACTGTCTGCCATCCGATCCTCTCCCTGCCTTTATCGACCGGCATGCCGCCGCCCGATCACTCCTCTTCCTCAAGGCCGCCGATGCGGACGACCTGGTCGTACCCATCGCTCGCCATATCGCGAATGATGGTGGTGAAATCGGCATCCACAAGCCGCCGCGCCCGCCGCAACAAAAGCGGCACCGGGCTGGAAGGTTCGCTGCGCTCATAATACTCGCACAGCCTGTCCAGCGTGCGGACCACATCTGCGCCGCTGGCGATCGTACCCGCCGCACCGCTTACGGGCCGTGCGGCGCCAAGGCCGGCGGGCATGTCCTCTGCATCGAGGGGGAAACCCTCGGCCGCGTCGTCGTCGAGCCCTGCAGGTGCCGCGATGTAATCGGCGAGCAGCTGGGACAGCCGATAAAGCAGCCTGTCAAGACCCGAGAGATCGGGCGCCTGCGAACCGGTACGGTCGCTGAAGACGGCATCGACGACTTTGAGCGCGCGGCGCGCCTCGGCGACCGCTGCAAATGTGTCGGCCTTCTCGGTCTCATCGGTATCGGCAAAGGCCGCCATCACGGTGGCGCCGTCGACGGTATGGCCCGCCGGGGCCGGCATGTCGCCTTTTACGATCAGCAGGTCACGCAAGGTAATCCGCCCGAACATCCGGCTTTCGGCCAGGGGCGCAAGCCGCAGGGCGCGCAAAACCGGCCCGTCGCCCTCGCGCTCGCCATAGCTAAAGGGTGCCATCGCGTTGATGCGCATGGTCGGATCGTCGTCGTCCTCAGCATCCAGAAGCGGGTGGATGCTGTCCCAATGGGCTTCCAACGCCGCCTCCAAAAACCCCAGAACGGTAGCAAGAGCCGGTAGGCCGTGCAGACGCAACCCGGCTTCGGCCAGGATCGCCGCCAGACGCAGATCCTTGCTGCGGGTCAGCAGCGCCGCGGCATCTTGCGCGACCGCGCCGTAATCCGGTTCTTCGGCAGGAATGACGGCATCGCCGACCTGCTGTTCGGGCTTGCCCTGTGCGTCTTCGATGAGCTGGATGAAGGCGGGATCGTATTCGAGATCCGCCCCGCAAGGCGACGCCTCGTCGACCGGCGCGAGAAGCTCGGCAAGGTCGGGAAGCATCACGCGGTCTCCTTGATATAGAGTGGGTGGAGGCTGTCCAGCCCGGCACGCACGGTCAAACTAGGCCTGTTTGGGGCCCTGCGCAAACACTCTACCGGTGCAAAGCAACAGGCGATGTGACCGGGATCACCCTGCAACGCACACCGCTTTGCAATGCGTGCGAAGCGGCTAACGAAACGTAAACGGCCTCCGCGCGTTGCGCGAAGGCCGATGGTCTCACAGCCCCTCATCGCCTGGGCCTCCGATGTCTCGATCAGCTCGAAACCTGGATCTCGACACGACGGTTGACGGCATCGCGCGGCGCAGCGCTGTTCTTGAGCCGCTTTTCGCCCATGCCATGCGCGCGCAGCCGCTCTTCGGCGATGCCGCAACGGGTAACGAGATGGTTCACGACCTCCTCGGCGCGGGCGCGCGAAAGGATCAAGTTGTACGCATCCGATCCCGAGGCGTCGGTATGCCCGATGATCTCGTATGAGCCGGTGTCGAGCGCCAGCGCTGCGCAAAGCTTATTGAGCTCGTCGCGGGCCTCGGGCTTTAGGATCGCGCTGTTGAATTCGAAGAAAACCACCAGATCGATGGCAACATCCGCCTCCATCACCGGCAGCGCTTCGGTTACCGCAGCCGGTACGACCTGAGGGCTGGCGGCGATCTCAGGCGCGCGCTCGATCTCGGGCGCGCGCTCGATCTCGGGGTTTGCCGCGGTCGACGGGCTTTGCGGGGCTGCGAACGCTGTCGAGGCCGCCTCCGGCGTCGCTGGCACAACCGCGACGCTGTCGGCGGTGCCGGGCGTGGTCTCGCTCTGGGCACTGGGCAGCCGCCGGATGGTGCGGGTCGCCGGCGCCGCCTTGGGCTGGGTGGCCAGCACCTCGCGCTGCTGCTGGATCCGCTTGAGGATCTCTTCGGCAGAAAGCGACTGGGCCGAAGCAAAACCGGGCGCCGCCAGCAAGGCCGCTGCAAGAAGGCAAAGACGGGAGGTCGGAACCATTGACGTAGCCTCCATTCGGGCATCACGCCCATGTTACATCTGCGCCCGAGTTTAGCGCAGCTGGGCGTTTGGGAACAGACGCATAAGGCGGTTTTCGTAACCAGCCTGTGACCTGCAGCACCGCAGAGGCGTCATCCCGGCCGGATTTCGGCGTAAATTGGCGCAAAACGGTGCAAATCGGCGCAATCGGGGGCAACTCGGGCAGTTCGGGGCCGAGCCCGCCGCGTCGCGCTGCCCGCGCCCCTCTGGCGGGGGTTGTCGCGATCCCGCAAGGTTGCCAGCGGATGGGAACAGGCCGGCGGCGTCCGGCCAGGACGGGATAGAACAGGGGCCGTCAGGCGAAGGGCCGTCGGGCGAAGGGCCGTCGGGCGAAGGGCCGTCGGGCGAGGCGCCGTCGGGCGAGGCGCCGTCGGGCGAGGCGCCGTCGGGCGAGGCGCCGTCGGGCGAGGCGCCGTCGGGCGAGGCGCCTTCAGGCGAGGCGCCGTCGGGCGAAGGACCGTCAGGGCGGCTGCGCGGTTACCAGGAAGCGCCAGCTTGCAGCCGCATCGGCCCGTCGCAGCGCCGGTGCCAGATCCTCCAAAAACAACGCGAGACCTTCGCCGAAGGGGCGCAGGCTGTCGAACAAAGGCGCCGGGGTGACCACGGCAACCACGACATTCTTGCCTAGATCGGTCGATTGCACGTCAAATCCGACATTTTGATTGGTGCTTTCATCGGCCGGAAAAGTCAGCCGCACCACGCGCGTTCCCGCCTCATCGACCGTACCGATTGTCGAAAGCGCATTGGCCAGGCGCTCGCTATGCGGCAAGAAGTGATAAACGCTGGCGGCATTGTCAGCATAAAAGACGTGCAGGAACCCGGTGACATCCTGCGGGATCAGCAGATCGATAACGGGGTTTTCGGCCACCCGATAGGTATCCGCGCGGGCCAGACCCGGTTTGCGGCCAAAGCCGTAGCGAAACCCGAGCCCTGGCACCGGATTGGTCGGCAGCAGGGCAAGGATCCGGCAGACCGGCGGGTTGACGACCTCCAGCGCCAGGGTCAGCGGGCGCCCGGCGAGCAGAGGTTCGATGGCGTTGCGCAGCAGCGTCTCTTCCTCCGCCCGCCCGATCCGGCCGCTGACGATGACCGCATCGCCATCGGCGAGCACGCCATCCGTTCCGCCGCCGACCGTCAGCGGACCGCAGGTGGCAAAGGCATTCACGCTAACGCTCAGCGCATCGATCTGCAGGGGCGGGGCGACGACCTCGATGCTGTCGCGAAGCGTGATCCCGGCCTCCAACGCTGCGGTGCGCGCTGCATCGAGCACGGCGCTGCGCACCGCCTCATTCTGCACCTCGCCGGCGATCTCGGCCTGCAAGCCCTCAACATAGATCCACCAGATCTTCATGCTGGAGGCGGCCCGCGCCATGGCGATCACCGCCGATGGCCATTCGGGATGCGGCACCCCGTCGGCCGCTTCGATGCCGCCTTCCGGAAGCGCGCCATCATTGAGCGAGGTGAGCGCGGTCAGCGCGGCTGCGACCGCCTCATCGCTGGGTGCATGGCCCGAAACGCGCATGCGCCCGGGCCCGGCCATCAGGATCTCCATCCTATAGGGGTCGGCCAACGGTCGTTCGGGCCCGAAGATCAGCGTGCGCCCCGACCCCAACCCAAAGTACCAGCCGCCTCCGGCAAGCCCGGCGAGC
This sequence comes from Pseudomonadota bacterium, assembly GCA_039184655.1. Taxonomy (GTDB): domain Bacteria; phylum Pseudomonadota; class Alphaproteobacteria; order Rhodobacterales; family Rhodobacteraceae; genus J013. The sequence continues at coordinate 24,791 of JBCDAZ010000013.1, read as the reverse complement.
AGGACGAACAGCACCAGAACGAGCCCGATGCCCGAGGAACGCCGGCTTGCAAGTGGCGGCGGCGGGACGGCGGCGGGCGTGCTGCGCGGCGCCGCATCGGCGTTCGAGGCGTCGGCCGGGCCCGCACCCAGAAACCGCAGCACCGCATCGGGCGATTGCAGCCGTTTTTCCGGTTCTGGATCGGTCAACTTTGCAACCAGCGCGTTCAGTCGCCCTGGAAGGTCCGAGATATCGGGCTTCTCGCTCTTGGCGCGGATGATTTCCAGATAGCTTGCGCCCGAGGCCGGCGCCTGCCCGCGAAAGGCGCCGATCAGCGTCATGCCCAGGCTGTAGAGATCCGAGCGGCCATCGGCATGGCCATCGATCTGTTCTGGCGCGGCGTACTGGTATTTTCCGGCAAAACCGCCGCCGATCACGGTGCGCGCATCCTCGCTGACGTCTTTGGCAATGCCGAAATCGATCAGCACCGCGCGTTCGGGATCGCCATTGCGCAGGATCACATTGTCGGGCGACAGGTCGCGATGCAGGGCCTTCTTCTCATGACTTGCCTTCAGCCCCTGCGCGATCCGGCGGGCGATGGTCAGGCAGGTTGCCTCGTCGATCGGGCCGCGCTTCATCCGGTCGGCCAGCGGTTCGCCGCGGATGTATTCCATAACCAGGAAGATGAAGCCGCCATGCAGGTCAGAATGGAGGATGTCGTAATAGCGGACCACCGCATCGTCCTGCACCTCGTGCAACACGGCGGCCTCGCGGCGCATCAGGTCAAGAAACGTCTCATTGCTTGCAAACTCCCGCCGCAGGATCTTGATCGCGATTTCCCGGCCGGCCGCGCGGTTCCGCGCCCGATAGACCTCGCCCGTCCCGCCGATCGCAATCAGATGCTCGATAACATAGGTGTTGTTGAGAATATCGCCGGGCTGCAGCGTCCCGCCCATTCTGTCTGCCGCCACGGTTGCCCTCCTGGCCTGTCCCCGTCCGGACGAAGGGGCATGCGGATGCCAGCTTTTCCTGACAGCAAAACAATAACAAGAAACCCATCTTGGCCGAAAGGGTCTTGCCCGCCGCGGCAACGGCGCCGCACGTCTCGACAGCCCAGCTGCACTCGGGTTAGATTATGCGCCGCGAGGCGGTCGATCGCCTTTGGGGAAGCGGGGTGCCGAGAAGGAGTGTCTGACGCGTGCGCGCTGCCCTGATCGTGCTCCTGGCCGTCGCCGTTCTCACCGCCCCGCTCGGATGGTATCTCGCCATCGAGGCCACGCGCCCGGACCCGCCGCCCCCGCCTCAAGTGACCAGCGCCGAGATCGCAGCGCTGCGCGCGGAAATCGAAACGCTCTCCAACCGGGTGGGCGGGCTGGAGGCGCGGCTTTCGCGCAACGCGCCGCGCAGCACCGCGCCCAGGCCCGTGCCGAGCCCCTCGACGGACCCGACCGACGGCGGGGCCGAAGATTACGCCGAGGTCGTGCTAATCGCCGACCGGCGCGATGTGAATGAGGGGCTGACCCATGCGAGCCCGGCCTTCTTGGAGGATCTGTTCGGCCTGCCGCGCGAAGAGCTAACCGATGCGTGCGCGCCGATGACCAATGTTCTTCTGCTCGACATGCTGTCGCGCGAGAATGTCGGCCCGATCCAGGTGCATATGCTCAAACCCGCGATCAACTCGCTTCGCCAAGTGTTTCGCAACGTCCAGGTCTTCGAACCCAGCCTTTATGCACAGATCGAGGGGTCGGGCTCCCTTTGCGTGCGGCGCATCCGCGGTGCCGAGACAGCGGCATCGGCGCATGCCTATGGGCTTGCCGTCGATATCAACATCGCCGGCCGGCTCGATACGCTGGGCGACGGCAAAACGCAGCTCGGTTTGCTGCTGATCGCCGCCTTCTTCCGCAAGGAGGGTTGGTATTGGGGCGCGGGGTTCAGCCGCGAGGATTCGATGCATTTCGAGGTCAGCCGCGAGAAGCTCGAACAATGGGTGCGCCTCGGGCTGATCCCGGAAAAACCTGCGATTCTACATCCGCCGAATGCGCCGGAGACAGAGGCGCAACAGCGCCCCTGATTTCAAACGCCCTGTGCAAAGAGATGTTGCGACGCGCGAATTTATGCTCAAAGTGTGCGCAATTATATGACCGAAGAACGAGGGCGAACGACACCATGATACGATGGTCACGCAGTTTGCGACAAGTTTCAGGCGCAACTCTGGCGGGCGGCCTCGCGCTTGCCGCACTCCCGGTCTCCGCATCGGATCTTCTGACCATCGACGTAGTTGTGCCCGGCGGCCCGGATACCGCACCCGGCACCTTCTCGGATGCCGAAACGCTGATCGATTCGCTCAATGAGAACGGGTACGAATCGATCAACCCGGCCTATTCCGACAGCGCGCCCGCGACGGCCAATGTGAACTATCGTGGCGTAGACATCGTCGTGCGGTACCCCGATGGCGGCGAAACGGTGATCTTCGAGATCCCCTCGACCGGGTTTTCGGAGACGTTTGACGATTTCGAAGACCGCTCGGCCAATGAGGATGCGCTGGTCGACTTTCTGGAATCGAACCAGGATGGCGTGTTCACCCAAGTTCTCCAGGAGGCTGTGGCCAACACGCCCAGCGACCCGGTCGCGGGCACGCCCAGCAGCCTGATGTCAAAGATGGTCGAGGCCGATTTTACCATGGGCACGACCATCGGCCCAGAGCCCAACCAGGTCGCCAGTGCCAATGAGGGCTATAACCGCACGCGCTCAAGCTTCGGTCTGAACGCCCGCTTTGGCAGTTTCACCGCCGACGACACCGAGATCAACGTTGTCGATTTGCCGCTGAACTGGAGCCGGCCTTTGGACGATCCGCGCTACGCGGTGATCCTGGATCTGCCGCTGACCTATGTCGAGACGGAAGGAACGGACTCGTTTTCCGGCTCGATGGGCCTGGGTCTGCGGCTGCCGCTTTACGACAACTGGACGCTGACACCGGCCATACGCGGCGGCGTGGTCGGTTCGCTCGATCTGGGAGCGGCAGCGGCGCTGGGGGGCGTATCGCTGGTCTCCAACTACCGCTTTAGCTATGAGCAGTTCGATTTCGGCATCGGCAATTCGGTGGCCTATCTGCAAACCTTTCCGCTCGATATCGATGGGGTGGAATTCGACTACGACCTGCAGAACGTGGTGCTGCGCAACGGGATCTCGGTGTCCGGCCCTCTTGGGTTCAAGATCTTCGGCCAGAACGCAACCTGGGAAGGCTCGGTGGTCAACACGCTCTTTTTCGGCGACGAGCTTTATGCCGAGAACGTCACCGACATCGCCTTCTCGCTCGGCACGGTCCAGTCGCTCAACGGCTTTACCTGGGATTCCTTTCGCATCGGGGTGACCTACACTTTCAGCGCGGACTCCGACTATGAGGGCTTTCGTCTCAACTTCGGCTACAGGTTCTGAGGCAATGCACGGGCGCCGCATGCCGTCGCTGCCGGTGCGCATTCTGGCCTTTGCGGCCGCGCTGCTTGTTCTTGCCCTCTCCGGTTTGCCGGCCGCTGCGGCGGGCCGTGTCGCACTTTTGATCGGCAATGCCAGCTACGAAAACGCCCGTTTCGATTTGCGTAACCCGGTCAATGATGTGCGGGCGCTGTCGGAGGCGTTGACCGGGCTGGGCTTTGACGTGATCATCGCCGAGGACACCGATGCGGCGGGCATGCGCGCGGCGCTCGACGCGTTGCGCGCCCGCATGATCGGGGCCGAAATCGGTCTTTTCTTCTACGCAGGCCATGGCGTGCAAGTGGGGGGCGAGAATTACCTTCTGGCCAAGGATCTCGTCGGCATCACCCGCGAGGCCGTCGAGGCCGCCTCGGTTACTTTGGGCGAGATCCGGGCTGCGTTCGATGCGGCCGGACCCGAGCTTGGGATCATCATCCTTGATGCCTGTCGCGACAATCCGCTGATCGATGGCGGCGTCGGGATGTTCGCAGACGGTCCCGGCCTGACCCGCAGCCGCGGGGGCGCCGGTGTGTTGATCGCCTATGCTACCGACCCGGGCGCAGTGGCCTTCGACGGCAGCGGCGAGAACAGCGTGTTCACCGAAGCGCTGCTCGCCCATATCGCGACGCCGGGCCTCGACGTGCGGCTGATGTTCGGGCGGGTTCGCCAAGCCGTGGTCGTCAGCACCGAGGGCGCGCAAATCCCGTGGGTTGAGGAATCCGTGCTGGGCGAGTTCTACCTCAACACCACCGCCACGGCCGACAATCGTGCAGCGCTGATCGACCGCGACGTGCGGCGCTGGCGCGAAGTGTCCGCCTCGCTGCGGCCCGAGCCCTACCGCGCCTATCTCGAAGAGTTCCCCGAAGGCATGTTCCGCGAATTCGCGGAAAGCCGCCTGGCCCGGTTCTCGATGGTGCCCCAAACCGCCCCCGGCAATCCCACCAACCCTGACGGGCCCTTCGATCTGGCGCGCTTCGTTGCAGAGGCAGAGCCCGAGCGCCTGGCGGCAGCCCTGCGTATGTTGGGCTACCTGCCGCAGGACAGTGTCGCGCCGGCGTCAGAGGCATTGGAGCGGTCTTTGGAAGCGCTGGTGGCGCAGACCGAGGATCCCAGCGCCTTTGTAGGCGACACGGTCTATCTGGAGGCGGCACGCATTAATGTTTTTCTCGGCGTCCGCATCGGCGATCGGATCAAGGAATACATCGCCGATTTGGTTGTCTTCGACATAGCCATGGCGCGGGCGCAGGCGGCCTATGCCGAGGCGCAGGCCGATGTCGCGGCAGGAAAGTACAGCGAGGCCGAGATGCGCGCCGTGCTCGACCCGGAGATGGAGCGCCTGGGCATCGCGCAGACGGTGATCCTGACCCGGCTCGACCAGTACCGGCTCTACTATGAAGAGTTGATCAACAGCGCCGGGACCCATTTCGGCAGCTTCATGTCGCCGGCGCTTTTGGGTCTGCAAAGCCAAGCGGCCCGCGGGCTGGGCGATCTTGGCGAGGACGCCCAGCGCGACATCCGGCTTTTCATTAAGCATGCCCGCCTGACGCAGGACGAAACAACCAGAGGAACCATGACATGGCTGTCCGACTATCTGCCGCAAGACCGCTGACGGGGCTTCTGGTGGGCAGCCTGGCGCTGGCAGGCTGCACCCAGGGCGCGTTTCTCACCTGGGATCCCGATTCCGAGGCCGAAATGGCGATGCGTGAAAAATCCGAGCGGCTGCAGACCACGGTCAGCGAAGGTGCGCTTTCGGGCTTTGCGCTGGGCGCGCTGATCGGCGGCGTTTTGGGCGGCACGGAGGGGGCCTTTCAGGGCGCCGAGCTGGGCCGGCTGCTGGGGGCTGGCGCGGGAACCTATGTCAGCAGCCTGCAAGAAGATTTCGCCAACCGCGAAGAGGTTCTGGATGCCGTCGCCCGCGATATTGCGGCAACCAATGCGGCGCTGGAAGCCACCATTGCCGATATGCGGGTGGTGCTGGAGGAGCGACGGGCCGCCCTGGTCGAGGCGCGCGCCAACGCAACGAGCGTTGCACGCCAACAGGCCCGGACCCAGCGCGCGCTGCGCGAGATGAACGGCGCGATTTCCGCGGCCGAAGCACGCGCCGCGTTTTTTGGCGAGGCGCGCACCTTACTGCGGGTCGAAGACACGCAGCCGACGCCGCAGGTCGACCCCGCACTTGCCGCGCTCGCGCAGCGTATCGCGACGATGCGCGAAATAGCCGAAGCGATGGCCACAGAGGGCTAATCGGAACACGGCGCGCGGCACTGCGCGCCCGGGCCGCAAACGGCTCGATCATTCGGCAAGGAGGCCGGCCCATGCGCCTAAACCCGATGCTGCAACTGGCCTTGCCGCTCGCCTTGCTAGCCTGCGGGCCCACCTCGGACGATCCGGCCGATGGCGGTCTGCGCTCGGGCATCAAAAACCTAACCGACGGCACCTATCAAGAGCGGATCGAGGAGCGCGAGACCGCCATTGAGGCCCAGCAGGCCGAGACGACGGCGCTGGAGGGCGCGCGAGACGATGTTGCGGCGGAGACCGCGGCGGTCGAGGCCCAGATTGCCCGAACCGAAACCGATCTGGCCAATGCCAAGCGCGAGGTCTTGCGGCTGCGCGCCGCGCTTCAGAACCGCGGCCGCGAAATCCCTCCAGAGGTCGAGGCCAAGGTGGTCGAGGTCACGCTCGCCAAGGCCGAGGAGGACGATCCCGCAGCCCGGCTCGCCAGCCTGAAAGCAACCCTCGCCGATGCCCGGGCCGTGGCCGAGGCGCTGGCCGACATCTCCGGATAGGCGCTTGACCCCAGCCGCGCCTGTCGCGCCGTTAGATGCCGTTAGATATCGTCGCCGGGCGCGCGTGCGGGGTCTGACGCGGGGTCGGGATCGGGCAAAAGCCCTTGTCCGACCATCCAGGGATGGGATTTGAGGGTTTCGCGCAGGACGCCACGCGCCGCCCGCGCACGGTCCTGGATCACCAAGATCTGCACCTTGCCCGACAGCGCGCCGAAATGCGCCGGCTCGCGCGCCAGAACCTCTTCGATATCGGCCAGAGACTCAAAGTAGCGGCCGCGCAGAAACCGCGCAAAAGCCCGCTGGTTCCAGCCTTCGGCAAAGTCGGGACAATACGCAACCAGATCGTCGAGCACCGTTTCGGCCTTGGCGTAATCGGCATAGCGGATCGATCTCACGCCGTCATCCAACAGCGCCTGGGCGGTGGCATCGGGTGCGGTCATCCAGAACTGCCAGACCAGCCCTGCCGCTTGCTGGGCAGCCATCGGCGTCGGCGCGGCGGCCAGCCGATCAAGCAGCGCCATGCGCTCGGCCGTGCGGTCCGGCCCCGGGGCGCATTGCTCCGGGGCGGCTTCCTGGGTCAAGGCCGGGGCGGCGAGGGCGATGAGCGGGGCCAGACAGGCGGCGATCAGATAGCGCATTCAGCACAATCCTGGGCTGGCCGAAATAGGTCAAGCACGCTGCCGTCACCCTTTCGCGACGACCTCAAGCGCCCGCTCGGCAAAGAGCGGTACGAAACTGCCCAGCCGCAGCCCCGCCTCGGGGTTCGAGGCATTCCCATCGAGGGCGCGCTTTTTTACGCCCTGCAGGATCGCGGCCATCCGGAAGAAGGAAAAGGCCAGGCAGAAGGTCATGTCGGGGATCGCGCTGAGGCCGCGCCGGGCGGCATAGGCCTCAAGATAGGCCGCGTCTGTGGGAATGCCCAAAGCGGCCCGATCCACCCCTTCCAGCCCGCGCCCCGGCTCGCCGGGCGGCATGCGCCATTGCATGAGCTGATAGCCCAGATCGGCCAGCGGATGGCCCAGCGTCGAGAGCTCCCAATCGAGCACCGCCACGACATGCGGCGTCTCCGGCGCATAGCGCAGATTGTCGATCCGCCAATCGCCATGCACCAGCGCGACCTGCCCGTCATCGGGGGGGATGTTGGCCTCAAGCCAGGCGATGGTCTCCTCCATCGCTGGGATCGCCTCGGTCTGGCTGGCGCGGTATTGCCCGGCCCAACGGCCGGTCTGACGGGCAAAATAGCTTCCCGGCTTGCCGAAATCTGAAAGCCCCGCTGCCGCAATATCGACGGCATGAAGCGCGGCCAGACAGCGGTTCATATCGTCATAGGCCGCCGTGCGCGCCTCTGCCGACAGCGCCGGCAGGCGTGGGTCCATGAAGGTGCGGCCCGGCACGAAGCCCATCACATAAAACATCGCGCCGATGACGCTGTCGTCCGTGCAAAGATGCAGCGCTTGCGGCACCGGTACGGCCGAGCCTTGCAGAGCCGCAATGACCCGAAACTCGCGATCCACCGCATGGGCCGATTTCAGGAGCGTTCCCGGCGGTTTGCGCCGCAGCACATAGCGCCCCGAAGGCGCGGTCAGCACGAAGGTGGGGTTCGATTGCCCGGTGGCGGTTTTCTCGGCCGTGACCGGCCCAGCAAAACCCGGCAGATGCGCGCTGAGATAGGGGGTCAGCCGATCGAGCGGCAGGAGATCGGCCGCGGGTTCAGATGAAGGTGCGGGCATGGGATTTGTCCCTGGGGTCGAGATGCGGGCTGGCATTGTAAAGGGCCAAGCGCAGCCGCCCGCCTTCGGCAACGAGCCGGTGGATCGAGGCATTGTGAATGTTGAGCAGGATATCGGCGGTTGCGGCATTGGTCAGGCCCAGCACCCGGCGCAGCATCACCGCGATCACCCCGCCAGAGGTGACGATCAGCGTGGTGCCGCCGCGGCTCAGCGCATCCTCCATGGCATGCTCGACACGGGCCGAGAACGCCGCGTAGCTCTCCACGGCATCGCGGAAACGCCCGGCCTCCCAGCCTTCGAAGACCGGGGGGAAATGGCGCAGGAAGTCGGCGCGATCGGCCAGGCTGTCGAGGCCCGTCGCTTCCATGTATTCCCGGACCAGAGGGTCGGCATCGAACTCGTTGAGCCGGATGTCTTCCTCGAACTCGGACGGGGCGGCGCGCGCGCCTGCAATCCCATCGGCGGTTTCGCGATGCCGGCGCAAGCTGCCGCGCAGGCAGCGGTCGATGGCAATGTCATGCGCGTCGAAATAGGCGCCAAGCCAGGCCGCCTGTTGATGGCCCAGCGGGCTGAGGCGGTCATAGTCGGCCGAGCGGAAGCTGGCCTGCCCGTGACGAACGAGAATGAGCTCGGACATAGCCGGTTCCTAACGCGTAGGGATCGCGCCGGCCGGGCGCGGGCGGTCGTGGGGGGTCAAAGGGTTCCGGCCGCTCCACCGGCGCCCTGCCCGCCGCAAATCCTGCCGGGCAAGCTGGCACACGCGCCTGGGCCGGTCCTCCGCGCGCGGCGCCTTTGCCCGAAGTTTGTGCTCCAGTGCCGTACTCGCGGCTGACCCGGCGGAGCGTTGAGCAGGGATCGGGAGCGCGGTCGCATTGGCGCTGCACGGCATTGCGTGCAACGAACCCCGCCGCTCACGAAGGCCAGCAATCAAACCGAAGCGTGCCGGTCCGGGTATCTGATCCATTGCCTGAGGCATGCCAGATGCGATTGAAAGCCAGGCACACTGTGCGGTGCGGATCCCGCACAGATCCCTGAGCGCACCAAAACCCGCAAGGTGCTTTGCGGCGACTGCACCCGACGGTCCTGCCGAGCGCCGGGGCGTTTGGCGCGGCGGGGCACTCGACCCATCGGCCAACTCCTGGAAGGCGCCGCCGCTTCGCCGGCCGACCACCATGACCAGTCGTCCCACCCCAAGCGTCATCGGCGGTCCCGGCCGCATGGCGAACGAAAATTGCCATCGCCCGCACGTCCCGCGAACAGGCATGGACAGCCCATTCATGGCCTTTGTGCGCCAGACGCGGCAAAGCCGCGCTGACGCCCTGCAGGCGGTGGCCCCACCCCCGCCCCCAACCACCGCCGCGCGCGTAAGCGCGCTTCTGGCGGTGGTTGGGGGCGGGGGTGGGGCCTACCGCGACGGACGGAGAAGGCGGGCGCAGCCCGGCTTCGTAGGAGGTCGCAACCGCCGGGCAAAGCCCGGCGGCGGCTTGTGTTGTCAGGCTTCGGCATTGCTATAGCGCTTCAGTTCCGCCCGCGCCACCTGCCGCCGATGCACCGCATCCGGCCCATCGGCCAACCGTAAGGTGCGCAGATGCGTCCAGGCGATCGCCAGCGGCGTATCCTGGCTAACCCCGGCCCCGCCATGCATCTGCACCGCCTCATCGACCACTTTCAACGCCATCCGCGGTGCCACCACCTTGATCTGGCTGATCCAGGGCGCCGCCGCCCGCGCATCGCCCTGATCCATAAACCAGGCGGCCTTCAGGCATAAAAGCCGCGCCATCTCGATCTCCATCCGGCATTCGGCGATAATGTCGTGATTGGCGCCCAGCTGTGAGAGCGGCTTTCCAAAGGCCGCACGGCTCACCGCCCGGCGACACAGCGCGGCCAAGGCCGTTTCGGCCTGGCCAATCGCGCGCATGCAATGATGGATCCGTCCCGGTCCCAGCCGGCCCTGGGCAATCTCGAAGCCCCGCCCCTCACCCACCAGCAGGTTCTCCACCGGCACCCGCACATCGCGAAAACGGATATGCATATGCCCATGCGGCGCATCGTCATGGCCGTAGACCTCCATGGGCCGCAGGATCTCAATCCCCTCCAGGCCCGCCGGCACCACGATCATCGAATGGCGCTTATGCTTGGCAAGTGCCTCGCCGCCAGTGCGCACCATTACGATATAGACCGCACAGCGCGGATCGCCGGCCCCGGAGGCCCACCATTTCTCGCCATTGAGCACATAGGCATCCCCGTCGCGCTCGCAGCTCATTGCGATATTGGTGGCGTCCGAGGAGGCCCGGTCGGGCTCGGTCATCAGATAGGCCGAGCGGATCTCACCCGCGAGCAGGGGTTTGAGCCACTGCGCCTTCATCGCCGCGCTGCCATAGCGCTCAAAAACCTCCATATTGCCGGTATCCGGTGCCGAGCAATTGAAGACCTCCGCGGCCAGCGGCACCTTGCCCATCTCCTCGGCCAGATAGGCATATTCGACCGTGCTCAGCCCATAGCCTTTTTCGCTGTCGGTCAGCCAGAAATTCCACAAACCCTTCGCACGCGCCTTGGCCTTGAGCCCTTCCAGGATCTCGGTCATCCGGGGGGTGTATTCGAACCGATCGCCGGTAGTGCCGATCTCGGCCCGGAAGGCAGCATCGAGTGGTGCGATCTCGGTCTCGACCATCGCGCGCACTGCGGAAATCAAAGGCGCCACGCGCGCCGTCACGCCCAGATCCATGGCCGCTTTCTCCCCTATCGGCTTTAACAGGAAGTCTGTCCCAGCCCGGTCACGGGCGCAAGTCTTGCCATCGGCACAGCCGGCCGCCTTGGCGGCAAACCCTGCCATGCGCGACCGGCGCTCTTCAAAGCGCCCCATCTTTTCTTGCCAACGCATCGCGCAGCGCATCGCCGGCCAAATTGATTGCCAGCACACAAGCAACGACGGTTAGGCCGGGCCAGATCATTTGAAGCGGGGTAGAGCGCATATGGATGCGCGCATCGAGCAGCATTGTCCCCCATTCGGGCGTCGGCGGCTGAACGCCGAAGCCCAGAAAGCCCAATGCGGAGATGCCCAGGATCGCCCGCGCGAACATGCTGGTCCAGACCACGGTCAGCGAGGGCGTCAAGGCCGGCAGGGCATGCCATCGCGCGATGGCCAACGGCCCCAGCCCCGCCAGCCGCGCCTGGATCACGTAACCGCGGCTCTTTAGCGAAAGGCCGATGCCCCGGGCCACCCGAGCGTAGCGCATCCATCCTGTAATACTAAGCGCAAAGACCAGGCTTGCGGTGCTTGCGCCCAGCAACCCCGCAATCACCACAGCGGCCAGCAGTTCCGGAAAGGCCAGGAACGTGTCGGTCACCCGCATGACCAGCCAGTCTGCCGCCCGATTGCCCAAGGCCGCAACCAACCCCACGAACGTGCCGATGCAAAGGCCGATAACCGAGACCAGGAAGGCCAGACCCAGCGACCATCTGGCGCCGTAGAGCAGGCGCGAAAGGATGTCGCGTCCAAACGCATCGGTCCCCAAAGGCCATTGCGCCGAAGGCGGGCTCAGCCTTTGCGGGATATCGATTGCCGTGGGATCGTGCGGCGCCAGCAGCGGCCCGATCAGGGCAACGAACACCAGCACCGCCACCAGCAAGGCCACGCTACGCATCCCGCGCTCCGATACGCGGATCGATCAGCCGGTAGATCACGTCGATCGCAAGATTGACGACCACAAAGATCAAGGCGGCCAGAAGGACAACCGCCTGGACCTTTGGAAAATCCCGCGCCTCGATGGCGTTGACAAGAAAACTGCCCAGGCCTGGCCGCCCGAAGACAACTTCGACCATCACAGCGCCTTCCAGCAAGAAAGCCAGCTCTAGCCCGAAAACCGTCACCACCGGGATCGCGGCATGGGGCGCCACATGATCCCGCGCGACAACGCGCCGGGCGACGCCGCGGCGGCGGAAGGCTGGCAGGAATGGCTGTGCGCGGGCTTCAAGAATGCCCGAGCGGATAATGCGGGTCAGCGACGCCGCAACGCCCAAGCCCAGGGTGAGTGCCGGAAGCAGCATATGCGCCGGCGTCCGGGCGCCCATGGCCGGAAGCCAGGCCAGCTGCACCGCAAAGAGCAAGATCAGCAGCAGTCCGAGCCAGTAGGCCGGGATGGCCGTGCCGAGCGATGCAACCGCCACCGCCAGGCGGTCCACCAGACCGCCGGGCGCCCTGGTGGCGATGGCCGCCAGCGGGAAGGACAGCGCAAGGCCGATGGCCAAGCCCAGAAGCGCGAGCGGCAGCGTATAGCCGATGGCGCTCAGCAGTTCCGGCCAAACCGCCCGGCCGGTCACCGATGACAGGCCGAAATCGCCGACTAGAAGCGGCTCGGCCCAGGCCAGGAACGCGGTCAAGAATCCGGCATCGAGCCCCGCCTCCGCGCGCAGCTGGTCGACCACCTCGGCCGGCACGACGGCGTTATAACGCGCCATGGCGATGGCGAGCGCCGGTTCCCCGGGGGCATGCCAGAGCAGCGCAAAGGTGGCAAACGCTGTTCCGGTCAGCACGAATGCGGCGCGCAGCAGCAGGCCCAGAACGTCAGCGATCATGCCGCACGCATGAAAGCGCCGAGCGCCAAGGCCGCATCGCGCAGGCGGCGGCCATAGGCGGTGGCGGGCGCGGCGGCAAACGCCCCGGCCGGACCGGTTTCCTCGATGCGGCCGGACCGCAACACGACGATCTCGTCTGCATAGGCGCAGGCATAGCCAAGATCATGGGTCACGATCAAAGCCGAAAACGCCTCTTCGGCCTGCAAATCGGCAATCAGCCTGGCGGTGTGTTTCTGGGTGACGGCGTCGAGCGCGGAGAGGGGTTCGTCGAAGAGAACGAGCGGCGGCGCCGCGATCAGCGCGCGCAGTATACCGACCCTTTGCGCCTGGCCGATCGAGACCGCACCCGGCCGTCTGTCCAGCAGATCGGGCGGCAGTTCGAGGCCTGCGCAGAGCCGCTCCAGCCTTGCGTCCGCGGGTTGCATTTTTTGGGCTCTGAGCGGTTCGAGGACCGAGCGGCGGAGGCTGAGCGCGGGGTTGAACGCCGCGCGCGGCTCTTGCATGACCAAGCTCGGGCGGCAGGCGCGCACAGGCGCGCCCGCCCAGCTGACCGCGCCGCGCCAGGGGGACAGCAAGCCCAGGATCGTCGCAATGAGGCTTGATTTGCCCGCGCCGCTCTCGCCCACAACGGCAAGCGTCTTGCCCGGCGCAAGCGCCATCGAGACGTCCTCCAGCACCGGCATGCGCCCGCGCCTGACCCAGACGCCCGCGACCCTCAGCATGGCAAGGAAAGCCAGTTTCGATGCGCCGAAAGCGCCTTTGCGGCCGCGGTCTGCGGATGCGCCAGCAGGGTCCTGGTGGCGGCGGCCTCGACAATATGTCCCGCCTCCATGACCATCAGCTCCGAGACACGCTCCGCCGCCAGCCCCAGATCATGCGTGATCAGCATCAGCGCAATACGCCCGGTCTGCAGATGCCGATCGAGAAGATCCATCATATCTGCGGCAACCACCGGATCGAGGGCGGATGTCGGTTCGTCCAGCACCATCAGTTCGGGCGTTCCGAGCAGCGCCATGGCAATTACGAAGCGCTGCTGCATGCCGCGGCTCCATCCCCAGGGGCGCTTGCGCAGATCGCCACCCTCGATCCGGAGGATCGAGAACAAGGCCTTGCGCCGCGTCTCATCCGCCTGCAGACCCAGCGCCCGCTCGGCCTCGCGCCAGTGAAAGGCCATGCTGCACAGAGGGTCCAGCGCCTCGTCCGGGCTTTGCGGCACATGCGCGACCCGGCGGCCCTGGCTACGCAGCGCATCGACCAACAAGGTGCCAAGCGTCGACTTCCCCGAGCCCGATGCGCCGACCAGGCCGATGCGCGCGGCAGGCGCTATCTTAAGCGATGTGGGGTGCAGGATCGTCCGGCCCGCGCGCTTGGCACACAGGCCGGATACCGTGAGCGTCATTCAAACGGCGTCAGGATAGGCGTGCGGCGGGCTCAAAGCGCAACCCGTAGCGAAGCGGTCACTTGGAAAGTGTCGTTTCATGCGTGATCCAGTAGGTCTCGGTCGGGTGCACGGCATAGCCCGTCAGCCCCCGTCGCGAGACATTGACCTGGCTGACATGAAAGACCGGGATCAGCGCCGCATCCCCGATGATGATCTCCTGGGCCTCGTGGTAGATCGCCAACCGCTCTTCCCGTTCGAAGGTCAGACGCCCGGCCACCAGCAGCGTGTCGAGCGCGGTATTGGTGTATTTTCCGGTATTCGACCCGCCATCCGACTTCAACAGCGCCTCCAGAACCGCGCCGGGATCGCCTTGCGGCGTCGTGACCCAAGCCTGCAGGAACATATCGGCCGTTCCATCTGCGATGGCATCGTTGCTGGCGCCGTATTCGCCGATCCGCACCGTCGCGGTTACGCCGATGGCTTCCAGAAATGCCTGGGTCAGTTCCGCAGTCGGCGGCAGGGCCGCGCGCGAGGCATAGGTGACGATCTCGATCTCCAGGGGCGCGCCATCCAGCATCCAACGCCCGTCGACCTTGACCGCGCCCGCCTCGGCCAGAAGGGCTTCGGCCGCAGCGGGATCGTAGATTGCGGGAATATCGGCGGCCCAGCCCTTGCCTTCCGGATAGACGGTGCCCGCCGGCACCCCGCCGACGCCCGACAGGGCCGCATCGACGATACCCTGGCGGTCGATTGCCATCGAGACAGCCCGGCGGATCAGCGGGTTCGACATCGGCCCGGAGGCGGCATTCACCGTGTAAAAGTAAAGTCGCGCCGTCGGGGCGGAAAAGCCCTGCGCCCCGGTCGCCTTGATCCGCTCGAAATCCGTCTCGGGATAGTTGATGACCATGTCGACCTGACCGGCCTCAAAGGCCAGCGCCGCGGTGGCCGAGTCGGCTGCGACAACGACGCGGACCTCCCCCAAGCCCGGCGTCCCGAGGCGGTAGGCTGGATTGGCCTCGACCCGGTAAAGCTGCTCGGGCACCGCTTCGCGGAAAATGTAGGGCCCGGTGGCATTGATCGGAAACGCGTCCGAGACCGGGCCCAGGATTGCGATGCCAGGTTCGGACAGCGTCCAGGGAAACGCGGCATTCGGGCTGTTTGTCTCAAAGACCACCACCCGGTCTCCATCGGTCGACATGCCGGCCAGATCCAAAAGCTTTGCAACCCGTGCATTATGGCCCGGATGCTCTTCTTGCCCGATCGGCGCAATCGCATCGACAACCGACTGGGCCGTGACCGGCGAGCCGTCATGAAAGGTCAGGCCCGCGCGCAGGGTCACCCGCCAGCGCGTCGGAGCGGCCTGCGAAATGCTCTCGGCCAGCCTTGGGTAGAGATTGAGGTCGTAGTCGATCCCCATCAGCGTCTCGGTGACACCCGTCTGATTGGACATCCAGCCATTGTAACCGGCGCGCGGGTCCGGCACTTCTGCCGTGGGGCCGAAGCCCACCGCAATGGTAAGACTTCCTTCTTGAGCGAAGCCGGGCACGACGGGGCCGAGCGCGACCAGCGCGGCAAGGGCAAGCCGAGACATCAAAGACATGGCGTTTTCCTTCAGGTTTAAGACGTGACCTTGAACGATCTGGCCTGCTTGTCTCGAGCAAGCGTCCGGGCCTCGGCTAGCGAGAGGGTTTGAAGCGTCTCCTCGGCGTTCAACCCCTTGGCGCGCGACTTCGTCCAAATGCGCTTTGCGGATGCCGGCGACCAGGGCAGAACCGCCTGGGACAGCCAGCGTCTAAGCGGCGCCGGCAACGCATCATAGGCTTGCATCGGGTCTGCGGACCGCCGTTTGCCCGGCAGACTCGTTTCCCCAAGGTTTCGAGACTGTTGCGCTGACATCGCGTTTCGCTGATAACCGGCAGAGTTCAGTCAAGGCAACTAGCGCAGTTACGAGAGCCACGCAACCGATGTCGTTACATGATGGCAAGACGGAAAAGCGGCCGTCACTAAAGCGAAACAGCCGGCTTTCCCTCGCCCTGCACACGCTAAGCCATATGGCCGGCGACCCGAAACGAATGCGGACCTCGGCCGACATCGCCGATCATGCCGGCACCAACCCCGTCGTGGTCCGCCGCGTGCTGGGTCGTCTTCGCAAAGCGGGCCTGCTGACCTCTGAAAAAGGCCATGCGGGCGGCTGGCGCCTGGCCCGCGCGCCAGAGACCATAAGCCTTGCCGATGTCTATCTCGCGCTCGATGAACGTCTGGTGGCAGGCAGCCAAGACGCGGCCAACCCGGCATGTTCGGTCGAACAAGCATTGCAAGAGCGGGTTTCGCATGTCCTGGCGGAGGTAGAGCGGCGTTTGGTCGAGCGGTTAAGCGAGACCTCGATCGCCGAGGTCCGCCAGGGCTGACGCGGCCTTCGCACGGCCGGCCCGACCGCGCAGCGGCGCAAAGGCAGGCGCTGCGCGACCTACGGTCGCGCGAAATCCCCGCTGCCCCGGTCGGCTCCCGGCAATGCGACGACAGGGTTCGCAAGGGCCGCCCAATACCGGGTCGATCCGGATGGCGACATAGGTCTTGCGATCACGCGACCGCTGCAGAATACTCTTACGCACATCTGTCCGCTATCCGAACAAGAGGGGAAGTTCCATGGCTTATGAACGGCGTGCGCAGGCTTTGGCCGCGCGCAATCCGGTGCGCGATATGGGCTTGCGCTCCATCTCGGCGACCCGTCGCCAGATCCTTGCCGGTCTTGGCGCTGCGACCGCTTCCAGCGCCCTAGGTGCCACCGGCGCATTGGCGCAAAGCCGCGATCTTTCTTTGCTGACCTGGGATGCCTATGCCGATCCGCGGCTTCTGGATATGTGGCGCGAAGCGACCAGCGTTCCGGTGCGCTACGAGATCCACATTTCGGATCCGACCTCGGTCAACCGTCTGCGGGCGGGTGAAACAGCGGTCTGGGATTTCATCAACATCAACAACCCCTGGGCGCGCAAGATGCTCTGGCCCGAGGGGCTGATCCGCGAGTTGCCCAAGGAGCGCTTCATGCCGCTCTACGAGCAGATGGCATCGAAGTTCGCACCACCCTATTACTGGGCGATGAGCGAGGACAGCGCGCATCTGCTGGGCGTTGTCCAGCGCTACGAGACCTTCGATTTCGTTATCAACTCCGATGTGATCTCACCGGCCACGGCCAAGGATGAAGGCTGGGATCTGTTCAACAATCCGGACTTTGCTGGGCGCTACGGCATCCTGGCCTATGAAGACTGGAACGTGATGGACATCTGCATGGGCGCAGGCATCCATCCGTTCAAGGACAAGACCGAGGCCGACTTCGCCGCGTTCGAAAAGACCGCGAAGATGTGGATCGACAATGCCAAGCTGATCACGACGGATTTCGTGCAGCTCAATCTCGCGATCCTGAATGGCGAGATCGATGCCTACTTCACGGGTGGGACCTACTCGATCACCTCGGCGCGTCTGGAAGGCGTCGAGAACCTCTATGCGATCACGCCCAATTCCGGTCCGGCCGATGGCAAGGGCGGTATCAACTGGATCGAGCTGAATTCGGCGGTGGCCAACCCCGACCCGCTCGATGCCGCGATCGACTTCCTGGAGTGGATCACCACGCCCGAGGCGGCCTATATCGTGGCCAATGGCAACGGCAACCTTCAGCCGGTCAGCCAGATGTCGCAGCCCGACCTCTTCGCGAAATTCTCCAGCGAACAGCTCAAGGCCATGCAGTGGGAGGAGTTCGAAGAGCGGATCGGCAATGCCGTGGAGTTCGACATCGTCCCGCAATACGATCGTCTCTACGACATCTATTCGGCGGCCGTGCGCGCCCGAGGCTGAGCAATGCATGACGGTTCGGGACATCCCTCCGGCTTCCTGACGCTTGAGGGTCTCTCGAAATCGTTCGGCGAAAAGTCGGCCGTCGATAGGGTCGACTTGTCGATCCCCGAAGGCGAGTTTTTTACCATCGTGGGGCCGTCGGGCAGCGGGAAATCCACGCTGATCCGCATTCTGGCCGGGCTCGAACGCCCCACGCGCGGGCGGGTCACGTTGCGCGGGCAGGATATCACCGGCATGCCGGCCAACCGCCGGCCGACCTGCATGGTCTTTCAGTCCCTGGCGCTCTTCAACCATATGAGCGTGGGCGAAAATATCGGCTTTGCGATGAAAATGCGCGGCGTGCAGGTCGATCAGCGCAAGGCCCGGGTGGCAGAGCTTCTCGATCTGGTGCGGCTTCCCGCGGATTACATTGACAGGCCAGTGACGCAATGTTCGGGCGGCGAGCGGCAGCGCGTGGCCCTCGCCCGTGCGCTGGCCTCGGACCCCGAGATCCTGTTCTTCGACGAACCGCTATCGGCCATCGATTACCGGCTCAGAAAAATCCTGGAAGTCGAGATGAAGGATCTGCACCGACGCACCGGCAAGACCTTCCTCTACATCACCCACAGCCTTGAGGAGGCAATGGTGATGTCGGACCGAATCGCGATCATGCGCGAGGGAAAGATCGTGCAGGTCGGGCCGCCGCAGGAGATCTATGCCCGGCCCGCCAGCCGGTTCGTGGCCGAGTTCATGGGCGAGGTGAACATTCTGCCGGTCGGTGGCGGCAAGGTCGCCGGGCATGACGCGCCGGGCGTGGCGGATGGCTGGATCGTGGTGCGGCCCGAGGCGCTGAAACCGCTGGCGCAGGATGGTGCTGCGGACATCGCCTTCGAGGCAAGGATCACCAGCGACTACATGCTTGGCTCGCGCACCCAGTTTCATCTCGACGCGCTCGGTCGAACCATGGTGGCCGAGCTGCAGGCCGGCCAGATCCAGGGCCTTGCGCCGGGCGTGAAGGGCCGCTGGGGGTTCGATCTGCGCGACGTGGCGCAGGTTTCGGAGTAGGCGCGTGGGACGGGGGATCGCCGGATATCTGGCAATGCTGCCCATCGCGGTGCTGCTGGCGATCGGATTTGTCACGCCCATCGGCATTGTCGCGGTTTATTCCTTCATGCCGCCGCGCACCTTCGAACTGACGGGCGAGCCGACGCTGGCCAACTACGCCGCTGCCTTCACCGATGGCTATTGGCGGCCGTTGATGTGGTCGGCGATCGGTGCCAGCGTGACCACGATCATCTGCCTGGTGCTTGCCTGGCCCACCGCCAAGGCGCTGGAACGGGCCGGCCCGCGCTGGTCGCTGGCCGCGGCTATCCTGATCGCGCTGCCCATCTTCATTTCCGAGAGCGTGCGCCTCTTCGGCACGTCGCTTTTCATGATGCCCGGGGGCGGGATCCTGGCCGGCTCGCTGCGCGCGATGTTCGACATCTCCATCGGCTCGATCCTGAACACGCGTCTGGCAGCGCTTCTGGGCCTGATCTACATCCACTTTCCCTTCGTGCTCTTCCCGCTGATCCTGGGGCTTTCGCTGGTTCCCAAGGATCAGGTGGAGGCCGCGCATGATCTCGGCGCCTCGCCCTTCCAGGTCTTTCGGAATGTCGAGCTTCCCTTGGCCGCCCCGGGTGCGGCGATCGGAGCCTTGCTCTGCTTCGTCCTGTCGCTGGGTGCCAACTCCGAGGCTGCGATCCTGGGCGGGCAGGCCGTGACGGTGGCAACCCACGCCATCGAGCAGCGTTTCAATTATGCGCAGGACTGGCCTCTTGGTGCGGCCCTAACGATGCTGATCATCCTGATCACGGCGCTCGTCATCCTGCCGGTGATGCGCCGGCTGGATTTCGGCAGGCTGATCGGCAAGTGAGTGCGCGTGTCAAAGGACCGCTGCTGGCGGTGTGGCTGGGCGTCGTCCTGCTGCTGCTCTACCTGCCGATCCTCTCGGTCATCCTCGCCTCAATGGCCAATACCCGCTACATGCGCTTTCCGCACCGGGTCTGGACGCTCGATGCTTACCGCGAGGCCATCGGCGCCTATGACACGGTCCAGCTTCACATCACCTCGCTGAAAATCGCGGCGATTGTGGTGGTGCTGGCGACCGGGATCGGCATTGCCGGTGCGCTGGCCTTTGCGCGCTATGACTGGCGGGGGCGCAGTGTCTACCGCAATCTTGTCCTGTTACCGATCTTCTTTCCGCAGCCGGTTCTTGGCCTTGCCCTGCTTCTGAGTTTCACGGCCGCGGGCCTGGTGCCCACATGGCAGACGGCGGCCTTTGCGCATCTGGTCTGGATCGCGCCCATCGTGACGCTGGTGATCTCCATTCGCCTTTACGGCTATGACGTGGCTCAGGAAGAGGCGGCCTACGATCTGGGTGCCTCGCGCCTGCAGGTCTTTCGGGAGATCACGCTGCCCGCCCTGATGCCTGGCATCATATCGGGCGCGCTCTTTGGCTTTCTGCTGTCCTGGTCGAACCTGCCCCTGTCGGTTTTCACGACCGGGGCCGACACGACGCTGCCGGAATGGCTCTTTTCGCGCACGGCCACGAATTACTCGCCGCTTGTCCCGGCCGTTGCGGTGATCGCGACGACCTCCTCGGCGATTATCGTTCTGCTTGTCGTCGCCCTCAGCCAGGCGACCCGTCGGCTGGGCCGGAGCCGTGTCTGAGTTCGCCGAGCAGACCGGCCGTGGTGATCTGACGGCAATAGCCGCGGATGGCGCTGAGCGATGCCGCATGTCGCTCGGCCGAGTAGGTCGCGCAGGCATCGGTGACAAGCGTGACCAGATAGCCCTTGTCGCAGGCATCGCGCACGGCGGATTCGACGCATTGGTCGGTGATCAGCCCCGCGATGACCAACTGCGTGACGCCCAGATTGCGCAGCACATAATCGATATTGGTCGCGTTGAAGACGCTCGACGCGGTCTTGGGGATGACGATTTCGTCCTCGCCCGGCGCGATGCGATCGAGAACCTTGGCATCCCAGGATCCGCGCGGCACGTTGAAGCCGGTGATCTTGTAGTCGAGCCCCCGGTCGCGCCCGTCACGGGTCAGGCTTTCGATCACGGTGTACATGACCTCGATCCCGGCCGCGCGGCATCCGGCCTGCAACGCCGCCATATTGGCCAGCACATGATCCTCCAGCTGCCCGAAGAACCAGCCATACTTGCTGTCGATGTCTTCCCGGCCCATGCCGTCGAATTCGCCGCCATCGGGGCGCGCGCAATAGTTCTGCACGTCAACGAAGAGAAGCGCAGATCGCACGGGCTCAAGGGGGATGTCTCGGCTGAGGCTCATGGGATCGTCCGATCAGATCGCGAGGGCGGCATCGATGGCGGGGACAAGGCGCATGGCCCAGTCACGGGCAGGCCCGGGCGCAGCGACAAGATCCTGCCGGACTTCCACCTGCAGATGGGGGAGCCCGCGTCGGACCGCATGTTCGGGCGTCGTGAAATCCTCACCAAGATCGATGGCATAGGGTGTGTTGTCACCCAGCGTGAGCGTCTTGTCACGGCGCAACGTGTCGAGCGCGGCGATGGCGCTGCGCCGATCCGCGGCCCAGCTGACGGCGATCTGTTCGGGGCGGGGATCGCCATTTCGCGGATGGTCCGTCATGGTGTGGACGGACAACAGGAAACCCTCCGCACCAAGCACATCAAGAGCCGTCCCGATGGCGGCATGATAGGGCCGAAAAATCTCCTCGACCCGACGGTGACGGGCAGCCGCCGACAGGTCCGAATTGCCGGGTACGGCGGTGCCATCGCTGACCAGCGGCATGGCGCTCGGGTCGTGCGGGTACCGGTTGGGATCGATCACCAACCGCGAATAGGCGCTTTCCAGAAGCTGCGCACGGTAGTGGGACGCAAGCGTTCGCGCGATCTCGGCCGCGCCGATGTCCCAGGCGATGTGCCGTTCAAGCTCGGCCTCCGAGAGCCCCAGATTGCTCAGCGCGGACGGCACGCGGGCCGCGGCGTGATCCACAACCACCAGCAGGCGCGGATGCGTCCCCAGCCGCGCCCGAACCGGCGTAACATCGTCGGGTCCGAGAAGTTTTGGGGGCAGCAACGCCGATGCTCCGTCACAAGCGAGATTCGATTGAACAGGACGAGGCGGTAAAAGGAAAGAGACATGGACGATGCAGCGATCACCTATCTGCTTTGGCAGGATCCGGTCGGCATCACGCGGGCCCGCGGTCTACCCACGCGCGATCTCGAACGTCGCGCCGAGGCCGGTCTTGGCTGGGCGATGGCCGGCCATGCGCTTACGCCCTTTGAGGACATCGTCGAGAATCCCTGGGGTCCGATGGACGAGGCGCGCCAGATCCCGGATCTGTCCACGCGCTTTACCATTCCGGGCGACGCGGCGAACCCCGCGATCAGCGCCGTTTTGTGCGATAGTCGTGCCGGTCTGGACGCGCCCTGGGATTGCTGTCTGCGCACGTTCTGTCGCGATGCGCTGGAGGCGTTTCAGACCGCCACCGGCTCCACGCTTGTCATGGCATGGGAGCATGAGTTCACGCTGACGGGCGACGACCTCGAACCCGAAACGCCGTTTTCGCTGACCGCCGCGCGTCAGCGCCACGCCGTGCTTGTCGATATCGAGGCCGCGTTGCAGGCCGCCGGCGTTCCTGCCGAGACGGTCGAGCCCGAGTTCGGCCTTGGCCAGTACGAGATCAGCGCCGGGCCGGAACCGGCGCTTAGCGCGGCCGATCACGCGATCGTTGCGCGGGAGGTCATTCGCGAGATCGCGCGCAGGCACGGGCTTCGGGCAAGCTTCACGCCCAAACCCGCCGCGCATGCCGTTGGCAACGGCGCGCATCTCCATTTCAGCTTTCGCGACGCCACGGGGCTGAACGTGACGGCCGCGCCGGACGGGCCGTGCGGTCTTTCGGATGTTGCGGCACGGTTCTGCGCCGGGATCCTGGGGCATGTCGATGCGCTGGTCGCCCTCACCGCACCGTCGCCGGTCTCCTATTCCCGCCTCGGCCCCCATCACTGGAGCTGCGGGTTCCGCGCCATCGGCGTGCAGAACCGCGAGGTGACCCTGCGGGTCGTGCCCGGCCTGTCGCGGGATCCCGAAAAGGCGGCCCGTTCCTTCAATGTCGAGTTTCGTCCCATCGATGCCACGGCGTCGCCCTTTCTGGCGGTCGGGGCGCTGGTTCGGGCCGGCCTTGAAGGTCTGGGCGGGGAACACCGGCTGCCTCTGCCGGCCGAGTGCGATCCTGCGGATATGGACGAGGCAACCCGGGCAAGACTCGGGATCATGGTCCTGCCGACCACGCTGTCGGAGGCCGTCGATGCCCTGGAGGCCGATGCAACCGTGAAGGGCTGGTTTTCCGACGCCCTGTTCTCGACCTTTGTCAATCTGAAACGATGGGAGGCGGCTGAAGCCGCAGCAGATCCCGAAGGGGTCTTTGCCCGTTACGCCCGGGCCTACTGAGATGTTCGAGCGCCTGATCGACCATCACTGCCATGGCGTCAGCCCGGCAAATCTCGACCCGCCCGGGTTTAGCGCGCTGATGAGCGAAGCGCACAAGCCGCATTCGGCCTTCTTCGGCTCGCAATTCGATAAGCCTCTCGGCCTGGCCATCCGGCGCTGGTGTGCGCCCGTCCTGGGCCTCGAAGCCTTTGCAAGCCCGCAGGATTACGTGGCCCGGCGCCAGGCGCTGGGTGCGGAGGAGGCGAACCGGCGCCTGCTTCGCGCGGCGGGTGTGACGGCGATGCTGATCGACACCGGTCACCGGGCGGGTGACATCCTCGATTGTGCAGGCATGGCGGCCGCCAGCGGAGTGCCCTGCCCTGAAGTGGTCCGGATCGAGGCGGTCATGGAGGCACATGCAGACGCCGGCGGTCCGGTAGACAGCTATCCCGACCGGTTGGCCGAGCGCGCGGAAAAGGCTGTGGGCCTGAAATCGATCGTTGCCTACAGGGCGGCCTTTGACCTCGATCCCGCGCGTCCGGGCAGCGCAGAGGTCCGGTCAGCCTGGTCGCGTTGGCTGGAGAAGCGCGCAACGACGGGACCGCGCCGGCTTGAGGATCCGGTGCTGTTGCGTTTTGCGTTGTGGTGCGCGCTCGATCTCGCAGCACCCGCGGCGCTGCCGCTGCAGCTTCATGTTGGGTTTGGGGATCGCGACATCTTTATGCAGCGCTGCGATCCGACGATCTTCACGCCGTTCATTGCCGAGGCCGAAGAGGCGGGTGTGCCGATCACCCTGCTGCATTGCTATCCCTTCGAACGCGAGGCGGGCTGGTTGGCCGAGGTGTATTCGAACGTCTTTCTGGATGTCGGCGCGGTGCTGAACTTTACCGGACCCTCGGCGATCCGCGTCCTTTCGGATGCCATGGAAATGGCCCCCTTCAGCAAACTGCTTTACTCCTCTGACGCGTTCGGGCTGGCAGAGCTGCATCATCTGGGTCGCCTGCAATTCGAGACAGCCCTTCGCACCATTCTCGACCGCTGGGTCGCCGGTGGCAGCGCCACACGCGCCGATGCCGACCATATTGCCGGGCTGATCGCGTTCGGCAATGCCGAGCGGATCTACCGTCGCTTTTAGGAAAACCGCCATCGGAGCGGTTACGCTCTTGGGTGAGTCGGCGCGGGCGCAACCGGCGGTACGAAACAGCATGGTTTTGCACCCGCACATGCCATGTTCTTTGAAAATAGGGTCGGTTTGGGTATCTAAAGGATTTCGTTGAAGTTTATTGCATAAGTATTGATCGGGTGACGGCAAATTGGTGGCGCGCGATTGACAGGTGCAGCAAATGCTGCGTTTGTCGGCATCGGGGTTGGGCATAAGTACGTTGCACAATGGGAGAGTCGTGGGGATGTTGGAAGATGGTCTTTCGGGACCCTGCCCAGTTACGGGCGGGCCGGTATGTCGGTGTGGTCTTGAGGAAAACGATCCCGACCGCGCCCCGGTAAGCAGGATTTTCCAGGCCGACGACGAGGCGGGCGCCCTGCAGGGCCGAACCTTCACCTTCAGCGCCGCAGCCGAGACC
>JBCDAZ010000012.1:0-89921 GCA_039184655.1 Pseudomonadota bacterium | reverse complement strand
GTCGAGAGATTCTTCAACAAGCTGAAACACTTCCGAGCCATCGCCACCCGGTATGACAAACGAGACGACAACTTTCTCGCATCCGTCCAACTCGCTTCAATCCGCATCTGGCTACGGACTTATGAGTCGGTGACCTAGCGAACGGCGGACGCAGCGCTGTGGGGCCATGGCTGGCGCCTTCGTTCAGGGCAGATCGCGATCGCCTCCCGCATCGCCCTCTTCGAGCTGCAAGGCATACAGAGTTGAGAGACGTTTTTGGATCAGCGCTATGCGAGCCGTGCGGGCTCGCTCGCCTCGGACGCCGATAGCGGGTGGTGCGGCGCGATTGGGTCGGGTCTCCCGTTCAAGAAGATCGGCAGGGACAACGCGTCCGATGACATCTCGGCGGCCATGGGCGAGCGGGGTGCGTTGATCCGCATCTATGCCGACGACAACACAACGCTGGAACTGGCGTTCGCAGCCGGCGCGCTGGCCGCTGCGATGAACAAGAACCGCTCTGCCGCGCTCTTGAGGTCTAAATGAAGCGCCGGTGAGCTTCGCGCAGCCGAAGGAAGACGCGCTGACCTGAGTTTGCGGAATTGAGATCTCCAAGGACGCTCCAAGCGCGATCGCGCCCATGACACGCGCGACAGCCTACTGCCCGTTGCGGCCGGCCCGTTCATGCGCAACGGGCACCGCTATGGGCACTCCGAAAAGAGGGCATTCGATGCCTTCGACACCAGGACGCCGGCCGATCGCGCCCGGTCCAAGAACCCGGCCGAATTTTTGCATGCCGGTCGCGCCGCAATCCTGCAATCCCCGGATTGGGAAACGCGGGTGACCGGATCCTTCGAGATCATCGCTGCCCGGATCTGATCCTGTCAGCCCGGCAACGCTGCCCGAGGTGCCGGCGCTTCGATGCGGCGCCGGACCGACGTCGCACCGACCCGGTCATCGGGCAGGGATCCTACGGCGCAGGCCCATTCTTGGCAGACCGCCGGGGCTTTTGACGGCGCGCGTTTCGGGCTGCCCGAAAACGGCCTTCTCACGCATCTCGATAAGGGCGCGATGCCTCAGCCCACCTACACCGTTCTGACTTCTCGGCATCGGCAGAACGTCGCGGCCGGTTTTCTTGGGGGCGCTTTGGCTGGGAGCTGTCGCGGCAAGGTCTTTGGTCCGCCATCGGTTTTGCCCAAAAAAAATTTGCAGGCCCGTCGGGTCGGGTGCCCGCAAGCATCGCTTGGCCAGCGATGATTTGGGCGGAACACAGGCTCGGCGGCCGGATGCCGCCTGGCAGCGCGAGATTTTCAATGGCACGGCGGTCCAGGGTCTCGATGTGCCAGTGCAGACTGTGCACGACGTCATGGATGGCACGCGGCCCGAAAGCCAGACACGGGTTTTTTGTAGCGATAACTGCGTGGCGGGTGGATGGGTGCTGGGCGGGGTGATTACGGAGGCGCTGCGCAGCAGCGGCCAGGCGGAGACCGATGTGAGCGAGGCCGACGGCGTCTGGGCCTGGGCCATAAACAGCGCCGAGCGCGGGCGGGTGCTGAGCCATCACATGGCGCTGCGTGTGAAGATCGTCACCGCCCAGAGCCTCGGCAGCTTTAACGGCGCATCGGCAAAGCGGCTGTGCGGGCATTCCGGCGCAAGCTGATCCGTTCCGGCCGACGCACCGCGCGAACGGCTCTGTTAAGAGATGCTTGCGCCGACCGGGGCCGAAGGGTTTCTCGCCCCTTGGCCTGCATCGGCGATGCCGAAGCGTCGGGTCTCGTCGCCCAGGCCTTGTTTTGCGGGAGGCCGCTCTGCCTTTGAGCAGGAGGCGGGATCGACCGCCACGCATTGCTCGTACTGGAGCGGCCCTGGCTCGATCGGGCCGACGGCGTGCCGATGCTGGTGCCCGTCGCCGAACGACCGCTAGCGTCAGGGGATGCGAAGGCCGTAGCTATGAACGCCGAGGCTATGAACGCCGTGAACCTTGTGGCAGGCTCCGCTCTGGATCCGGACGGGGCGAAGCAGCGTTTCGCCTGTTTGGCCGCGCCGCTGTGCTCGTGGGAGGAGGAGATCGAAGACGAGGCCTATCTCCCGGCCCAGGCTGAGCGCCTCACCGAGCCGAGCCGGAAAGAAACGTCGGTGCTGCTGGCCGAGGTTGCGCGACACTGTGCCGCAATAACCCGGCCATTGATCGAGAAGCACCGGTTTACCCCGCAACCAAAGGCAACGCTGGTCGCGGCGGGCCGCGCGGCGGCAAAAGGCGTCCCGGGCCGGACGCGGTTGCTCGGCAAAATGGGGCATAGCTATCCCGGCGATCGCGCGACGTTTCGGGCGCTGGCCGCGATAGCGCCGGCCGAGGATCGCCCGCTGCTCGACCGGATGACCGCGCAAAAGGTCGAGGCTGTGGCGTTTGCTGGAGGCGCCGGCAAAGGGCGATCCGGCCCGCACCGCGCCGCTTCTGGGTTATCTGTGCAGCCCGGTCGAAGCGCCTCGTGCGGCGCGAGCGGCCGATGAACGCGCCCGGTCAGACCGCAACGCTGCGCATTTCCAATGAACGCGCCGTACTCTCTCACAGTCTCTGGACGGCAACCGCCAACCCCGCCCCCGCACGCCCGGCGCTGAGCGGTTCGGTCGAAGCGGATGTGGTGGTGGTCGGCGGCGGGTTTACCGGGCTCTCCACGGCCCTGCATCTGGCGGAACGGGGCGTCAAGGTGACCCTTTTGGAGGCCGAAAGCCCCGGCTGGGGCGCTTCGGGACGCAATGGCGGTCAGGTCAATCCCGGCCTGAAGGCCAAACCCGAGGAGACGATCGCCGCACATGGCGCCGATCTGGGCGGGCGGATGGTTGCGCTGTCGGGTGGCGCGGGCGATCTCGTCTTCGGTCTGATCGAGAAACACGGCATCCGTTGCGATGCCGCGCGCACCGGCTGGATCCGCGCGGCCGTCACGCCAAGGGACATGGCCGTGCTGCGGGAGACCGGCCGGCAATGGCGTGCCCGCGGCGACGCCGTCGAGCCGCTGACCGCCAACGAGATGGCGGATCTGCTGGGCAACCGCGCCTATATCGGCGGGCTGATCGATCGACGCGGCGGCAACCTGCACCCGCTGAACTACGCGCTGGGCCTTGCGGATGCGGCCGAGCGCGCCGGCGCCACGCTGCATGGAAACAGCCGCGTGGCCGATGTCACCGCGACCGGGGAAACCGCGACCGTCCGCACGGTTGCGGGCGCTTCGGTCACCGCCAAGCGGGCGATCCTGTGCACCAATGCCTATACGGCCTGCCTGGCCGCGCCGCTGGGCCAGACGGTGATCCCCGTGACCTCGCTGCAGGTCGCAACGGCCCCGCTCGGCGACAATCTCGCCGCAACGATCCTGCCCCAGGGGCATTCGCCTTCCGACACCCGCCGGCTGCTGCTTTACTTCCGCAAGGATGCGGCGGGGCGGTTCCTGATGGGCGGGCGCGGGGCAATGGGCGATGCCTCGGTCCGGGCGCGGCACCGGGCGTTGCGCGAGGCGGCCGTCATGCTGTACCCGCAGCTCAAGGGTGTGGAATGGACCCATGCCTGGGGCGGGGATGTCGCCATAACGCCAAGCCAGGCACCGGGTCTGCACCAGATCGCACCCCGGGTGATGGCCGCGCTGGGCTACAACGGGCGCGGTGTCGGCATGGCGACGGCGATGGGCACCGTGCTGGCCGAATGGGGTGCGGGTGCGCCTGTCGATGCGCTCGATTTCCCGGTCACCAAGGCCCGCCCGATCCCGTTTCATCGTTTTCGGCGTGTGGGTCTGAGCGCCACGGCGGCTGCGTTCCGCGCGCTTGACCGTCTTGGCTTTTGAGCCCTACGCATGGGGGCTGTTTTCTCGAATTGGGGTGTCGTATGACCGACCTTCCTGCATCCGCCCGTGCCGTTGTGATCGGCGGCGGGGTCTCGGGCTGTTCCGTGGCCTATCACCTCGCCAAGCTGGGCTGGAGCGACATTCTGTTGCTGGAGCGGCGGCAGCTGACCTGCGGCACCACCTGGCATGCAGCCGGCCTTGTGGGACAGCTGCGCGGCAGCCAGAACATGACGCGGCTGGCCAAGTATTCTACGGATCTCTATGGCGCGCTTGAGGAGGAGACGGGCATTGCCACCGGCTTTCGCCAGGTCGGTTCGATCTCCGTTGCGCTTACAGAGGATCGCAAGGAGGAGTTGCTGCGCTCTGCCGGGCTCGCCCGGGCCTTCGATGTCGAGGTGGCCGAGCTTTCGCCGGCCGAGGTCAAGGCGATGTATCCGCATCTCAACATCGACGGCGTGACCATGGGCGTGCATTTGCCCAAGGATGGCCAGATCGACCCCGCCAATGTTGCCCAGGCTCTTGCCCGTGGCGCGCGCAATCGCGGGGCCAGGATCGTGGAAGGCGTCGAAGTCACCGGAATTGCCACACAGGGCAACCGGGTGACCGGCGTGGATTGGAAAAACGGCAGCGCCCAGGGACGGGTGCAGACCGATCTCGTCGTCAACTGCTCGGGCATGTGGGGGCGCGAACTGGCCGCGCGCTCGGGTGTCAGCCTGCCGCTGCATGCTTGCGAGCATTTCTACATGGTGACCGAGCCGATTGCGGGGCTGGGCCATCTGCCGGTCCTGCGGGTGCCGGATGAATGCGCCTACTACAAGGAGGATGCCGGCAAGATGATGCTGGGCGCCTTCGAGCCCAAGGCCAAGCCGTGGGGCATGGACGGAATCCCGAAGGATTTCTGCTTTGACGAGCTGCCCGAGGATGTCGCGCATTTCGAGCCGATCCTTGAAGACGCGATCCATCGCATGCCGATGCTGGCCGAGGCCGGTATCCAGACCTTCTTCAATGGACCGGAGAGCTTCACGCCCGATGACCGCTACTATCTGGGCGAGGCGCCGGAGCTGAAAGGGTACTGGATCGCGGCCGGCTACAATTCCATCGGGATCGTGAGCTCTGGCGGTGCCGGAATGGCGCTCGCGCAATGGATCGAGGAGGGCGAGCCGCCTTTCGATTTGTGGGAGGTCGATATCCGCCGTGCGCAGCCCTTCCAGCGCAATCGGCGCTACCTGCGCGAGCGTGTCTCCGAGACCCTCGGCCTGCTTTACGCCGATCACTACCCCTATCGCCAGCCGGTGACGGCGCGGGGCGTGCGCCGCTCGCCCCTGCATGCGCATCTGGAAGCCGCGGGCGCCGTTTTCGGCGAGACGGCCGGGTGGGAGCGGGCCAACTGGTTTGCCGATCCGGGCCAGGCCCGGGCCTACAGCTATGACTGGAAGGGCCAGAACTGGTTTGCCAATCAGCGCGCCGAACATATGGCGCTGCGCGAGGGTGTCGGGCTGCTCGACATGTCGTCCTTCGGCAAGATCCGGGTTGAAGGGCGCGACGCGCTTTCAGCGATGCAGCGGCTCTGCGCAAACCAGATGGATGTGGCTATCGGCCGGATCGTCTACACCCAGATGCTCAACAATCGGGGCGGCATCGAGTGCGATCTGACGGTGACGCGGTTGGGTGAAGCCCTCTTCTATCTCGTGGTTCCCGGGGCGACGCTGCAGCGCGATCTCGCTTGGATCCGCCGGCATACCGAGGACGACATGGTGGTGATCACCGACGTCTCGGCCGGCGAGGCGGTGCTGCCGCTGATGGGGCCGCGGGCGCGGGATCTCTTACGCGCCGTGTCGCCTGACGATTTCTCGAACGACACGCATCCCTTCGGGCTCGCCCGCGAGATCGAGATCGGGATGGGGCTCGCCCGGGCCCATCGGGTGACCTATGTCGGCGAGCTGGGCTGGGAGCTTTACGTTTCGGCCGATATGGCCGCGCATGTCTTCGAGACGCTTCTGGAGGCCGGTGCCGCGCATGGCCTGAAGCTCTGCGGGCTGCACGCCATGGACAGTTGCCGCCTCGAGAAGGCCTTCCGCCATTTCGGGCATGACATCACGGATGAGGATCATGTGCTGGAGGCGGGGCTGGGCTTTGCGGTGAAGACCGACAAGGGCGCATTCATCGGCCGTGATGCGGTGCTCAGGAAACGCGAAGCCGGGCTCGACCGGCGGCTGATGCAGTTCCGCCTGGCCGAGCCGGATGCGCATCTTTTTCACAACGAGCCGCTGCTGCGCGATGGCAGGATTGTCGGGTTCCTGACCTCGGGCGGTTACGGCCACGCGCTGGGCGGGGCCATCGGCCTGGGCTATGTGCCCTGCGCCCATCCGCGCGAGACGGCTGCCGACATGCTCGCCTCGGACTATGCCGTGGATATCGCCGGCCGCCGGGTCGCCGCCGAGGCCAGCCTCAAGCCGCTCTACGACCCCAGATCCGAACGACCCAAATCCTGAGGGAGGCGCATCCGTGAACGCCTATGCATCGATTGCCAGCCAGCTTCGACGACCCATGCGGGCCGTTATCGGTGGCGCGTTCCGCCCGGCTTTTGAC
The DNA here is from genome assembly GCA_039184655.1 of Pseudomonadota bacterium. Classification (GTDB taxonomy): domain Bacteria; phylum Pseudomonadota; class Alphaproteobacteria; order Rhodobacterales; family Rhodobacteraceae; genus J013. Next base: position 83,523 of record JBCDAZ010000012.1, on the reverse strand, counting down.
AGTGCCAACTTCGACACCCGTAACCCCTTCGACGGGGTGCTGATCGCCGAACTCCCGGCCTGCAAGCCAGCCGACATCGTTGCGGCTGTTGCGGCATCGGGCGACAGCTTTGTTGCCGGCGTCTGGTCGGGTCTGCACCCGGCCGCGCGCAAGGCGGTCCTTGCCAGGCTCGCCGATCTGCTGATGGAAAACCTGGCAGAGCTGGCGGTGATGGAGGCGCTCGACGCGGGCAAGCCGATTGCCGATGCCGATTGCCTGGCGATCGACATCCCTTGTTCGGCCAACTGGATCCGCTGGCATGGCGAGGCGCAGGACAAGCTCTATGACCAGCGTGCCCAGCGCGCCCGACACCGTAGGCATGATCCTGCGCGCGCCGATCGGCGCTGCGCGTCGCGGAGCACGCCAAGGACGCGGGCGTACCGGACGGGGTTTTGAACATGCTCACCGGCTATGGCCCCGATGCGCAAACCCCCTCTTGGCCGGCGTGGGGGCGGCGATGCCATCACCTTAACCGGCTCGACCGAGACGGGGCGGACGTTTCGGGAGAATGCCGCTGGTGAGAATGCCTCGCCGAGCAACCGCAAGGATCTGTGCCGGGCGATAGGCGGGCCATCAGCCGCCGTCGTGTTTGCGAAAGCCGCCGGTATCGCTGGAACCGCCTAAATGTCGGCCGACGCGATTTTTTGGAAACTTGGGTGCGAACTGCACGGGCGATAGCTGCATCGCCGCCCAAAAGGACGTCTATCACGCGCTGCTTGCCAAGACGGCCGCGCAAGCCGACCGCTGGCGCCTCCACGATAAGCTAGCCCGCGAACCAAAAAAGGCTGGAGTGTTTGGAGCGTTTGGTCAAGGTCGTGGGGCTGGTGCCAACCGGCATCGCGCAAAACGCGCCTCTGGTCAGAGGCGGTAAAGGGGCCGGCGGGCCGACATTCACGCCGACCCTTCTTACCGCACTCAAGACCGTCTGATCCGGTCGTAGGGCCTGAAATGACCCTGCTATGGCCGATAGCGCGTTGGATGAAACAAGCGGGTGATCCTGCTCGATCCAAAGAGGCCGGACGGCGTCGGCCGGGATCCCAAGACATGCGACCCGGCCGAGTTTCAATCGCCGCTTCCCAACGGAATGCCCTTGCCTATTCCGTGGATCCTGCAATTTGGTGGACCCTGAGCGCGCGGGGAACGCCCCCCGACGCTGGCAGCGTTCGGACCTTGCCGCGGCGACGATGTGCTCGCTAAGTTGGCAGGGGCTTCCGAAATGCTCCATGCCCATGCGTCCCGATGCGCGGTGTTGCCGGGCATAGCGTGGCGCTGCGCGTCCCGCGCCGGCCCGCATCCGCGCGGGTTGTCTCAACTGCATCGAAGGCAATGGCGGACGCGTCGCCAGCACGCGGGCGACACCCGCTTCATCTCGCAGGGCGCCATCATCTGCTGCGATCTCCGCGACGAAATCCGCGACGAAACTCGCGACGATGACGCGATCAGAAAAATGCTCGGCTGACACCGTCAGCCGAGCAGTTCTTCGCTCCCCAGGCATAGGCTCGACAGACCCGACCGCGGCGCCGGGCCCTTTGGTTTACGCGCGTTGCCGCGTCAGGCGGCGACCTTCTTGCGGCGCCGGCCGACCACGACCAGCGCACCGATCCCAAACGCCAGCAGCGGAAAGGCTGCCGGCAGCGGGACGGGGGCAAACTCAAGCATACCGATGCCGCCCGATGTGCGGGTGTTGAAGGTCAACGAGACGACATCTGTGGGATTGCCGCCCAGCATGGCGTCGAAGTCGAGCAGCGCGGCTTTGTGTTGCAGGCCGCCGGTGATGTAGTCCTCCAATTGGACGACCTCCGTAAGCCCGTTCTTTCGGGTCAGGACGATGTCGTCGACCGCCTGCTTGCCGGTGAAGCCGTTGAAATCGAAGATCGCGAGCTTCTTGATCTGAACGCCTTTCTGATAACCGGTGAAGTCGAAGGTCAGCGTTCCGCCGCGGGCGTTGTCGTCGGGAATGCAAAGCGCACCGCACGGGTTTTCCTGAATGATGATGATATCGGCCGTCGGCGTGCCTGTATTGACGGGCGAGGAGATGCCGGGCCCGACGATTTGGCTTGCGCTCAACTGTCCGGTCGGCGATTTCGCAAGATCCTTGTCGCGCGACGCTTTTCCCTTTGCGAATTCCACCGCGCTGTCGAAAAGCGCGGCCACGCCGGGCCGCAGCTGCTTGCCGCCGGTGCGGCGCTGTGCGGTGATCTCGACGCCGTTGATCCCGTCCGAGAAGTTCTGGGTGCTTAGAATGGTCCCGTTGGTCAGGCCGCTAAGATCGAGGCTGGCGGCTGGCGCGGCATCGGCCCCAAAAACAGCCCCCACGCACAGGCATGCGCCCCACAAGCTACGCTTCATTGAGATGTCCCTTTTCGATGTGCTGAACGTTCGAAGCGCTTGCAAAGAAGGAAAACCCTGCGCGTCTTCGATCTGGCCCGACAAGGCAAATGCGACAAATTTCTACGACGCGACAGTACATTTTCCCAACCCGACAGACGCCTTACCAGAAGTTCTATAGGGAAGATCTTAGCCAAAATTGCGGCGATCGTACAGGCTGTCGCAGCGAAGCGGTGCGAGGGGGCGGCAGGTCGCTGCGTGCACTGTTCGAGCACAACACGCATGACGTGCAATTTACAATCCTGCCTGCGGGAAACCGGCAAAGATACCGTGCCCGTTGCGCGCCCTGGTTGAAGATCAATTTCTGTTACAGTCACGTGAGAGAGGCATCGAAGCCCCGGTTCAAAACGCAACGTTGAGATGCCACGGCATCCATCGGCCAGGGCGCCTGCATTTTTGCAGACCCTTCCGATCCGGGCGCCTGGCGTTGCGCAGATGCGCGGCCTTTGCGCCCCAAACGCCATCGGCCGGGCATACCCGAATGGCATAGCCTTGAAGGCTTGCGCCAACCCTGTCGCAAGCGTAACGCAGTCGTGAAGAACTGTTTGCAGCCTCGCCCGCCCCGTTGAACTAGCTTGCGCCCTGCCCGTCTGGGCCACAGACCACTGGAGAGGATTAACGATGTCCGGTACCACCAAGACCCTCGCCCTCGCCGCCTCGGTTGCAACCGCAGTCGCAGCCCTGTCGGCGGCCCCGGCCAATGCGCAGGCGCAGGAAAAATGCTACGGGATCTCGCTGGCGGGCGAGAATGACTGCGCCGCCGGTCCCGGTACGACCTGCGCCGGTACGTCGACCGTCGACTATCAGGGCAATGCCTGGACACTGGTTCCGGCCGGCACCTGCGCCGATATCGAGTTGCCCGATATGGCGGACGGCACGCCGCGCGCCGGGTCGCTGGATGAGCTCGACCGCGATCTGCCCAGCTGAGCGATCAGCGATCGGACCAACGCGCAGGCGCGGCGGACCAAACCGCGCCGCGCTTGATAGGAGAGGCCGGTGATCGACAGCACGCTGCCCTGCCGGCCCGGTGTCGGCTACAAGCCCCAGCATTTTGAGGCGCTTTGCGAGGATGCGCATCCCGTTTCTTGGCTGGAGATCCATGCCGAGAACTACATGGGCGGCGGCGGGCGTCCGCACGCTCAACTACGCCATCTTGCCGGGCAGTATCCGTTTTCTGTGCATGGGGTGGGCTTGTCGATCGGGGGCGAGGGCCGGCTTGATGCCGCGCATCTACGTCGCCTCGCCATATTGTGCGATTGGCTGCAACCGGCCAGTTTTTCGGAGCATCTGGCCTGGTCGACGCATGATACCGCCTTTCTGAACGATCTCTTGCCGTTGCCCTACACGACCCAAACCCTTTCCCGTATCGCCGATCATGTCGATGAGGTTCAGCAGGCTCTGGGCCGGCGAATGCTGCTGGAAAACCCGTCGAGCTACTTGGCATTTGAAGCCTCGACCTGGTCGGAGACGGATTTCCTGGCCGAGCTTGCGCGCCGCACCGGCTGCGGTTTGCTGCTGGACGTCAACAATGTCTTCGTCTCAGCGACCAATCTGGGCTACGCGCCGCAAGGTTACATCGATGCCTTTCCGCTCGATCTGGTCGGCGAGATCCATCTTGGCGGTCATGACGAGGAGACCGACGACGCAGGCGCCCCTTTGCTGATCGACAGCCATGGCAAAGCGGTCGTAGATCCGGTCTGGGCGTTGCTGGATTATACCTTGGCGCGCTCGGGCGCCCGGCCGCTGCTGGTGGAGTGGGACACCGATGTGCCGGATTGGCCGGTGCTTGCCGCAGAAGCCAGCCGCGCACATTCGGCCCTTATGCGTTGTCAAAAGGCGATCGCTGCAGAATGAGCAGCCGAGACGAGGGGCCTGCATGGCCCAAACCGAGCCCCTCGCAAGACGGTTTTGTTAAAGCGCTGCTCGATCCGCATAGGCCGGCGCCGGAGGGGCTCGTCGGGAAGGCCGGCGAACCGGCCGGCAAGCGTTTCGACGTCTATCGCAACAATGTCGCGGTCTCGTTGACCGATGCGCTGGAAACGGCCTTCCCCGCCATCCGCTCGCTGGTCGGCGAGGCGTTCTTTCGGGCCATGGCCGGGGTCTATCTGCGTCAGCACCCGCCCCGCTCGCCTTTGATGATGTTTTACGGCGCGGCGATGCCTGCATTTCTGGAGGCGTTCGAGCCGGCCGCAAAGCTGCCCTATCTTCCCGATGTCGCACGGCTGGAGCTTGCGCTGCGCGCGGCTTATCATGCCGCCGACGCGCCTGCGATCCTGCCAGACGCGCTGCAGGCAGTGGCCCCAGACGCGCTTGCCGGGCTGCGGTTGGGCTTTGTGCCGGCGATGCAACTGATCCGGTCGGCCTATCCGCTGCACGCCATCTATCGCACCGCGACCCAGCCTAACGCTCCGAAGCCGGCAAAAACCGCCCAGGCGGTGCTGGTTACCCGCCCGGCCTACGACCCGATCCTCGATCCGCTGAACGCTCCGGCTGCCCGTTTCATCGCCGCCCTGGCAGAGGGGGCAGCGCTCGGACCCGCGGCGGACGCCGCCGGAGACGGTCTAGACCTTGGCGCGGTGCTGGGTTTGCTGCTATCCCGGTGCGCCATTAAGAACGTGCAGATCAACTGACAGGTCCCGGCATGATCAGCTTTGCCAATCGCCTTGGCGCGCGCCTCGACATCCTTGCAACCCCGGTTCTGACCAGCCTGGCCCGCTTTGTCTTTGCGGCGGTCCTGCTGCTTTATTTCTGGAGCGCCGGCGTCACCAAGCTGGGCGACGGGCTGGCCGGGCTCATCGAACCCTCATTGGGCGCCTATGCCCAGATCTTTCCCAAGGCGATGGAGGCGGTCTCCTACGACGTCACCCAGCTGAGCGAGTTTCACAGGGCGGTCGTGCTCGCGGGCACTTGGGCGGAGTTCATCCTACCGGCCCTTCTGGTCCTGGGGCTCTTCACGCGCCTTGCTGCCTTGGGCATGATCGTCTTTGTGATCGTGCAGAGCATTACCGACCTTTTCGGTCACGGCGCAATCGCGCAGCCCGAAACCGTTGGCGCTTGGTTCGACCGGATCTCTGACAGCGTCATCCTCGATCAGCGCGCTTTCTGGATGCTGCTCTTTGCGCTGCTGCTGCTTAAGGGGGGCGGTCCGCTATCGCTCGATCGGCTGTTTTTCGGGCGCGACCCCCGCTGAAAGGCAGCGCAAGACGGCGCAACAGGGTGCAAGGCGGCGACACGGCGAATAGATGGGCAGACGCTCTCCACCCAATGACCGTGCGGTAACCACCTTCGGCCTTCGCGAAGTCGGGCAGATTGAGCGAGCGACGCGCTAGAACGCATCCGCGCCGCCGGGCAGCGCATGCCGCGCACGGGCCGGTGCGTCATAGTCCAGCCCCGCCATATCGCAAAAATCGACGATATGGTCGTCCGACATCAGTAGATAGTCGAGAACGAAGCCCAAAAAGACAGGGTCGGTTGCGCCGCGCCGCAAAGCCTGCGCATCAGCGCCGCTCTGTGCAAGAAAACCCGCTTGCAAACGCGCATCCGACAAAAGCCAAGCGAGGGCCTGCAGGGCCACAGCCTCGGCAGACGAGTTGGGGTGTTTTTGACGACCAGCACCGGACATCAAACAAACATTAACCTGGTTGGCGTCAGATGACGAGTGCGGAACGGCAGCCGATCGACCAGTTGCCGCTGGGCAAGCAAGGCGCGGAGTGGGGCGATGTCAGGTCGCGTACTGATAGTCGATGACACGGCCACGAACAGGGCGCTGTTGAAAGCGAAGCTGACAGCGGCGTTTTATACGGTGATCATGGCCGAAACGGGACAGGAGGCGCTCTCTATCGCGGCGATGGAGGAGCCCGATCTGATCCTGCTCGACGTGCAATTGCCCGATATCGACGGCTTTGAGGTTTGCAAACAGCTCAAGGCGATGCCGGCGCTTGCGCATGTTCCGGTGATCATGGTGACGGTGGAGGTGTCGGAGGAGCAGAAGGTTCGCGGCTTGCAGGTCGGGGCCGATGACTTCCTGCTCAAGCCCGTAAACGACGTCGCGCTTCTGGCGCGGGTACGCAACCTGCTGCGGATGAAGGTGATGTTCGACGAGCTGAGCATGCGCGGCTCGACCGCGCGCGACCTTGGCCTTACGGCGCATTTCGATCTGGATCCGGCCGAAGAAGAGACCCCGCATGCGGTTCTGATCGCGGCAGAGGACGGGGCGGCGTCACAGACCTGGTCGGACTATCTGCTCGATCATGTCGACTGCGATGTACGCTTCTGCCGAACCTTGCGCGAGGCGGTCCAGATGGTCGATCTCGAAACCCCTGATGCGGTGATCATCGATATCGAATTGGGCGATCTGGGCGATGGGCGCCGGTTGGTTTCGCATCTGCGCGCCCAACCCGAAACGCGCCAGGCCGCCATTCTCTTTATCGTCGATCAGGCACGCATCGATCTTGCCGCCCAGGCGCTGGATCTGGGGGCGAGCGACTATCTGCTGCGCCCCTTCCGGCCGGCCGAACTGGCAACGCGTCTGCGTTCGCAGCTCAAGCGAAAGGTGCTCTCGGACCGTCTGCGGGCGAATGTGCGGCAGGGTCTGATGCTGGCTCTTGTCGATCCGCTTACCGGGCTCTTCAACCGTCGCTATATGGAACGTCATCTCGATATGTTGATGGCCAACAGCCTGTCGAGCAACGGCAAAATGGCAGCGCTGATGCTCGATCTGGACCGGTTTAAAGACGTAAACGACCGGTTCGGGCATGAGGCCGGCGACGATGTGCTGCGAGAGTTTGCGCGGCGCCTGCGGGCCAATGTGCGCGGTATCGATCTGGTTGCGCGGCTGGGCGGCGAGGAATTTCTTGTGGCCATGCCGCAAGTCGACGACGAAATGGCCGTCGCCATTGCCGAACGGATCAGGGCCAGCGTAGAAACCCCACATTTCGAGGTCGCAGGCGTAAGCGAGGGTCTAGATGTGACGGTAAGCATTGGCGCCAGCCTCTCGCTGCCGGGTGAAACGGAGGCGTCGGCGCTGTTGCGCCGGGCCGATACCGCGCTCTACGCGTCCAAGAATGGCGGACGCAACCGGGTGACGCTGGATGCAGCCGCCTGATGATTGCGACATGCAGGCGCGCTGGTCCTGGGCTCCTTGGGCATGACACGGCCAGCCCCCTGCAGCGTGCCGACGGTCTAAAAGAAGAGGGCGCATAAGTGGGGCCGTGCATTCTTGTGCGGGAAACGGCGTGGCGATCCTTAATGCCGCGCAGTTGGCGCCGGTTGGCCCGCCTCGCGCCTTGCGTCGGGGCGGTCCTCAGTCGGCGGCCGGCTCGCTGCTGTCGGGGGCGGTCGGCGCAAGCGCATCCCGATCCCTCGCATCCACAGCCTGCGCATCCGGATCGCCTGCATCGGGGGCTTGGGTTGCCCGGGTCGTATCGTCAGCCTCGGCGTCCTTTGGCTTTGTCGGTGGCGTCACCTCGCCGGCAAGGCGGGGTCGGCCATGCGGATCGGGTCGGGTGCGCGGCACCAGAATCGCGTCGGCAAAGCGCTGCCGAGCGTCGAGCGGCAGGGCTTCGAGCGTGGTGACCAGCATATCGGCGCTGATCGCCGATGCATCCGAAAGGCGCTGCCGCTGATTGACGAACAACGCCCGCAAAGCAGCGGCGTCGAAGTCAGGCGCGCGAATAATCTCCACCATCCGGTCCCGGTCGGCGCGTAAGGTCTGCCGGATCGGACGGACGGCAGCATTCACATTGGCCGAGGCCTCGCGAAACGGCGCGAGATCGGCCTCAGGCAGGTGGCGCAGCACATGCCGCAGCCCGAACGCCGTGAATGGAATCGCCCGCGCCTCGGGCGGCCGCAAGGTCGCGCCGATCACCAACCCGGCGCCGGCAAGATTGATCCCGATCGACAAGATCAGCACCAGCCGCACCCAGATCGGCGCTCGGCGCAGGGCCTGCAACACCTCAGATCTCCCGATCGGTTGCAACGCCGGAGAGCGCATCCTCCGCGCCGATCAGCGGGAAGCCCATCATGTCGAGACCGGTCTCGCCAAGCCGGTCGAGCGGCAGCACCTTGCCGGGTGCCGCAAGGCCGAACCAGACCCCGGCCAGCAGGCAACCGGCCAACGCCGCTGCGCTAGACCAGCCGCTCCATCGCACATCCGACCGTCTGCCGAAGCCGCGCGAATCGCTGCGCCTCGTGCCCGAGATCCGCTCGCGGACCGGTTGACGCGGAGCCCGAGCAAGCCCAGGCCTGCCTAGACCCGCAACCGAAGCCGGCACCTGCCCCGGCATCAGCCGGTCCGCATCTGCTGCAATGCGCGAGATCAGCGCCGCATCAGGGCGCGGCATCTCTGCCGCAAGCCCCGCGAGGAGCGTGTCAAGCTGACGATCCATCGACCTTTCCTCTTTGGTCATTCCAGTTCGTCCCATCTCCGACCTGGGTTTTACTATCGCTGGTTTTACTATCGCTCACCCAGATCTTCACGCAAATCCGAAAGCGTCGCAGACAATGCGCGTCTTGCGCGCGCCAACAAACTCTCCACGGCTTCTACCGAAATCTCCATGATCTGGGCGATCTGCGGGTTCGACATGTCGTCGAAGTGCCGCAACTGCAACGCTTGGCGCTGGCGATCCGGCAAAGCCGCGATTGCCGCCCGCACCGCGGCTCCGCGCTCGTTGCGCACCATCGTTTCCGGAACCGAGGGGCGATCATCGATTTGCTCGGGCGCATCCTCGAAATCGGCCATCCGCCCGCGCCGCCGCAGCCGGTCGGTGCAAAGATTGCGGGTTACCCGAAAGAGCCATGTCGAGACCATCGCCTCGCCCGCCCGCCAGTCGGGCGCGATACGCCAAAGCCGCAGCATCGCCTCCTGTGCGATGTCTTCGGCCTCGGCGCGGTCGCCGAGCATGCGGTAGGCCTGGCCGAGGCAGCGCCCGGTATGGCGATCGATCAACACCCGTGCGGCCGCAGGTTCGCCTGCTGCATAACGGGCAAGCAGGACAGCGTCGTCTTCCGCTTCGATGGCATTCGACCGCATCTTGTCTCCGGCCGGTCGGTCTGCGGTGCCACCGGCGCGCGCAATCTACTCTTGGTCCGTCCGGTCTTCAAATAGGCGGTGCCGACGGTGAAACGGACCCTCCAACCGTTCGTCTCGGTGCAAATGCCTTGCCGGACGGCGAAAGCTGTGGCGCAGCTTGCGGGTTTCGCGGCGGGTCACCACGCCGTCGCCATCCCGGTCGGCCATAGCAAACAGCCCATCGGCACCCGGCGCGGTCATTTCCTCGGCGGTGAGGGATCCGTCGCCATCGCGATCGAGCCGGGCCATCATCCGGCCGCTCGTCGCCTCGGCCCTCCGTCGGGCGCGCTCGCGCAGTTGCGCCTCGATGCGCGCACGCTGCGACGCGGCGAGCTCGTCGCGCGTGACGACGCCGTCGCCATCCCGGTCGGCTTGCGCGAATTGCACCGCGCGAAAGGCCCGCGCTTCTTCGCGGGTTACGCGATCGTCGCCATCGGTGTCGATCTTCGCAAAAATCTCGGGCGCGTCCAGCCCGGGCAGTCCGGGCGGGGCACGGTCCGGACGATCCTGCGCGGTGACAGCGAGCGCAGCGATCGCGGCTAGGCCGCCGCCGATGGCAAGGGCGCGCGACAAACGGCGCGGGATCGATTTCATCTGAGCCTCCTGAACCTCTCAGCCTCTAAGCGGCTGATCTGCAAGTGATACGGACAACCCGCGCCGCTCCGTCGCAAAAAAATGGCGCAGCCTGCGGGACCGGTTTGACCCCAAAAGGCGACATCACGACGCAAGGCCAAAGCGTCCAAGCGACTTTGCCCGGCGACCGCGGTATTTTCAGCTTTATGCGTGATCACATCGGTATCGATACGGAATTGGAGGCCCCGCGTCCGCTTGGGCTTGCATTGCGGCGCGGCTGGCGGCGGCGGTGCCCTGCCTGCGGAAGCGGCCCCCTGTTTCAGGGCTATCTGACCGTGCGACGCAGCTGCCCTGCCTGCGGGGCATCGATGCACCACCAGCGGGCCGATGACGGGCCGGCTTGGGCAACGATCCTGATCGGCGGGCATCTGATGGCGCCCATGATGCTCTTTGTCTACAGCCGCTGGTCGCCAGAGCCCTGGGTGGTCGCGCTGGGTTTCTCACTCGCATTCCTTTGCCTGGCGCTCTATCTTCTGCCGCGGATCAAGGGGCTCTTTGTGGCCTTTCAATGGGCGCAGCGCCTTCACGGTTTTGGCGCACGGCACCGGTAGCGGGAAAGAGGATGCCAGCCGAAAGAGACAAGACGCGCATCCGCGACGCGGCGACCTTGTTGTTGGTGCGGCGCGACGGGCCGCGGCCGCAGGTGTTGATGGGCGAACGCGGCCGTGCGGCCGCCTTCATGCCTTCAAAGTTCGTCTTTCCAGGCGGGGCGGTCGATGTCGACGATCACGCCTTCGGTCCGGTCCCGCTGAACCCGCGCTGCGCTGCGCGGCTCGGCGCCGAGGCGACTTCCGATATCGCCGCGGCTCTCGCCTTGGCGGCGATCCGCGAGACATTTGAGGAGACGGGCTTAGCGTTGGGCCACCGCGATGCATCAACGGAAGGCACCGCGGCCGCGGCGCCGGAGGCTTGGCGACCGTTTCGTGCGCTCGGGCTGTACCCGGCAAGCGAGGCGCTGCGCTTCGTTTTTCGCGCCGTCACCCCGCCGGGCCGTCCCCGCCGGTTCGATGCGCGGTTTTTCTTAGCAGATGCGGATCATATTTCTGGCAATCCGGACGATCTCTCGCGGGCCTCTGGCGAGCTGAGCCATCTTCGCTGGATCGCGCTTGAAGAGGCGCGCGGCCTAGAGATGCCCTTCATCACCGAGATCGTGCTAGCGGAGCTGGCCGAGATTCTGCATGCGGGCCTGGCCGACCGCCCGGTGCCGTTCTTTCGACATGGCGCCGAGCGATCGGAATTCATGCAGTTATGAGGGTATGGCCGTTGACACTGGCGCCGCGCCCGGGCAGACAGCGCGGGCTGCAGGGTATACGCTCAGCGGTATCGATGAAGGAGGCGCGATATGGCCAAGCCGACAACGATCAAGGTCCGGCTCAACTCGACGGCTGGCACCGGGCATTTTTATGTAACCAAAAAGAACGCCCGCACGATGACCGAAAAGATGAGCGTTCGGAAATACGATCCGGTTGCCCGCAAACATGTCGAGTATAAGGAAGGCAAGATCAAGTAGAGCCGACCCTACAGCGGTTGGCGCGAAGCGATGCCCGTGCCACAGGCGGGCGACGATGCCGCGGAGCCACAGGCTCCGCGTTTCTTTTTGGGCCCCAAAAAGAACGGGCCGGATGATCCGGCCTGCATCGTCGTTGGCACCCAGTTCTGAGACCTCATCGCATCGGTTGGAGCAAAGCGAAAGGCGGGGCAAAACCACACAACAAACAAAAAAGGGCCGGCGCGCGCCGACCCTTTCGCTCCGTCGGCGGACGAAAAAGTCTCTATTCCTGTTGGCCGAAGAACATCAGCAGGAACTGGAAGAGGTTGAGGAAGGCCAGATAGAGGCTAAGCGCGCCGTCGATCGCAGCTTTGTCCAACCACTCCTGATTTCCCTGCGACGCCATCTCGACATACGTAGTCTTGATATCCTGGGTGAAGAACGCCGTCAGCCCCGCAAAGATCACCACACCGATGATCGAGATCGCAAACATCATGGCCGGCGAGGCAAGAAAGATGTTGATGATCATCGCCACGATCAGCCCGATCAGCCCCATGAGTAGGAAGGTACCCATCCGGCTGAGGTCTCGCTTGGTCGTGTAGCCCCACAGGCTGAGGCTCGCAAACGCGATCGCCGTAATCAGGAAGGTCTGCACGATCGAGTAGGCGGTAAAGAAGATGAAGATAGAGCTCATTGATACGCCGATCGCCGCGGCGAAGGCGAAGAAGCCGAGTTTGACCCCATTGGCCGACGCGCGCCGCATCAACGGGCCCCATCCGAAGAAGAGGAAGATCAGCGGCCCCAGCATCAGCACCCAACGCAGCGGCGAGGTAAAGATCGCCGCGCCGAGCCCGGTCAACATCGTGCCGTTGCCAAACGACACCACGGCCGAGGCAGGATCCTCGGTCACGGCCAGGACCGAGATCATCCAGGCAGCGGCTGCGGTAATCAGCATGCCCACGGACATTACGCCGTAGACTTTGTTCATATGTGCGCGGAGACCCGCGTCGATCTGCGTTCTGTCGCTTGCCCCGGTATAGAGTTTCCGGGCTGTGTCGTTATGAGCCATATTCGGCACCCCTGACTAGACCATGTGTCGAACCTGCCCGCGGATCGCGAGCCCGTATCTTTATCTTGGCGTTTTTACGCTGGAATTCAACCGTTCGCAGAGGCCTGAGCAAGGAAGACGATGGCGATTTTCGCGCCACCAGGCCCGATCACTCGCGCGCGCGCAGAACCCGTGCCGGACGCGCGGCAAGCGGCCGCAGGGCAAAGCCGAGCCCCGCGATGAGGCTGGCAGCCGCCCCACCGACCACGACCAGAACCGCGGACCCCGGCTCAAGCGTAAATTCGGCCTGCATGACGAAGGTGATCACCGACCACCCCCCCGCCGCACCGGCAAGCAAGGCCACCAGCCCCGCTGCTAGCCCCAGCAGCGCCGCCCGCAGCGCAAAACTCGACAGGATGCGGCGGCGCGTGGCGCCTAGCGTCTTCAAGACCGCCGATTCGTAGATCCGCCGTCGCTCGCCCGCCGCAGCCGCGCCGATCAGCACCACAAAGCCCGTGACCAGCACGGCCGCAGCCGCCCAGCGGGTTGCCGTCGCCAGATCGCCTAGCGCCTCGGTCACCCGGCCAAGCGCATCGCGTACGCGCACCGCCGTAATGTTTGGGTAGGCCTCGGCAACCGCCCGCAGCAGCGGCCCCTCCGCCTCTGGCGTCGCCTCAACGGTCGCCAAATGCGTGTGCGGCGCGCCGGCCATCACCTGCGGATCGAAGACCATCAGGAAATTGATGCCCATGTCGCGAAAATTCACGACCCGGAAGTTCGCCACCGTCGCGGTTATGTCTCGTCCCAAGACATTGACCGAGATCGTATCGCCGATCTTCAGCCCCAGCTCGCGCCCTTCTTCATCGGCAAAACTGACCAGCGGCGGCCCATCATAGTCGGAAGGCCACCAACTGCCCTCGGTGATGTCCGAGCCCGGCGGCTGAGCCGCAGAATAGGTCACCCCGCGATCGCCGCGCAACACCCAGGCCGCGGCCGGGTCGATCTGAGCCTCGCGCGCCGGTACGCCGTTGAGATGCGTGACAATCCCGCGCAGCATGGGGGCAGTCTCGATCTTGGTCACGCCCGTCTGGGCCCGGGCGGTTTCTAAAAATCCGTCGAGCTGGTGGTTTTGGATGTCGACGATGAAATAGGCCGGAGCGACATCGGGCAGATCCCGATCGATCAGCCCGCGCAGGTTCGCATCGATCTGCCCCACCGAGGCGAGCACCGTCAGACCAAGGCCGAGCGACAGCACCACCGAGGCGGTTTCGCCCCCTGGGCCACCGACCGAAGCCAGCGCCAGGCGCAATGCCGGCCGACCGCGGGTGAGCCTACTGCGGGCCAGGCGGCGGGCAATCCAGCGCGCGCCGCGCGCCGAGAGATAAAGCAGCGCCAGGCTAACCAGAACGCCGAAGGCGGCCCAAAACGCCAGCGCCCAGACCCCTGCAAACCATGCGGCGAGCAGCACGAGTGTCGCCGTCAGGACAACGACCATGGCCACATAAATCGGCCGCGGCCAGCCGGACGCCCCGCCCACTTCGCGAAAGAGTGCCGCGGCCCGAATGTCGCGCGCCCTCGCCAAGGGCCAGAGCGTAAAGATGAGAGCAACGAGCAGCCCATAGACGGCAGCCTCGATCATCGGAGCCGCATAAACCGAAAAAAGCGCTGGGACCGGCAGCACATCGTCAAGAAATGGCCCCGCAAGGGCCGGAAGCCCGGTGCCAAGCGCAAGGCCCAGCGCAATGCCGAACAGCGTCAACGCGCCGATCTGGGCAAAATAGATCGCAAAGATCATATTGCCCTGCGCGCCCAGCGTTTTGAGCGTCGCGATGGTCTCGGTTTTGGCATCCAGATAGGCCCGGACGGCGGCCGAAACGCCCACCCCGCCCACGGCCAGCGATGCCAAGCCGACCAGGATCAGAAACGCGCCAAGCCGCTCGACGAAATTCGCCACACCCGGCGCGCCGTTGCGCCGATCGCGCCATCGGATACCGGCATCGGGAAACGCCTCCTGTAACGCAAACCGCAAGGCGGTAAGATTTGTGCCCTCGGCCACACGCAGACGGTACTTGGTTTCAAAAAGCGTGCCCGGCGCCAGAAGACCGCTTTCGGCCAAACCTTCGGTGGTCACGATCACCCGCGGGCCGAAGCCCAGCCCGGCCGCAGCGGCGTCAGGTTCGCGCAACAATACGGCCCGTAGCGTGAAATCCTGCACCCCCAGCCGCACGGTATCGCCAATCTCAAGGCCCAGACGGTCGACCAACACCTGCTCGGCGATCAGGCCGGGTTTGTCGTCGCCGCGCAGGGCCTGGGCCAGCGCAATGGGCGGGTCGAGCGCGACGCTGCCGTAGATCGGATAAAGGCTGTCGACGCCCTTAACTTGCACCAGCGCCCGGTCGCGATCGCCATCCGGGGTTTCGACCGAAACCATAGAGCGGAAATCGGCAATCTCTGACACCTGTTCGGCCCGCGCTTCCATCCAGGCCCGCTCTGCGTCACTGGCATAGCGATAGGTGAACTCCAGCTCAATATCGCCGCCCAAAATGGCCGCGCCTTCCCGCGACAGCCCCTCTTGGATCGCCATGCGCACCGAGCCGACCGCTGCGATGGCGCCGACGCCCAGCGCCAAGCAGGCCAAGAAGATGCGAAACCCTTTTAGCCCGCCGCGCAGTTCGCGCCGCGCAATTCGGAACGCGACGCTCATTCCGCCGCCTCAAGATGTTGTTCGGCCTCGATCCGGCCGTCGCGAAGCCGCACCACACGGTCGCAACGGCGCGCCAGGATCGGCTCATGGGTGACGAGCACCATCGTCGCACCGCGTTCGCGCATGCCAAAGAGAAGGTCCATGATCGCCTCGCCCGTCGTGCCGTCGAGATTGCCCGTGGGCTCATCGGCCAGAAGGATCTCCGGCTGAGGCGCCGCGGCGCGGGCCAAGGCCACGCGCTGCTGTTCGCCGCCTGAAAGCTGCGCGGGGTAGTGATCGAGCCGCTTGCCGAGCCCCACTCGCGCCAGCTCCGCCTCGGCCTTGTCGAACGCGTCGGCATCGCCTGCCAGCTCAAGCGGGGTGGCGACATTCTCAATGGCGGTCATGGTGGGGATCAGGTGGAAAGACTGAAAGACCACGCCCATATGTTGCCGACGAAAGCGGGCCAGAGCATCTTCATCCATCACCGAGAGGTCCTGGCCAAGCGCCATGACCTTGCCGCCGGTGGCGCGCTCAAGCCCGCCCATGACCATAAGGAGAGACGACTTGCCGCTGCCCGACGGCCCGATGAGCCCAACCGCCTCGCCGCGCATCACCGAGACATCGATGTCATGCAGGATATCAACCGGGCCGGCATTGCCGTCGAGGCGAAGGGACAGGCCCTTCAGATCGAGAACGGGATCGGTCATCGCATTCCTCTCAGGCTTCGTATCGGGTCTCAATTCGGGCTTCGGTTTGGGCGTCGGTCGCGGCGTGCTCCACGCTGCGCTGGCATATGGGGCGCGCGGCGCGAACCTCAAGCGCCCTGCGGCAGCGCTGCTGGCGGTGTGCCTCGGTGCCGCGCCGGTGCAGGCCGACGAGACCTTTACCATCGCCGCCTTGGGGGATTCGCTGACCCATGGCTTCGGTTTGCCGCAGCATCTGGGTTTCGTGCCGCGGCTTGAGGCCTGGCTGAACGATCGCAGCGCGGTGCCGGTCACGGTTCTGAATGCCGGCGTTTCGGGCGATACCACGGCGGGCGGGCGCGCACGGCTCGACTGGACACTCAGCGACGATGTCGACGGGGTGATCGTCGAGCTTGGCGGCAACGATCTGTTGCGAGGGATCGACCCAGCCGAAAGCCGCGCGAACCTCGATGCGATCCTGGCGGAGTTGAGCGCCCGCGGGCTGCCGGCGATCCTTGCCGGCCTGCCTGCGCCCCTCAACTACGGCCCGGAGTATAAGGCGGCCTTCGACGGGATGTTTCCTGACCTGGCCGGAAAGTACGGCGCCTATCTCTATCCAAACTTCATGGCCGGAATCTCGACCGAAGAGGATGCCGCGCAGCTTGTGGGGCTGATGCAGCCCGACGGCATTCACCCAAATGCCGAGGGCGTCGAGCGGATCGTTGCGCATATCGGGCCGCTGGTTCTACGGATGATCGAGGAACACGCCCCGCACTCCTAAAAGGGGCGCGCTGCCGATTGTCTCTTCCCAGCTTTCGCGGCATGGAAGCGACCGGGCGCCGGCCCGGCTGGGCGCCTGCCGGCGGCCAGCCGTCGAGCAAGCGAGCAAGCAACGTTTAGGATCGCCGATGCGTCTCTTCGCTGCAATTCCGCTTCCTGTCGAAGCCCAAGACAGGCTCGACACTCTTCTGGACGACCTGCCCGAAGGCCGACCCGTCCTGCCCGAGAGTATGCATGTCACGCTGGCTTTCTTTGATGAGTGCAATCGGCATGTCGCCGCCGATCTCGATGCCGGGCTCGACACAATTCGCTTGCCGCCGCCGAACCTTGCGCTGGATGGGCTGGGCATGTTCGGGGACGGCCGGCCGCGGGTGCTCTATGCGGCCGTAAGTCCCGATCCGGGCCTGACACGGCTGCGCGAGAAAGTGCTTGGGGTTGCGCGCAACACCGGTCTTTCGATGCGGCGCGCGCGGTTCAAGCCGCATGTGACGCTGGTGCGCTTTTCGAACGGCGCCGGGCGCGGCCCGCGCATGGATCGCTGGATCGCCGGGCGGGCCGGCCTGCATTGGGGCCCCCATCCAGTGGGCTTCTTCTCGCTTTTTCGCTCCGATCTGGGTGCGGGCGGCGCGGTCTATACCGAACTCGCCCGCTATGAACTGGACGGCATGGCAGGGTCCGCGCCGGGCTGATACGCCCTTTGCGGACCGCGCCGGTCTACATCCAAAACGGCCGTTTTGCCTCTGCAAGCGCGTCCTCGCGGCTTACCCCGATATCCTGCAGCAGCCGGTCGTCGAGTTCCTGAAGCCGCCCGCGCTGGGTTGAACGGTCCAGCCAACGCAGAACAAGTCCCAGAATGCCAGGCTTTCGGGGCATGGCGGCGCGGCGGCCGGCGCCGGCCGCAGCGCGCGGCGTCACGGGTGACACAACGGGGGCCAAGGGGCTGGACGATCGCGGAAGTCTGATCTGTGCCATGGTAAACTCCATCTCTGGCTCTGATTGACAACGATATGTCGATCAGCGACGTTGATGTATGTGGGGCAGCTCACAGGATAATAAAAACGAATGTTTGTGAGGGCAGTCATCAGGAAAGGTGATGAATGATCCGGAACCTTGACCTCACCGCGCTCCGCTCCTTCGTCGCGGTCGCTGAAACCGGCGGCGTGACCCGAGCGGCGGAGCGGCTGCACCTTACCCAATCTGCCGTTTCCATGCAGATCAAACGCCTCGAGGAGCTTCTTGGCGTGCAGTTGCTGGACCGTGTAGGCCGCGGCGTCAGCCTGACCGCTGCGGGAGAGCAGCTTGCCTCGGGCGGGCGGCGGATCCTATCGATCAACGACGACACCGTGGCGCGCCTAACCGATGACAGCATGAAGGGCGAGATCGTGCTCGGCGTCCCGCACGACATCGTCTACCCGCATGTGCCCCGGGTGCTGCAGCGGTTCCACATCGCCTACCCCCAGGTCCGGGTGCAGCTGGTGAGCTCCTACACCCGCAACCTCAAGCGTCGTTTCGCCTCTGGCGAGCCCGACATCATTTTGACCACCGAAGACGGTCTGGACCCTGGCGGCGAAACGCTGGAGATCAGCCCGCTCGTCTGGGTCGGGGTTCCGCAGGGCACGGCCTGGCGTTCGCGCCCGCTACGCCTGGCGTTCGAGAACCATTGCATCTTTCGCGCGCCGACGCTGGCGGCACTCAACCGTGCTGGGCTGGAATGGGAGATGGCGGTGAACTCGGACGACACCCGGACCGTCGAGGCGACGGTGGCCGCCGATCTTGCCGTGCAGGTCGCGCTGGCCCCGATGATCCCGCTGCATCTGGAGCAAATCCGCCATGGTGGGCAGCTGCCCGACCTGCCCCAATTTCGCATAAACCTCTATGCGGGCGGCTCCGGCGCCGGACCGCAAGCAAAGCTGATCGGGGCGTTGAGCGGAATGCTGCGCGAAGCGTTTGTGCCGAACGCAGCCCGCGCGGCGGAGTAGCGTCTCGCCCGGCGGTCGCACTGCCGCTGTGCGGCAAAGCGGCAAAGCGGCCATGCAGGCGTTAGGCGGTGGGCACCACGACCACCTTGCCGGTGGCCTTGCGCGTGGCAAGCAGGTCGAGCGCATTTTGCGCCGCGTCCAAAGGCAATGCATGGCTGACATGCGGCTTTAGTCGCCCCGCGCCGTACCAGGCGAAAAGCTGCGCAAAGCTCTCGGTCAGCACTTTGGGTTTGAAGCGCATATAGGCGCCCCAATAAAGCCCGATCACGGTGAGGTTCTTGACCAGCAGCAGATTGGCGGGGATTTGCGGGATCTCGCCCGAAGCAAAGCCCAGTGGCAGCAGCCGCGCTTCGGGGTTGCATGCGCGCAATGCCGCGGTGAATTGGGTGCCGCCCACCGGATCATAAACGACGTCGGCACCGCCCAGCGCCTTTACCCGCCCGCGTATATCGTCGACCGCGCTATCGATCAGATGGTCCGCCCCCTTTTGGCGAGCGATCGCCAGCTTGTCGCTGCCGCGCGCGCAGGCGATCACCTCCGCACCCATCAGCTTGCCGATCTCTACCGCCGTCAAACCGACCCCGCCCGCCGCTCCCAAAACCAGCAAGCGCTCTGCCGGTTTCAGCCCGGCGCGGTAGTCGAGCGCGACATGGCTGGTGCCATAGGCGATGAGGAAGGCCGCGGCCTCTGCCATCGGCATGCCCGGCGGGATCGGCAGACAGGCCGCTGCCGGCAGCACCGCATATTCTGCAAAACCGCCCTGCCCGGCCATACCGGCCACGCGCTGGCCCAGCACCGGCGCACCGACACCGTCGCCAACACCGTTGCCGACACCGTTGCCGACACCTTCGCCCAGCGCAACGATCTCGCCGGCGATCTCCATGCCCGGCGCAAAGGGCAGCGCCGGCTTTTCTTGATAGGTCCCCTTTACCATCAATGTGTCGGCAAAGTTCACCCCGCAGGCCGCCACCCGCACCAAAACCTCGCCCGGCCCCGGCGCGGGCTGCGGCACATCGTCCAACGATAATGGCGCGCCCAAAGCATGAATTCGCGCGATCCGCATGCCCGTTTTCCCTCCAACGCTCCGGTTCCGCAAGCATAGCGCGAGCCGCTACAGATGAAAGGGCCGGGGGTTGCAATGCCGCCTGTTGCCGTCTTGCGCCAATCGAGAATTTTACGCGCGGAAACGCGATTCATCTTGTCGATCGACCGGCTCTTGCTAGGCTTTAGGTGGGGCGAGGAGGACACTATGCTGCTGAGCGATCGGGAATTGAAGGGCGTGGCACCGCGCGACGATCATCCCAAGCCAGGCGATGTTCTGTCCGGCAATCCGGGCTGCCGCTGTTGGGAAGTCGATGCGGGCAGCGGACGGCGCATCGGCATTAAGGAAACGCGCCCGGGTTCCTGGCGCGTGCATGGCCAGGCGCAGGAATTCACCCATATCCTCTCGGGCCGTGCAATTTTACGTCCCGAAGGCGGGCGCGCGCTGCATCTCGGCCCGGGCGACAGCCTAACGGTGCGGCGTGGCTTTCGCGGGGTGTGGGAAGTGGTCGAGACCTTGAGGCGCGAATTCGTCACCGAAATGCGCTAGACTTCCCGCATCGGGCGCAGAGCCAACCGCGCCCATGAAGGGAGACATTCATCATGCGCACGCTCGCTCGTATTGTCGGGGTGGTCATCGCAGTCGTTGCTCTGCTGGTCGTGATCGCCTTTTTTCTTCCGCGCACCGTCACGGTCGAAAGGCAGACCGACATTGCCGCGACACCTGATGTCGTTTTTACCAAGATCAACGATCTAAGGGCCTTTTCGGAGTGGTCGCCCTGGAGCGGCCGCGATCCCCAGATGACGCAGGCATTTGAGGGACCCGATCGCGGCCCGGGTCAGATCATGCGCTGGACCAGCGCCGAGATGGGCGATGGCAGCATGACGATCACTGCGGCCGAGGCCGACAAAAAAGTCGAGACTGTGCTGGATTTCGGCCCGATGGGTACCGCGTTTTCCTGGTTCGATCTTTCCCCTGTCGGCGATGCGACGACGGTCACATGGGGGTTTCGCACCGACCTTGGCACGAACCCGATTGCGCGCTGGATGGGGCTGACCATGGATGGCATGGTGGGCAGCGACTACGAAGAGGGACTGGCGACGCTGAAGGCGAAGGTCGAGAGCGCCCCTGCGAACTAGAGGCGCGCGCCAACCTCACTCACTGGCAGCGCGCGCCGATCTCACTTAAATGCCCCGGGGCGCGCGCCGCACGGATCTGATCCAGGGTGCGCCCAAGATGCACCGCGGCTGGGTCGGGCGGAGGCTCCAGCCAAAACGCAGGTTGCGACCCGCCCTTTCGCCCTAACCCGCTTCTGGGCCCTAACCCGCTTCTGGGCCCTGACCCGCTTCTGGGCCCTGACCCGCTTCTGGGCCCTGACCCGCTTTTTCATGCAATTGTTCTGATCGCGCCGCCCCTTCGCCGCCCGATCCAACGGTTTCGGGCTGGTCCGAATCGCGCGGCCGGACTATGTCGCAGCGCAACCGACGCGCCAAAAATGAGATCGAGCAGCCATGTCTTTGCGCAACATCGCGATCATTGCCCATGTCGATCACGGCAAGACGACGCTGGTCGACGGGCTCTTGCGCCAGACCGGGGCGCATCGTGCCAACCAGCAGGTGGTCGAGCGCGCGCTTGACAGCAACGATCTTGAGCGTGAGCGCGGGATCACGATCCTAGCCAAATGTACCTCGGTCGACTGGCAGGGCACCCGTATCAATATCGTCGATACACCCGGCCATGCCGATTTCGGCGGCGAGGTCGAGCGCATTCTTGGCATGGTCGACGGGGTGGTTTTGCTTGTCGATGCGGCCGAGGGCCCGATGCCGCAAACGAAATTCGTAACGTCCAAGGCACTGGCGCTGGGGCTTCGGCCCATTGTGGTGCTCAACAAGGTCGATAAGGCCGAGGCCGAGCCGGACCGGGCCCTGGATGCGGTCTTCGACCTATTCGTCGCACTCGATGCCAATGAAGAACAGCTGGATTTTCCGGTACTCTACGCCTCGGGACGCAGTGGTTGGGCGGATGCGACGCTGGACGGCAAGCGGGCCGACCTCGCGCCGCTTTTCGAATGCATCGTTGCGCATGTGCCTGCGCCGCAACAGACGGCGGCAGCCGAGGCGCCGGCAGCGGTGCTGGCAACGATCCTTGAATACGATCCGTTTCTGGGCCGCTTGCTGACCGGGCGGATCGAGGCTGGCCGCTTGCGCGCGGGCATGACGCTGAAGGGGCTGTCGCGTGACGGCGCGGAAATCGAGCGCTTCCGGATCTCCAAGCTGCTGGCCTTTCGCGGCCTATCGCGACAGCCGGTCGAAACGGCGCTGGCCGGCGACATCGTGGCTATTGCGGGCATGAGCAAACCGACCGTGGCCGACACCCTGTGCGATTTGACCCGCATCGACCCGATCCCGGCGCGCCCGGTCGATCCGCCGACGATCAGCGTGACCATCGGGATCAATGACAGCCCGCTTGCCGGGCGGGACGGGGATAAGGTGCAGAGCCGTGTCATTCGGGCACGGCTGATGCGTGAGGCAGAGTCCAATGTGGCCATTCGGGTGGAGGAGACTGCCGGCGGCGACGCCTTCATCGTCTCAGGCCGGGGCGAGCTACAGATGGGCGTTCTGATCGAGAATATGCGCCGCGAGGGCTTTGAGCTTTCGATCTCCCGACCGCGCGTGGTGTTCCGCGCGGAAAGTGGCCAGCGCCAGGAACCGATAGAAGAAGTAACCATCGACGTCGACGAGGATTTTGCCGGCATCGTGGTTGAAAAACTCAGCATCCGCAAAGGCGAGCTGGCAGAGATGCGCCCCGGCGGCGCGGGCAAGACCCGGATCGTGGCGCATGTGCCGGCGCGCGGTCTGATCGGCTATCATGGCGAATTTCTGACCGACACGCGCGGAACCGGCGTGATGAACCGAGTGTTTTTCGACTGGGCACCCTGGAAAGGGCAGATCCCCGGGCGCCATGCGGGAGTGCTGATCTCCATGGAGGACGGCGATGCGGTGGCCTTTGCGCTCTGGAACCTTGAGGAGCGGGGACGGCTTTTCATCGGTCCGGGCGAGCGGGTCTATCAGGGTATGGTCATCGGCGAACACAGCCGCGACAATGATCTTGAGGTCAACCCGCTAAAAGCCAAGAAACTCACCAATATTCGGGCTGCGGGCAAGGATGACGCTGTCGTTCTCACCCCCCCGGCGCGCCTGACGCTGGAACAGGCGATTGCCTTTATCAATGATGATGAGTTGGTGGAGGTGACGCCAAAGGCGGTGCGCTTGCGCAAGGCTTTGCTCGACCCGCATGCCCGCAAGCGCGCGGCCCGGAGCGAGAAGGCGGTCTGAACCTGACCCCGCCTCTGTTTGACCCGGACCCGCCCTTTTTGACCCAGACCCGCCCTTCTGGACCAGGACCAGCCTTGTTGCGGGTCCGATGGTCATCCGCAGGATGCATTGCAATTTGCAAATCAATTCTGAATTGAATTGCCATGCTGCGTGCTTTCGCGTAGGTAGCTAAAGGGATTTCCGACGGTGGCGGTCGCTATCGGTCCCATACCGTCAGGAAAACCGAGTTGCTCACGAAAAAAATGCCGCTTTTGTTCATTTGGCACGGTTCGTGCATATCGGGGGGCAGAGCAATGACAGCCAGGAGTAGGCGCGCATGAAACACCCCGTTGACGTACATGTCGGCAAGCGCATCCGTTATCGCCGTTGGATGGTGGGCATGACGCAGCAGCAGCTGGGCGATCTGATCGGGATCAAGTTCCAGCAGATCCAGAAATACGAAACCGGCATGAACCGGGTCAGCGCATCTCGGCTGTGGGATATTGCGCAGGCGTTGTCCGTTCCGGTGAGCTTCTTCTTTGAAGGGGCGCAAGAGGAGACGGGCGAGGCCATCGATGCGCCAGAGACCGCCGCTGGCGATCCGCTGGCCGATCGCGAGGCGCTGGAGCTGGTTCGCTCCTACTACGCGATCCCCGAGGAGCAACGCAAAAGGCTCTTCGAACTGGCCCGGGTGCTCAGCACCGCGGCCTGACGGGATCGCGGGCCAGAGGGCCTGCATTTGACGATGCGTGATTGCGCAGAGCGGACCTGGCTGCGCTGTTCCGCCGGGCGGGCTGGGTGACTGTTGCGATGGCGCTGCCGCCGGAATCGGAGCTTTACGCGGTCGCTGACCGGCTTGCAGATGCGGCACGCGCGGCAACGCTGCGGCATTTCCGCAAGCGCGATCTCGGTGTTCAAAACAAGGACGCGGCGAACTTCGATCCCGTGACGCGCGCCGATCGCGAAGCCGAAAGTGCGATGCGGGCAATCCTAGCCGAGGATCGACCCGAGGATGGCGTGCTGGGCGAAGAGGAGGCGCCGCGCGCGTCGCGATCCGGCCTCACCTGGGTGCTCGATCCCGTCGACGGAACGCGCGCCTTTGTTGCCGGGGCGCCGAGTTGGGGGGTGCTGATCGCGCTCGATGCCGGTGACGGCCCGATCCTGGGCGTTATCGACCAGCCCTACATCGGCGAGCGTTTTTGGGGCGGGCTTGGCCGAGCCGAACTCGTCCGAGACAAGCGCAGCACGGCGCTGCAGGTCCGACCTTGTGCAAGGCTTGCCGATGCAACTCTGCTGACAACCTTCCCCGAAATCGGCACGGCGCAAGAGCGCGCCGCCTTCGAGGCCGTCAACGGCCTGTGCCGCCTCACGCGCTACGGGCTCGACTGTTATGGCTATGCGCTTCTGGCGCTTGGTCAGGTGGACCTTGTGATCGAGGCGGGCCTCGCCCCCTATGACATCCAAGCGCCGATTGCCGTCATCGAAGCGGCCGGCGGTATCGTCACGGATTGGCAGGGCAATCCGGCGCATCGCGGCGGGTGCGCGATTGCCGCAGGCGACCCATGGCTGCATGAAGCTGCCCTGAACGTCCTGAATGGGGTCTGAGCACCCTCGCACCGACCCGTCTTTTCGGCCAAAACGGGGCGCTCCCGCGCTTGCGCGACCGAGCAAAGCTCGGACGCCCCGCTTTGGGCCCGGCCCGCCGCTTGCGCGGCGGGTCCCGTGACGGCCCCAGCGACGACCCCCGTGACGACCCCCGTGACGACCCCCGTGACGACCCCCGTGACGGACCAAGGCCGCTTAAAAGGACCCAGCCGCATGAAGGCGAAGCCGGAATGCCAGAGGGCGTCGCGCCGTCATAGCGGCGCGTCCGCACCATAACCTTCGGCAAGAAAGGCTAGCCCAGAACCGAGAAACTCGACTCCGCATTGATCGGGCGCCGGCGCGAGTAAAAACCCGCATCGATGTCGCGCCCGATATAGGGCAGATGGAACGTCATTGGCGCCGTGTCATGGTCATGGCCGGCCTCGCAATACTGCACCAGTGCGGCCATCAACTTCCCGGCAATAGGGGCGTTTTTATACTGGTTGCCCGACGTCCCGCAGGCCATGTAGTAGCCGCCCAACGAGGCCTTGTCGTAAATCGGTATCCAGTCGGTCGACGCGTCGTAGAGATCGACGACCCCCTTCATCCGCGACGGAATGCCAAGGCTGGGCACTCTTTGCGCATAGCGCATCGCCTGCGTGGTCCATTGCTCGGAAAAATCCCGTTCATACGCGGTGTCGGACGCCACCCAATGATGCGTATCGCATTCGGGATCTTCCGATCCGATCAGGATATGGTTGCCCTGCTCTGGCCGGCAGTAACAAGCTATATCGCTGTCCGAAATCACCGTGCCGAGCGCTTCGAAGTCGAACCCGTCCGGCGCAGGCACATGCACCACCTCCTGTCGCAGGGGGCGCGTTGCAATCGTCATCTCCTCCGTCACCCGGGCCATGGCATTGATCGCCGCCGATCCGGGACCGGCCACATTGATCACAATGGGCGCATGCAGCGCTTCGCCCGAAGCGAGCGTTACCCCGCGCACCCGGCCGCCCTCCTGCAGGATCCCCGATACCTCGACACCAAGCCGGGTCTTCGCGCCGTGCAGACGCGCCGCATCCAGAAGGTTCTGGGCCGACAGGGCCGGATCGGTGACATAGCCGCCATTGGGCCAGAAAACCGCCCCCGTCATCCGCGCGCCATTGCTTGTACCGAAAGCCGGATCGTCCCGGCGCCGGGCGGGCGCAAAACTCTCCAGCGCATAGATCGGCAGGCGGCGCGCGATCGCTTCGGCGTCCCAGATTTCGATGGGAATATCGAGTGCGCGGCTGTTCTCGATATGCTTTTCCATGAACCCGTTCGCGGCCGTCTTCATCACCAGACAGCCGGTTTCGCGAAACTGGGCGAGCGTGGCGTCTGCCCGAAGGCCCAGATAGGACGCCCAGTCGCGCCAGTAATGGTAGCCCTCCCACGCAAAGGCCGTACCATCGAACGTCGAGTAATGCATGCGGATGATCGCGCAGGACCCGGCCGTCGAGCCATGACCAACCTCGCGGTTGCGATCGAGCGAGAGCGTCTTAAATCCCGCCTTCGACAGTTCAAACGCGATGGCAGCACCGATGACACCGGTGCCGATAATCAGTATGTCGGGTGCGCCTGTCATTGACCCTCTCCCCTAGCGACACGATTGGCAAAGGCGTGAAATGCAGCCAACTCGTCGGGCTGGCCATGGCGCCCGGTAAAACAGTAAAGATAGCCTGGCAGAAGCCGCAACCGCGCCTCCAGCGGTTCTCGCAAATCGGCGTCGGAATAGCCGATCTGCATATAGTACAGTACCCGGGCCCGGGTCACAGCCTCATCGTCCCGATAGCCGAACCGGGCGAACATCGCGACCAGCGCGGCAAGGCGGCTGCGGTCGGATGCCTCGACGATCGCCCGTACCCGCGCAGAACGGCGCGCCCAGTCCCGCACCGCGTAGTCAAGCGCGGTATCGAAGAGCGCAGGATCGAAGACGCAGTGGAAAACATTGCACACCGCCTCGGTGATCGTTGCCGCAGGCTGCTCGGCCTGACCCACAAGCCCGGCGGTATTGGTGTTCTGCCAATGGGCAAGCAGGGCATCCAGCAAGTCTTGACGGCTTTTAAAGTACCAATAGAAGGAGGAGCGCGACACACCGAGCCGCGCGCTCAAGCTCAGCACCTTAACGCTGTCGACCCCGTCGCTGACCAACCGGTCGAGCGCCGCCGAAAGCCAGTCGAGCCGACGGACCTTTGCCTTGCCGGGCTGGGCCTCGGCTTGGGCCGGCGGCGGATCGGCAGCGAACAGCACGGCTTTGTCGACCATCCCGCCTGCGTCCTCAACTTTCCGGAGCCGCGCCGCCTTCGGCCTTGCGCCGCCGAATGAAGGCATGCAGGGCATCGAGGCGGTCGGCGTCGATCTTGGGGCCGCTCTCTTCATGCACGACCCGCTGCCAAATCGCTGTCGCCCGCGACGAGGCATCGATGGCGCCGCGCTCCGACCAGGTGCCGAAATTCGACCAATCGGCCACCAGCGGCTCGTAGAATTCGGTTTGGTAGCGCGCCATGGTCTGGCCGGCGGCAAAGAAATGCCCACCCGGCTCGACCTCGGCCAGCGCATCGAGGCCGATCTCGTCATCGCCGGCCTGCGTTTCGGTGCACATCTCGGCCACCATCTGCAGCACTTCCAGGTCGGTGATCAGCTTTTCGTAAGACACCGTCAGCCCGCCTTCGAGCCAGCCCGCGCTGTGGATGGTGATCGTAGCGCCCGCCAGAAGGCATCCCCAAAGCCCGAATTGGGTTTCGTTGGCCGCTTGCGCATCGGCAATATTGGCCGCCGAGCCGGTCGCGCAGCGCCAGGGCAGCCCGGTCAAGCGGGCCAGCTGCCCGGCCGCAAGGCTGGCCTTGACATGTTCGGGCGTGCCGAAGGCCGGCGCGCCCGATTTCATATCAACGTTCGACGTAAAGGTGCCGTAGCAGACCGGGGCGCCCGGGCGGGCAAGCTGGGTCAGCGCGATCGAGGCGAGCGCCTCGGCGTGGCTGAGCGTCAGCGCGCCGGCGACCGTGATCGGCGCCATCGCCCCCATCAGCGTGAAGGGTGTGACGATGGAAAGCTGGCCGGCCCGGGCGAAATCAATCAGCCCTTGGGCCATGGGCACGTCGATTTGGCGCGGCGAGTTGGTGTTGATGATGGTGTAGCAATGCGGCGCGGCCCGAAAAGCCGCCTCCGAAAGGCCGCGAAAGGTGCACAGCATCTCAAGGCTGTCTTCGACCTGCGGCGTACCGCGGGCGAAAATGAACGGAAACTTGTCAGACAGCTCCATCTGCGCGGCGATGGTGTCGTAATGGCGCAGATGGGTGGGCACGTCCTGCGGCTCGACCAGCGGCGGCAGCATCTGCAGCACATCGAAATGCTGGGTCAGCTGGATCAGCTCGCGAAAATCGCCGATCGTTCCAGGCCGGCGACCGCGGATCAGGTCGGTTGCATGCGGCGCGCCAGCCCCGGGCTGAAACACAAGCCGGCCCAACTCCAGGATCAAGTCGCGCTCGCGACGGCCCGCCCGGGCCTCGATCCGGCGTGGCGCTTGGGCAAGGGCCGCCTCCACGATATCGCGCCCGATCCGGACCATCAGGCTGTCTTCGTCGACAACCGCGCCGCCCGCGCGCAGGATCCGCCTTGCCTCGGGCAGCAGCATGCGGATACCGAGCTCCTCCAGCACCGTAAGTGCCGCGGCATGGATCGCGGCGATGCGATCCTGCGAAAAGACGGCCATTGCCGGAAACGGGTTGCGCAGGTTGTGATAGTCGATCTTGCGGCTCGGCGACGCGAGATCGACGCCGCCGCGACGACGGCTCCGCCGCCCAACCGGCCGGATCACGGCCTGCCCCCAAACGCAAGCGTCCATGCGCTGTCCCGACCCGCCGGATGCCGGCGCCCCTCCATGCCAAAATCCTTACCTGTCCGTCGATTGTCCGGTCGCGAAAGCCGCGCCGCGGCGAGGATACTAGACAAGCCTGTCCAAAGCTGGCTAGCTCTTTTTCGGGGCAAAACCAGGCCCATGGGAAGACGACCGACAGGGAGATGGGAGATGACGAAATCCAACGGCCGCACGCATCCGATGCTGCGCCAGCTGATCAGCGATGTGAAGCAAAACAAGATGGACCGGCGCGAGTTCATTGCTCTGTCCAGCGTGTTCGGCGCGACCGCCGCGATGTCTTACGGCGTCTTGGGCCAGGCGCGCCCGGCCGCGGCGCAGGGCACGCCGAAGACCGGCGGCGTCCTGAAGATCGGCATGCGCATTCTCGACCTTAAGGACCCGCGGACTTTCGACTGGACCGAGCCGGCGAATGTCGCGCGCCAGTTCTGCGAGCCGCTGGTGCGCTGGGACATGGACTATTCCTTCACCGGCATGCTGCTGGAAGATTGGGAGGTCTCAGACGATGTGAAGACCTACACGCTGCGCCTGCGCAAGGATGCCGTCTGGAACAATGGCGACGCTTTCACGGCTGAGGATGTGGTCTTTAACATCAATCGGTGGTGCGAGCGCGAGGCCGAGGGCAATTCAATGGCCGCGCGCATGGCGTCGCTTGTGGACGATGCCACCGGCGTCGCCCGCGAAGGGGCCATCGAGATCGTCGACGAGCACACCGTGCAGCTCAATCTGCTGTCGCCCGACATCTCGCTGATCCCCGGCATGTCGGACTATCCCGGGCTGATCATGCATCGCAGCTACGACCCCGCCGTGGGTCTGGCCAGCGCACCGATCGGCACTGGCCCCTTTGAGTTGGAGGATTTCGAGATCGGCGTGCGGGCCAGCGTCAAACGCCGCGAAAACGGCAGCTGGTGGGGCGGCGACGTCTATCTCGACGGTGCAGAGTTCATCGATTACGGAACCGATGCGGCGGCCATGGTTGCAGCTTTCGAGGCCGAAGAGATCCATGTCAACGATCAGTCGACCTCGGACATCGTCGAGGTAATGGACGCGATCGGGCTGATCCGAAAGGAAAAAGCCACCGCCTCGACCATTGTCTGCCGGATGCGGCCCGACAATGCGCCCTTCGACAGCAAAATGGTCCGCAATGCGGTGCAGATGGCCGTGGACAATGCTGTGGTGCTTGAGCTGGGCTTTAACGGGTTGGGCGATCCGGCCGAGAACCACCATGTCGGCCCGATGCATCCCGAATACGCTGCGCTGCCGGCGATCCCGACCGACAAGGCCAAGGCGGCCGAGATGCTGGCCGAGGCCGGCCATGCCAACACCGAGATGGAGCTCATCTCGATCGATGGCGACTGGCGGACCCTGGTTACGGATGTGATCGCCGCGCAAATGCGCGAGGCCGGCATGAACGTCAAGCGCCGGGTGATCCCGGGGTCGACCTTCTGGAACGACTGGACCAAATATCCCTTCTCGACCACCAATTGGGGCGCAAGGCCGCTGGGTGTACAGGTGATGGCTCTGGCCTATCGCTCGGGCGAAGCCTGGAACGAAAGCGGCCATGAGAACGCGGAGTTCGATGCCAAGCTCAACGAGGCGGTCGGGATCTACGATGCCGACACGCGTCGCGAATTGATGGCCGATCTGCAGGCGATTCTGCAAGATAGCGGCGCGATCATCCAGCCCTTCTGGGCCAAGGAGATCTTGCACCATGTCGAGGCGGTGCAGGGCTATGAGCGCCATCAGTTCCGCGAAATGCACTTGGAAAAGGTCTGGATCGACGCCTGATCCGACGCGCGTGCCATTGGGGCCGCCCACGCCGGGCGGCCCTTTTTCATGCCGGAGGCCGAGATGTCCGTGCTCTATCCCTTCACCGACCCCGTCATCGCCGCGCAAACCCCGCCCCGCATGATCGTGGCTGGCGAGGGTTGTTGGGTAACAGATGCCGACGGCAACCGGTTTTTCGACGCGGTCGCCGGGCTCTGGTGCAGCCCGCTCGGCTTCAACCCGCCGCGGCTGGCCGAGGCGGCCAAGGCGCAGATGGACAGGCTGGCCTATTATCACAGCTTTATGGGGCGCAGCTGTGCGGTCACCGCGGCGCTGGCGGCCCGCCTGACACCCCATCTGCCGGCCCCGCTGGCGCATGTGTTCTTCGGCACCACCGGGTCGGATGCGGTGGAGACGGCCATCAAGCTGATGCGCTATGCGCAGATCGCCCGCGGCAAGCCTGATAAGATGCGGGTGATCGCGCGCGAGGGCGCCTATCACGGCTCGGGCCATATCAGCGCCGCGCTCACCGCCATGCCCTATTGCCATGAGGGGTTCTTGCTGCCCGCCGAAGCGGTGCTGCGCACCGGCCGGCCGCATGTCCTGCGCGATGCCGAACCGGGCGAAACAGAACGCGACTTTTCGCGGCGCCGGGGCCGCGAGCTCGACAGGCTCATCCGTGCGGCCGATCCCGGCACCATCGGCGCCTTTATCGGCGAGCCGGCGATGGGCGCGGGCGGGGTGATCCTGCCGCCCGAGGGCTATTGGGCCGAGATCCAGGAGGTGCTGGCCCGTCACGACATCCTGCTGATCGCCGATGAGATCATCACCGGCTTTGGCCGCACCGGGCGCTGGTTCGGCTGCGAGACCTTCGGCATCCGCCCCGACATGATGACCATGGCCAAGCAGCTGACCGCCGCGGTCTTTCCGCTTTCGGCCGTCGCCCTGTCGGACGATTTGCATGAGAGCATCGCCAGCCAGGCGCATGGCTTCGGGATCCTGGGACATGGCTTTACCTATGGGGGGCATCCGGTCGGGGCGGCCATCGCGTTGGAGACGCTCGCGATCTATGAGGAGATGGACCTGCCTGCCCATATCGCCGCGCTCGGCGCGGATCTGGAGGCCGCTTTAAGCCCGCTGGGTGCGATGCCGGGCGTCGCCCAGATCCGCCGCGCGGGGCTGCTTGCGGCCGTTGAGATGCGCGCCGATACGCCCCATGGCGCAGAAATCGGCCGGCGCGTGACGCTGGAAGCCGAGGCGCGCGGCGTCTTTTTCCGCGCCATCGGCCCGGTGGTCGCCGTCAGCCCGCCCTATATCGCCACGCCCGGCGATATCGCGATGCTCGGCCGGGTGATGGCCGCAAGCATCGACGCGGCGCTGGCCTAAGCCACCGCTTGCCAGCGGCCCTGGCTTGGGCCATGGAAGGCCGATCATGACCGCCCGTGCGAAACCCAAAAGCGCCGTCCGGCGCAGTCCCGCCCAGGCCGGGGACAGCGCCTGGCTCGGCCGCGTTCTGGCGGTGATTGCGGCCGCGCTGGCAGCACGGCTCGGCTTCAATGCGCTGGAGTTGATCCCGGTCCATTTCGACGAGGCGCAATACTGGACCTACGGCAAGGATCCCGCGCTGGGCTATTACTCCAAGCCGCCGCTCAGCGCCTGGATGATCCGGATCGCGACCGATCTTTTCGGGGATACGCTTTTTGCGCTGCGGTTCTGGATGCCGCTGGTGCATGCCTGGATCGCCTGGCTCATCTTTGCGACGGCCCGGCGGCTCTATGACGCGCAGACCGGCTTTTGGGCGGCACTCGGCTACACCCTTGCCCCGGGGGTTACAGCCTCCACCGGGCTGATGACGACCGATCCGCCAATGATGACCACCTGGGCAATCGCGCTCTACGCGCTGATCCGGGTGATGACGGCCCCGAGCGGAAAATCGGCGCCCCTGCCCTGGCTTTGGTGGGCGGTGCTGGGCCTGGCCGTCGGGGCGGGGTTTTACGGCAAATACACCATCTTGGCTTTTTTGGGCGGCGCGCTGGGCTATGCGGTTTTTTCGCGCACAGGCAGGCTACAGCCGCGCGCCCGGCGCGGCCCGTTGATCGCCCTCATTGCCGGGTTGGCGCTGCTGGCGCCGCATCTCGTTTGGCTCGTCGGCAACAGCTTTGTCTCTGTGGCGCATCTGGCTGAAAATGCCGAGCAGTCGGGCGGGCTGACACCTACGGGGTTACCGGAGTTTCTGGGTGCCCAGGCCGGTGTCATCGGACCTGTCTTTCTGCTGGCTCTTGCGGCGTCTTCCTGGCCCGGCGGGCACCGCCGGCGTGATTGGCGCTGGCGTATTCTGGCCTGGCTGACGCTGCCGCTCTTTCTGGCGATGTGCGTGCAGTCGCTCAGCGGCGGTGCGAATGCCAATTGGGCGGCGCCCTGTTATGTCGCTGGCGCGATTTTGGCCGCGCGCTGGCTGTTGACCCAGCGTTGGCGGCGGGGTCTTTGGCTGCAGGCGGGCAGCGGCCTCGTCGCTGCGGCGCTGTTGTGGGGTTCAGCGGCGCTTTATGCGGGCTATGCCAACGCCCTGCCCCGCCTGCCCGACCCCTATAAGAAGATGCGTCTGGGCGCGATCGTCTGCGAGGCGGCGGTCACAGCCATGGAGGAGACCGGCGCCGAGGTGATCCTCTCGGACAGCCGCGGCCGGTTGGCCGAATGCGCCTGGGCGGCGGGGCTCTCGCCCGACCAGATCCGGGTCTGGAACCCGGCCGGGCGCATTGCAAACCATTACGAAATGACCGCCAGCCTCACGCAAGCGGACCGCGCCACCCCGATGATCCTGATCCGGCTGGGCCGGGATGCCGCCGGTATCGCCGCGCAATTTGCAACCGCCGAACCGATTGCGGCTGCCGATGCAACGACCCATACCGACCGCGCTTATCCCTTCGAGATCTGGTATGTGTCGGGCTTTAGGGGCTATGCTGACGAGCGCTAGCCCTGCGCTTCGCCCACCCGCGTCCGGCAAGGGCCGAAGAGGCAGGCCAGGGCCAGGATGATACCCGAAACGGTCGCGATCATGCCAGCGGCGCTCACCGAGTGGCTGGCGCCCAGCCAGATCGGACCGTACCCGGCAAGCACATACCCCAAAACGCCCGAAAGCGCTGCAAAGCCAACCGACCAGGCCACTTGCCGTCCCAGCCGGTCGGTCATCAGCCGTGCCGCCGCCGGCGGGCAGATGAACATCGCAATCACGATAATCGAGCCGACCGCGTCGAAGGCCGCGACCGCGGCCAATGCGGCAGCGATCACCAAACCGACACCGAGCGCGGTGCTAGGAATGCCCAGCGCGTCGGCATAGCCCTCATCGAAAGTCGAGATCGCAAGCGGTCGCCAGAAGACAAGCATGAGAAGCGCGATCAGCGCACAGCTTAGCGCCATTCGCGGCAGTTCCGGCGGCAGACCGGCCAGTGCCTTGCGGTCGACAAGCGACGCCCAGCCCGCGGCGTCGAGCCAGATCAGGCTTTCCAAATTGCCCATCAGCGCGTGCTCGACATCGAGATGGACCGACGCGGTATCGCTTTGCTCCAAAAGCAGCACCCCGCCGGCAAAAAGGGTGGTAAAGACAACGCCCATCGCGGCGCCTGGCTCGATCCGGCCCAACCGGCGGATCGCCTCGATCAGAAGGACCGAGACCAAGGCGGCCGCTGCGGCTCCGATCAGCATCGGCAGGCTCGCCACGCTGCCCGTTGCCAAGAAGGCCAGAACCACGCCGGGCAACACCACATGGCTGATCGCATCGCCGATCAGCGCCTGGCGCCGCAGGATCAGAAAATTGCCGGGCAGGGCGCAGGCGATGGCGGCAAGC
Organism: Pseudomonadota bacterium; assembly: GCA_039184655.1. Taxonomy (GTDB): domain Bacteria; phylum Pseudomonadota; class Alphaproteobacteria; order Rhodobacterales; family Rhodobacteraceae; genus J013. The sequence continues at coordinate 49,268 of JBCDAZ010000012.1, read as the reverse complement.
ATGCCGATCAGGATCGGCACCAGCGAAAGCTGGACGAACTCCGCGCCCATCAGACGGGTACAGCGCTGGGGATCTGACGGTCGATCTCGGCGATCTCATCGGCCGTCAGCACGTCCTCGATCGCGGTCAGCCCGTCATAGCGCCCGCTAAGCGCGGTATCGCGATAGGTACGACGGGCCACCTGCCAACGCGCTTCGTCCCTGACCGCGCGCGCGGCGAAACCGCGTCCGGTCTCGGTGGCCACCCCGTCGGGGCGGATCAACGCCTCGCCGCGCAGGACCCGTAAGGTGAGCGGATCGTGGATCGGCTCGCCGCGTGCCAGCGCCAAGAGACCCTGCCGCCGATGTACGCGCCGATGAAACCGGCGCCGGCGCAGCAACACCGCCAGCAGGCCTCGCCCCGGGGCAAGCATCATGGAGGCCGCAAAGAGCGCTGCGGCGATCAGAACGATAATCGGGCCGGTCGGCAGAGCCGGCGCGCTGGCTGAGACGGCCGCGCCCAGATACCCCGAAACAGCACCGACGCCCGCGGCGATCCAGACCATCAGGCCCGTGCGCGAAGTCCAGAACCGGGCGGTTACGGGCGGTATGATCAAGAGCGCCACAATCAAGATCAGGCCGACGATTTTGAGGCCGATCACGGTGATCACCATCACCATGCCCATGATCGCTAGATCGATCCGCCGCACCGAGATGCCGATCGACGCGGCATAGCCGGTATCGAAGGCGACCAGCGTCATGGGCCGGTAGAGCGTGACAATGGCAAGGAGGGCCGCAAGCCCGCCCGCCGCAATCATCAACGCATCCTCAAGAAGCATGCCAGCCGTTGCGCCCAGCAAAAAGCTCTCCAGCCCCGCCTGGCGCCCCGCGCTCATCGTTTGGATCACCGTCAGCAGCGCGACGCCGAACCCGAAAAAGACCGACAGGACCGCGCCGATGGCAGCGTCCTCGGCCAGGCGGGTCCGCCGCGTCATCCAGTCGACGGCCAAAAGCCCAAGCAAGGCGGTCAGCGCCGATCCCGCAAGCAGACCCGGCAGGCTGCGCCCTGCGCCGCCAAGCGCGACCATCGCCATAAACGCCAGGCAGATACCGGGCAGGGTCGCATGGGCCACGGCATCCGAGACCAAAGCCCGCTTTCGAAGAAAGAGGAAGCTTCCGCCAGCCCCGGCCGCCGCGCCCAGCAGCGCCGCGCCGGTCGCAACCAGCGCCGCGTTATAGCCTGCCGAGAGCGTAAGCGCATCCAAGAGCGCCATGCGCTGTTACCCCTGAGGCAGCTGCAACTGCGCGATATGGGCCATGGCTAGACGGCCGCCATAGGTCGCCTGCAGCGCTTGGGCCGTAAATGCGGTCCCGACCGGCCCTTGGGCTATGTGACGAACATTGATCATCAGCACATGGTCGAAATAGCGCGTGACCGTCGCGAGATCGTGATGCACGCAGACCATCGTGCGGCCTTCGGCCTGCAGCGTCCCCAGCACTTCGACAATTGCACGCTCGGTGGCGGCATCGACCCCGGCAAAGGGCTCGTCGAGCAAATAGAGATCGGCGTTCTGCGCCAGCGCGCGGGCCAGGAACACGCGCTGTTGCTGGCCGCCGGAAAGCCGACCGATCTGGCGCGCGGCAAAATCGGCCATCCCGACGCGGTCGAGACTGGCCAGCGCCCGTGCCCGATGCCGGCTACGCCGGCGGCCCAAAAGGCCGAGCTCTCGGTAAAGCCCCATCTCGACCACATCGATCACCCGGGTCGGAAAGTCCCAATCGACCGAGGCGCGTTGCGGCACATACGCGATCCGCCCGCGCGATTGCGCCAGCGGGCGGCCGAACACGCTCACCTGCCCAGAGACGGCGGGCACAATCCCCAAGGCAGCCTTGAGCAAGGTCGATTTGCCCGCGCCGTTCGGACCCACAATGGCGGTCATCGCACCGGCGGCGACCGTCGCATCGACGGAAAACAGCGCCGGTTTTTCACCGTACGACACAGTCAACCCGCGAATGGCAAGCGGTGCAGCCGCCAGATCCGGTGCGGCGATCGGCTGGCCGGCCTCGGCAACGAGCTCGACGGCTGCGACCGTCATCCCTGCTTTTCCTGCAAGGAAAGTCGGCCGAGCCGGCCCTTTGCCGGCGCCAGGCCGCCCAGCGCGCGGGCGATGGTCGTCACATTGTGATCGATCATGCCCAGATAGGTGCCCTCATAGCTGTCGGGCGCCCCCATCGCGTCGGAAAACAGCGACCCGCCAATGGCAACGCGATGCCCCTTGGCGTCGGCACCTTCGATCAGCGCGCGGATGTTGCGATCGGATACCGAGGTCTCGACGAAAACGGCGCGAATGTCGCGCGCGACGATCAGCTCGACCAGGCTTGCGATACGCGCAAGCCCCGCCTCGGATTCCGTCGAAATCCCCTGGATCCCGATGACCTCAAACCCGTAAGCTGCGCCGAAATAGCCGAACGCGTCATGCGCGCTGAGCAGCACGCGCGACCCTTCCGGAACACTTGCCAGCACGTCGCGGCTATAGGTCTCCAGCGCCGCGATCTCCTCAAGATAGGCGGCGGTCCGGGCCGAGACCGCCTGCGCCGCTTCGGGGCGCGCATCGCTCAGCGCATCGCCGATACGAATGACGATTTGCGACCAGAGCGGCGGCGACATCCAGACATGCGGATCGAAGCGACCTGCATACTCCTCATGCGCAAGCAGCGCCTCTTGCAAAAGCCGGTCCGTGACCGCGATGGTGCGGACCCGGCGCGCAAGATCTTCTAAAAACGCCTCCATCTGCGCTTCGAGATAAAGCCCGTGCCACAACACCAGATCGGCTTGCGTCAACGCCCGGATGTCGGAGCGGGTTTGGCGGTATGCATGGGGATCGACCCCGGCGCCCATCAGCGCCTGCACGGCAACGGCTGCGCCGCCGACGCGCGCTGCAGCATCCGCGATCATTCCCGTTGTGGCCACGATCTGCAGCGGGGGCGATGCCGCGCGCGCCCTGTCATGCAGTGCGAATGTGGCCAGGCTTGCGGCGCCTGCTGCGGTCCCCAGAAGGGCGCGTCGGGTCAACATCGATACCTGCCTCCTTTGCGTTCTTCCTGAATATGCATCGCATTTGCAGGAGTCAATGCAGTTGCAACTCATTCGCATCTAAAAGTTGCGCTTGACGTTTCGCCGGGTAGAATGGCCGCCATGACCCAGGCCTTGGACCGCGCGGACAAGCTGGAGGCCGCACTGCGCGCCGACGGGGTCCGCATCACGCGCCAACGCACGGCCCTGTTAAAGGTGCTGGCCGAGGCCGAAGACCATCCCGATGCGGTCGAGCTGCATCGTCGGGCACGAGAGGTGGACGCCTCCGTGTCGCTCTCGACCGTCTATCGCACGCTCACCGCGCTGGAGGCGCAGGGCGTGGTGCAGCGCCACGCCTTCGAAGGCGAGCCGGCCAAGTTCGAAACCGCCGACATGCCGCATCACGACCACATGATCGATCTCGACACCGGCCAGATCCACGAGTTTCGCTCCGAGAAAATCGAACGTTTGCAGCGCGAAATCGCTGCCGAGATGGGGTTTGATCTGGTCCACCACCGGCTTGAGCTCTATGGGCGACGCCGCCGCGAGAAGGGAGGGACCGCCAATGAGTGAGCGGGTGCTTATCGAACGGGACGGGCATGTGGCCGAAGTGGTCATGAACCGCGCCGAAAAGAGCAACGCGCTGGATGCCGCGATGTTTGAGGCGCTGGCCGATGCGGGCCGCCGGCTTGCGCATGACAGCACGGTGCGGGCGGTGGTCCTGCGCGGCGACGGGGCGCATTTCTGCGCCGGCGTCGATCTCACGACGCTGCAGGCCGGGCTGATGGACAATGCTGCCTTCCGGCTGCGTGCGACCCAGCGCCAACCGGGCGAGGCCGGCAATGAGTTTCAGATGCCCGCGCATATCTGGCGAGAGCTCCCCGTGCCGGTGATCGCGGCGCTGCAGGGCGTGGCCTATGGCGGCGGCATGCAGATCGCGCTTGGGGCCGATATCCGGATCGCCGCGCACGATGCGCGATTTTCGATCATGGAGATGAAATGGGGTCTGGTGCCCGATATGGGGCTGATGGCGACGCTGCCACGGCTGATGCGCATCGATGTGGCAAAAGAGCTGGTCCTGACCGGCCGCGTCCTGGGGGCGGAAGAGGCCCAGCGCCTTGGTCTGGTGACCAGATTGGCCGAGGATCCGCTGACCGCCGCCCGCGACGCTGCGCAAGCAATCGCGACCCGCTCGCCCGATGCCGTGCGAGGCGCCAAGGCGATCTTGGAAAGGGGCTGGCGGCTCGACCCCGACGCGGCGCTCGCGCTGGAGGCCGAAACGCAAGGCAAGGTGATGGGCCTGGCCAATCAGATCGAGGCGGTTCAGGCCAATCTGGAAAAGCGGCCGCCCAAATTCGCCTAAGGCAACTTGCGCAGCGAGAGCCAGAGCACGAAGCCGATAAAGGCAAAAACGCTGAGATTGAGCAACGTGTCGAGGAACTCACCGGTCAGCATGCCGCCCCTCCTGGCCAAGCGCGCGCACCAGACATACCAAGAGCAGCACGGTGATGAAGACAAAGGGCATCGCACCGAGGGCGATCACCTTCTTGATCGCATCGATCGAGCCCGACAGGATCATTGCATAGCCCAAAAAGCCCAGCAGAACGCCCCAGACAAGCTTGATGCGCACCGAGGGGTCGGGCGTCCCGCCGAGGGTAAAGCTACCCAGCACAAAGGCGGCGCTGACCACGCTGGTTACAATGAACAGAAACGCCGCCACGATGGTCAGTAACGTGGTCAGAAGACCCAGCGGCAGCTTATCGAGCAGAACGAAGGTCACCCGCTCGACCGCGGTTTCTGTAAGAGCAAGAAGCTCGCCCGAACCGCGCAACGCTTCGAAAAGCCCGATACCGCCAAACGTTCCGAACCAGACCAGCGAGAAGGCTACGGGTCCGATCAGCACGCCGGCAACGAATTCGCGGATCGTCCGGCCGCGCGAGATGCGCGCCACAAACACCCCAACAAACGGCCCCCAGGCCAGCCACCAGACCATGTAGGTCAGCGTCCAGTCCTGAAACCAGCTTGTCGTTGCAGGCTCAAAGAAGGTGTAGGTCAGAAAGCCCCGCTGAAAGAACTCCACAAGATAGGCGCCGACGCCTTCGAGGATCGAATTCATCATGTATTGAGTCGGCCCGGTCACGATCACGTAGACCAACAGAAACCCCGCCGTCGCCATGGCCAAGTTCGAAAGCCGGGCCATACCGTCACCAAGATCGACCAGAAGCGCCGGGATATAGCTGGCAAAGAGCGCGAGGAAGACGATCAGCACCAAAAGATCGCCCGCCCCCTCGCCTCCGGCCAGCAGATCGATCCCGTCGGCGACCTGGAAGACGCCCATGGCGATGGAGCCGCCCACCCCGATGGCTATCGCTACAATAGCCAGAAAATTGGCCAGCCAAGCGACGATATGCGCCCAGCGCTCCTGACCGAAAACGGCTGTGAAAGGTGCGCCCACCAGCATCGGGGTGCCGCGGCGAAAGGTGAAATAGGCAATCACCAGCGCTGTTGCCGCATAGATAGCCCAGGCATGCAGGCCCCAATGAAAATTGGTTACGAATTGAGCCTGATACGCGGCCTCGGCATCGCCCAGCAACGGTTGCATCAGACGAAAATGGGTCAGCGGCTCGGCCGAAGCCCAAAACAGCAGCCCCACCCCCATCCCGGCCGAAAACAACATCGTCAGCCAGGAGATGGTGGAAAACTCGGGCCTGTCGGTGTCAGCGCCCAGCCGGATCGTGCCATAACGCGAGAAGGCCAGCCAGACGCAAAAGACCAGCATCCCCGTCACGGTCAGCATCACAAACCAGGCCCGGCTGTTGAACTGTTGGGTGACCATTTCGCTGGCCGTGGCGACCATGCCGGCAGGGTCAAGCACGCCCCAGGCGGCCACGGCAGCGATCACGCCGAGGGACATCCAGATCAGGGCACGGGCAGAAAGGGACATGGCACCTCATCCAATGTAAGCTCTTTAAGGCTAGCATGTCCGGGTGAGCGACCCCAGCGCGATACCCGCGCAGGATGCTGCGCGTCAGAGCAAAGCCGGCCCAGCCAGAGCGCCGGCCGCATCCGAACTATGCGCCCTCAGCGCCCCAGCGCCTTCATCGCCGCATCAAGGCCCACCAGGGTCATCGGGTACATTCGATCCTCAAAAATCTCGCGGATCATCTTGATGGAGTGGGTATAGCCCCAATGCGCCTCGGCGACCGGGTTGATCCAGACCGCGTTGGACCAAGTCGCGCGCGCGCGCGCCAGCCACGCCGCACCCGGCTCCTCGTTCCAATGCTCGACCGCGCCGCCCGGATAGGCGATTTCGTAAGGCGACATCGACGCATCGCCGACGAATATACACTTGTAGTCGCCTGGATAGGTGCGCAGCACGTCCCAGGTCGGCGTCTGCTCGGTCCAGCGTCGGCGATTGTCTTTCCACACCCCCTCGTAGAGGCAGTTGTGGAAGTAAAAATGCTCGAAATGCTTGAACTCGGACTTTGCGGCCGAGAAAAGCTCGTCCATCACGGTCACATGCGGGTCCATCGAGCCGCCGATATCCAGAAACAAGAGAACCTTGACCGCATTATGCCGCTCGGGCCGGGTCTGCACGTCGAGATAGCCGTTCTCGGCGGTGCGCTGGATCGTACCGTCGAGATCGAGCTCCTCGGCCGCGCCTTCGCGGGCCCAACGCCGCAGCCGTTTCAGCGCGACCTTGATGTTGCGGGTGCCAAGCTCGACGGTGCCGTCGAGATTGCGAAATACGCGCTTGTCCCAGACTTTTACGGCGCGGCGATGGCGGCTTGCCTTTTGCCCGATGCGCACGCCTTCGGGGTTGTAGCCATAGGCGCCGAACGGCGAGGTGCCGGCCGTGCCGATCCATTTGTTGCCGCCCTGGTGCCGCCCTTCCTGCTCCTTGAGCCGTTCCTTGAGCGTCTCCATCAGTTTTTCAAACCCGCCCAGGCTTTCGATCTGGGCCTTTTCCTCTGCGCTCAGATGTTTCTCGGCCAGTTTACGCAGCCAGCTTTCGGGCAGGTTTGCTGTCTCCACAAGGGTTTCCAGCGTGATCGCCTCAAGCCCCTTGAAGGTTTCTGAGAAGACCCGGTCGAACCGATCGAGATTGCGTTCATCCTTTACCAGCAAGGCCCGGGCAAGATAGTAGAACGCCTCGACATCGTAGAGCACGATCTGGGCCGCCATCGCCTCAAGCAAGGTCAGATATTCGCGCAGGCTCACCGGAATGCCGTTGCGGCGCAGTGCGAGAAAGAAGGTTACGAACATTAAAACACCTCCGCGCTGTCGAGGATAACCCCGACCAGCAGTGCGAGGATCGCAAAGGCGATGCCATGCGCAGCGCCGTATTGCAGCCGGTCCAACCGGTTACCGCCATAGGTCGTCGCACGCCACCAGCCCAGCGCAAAGCCCAGTATGAAGGCGATCGGCAGGATCATTCGACGCTCCCTTGCAGCTTCGCCGGTTTTTAACTGGGCTCTCGCATGGCCGCTACGGCGAAAACCGCAGCAACCGACCGGCCGGTGTGCCGCGGACATAGGCCGACCAGGCCCGGCTGTCGATGGCGCTTTGCGCGGCGTCCTCGGACCGGCCCAGGGATTGCAGCGCTTGGGTGCGCAGCGAGAGCGCCTGATCGATGCGTGCCGCAGCGTCATGGGCCGCAAGGACGGGAAGCGCCGTCTCGATCAACGGCAGAACCTCGGCGGATTTGCCGAGCGCCTGTTTGGTCGCGGCAAGATAGACCCGGATGGTCGCCTGCCGCAGATCCTGCGGCGCGCCCCATCGCTCCAGACTGGTCAGCGCCCGCTCCAAAAGCCCTTCGGAGAGTTCGGGGCGGGCGCCGAACTCGAGCGCTGCGAGCAAATCCAGCGTGGTTGCAAGCCGGTGATCCGGTTGCGGGAACGACTGTGCCAGCCGCAAGCCGCGGCGCAGGGATGCGCGCTGGGCCGGCCGCGGGGCATTGCTGCGAAAAAGCCCACGCAGGATCGCGTCCCATTCCGAGGATGGCCGAAGCCCAGGCCGGGGCGCAACACGCTGCCCCGCCGGATTGGCCGATGCCAGCAGGCGGCGCACCGTACGCGCCGCCTCGGCCCGGCCCATACCGCTTTTCAGCGCCGGATCGTAGAGCAGCCGCAGCACGAGCATGTCGAAGCGGGTCAGCCGGTTATGCACATTGTCATCGTTGAACACGCTCTGGGAAAGCTCAAAGAGATCGTTGGCCGGCCCCAGGGTCTGTGCAAGCTCTTCTTCCAGGCAATCGCGCACATCCTGCGGCGATGCATCGTCGGGAATATAGATCGCCGCCTCGGTCAACGCCTCCAGCGCGTCCCAGCCTGGCAGCGTTCCCGCGCCGAGCGCGGCGCGAAACCGTTGCCAGCTCAGCTTGCGCGGGCTGACAAAGCACTGGGCGCCGGGAAACACCTCGCGCAGCCGGGCGCGCGGTGCGACCGCGATCAAGATATTGGCCTCCGACACACGGCCGACACGGGCGATGTCGATGCCGGCCTCGCGTCGCATTCGCGCGATCAGCGCATCGAGATCCGCCGCATAGGCCGAGAGGCCGCGGCCCGAAAGCGCCACCCGAACCGGCGCTTCGAACCGCAACAGACCCGGCAGCTCAAGCCCGCTTTCGCGAAAATAGACCAACCTTAGGAAATCACGCGCGATATCGCTGTTGGCCTGAACGACCGGACCGGGCGTCAGCGCAGCACCCTGACCTGGCAAAGTCGGTCGGTTTTGAGGCGGCGTTGCCGGCGGTGCAACCGAGCCCGTGCAGGCGGCCAGCAGATACGCCCCCAGCACAAAGAGCGCCGCCAGCCGCACGCCGGAGCCGCGCATCAGCGGTTATACTTAATAAAGGGCGTGAGCGTGCCGATGCGATCGTAGAGCCGGCGGGCGGTTTCGTTGAAATCCTGGGTTAGCCAGTAGACCGTGGGGCAGCCCTCGGCATCTGCCGCGGAATAGACGGCCTCGATCAGCGCACGACCCGCGCCCGTGCCGCGCAGCGCCGCATCCACAAAAAGATCCTGCAGGTAGCAGACATTCTCCACCCGCCAGCAATGACGGTGAAAGAGGTAATGCGTGATCCCAACCAGCCGGCCGTCCGCGACCGCGCCGAGGCCGCGAAACTCTCCCACCCCGCCGGCCATCAGGCGCGACCATGTGGCGTCGTAAACCTCGGGCGCAACAGAGGTTTCGTAAAACCTCAGATACTGGGTCCAAAGCCGCGCCCAATCGGCCCGGTCGCTTTCCTCAAGCGGTCTGATCTGGGTCATGCAAGCACCGCGAGCAAGAAAAGAGTGCCAACGCTCGTCCAGACGATGATCTGCGAAATCTCGCCTGTCGGTTGATTATAGAGCAGCGCCATGCTGAAGGCCATGGTTCCCGACGGCCCGGCCGAGGCCAAAAGATAGCTCGACCCAGTTGCCGACTGCGCTGCAAAAAGCGCCAGCCCCGCCCAGACGGCGACAGGAAAGACCACAAGCTTGTTGAATGAGAAGAGCACCACCGCCGGGGTCGGTGCGAAGGCGGTGCGCGACAGAACCACGCCCATGGCAAAAAGCGCCATCGGCGCGGCCGCAGCGCCGGTAAAGTCCAAAAATGTCTGCACCGGCGCCGGCAGGGTAAACCCGCTTAGCGCAAGCGCCAGCCCGCCGAGCATCGCCAGCACGATCGGCAGCCGCAGCACCCGGGCCAGCGCCTTGGGACCGCTGACCTTACCGCCCGTCATCAGGTCGAGCGCGATCATCGACCCGCAAAACGCCAGCGTACTGTCCAGCGTGACGATGGAAAGCACCGGCAACGCCCCCTCTGCCCCGTAAAGGTAAAGGCTGATGGGCAGGATGAAGAGCGCATTGTTGGCAAACATCCCACAAAAAGCCAGGAGCAGCGCCTCGGGTCCCGGCCGGCACAGGAGCTTGCGGGCCAGCGCAAAGCCCGCCGCAAAGAGCAGCAATTCGGCCCCCGCATAGACCAACAATGGCGCCGGCTCGAACGCCTCAATCGGGGCGTTGGCAAGCAGCCCGAAGATCAGGACCGGCAAAAACAGCGTCATCGCCTGGCGGTTGATCAGCCTCGCATCGGCGATGTCCACCTGCCCCGCGCGCCCCAACCCGAACCCAACGGCGAGAAGTGCAAAGACCGGCAGGATCGGGTCGAAGAGGGCGTCGAACACCGCGTCAGCGTCGTTCGCGTCGCGCCATGAAGGCGAGCCGTTCGAAAAGATGCACGTCCTGTTCGTTTTTCAGCAGCGCGCCATGCAGGCGCGGCAGCGCGTCGGTCGATGTGCCCGCAAGATCGGTCGCGTCGAGATCCTCGGCGACCAGCAATTTGATCCAGTCGAGCACTTCGGAGGTCGACGGTTTCTTCTTCAGCCCCGGCGTTTCGCGCAGCTCAAAGAACCGGGTCAGCGCAGCCTTGATCAGCGCAGGCTTCAACCCCGGGAAATGCACATCGACGATCTTGGCCATCGTCGCCTCGTCCGGGAAGCGGATATAATGAAAAAAGCAGCGCCGTAGAAACGCGTCTGGCAGGTCTTTTTCGTTGTTGGAGGTGATGATCACGATCGGTCGCCTTGCGGCCCGGATCGTCTCGCCGGTTTCGTAAACGAAGAACTCCATCCGATCGAGCTCTTGCAAAAGATCGTTGGGAAACTCGATATCGGCCTTGTCGATCTCGTCGATCAGAAGAACCACTTTCTCCTGCGCAACAAAGGCTTCCCAAAGCTTGCCCGGTTTGAGGTAGTTGCGGATCTCCTTTACCCGCGCATCGCCCAGCTGGCTGTCGCGCAGCCGGGTCACCGCATCGTATTCGTAAAGGCCCTGCTGCGCGCGGGTGGTCGATTTCACGCTCCACTCGATCAGCGGCAGACCCAGCGATGCGGCAACCTGGCGGGCAAGCTCGGTCTTGCCGGTGCCGGGCTCGCCCTTGACCAGCAACGGACGCTCCAAGGTGATGGATGCGTTCACGGCTACGGTCAAATCCTCGGTCGCCACGTAATCATCGGTGCCGGAAAATCGCATCGGTGTTTCCTTGGTCGCTTGGGGCCCTACAGTGTGGAAGAGCCTAGCAGCCCCCGAAACCGAAACAAGTTCGGCGAACTAGCGGGTGACATATCGAGGCTTTTTGGGTAAGCAAGCCGCGAGCCACGGCACTCCGCGTAGGGTGAGCGCAGGGGACGATGTCCGGGGCACCGACAGGTGGCGAGGAGCAGGGGATGAAAACCGAGACCGCGCTGGGGTCCGACTATACGCCTTCCGAATCCGAAGACTTCATGAACGATCAGATGAAGGAGTATTTCCGCCGAAAGCTTTTGGGCTGGAAAGTCTCCATCTTGGCCGAATCGCGCGAAACGGTTGCGGGTATGCAAAGCTCCACGCGCAACATTCCCGATCTGGCCGATCGGGCGTCCGAGGAGACGGATCGCGCGTTGGAGCTTCGGACCCGGGATCGGCAACGCAAGCTGATCGCAAAGATCGATGCTGGGCTGCGCCGGATCGATGAGGGCAGCTACGGCTATTGCGAGGATACCGGCGAGCCGATCTCGATCCGACGCCTCGACGCCCGCCCGATCGCGACGCTGTCGCTTGAGGCGCAGGAGCGGCATGAGCGCAAAGAGCGGGTTTACCGCGACGAGTAAGTAGCCCGCTCACGCCCCGCTCACACGCTTGTGGATGCGCTGGCAGAGCGGATGCGGCACCATAGGACCCTTGGGAATCGGAGGGTCAGCGATGGGGAAGACATGGGCGGTCGGCGCGGCGCTGACCGCCATTGCCCTGACAGTTCAAGCCGCTGACCCGCCATCTGGCTGGTCGGCTGAGTGGCCCAGCACCGACTTTTCCAAAACAGCCGTGCCGTTTGACGAGATTCTGTCGGGCGGCCCACCCAAAGACGGCATCCCTGCGATCGATGCACCGGTCTTCGCACCGGTGGCCGTAAGCCGCCTCGAACCGGTCGAACCGGTTCTGAGCCTGGAGGTTGCCGGGGACGCCCGTGCTTATCCGCTGCGCATCCTGATCTGGCACGAGATCGTCAACGACACGGTCGGCGGCCAGCCCGTGGCCATCACCTATTGCCCGCTTTGCAATTCCGGCGCAGCCTTCCTGCGCAACGTGGATGGCGCGGTCACCAGCTTCGGTACGACCGGCAAACTGCGCAATTCCGACCTCGTCATGTATGATCGAGAATCGGAAAGCTGGTGGCAGCAATTCACCGGCAAGGCCATTGTCGGTGCCCGTCTGGGAACAACTTTGGAGCGGTTGCCGCTTCGGCTTGAACCCATTTCCGCCTTTGCGGCACGATCGCCCGACGGGCTGGTTCTGACACCGCCATCGGGGGGGCGGCGCGACTATGGCCGCAACCCCTATGAGGGCTACGATCGCGCAGCTTGGCCGTTTCTCTTCCGCGGCAGCTATGACGGGCCCGGCCGGCCGCTGATGCGGGTGGTTGCGGTCGAAGGCGAACGCCGGGCTTGGAGCATGGCCTATCTGCGTGCTGCAGGATCGGTGCAGGAGGGCGATCTGCGTCTGCGCTGGACCCCGGGTCAGGCGTCGGCCCTCGACAGCGCGCGGATCGCTGCCGGGCGCGATATCGGCACGGTGACAGTGGAGCGACGCGTTGCCGGCGCCTGGAGGCTTGCCGTCTACGATGTGCCCTTTGCGTTTGCCTTTCTGGCCTTCACGCCAGGGGGCGAGATCCGGCATCCCGACTAGCACCAAGCGCGCGAAATGCATAAGCGAGCATCGGCCCGATCAGCGCCTCGACATCTTCGCCATCCCGCATGCAGTTCTCGATCAGCACCGGGTGCAGCGTCACGGACATCGAATTGTGAAAGCAGGCTGCGGCAAGGGCCGGATCGGCCACGTCGAACTCACCCGCTGACGCCCCTTCGGCGATGATCTGGGTCATCAACCTGCGCATCGCCTGCTTGTGGGCGCTGATCACCGGCCAGCTCTTTTCCATCGCCGTCTGCACCATCTCGTGCATTCGGTTGTCCATCAGGCAGCGCTCGCGGATATGGGCAAAGCTCACCCGCACGAAGGCGGTCAGCTTGTCAGGGGCCGAAAGCCCCGGCGCGGTGATCGCAGCCTGCACCAGCGCGGCATGATCCTGGATCACCTTACGGGTCACCGCCTCGGTAATCGCACCTTTTGACGCAAAAAAACGGTAGATATTAGCCGTCGACATGTTCAACGCGTCGGCAATGTCCGCAACGGTCGTCTTTTTGTAGCCGAACTGGCGGAACAGACGTTCCGCCGTCTCCACGATCCGACCCTGCATGGCCTCGTTGGCCGAGCGGTCCGAAGCCCCGGCCCGCAACCCCTCGATGACCAGCTTGTCCGGATCGGTGGTTATGTTCATGGAGCGTTTCCCCAACACGAGTAACGGGTCGGAGCGCCGGCCTGCCTGGGCTCCGCCTCGGTCGTCCGGACAATACGAAATCCGTGACGAAAATCAACAATCGTCAGCGGCAGTTTCACGAGCTAAAAAGAGGTAGTGCGTGTGATCAATTCTAAAAATCGATCTCCAAAATTGGTTGTTCGTTTTTCGCGCAGGCCGCTTCCTGTCATCATGGTAAATAAACCTGACGAAACGATAAGTCCTTTTTGACGCAGATCGTTCGTTAAACGTTCGTAGACTTCTCTTTGGCCGCGGAGCTGCGGTAACATATCCTCTATTACATGCGAGATAGCGCCCGAGTCACGGTTTGAGCGAGGTTGTGGATTCTGAAGACACCTTAGAATTTGAACGTGGGAAACACTCAATTCGTCCAAGTAAAAAGAAGTGCGTGGTTCTCATCATCGTCGAGAAAATCACCAGAGGAAACACTCTCAATTGCATTGAGAAGTGACTCCCTCTTTTCCGCCCTTTAAGTCTTCACTGCAATATGCGACGCTCGAAAAAAAGCATCAATGAAATAATCATCTATTGTCAAATATTCTACTGATCTAGAAAGTCCTTCGATTCTCCTACTAGCCGCCTCCATTCACTCGTCTCGCCGACGTTGTATTGATGGATTAGTAACCATTGCGATCACTTCATTCACGGAAACTCCAAAAATCGGAACCGCTGAAACAAGCGCCCTAGCTGCGGATAAAGCATAATCGCTTGAATTAGCTCTAGGAACTTCTAAGTCGTCGCGCTCAGGCAATTAAACCGCCACTATCCGTCCATCTTTAGCGCGTTTATAAACGCCTCTTGCGGGATATCGACCTTCCCGAACTGGCGCATCTTCTTCTTCCCCGCCTTCTGCTTGTCGAGCAGTTTGCGTTTGCGGGTCGCGTCACCGCCATAGCATTTCGCGGTGACGTCTTTTCTTAGCGCGGAGATGGTCTCGCGCGCAATCACCCGTCCGCCGATCGCGGCCTGGATGGGGATTTTGAAGAGATGTTGCGGGATCAGCCCTTTGAGCTTTTCGCACATCACCCGGCCGCGGGCCTCGGCCTTGTCGCGATGCACGATGACGGCGAGCGCATCGACGGGCTCTTCATTGACCAGGATCGCCATGCGCACGAGATTGCCGGCGCGGTAATCGGCCATCTGATAGTCAAAGCTCGCATAGCCCTTGGTAACCGATTTCAGCCGGTCGTAGAAGTCGAACACCACCTCGTTGAGCGGCAGATCATAGACCACCATGGCCCGCGCACCGGCATAGGTGAGGTCGGTCTGGATGCCGCGCCGCTCCTGACAGAGCTTCAGCACATCGCCCAGAAACTCATCGGGAACCAGGATGGTGGCCTTGATCCAGGGCTCCTCGATCCGGTCGATCTTCGTTGGGTCGGGCATGTCGGCGGGGTTGTGCAGCTCGCGCAGCGCGTCGTCGCCCAAATAAACGTGGTAGACGACCGAGGGCGCCGTGGTGATCAGATCGATGCCGAACTCGCGCTCGAGCCGGTCGCGGATCACCTCCAGATGCAAGAGCCCCAAAAATCCACAGCGGAACCCGAAACCGAGCGCGGCGGAGGTCTCCATCTCCGAACTGAAGGAGGCGTCGTTGAGCGCAAGTTTCTCGATGGCGGTGCGCAGATCCTCAAAATCATTGTTGTCGACCGGAAAGAGCCCGCAAAAGACCACCGGCTGGGCGGGCTGAAACCCGGGCAGCGCTTCGGCGCAAGGGGCCTTGTCATGGGTGATGGTGTCGCCCACGCGCGTGTCGCGCACCTGCTTGATCGAGGCGGTAAGAAAGCCGATCTCGCCGGGGCCGAGGCTTTCGACCGGCATCAGCCCGGGGCGGAACACCCCAACCCGGTCGGCCTGATAAACCGCACCGGTGGCCAGCATCTTGATCCGGTCGCCTTTTTTCAGCCGCCCGTCCATGACGCGCACCAGCACGATCACGCCCAGATAGGCGTCATACCAGCTGTCGACCAGCATGGCCTTGAGCGGCGCATCGACCTGCCCTTGCGGTGCCGGCAAGCGGGTGACGATCGCCTCCAGCACTTCAGGCACGCCCATCCCGGTCTTGGCCGAGATATGCACCGCCTCGGAGGCGTCGATGCCGATCACATCCTCGATCTGCTCTTTCACGCGGTCGGGTTCGGCCGCAGGCAGGTCGATCTTGTTGAGCACCGGCACGATCTCGTGATCCGCGTCGATTGCCTGGTAGACATTGGCCAGCGTCTGCGCCTCGACGCCCTGGGCGGCATCGACGACCAAAAGCGAGCCTTCCACGGCGCGCATCGACCGGCTCACCTCATAGGCGAAATCAACATGCCCGGGCGTGTCGATCAGGTTGAGCACGTAGTCCTGGCCGTCGGCGGCGGTGTATTCCAGCCGCACGGTCTGGGCCTTGATCGTGATGCCGCGCTCGCGCTCGATATCCATCGAGTCGAGCAGCTGCTCCTTCATCTCGCGCGCGGCCACCGCCCCGGTCAGCTGGATCAGCCGGTCGGCAAGGGTGGATTTTCCATGGTCGATATGCGCAACGATGGAGAAGTTGCGAGTGCGCGAAAGTTCAGTCATGCGCCCGGATATGCGGGGCTTTCCCAGCCCCGTCAAGCGGACCCGTCAAGCGCCGCCCGAACCGGGATGCTGCGGTCGCTCAGCGCCGTGTCGCGCGCTGATAATCCTGCACCAGGCCACCGGGCGCAAACAGCGCGCATCGCAGACCCTGACCCAAGGCGCGAAGGATCGCCGAAACCGTCTGAAGCGTCATCATGGCAGCACCTCTTGGTACGAATGCGTGGCGGTGATATCGGCATTATGCGGCCGTAGACAATCGCAGGAAATGCAAACCGGCCATGCAAAAGATGCAATCCGTCCGCACACGAGCGGTTGGGGTTAGGCGCTGCGTTGCGGGTAGGGCGTCGCGGTCCGGGAGGCATCCGGCCGCCTTACGAATAGAGGGCCGGCCACCGGCGCATCGGCGCCGCTCAGACAAGCCGGCTGTGGGCCTTTGCCGCTTGCACGAAATCGGCAAAGAGGGGATGCGGGTCGAGCGGCCTGCTCTTCAGTTCGGGGTGGAACTGAACCCCTAGAAACCAAGGATGATCGGGGATCTCGATGATCTCGGGTAAGCGTCCATCCGGCGACATGCCCGAGACGATGAGGCCGCACGCCTCTAGCGCATCGTTATAGCGCCTATCGACTTCGAACCGGTGGCGATGACGCTCCGAGATCGCGGTCGCACCGTAGATCGCCGCCACCCGGCTGCCCAGTTTCAGGTTCGCAGTATAGGCGCCAAGCCGCATGGTTCCGCCCTTGGCATCGGTGATCTTGCGCTGGACGGTGTGATTGCCGGCCACCCATTCTTTGAGGTGGTAGACGACATGTTCGAAACGCTTTAGCCCCGCTTCGGCATCGAACTCCTCGGAGCCCGCATTGGTCATGCCGCCAATGCTGCGCAGCGCCTCGATCACGGCCATCTGCATGCCCAGGCAGATGCCCAGATAGGGCACGCGGCGGGTGCGGGCGAAATGGGCGGCGCGGATCATGCCCTCGGTGCCGCGCTCGCCGAAGCCGCCGGGCACCAGGATAGCCTGCAGCCCCTCCAGATAAGGTGCGGGGTCCTCGCGCTCGAAAATCTCCGCGTCGATCCATTGTGCCTTCACCCGAACCCGATTGGCGATACCGCCATGGGTCAGTGCCTCGGCAATCGATTTATAGGCGTCTTCAAGCTGCGTGTACTTGCCAACGATGGCCACCCGCACCTCGCCGTCGGGATGACCGATCGCCTCGACGACCTGATCCCAGGCCCTCAGATCCGGCTTGGGCACCGGCGCTATAGAAAACGCGTCGAGAATGGCCTGATCGAGCCCGGCCCGGTGAAAGGTGATCGGGGCATCATAGATCGAAGCCAGATCCTGCGCCGCGATCACCGCATCGCGCCTTACGTTGCAAAACAACGCAATCTTGTCGCGCTCGCGGCTGGGGATCTCATGCTCTGTGCGGCACACAAGAACGTCCGGCATCAAACCGATCGAGCGCAGCTCCTTGACCGAATGCTGGGTTGGCTTGGTCTTCAGCTCGCCCGAGGCCGTCACAAAGGGCAGCAGCGTCAGATGCATCAGCACGCATTGGCCGCGTGGCTGTTCCTGAATGAACTGCCGGATGGCTTCAAAAAAGGGCAGACCCTCGATATCGCCGACCGTGCCGCCGATTTCGCATAGCATGAAGTCGGTCTCATCGGCGCCGGCGCCGATGAAGGCCTTGATCTCATCTGTTACATGCGGGATCACCTGGATGGTCTTGCCCAGATAGCCGCCCTCGCGCTCGCGCTCCAAAACCGTCTGATAGACCCGACCCGAAGAGATGCTGTCCGAAGCCCGGGCCGCAACCCCGGTAAAGCGCTCGTAATGGCCCAGATCGAGGTCGGTTTCGGCGCCATCATCGGTGACGTAAACCTCGCCATGCTCAAAGGGCGACATCGTGCCGGGGTCGACGTTCAGATAGGGATCGAGCTTGCGAAGCCGCACCGAGTAGCCCCGCGCCTGCAACAGGGCGCCAAGCGCTGCCGCGGTCAGACCTTTTCCCAATGACGAAACAACGCCGCCAGTGATGAAGACAAACCGCGCCATGCCCAATTGCCCCGTGCTGCAGCCGCGCTGGCCGCTGGTTCTTGTATCACGGGAGTTGACCGATAGGGGATTCGGCGGGTCTAGGCAAGCCGCGCGGTCGCACCGGCGGCTGCAGGCGCGGTTTCAGACCGCGAGGCGCGCGCCCCCATCGCGGTTGAAGTAATGCGCAACAAGCGCCGTCTCCGACAGGATCCAGGCGCCAAGCGCGGCATAGGCGTCACGGCGCACCAGCCTGTTCGACATCCGATCGTCGGTCAGAATGATGCGGATCAGATGGGTCTGCACCTTTGCCCAGATGCCGATCGCCTCAAAAAGGCCGAGCCCGCAAGCGCGCAGGATGATGGCGATGCGTTCGGATGAAGCGGCAAGATCGGCGCCGAACCGACCCGCAGCAGTGAGCCGGGCATGATGCGCCAGATGCCCCCAGAGCCGTGCCTTGTCGCCGGCCGGCATGGCGCCCGAGCGGGCGGCATCTGCGGCGGTCACGAAGCTCTCGGCCCATGAGCCATTGTCGAGGTGAAAGAGAAGCCTTAGCGCCCGCGCCGCATTGCGAAAGCCGGCATCCATGCCGCCGGCCCGGGCGGCCGCCTCGGCCAGGGCGGCGTGGTTGCGGTTGGGCCGTACGTCGCCGGCGGCTTCGGCCGCCGCGTTGCTTGCCACCGGCATGGGTCGGCTTTCCGACGCTTCCTCGGGCGGGGTTCCACGGACGCCTCGTTCTACCGGCATTCTGCACCTATCGACTGGCTTTGCGTTCGATGGCGTTTTTAGAAGGGTCAGGGTTAACAGGCCGTCAGCGCAACACGCCGGCCTCCCGCAGGTCAGTCAGGGAGCAACCTGGGGCGTAGCCCGTCCGCCGCCGCGCACCAAATTGCTCACCCACCCTCCTGTCCCTGCGTTTCGCGCCGCGCCACAAAGCGAATGAACCACAGGTTTCGGGCATAGACGCCGAAGCCGAACATCTGGGCTGCGATGATGACGATGTCCCGGCGCATGATGCCATAGGCCAGAAGCATCGCCGCGCCGACGAGCGACATCCACCAAAAAAGCTCCGGCACCACCGAGGCGCGCGCGCGTTCGCTGGCAATCCACTGCACCAGCATCCGCCCCATAAAGACGGTCTGGGCGGTCAGGCCGAAGAGGGCGAGCCAGACACCAGCCCAGCTTTCGACAAGCAAGATCCGCATCAGCCAGTCGCCCAGCCCGTTCATTGCCAACCCCCCGTCGCGCTGTGCCCGCGTCTATCCCAGGCCTCAAGCGCCAAACACCGGCGAGGCTTTGGGGCTGCATCAGGCGCTTTCACCGCTGACCCCCCGCGTCTCTCTATGCACCGCTTTGTCGTCCGCGCGCGGCTCGACCGTGTCGGCATGCACCAAGCTGGGCAGCTTGCGACGACGCAACAGCCACCAAACCCCGGCCAGATCGAGGATGCCGACCAGCGCGCGGCCGACATTTGTGTAGTGCGACTGCCCCGCCAGCCGTGCCCGGTGGGCTACATCGACATGAGTGATCTCATAACCTTCGCGCCGCACAAGTGCGGGCAGATAGCGATGCATATGATCGAAATAGGGCAGCGCGAGGAACACGGCACGGGGAAATGCCTTCAGGCCGCAGCCGGTGTCGCGGGTGTCGTCGCGCAGCACCCGCGCCCGCAGCCCGTTGGCAAAGCGCGACCCGAACCGTTTGCCGGCCGTATCTTGGCGGCCCACCCGCTGCCCGGCGACGAGCCCGAGCCGGCCGCTTCGATCGGCCAGCATCGGTTCGATCAGGCGGGGCAGCTGGTCGGGCGGGTTCTGCCCGTCGCCGTCCAGCGTCACGCAGACCGCTGCCTGCGCGGCGCGAACGCCGCTCAGCACCGCCGCCGATTGCCCGCAGCTTTGCGCATGGCGCAACTCGCGCAGTTGCGGTAGTCGGCTGCGAACCGCGGCGATAGCCGCCGCGGTACCGTCGGTCGAGCCGTCATTGACGAATATGATCTCAAAGGGCGCAAAAGCCGCGCAGGCCGCCGCGATGCCCTCGGCCAGGGGCGCGACATTCTCCGCCTCGTTCTTCATGGGTGCGATCACGCTGACGCGCGGCCGGCTTGCCATTGCCACCCCCTGGGAAACGACAGCTTACGCTCTCGCGGCCAGACTATCCCTCGCGCGGCAGGCTTGCCAGCCCCAGCGCGGGGCAATCGATCAGCTTAGGATCGTCCCGTCGGGCGACCAGAAAGATCGTCGTGGGATCGCCGCGATTGTAGTTAAAGCCGGTCACCGTCGCCAGAATGGTGATCGGAAAGCCGGCCGCCTCGACAAAGTCCTGCAGGTTGCTGCCGCGGCGTTCCTCGATAAAGATCAGCCAGCCCTCCTCATCGGCGAGCCGCTGCTTCGCCTCGTCAAGACTGATGCGCATCGTTTCGGTTCCGGCCGCAACCACTAGGCTGGGCTCATAATAACCCACTATGGTCAGGGGCCGATCCGAGCAGGCGGCGAAATTGGTGCGCGCCTCGGCAAGACGCGGGCTTAAAAATACCGTATCGAAGCGCGGCAAGGTGAATTGCAGGATCGCCGGATAGAGGGTGGCCCCAGCCAGGGCCGCAGCCCCTATAAAGGCCGCCACCCGTCTTTCGGTTAAGGCCCGGGCGCCGATTGCGAGCGCGAGGATCGCAGCAAGGCCCAACAATGCCGCGGGCGTCGAGAAAACCCCTTCAAAAAGCGGCAGGCCGAGGATCGCAGCAAGCGCCAGCACCAGCCCGGGCAGCACGAAGAGCGCAGCCATTACCAAAAGCCGCGACGGGCTTGGCGGCTCCTTCTCGCTTGACACGATCCAGAGCGCGACGAGACCCAATAGGGCGGGCATCACGGGCAGAACGTAATGCGGCAGCTTGGTCTCGAAGAACTCGAACGCAACCCAAAAAGGGATCAGCCAGCCCAGCAGAAACCGAAACTCCGGCCGACGCCGCCCCCGCCAGGCGAAGGGCGCGGCGATCAGCATCAAGGGCGCCCAGGGCCAGAGCGTCGCCCAGATTGTGCCAAGGTAGTAGCCCGGCGGCCCCCAATGCCGTTCGACCCCTTCGGTGACCTTGGTCAGAAGATCGCCGATGACGGCTGCTTCGAAGAACCCGCCATCGGTCCGCAGCCAGATTGCAATGCCCCATGGAAGGGCGATCAGCCCGGTAACGAGAACGCCCGGCAGCGGCCGCGTTCGCCAAAGCGGCGCGAAGCGTCCTTCGGCGATCATCATCCACAAAAGGGCTCCGGTTGCGGGCATCAGCACGATCGGCCCCTTGATCAGGATGCCCGCGCCCAGCGCGCCCCAGAAGACCAGATGCATCCATCGCAGCCCACGGTCTTCTTGCAGCAGTATTCGCCCCAGCGCGCCCATCGCGGCAACCGTACAGGCCAAAAGGACGGCGTCTGTCTTGGCAAGATTGGCTTCGATGACAGGCATCATGGCCATGGTCTGCATCAAGCCGGCCAAATTGGCCGCACGCTTCCCGGCGATCGGGCGTAGGGCCCATGCGGTCAGCAGACCGGCCAGAAAGATCGCCAGCGCCGAGGGCACCCGATAGGCCCAAATCGGCGCCTCGGGCCAACCCAAAAGCGCGGCCGAGCTGGCCTGCAACCAGTAGATCCCGGCGGGTTTTTTCCAACGCGGCGCATCCTGAAAGCGGATATCGACGAAATCGCGCGTCTCCAACATCTGCCTGGAAGCCTGGACATAGCGGCTCTCGTCGCGGTCTGTTGGCGGCAGGGCCGCGATACCGGGCAGAATGACCATCGCCGCAACGGCCGCCAGCAGCAACGCGTAGCGCCAGGCCGATCGCTCGGCCCAGCCCAACGTCGCAAGCGTGAGGTCTTGCAGCCGGCCCAGCAGCGGCAGCATGCGCTGCCTACTCCGTCGGTGCAGGTGCCAAGGGGAGAACCGGCGTTGTAGGCTCCTCCTCTGACGCCTCCGGCTGCGGAAGCCCAGGCGGCAGCACCGACAGGCCGGGCGCTATCGGTGCTTCGGTCGGCGTGCCGCTGTCGGGCGTCTCGGTGCTGATGCGCTCCAGCACCGATTCCTCCGCGGCCCGTTGAGCGGCCAAAACGGTGAGGGTCAGGCTGGTGATGATAAAGGCAATTGCGAGGCCCCAGGTGAGCTTTGAAAGAGCCGTGGCAGCGCCGCGCCCCGTGACCAAACCGCCGCCACCGCCGCCGATCCCCAGCGCACCGCCTTCCGAGCGCTGCAACAGCACCACTCCGATCAGAAAGACCGCAATGATGAGGTGAATGGTCAGGACGACGTTTTCCATGCCTATGGCTTTCCTCTGCCCGGGACGCCGCGCCCTGCGCTCCACCCGGACATTGCACGCGCAGCCTCGCTGCAGCTGCGCCCAAATTGCTCCCGCGCCGCTATGTAACGACGCCGCAGGCGCTTGTCGATTGCCCAAAGGCCAAAAAACGAGCCCGCCGGGCGGGCCGCGTTCAGCCGGCGGAACCAAACGCCGCTCTGCAGCGCCTTGGGCAATGGACAGGTCGGGCTTGCACTGCTAACCGGCGCGCATGTTACAACGTCTCTATGACTGGGTCCTGTCTCTGGCAGGTCACCGCCACGCGATCTGGTTCCTCGCCGCGATCAGCTTTGTGGAGAGTTCGGTCTTTCCGATCCCGCCACATCCGCTGCTTTTGCTCATGGTCATTGCCCGGCCCGACCGTTGGTTGTTGCTGGGCGCGGTTACTTCGATATCCTCTGTTTTGGGCGGGATGGCCGGGTATGGGCTGGGCGCGTTTCTCTTCCAGACCGTCGGCGCCCCGATCCTTGAGATCTATGGCTGGCTCGATCGCTTCGAAGAAGTCGCGCAGATGTTTCGTGACAACGGGGTCTGGGCCGTGGCCATCGGCGGCGCAACACCGGTGCCCTATAAGGTCGTCACCATCGCGTCCGGGGCGGTGGCGCTCGACTTTACCCTCTTTACCCTGGCCAGCATCGCCTCGCGGGGTGGGGTTTTTATGGCCATCGCGGGATTGGTTCGGATCTTCGGCCCGCCGGTGAAGGCATTCATCGAAAAGCGGCTTGCCCTGATGACCACGCTCTTCGTGGTCCTGCTTTTTGCGGGCTTCTTTGCCCTGAGCCACCTCTAAGGAAGGGTCGCCCATGCGAGTCGAGCGCGGTCTGATCCTTTTTGCCGGTCTGGGCTCGCTGGCCCTGCTGGCCGGCGCGTTGGCCTTCCAATTTCTGGGCGGGCTGGCACCCTGTTCGATGTGCATCTGGCAGCGCTGGCCGCATGCGGCCGCCCTGGCGGCAACGGCGCTGGGGCTGGCTGCCTTGCCACGCCTAAGCGCGCTTTTCGGCGCGGGCGCGATGCTGGCCGGGGTTGGGCTTGCGCTTTACCATGTCGGTGTCGAGCAACGCTGGTGGGCCGGCCCCGCCACTTGCTCTGCGGGCGACATCGGCGGCCTAAGCGCCGAGGCGCTCTTTGAACAGATCATGACCGCCCCGATCGTGCGGTGCGACGAGGTCGCCTGGGACTTTCTGGCAATCTCGATGGCTGGTTGGAACGGCCTGCTCTCGCTGGCACTTGCGGCGCTGTGGTTGGGGGTGCTGCGCCGCCCCGGCCGGCCGATCCGCCGCGCTCAAGCCTCCAGCTCGGCGTCCCAATAGAGAAAATCCATCCAGCTTTCATGCAGATAGTTGGGCGGGAATTTTCGGCCAGTGCTTTGCAGCTGTTCGGGGCTGGGCCGCTGCGGCGTTGCGCGCAGCGCCAGGCCGCACTGACGCAGTGTCTTGTTTCCCTTGCGCAAATTGCATGGCGGACAGCAGGCGACGACGTTTTCCCAGGTCGTCCGCCCGCCGCGCGACCGCGGCACGACATGATCGAAGGTCAGCTCGCCCCGGGCGCCGCAATACTGGCAAGTAAACTCGTCGCGCAAAAACAGATTGAAACGCGTGAAGGCAGCCAGCTTGGCGGGTCGCACATAGTCGCGCAACACCACGACAGACGGGAGGCGCAACTCGATAGAGGGGCTGCGCACAGTCATGTCGTATTCCGCGATCACCTGCACGCGGTCGAGAAACGCCGCCTTGACCGCCTCCTGCCAAGGCCAGAGCGAAAGCGGAAAATAGGAGAGGGGTCGGAAGTCTGCGTTCAGGACCAGGGCAGGATGGTCGCGCAGAGTCGCCGGACTTCGGACGAACTGGGTTGAAAACTCGGTATTCATCGGTCTCTTTCCGTCCACACGCCGCAAAAAGGTGCGGCGGGAACGGGACGCGCCCGCCCCAAGATCGCGCCACTATATCTGGCATTGCGAGCCGCGCAAGCCCTCCAGATGCGGTGGAAGCTTACGGGTCGGCGCCGTTTATCAACAGGCTGTGACCGTTTGTCGACAGGTTCTGTCGCAGGCCGCCTTGCCGCGAGCGGTGCAGCTCTGCCCAACATGTCGGCCCGCGGGCGTCTGGGCTCCGGCGCTGCCGGGAGAACGCGCCAAAGCGACAGAAAGCCCCGCGCGGGACGCGCTCAGAACCCCTCTAGCGCTGTGGCAATGCCCTGCCAGAGCGCCTCGGGCGGCTCGCAGCCCACCGAAAGCCGCACAAAACCCTCCGGCACCGCATCGCCCCAGCGCGCGCGCCGCTCGGCCGAGCTGTGGGTGCTGCCAAAGGAGGTGGTGGGCGCGAGCGGTGCGGCGGCGATAAACCGCTCGGCACAGGCCGCATCGGCGAGGGTCAGGGTCAGGATCGAGCCCCCCGCCTGCATCTGGCGCCGCGCAATGGGCCCGGACGGATCCCCGGCCAGGAACGGGTAGCGCAGCGCTTGCAAAGCGGGGTGGCCGCTGAGCCGTTCGGCCAGCATGGCGGCCGTCTGGGTCATGCGCGCGAGGCGCAGCTCGAAGGTCTCCAAGCCGCGATGCAGGGCCCAGGCGTCGAAAGGGCTGGGGATGGCGCCCGACAGGGTGCGCCAGTCATGGAGCGCCGCCATCAGGCCCGGATCGCGCGTGGCGACATGCCCGGCGAGCAGATCGGCATGGCCGTTCGGCGCCTTGGTGTCGGCCGCCACGACAATGTCGGCCCCCAGATCCAGGGGGCGCTGGACAAGCATCGTCGCGGTGGTGTTGTCGACGGCAAGCCGGGCCGCACCCTTGCGCGCCGCGATTTGGGCGATGTCGCAGACATCGAGCCCCGGATTGGAGGGTGTTTCGAGAAAAACCAGGCTGTAGGGGGCCAGATCGGTCTGGCCGATCGCCCGTGTCGGCACATAGTCCGGCGTCACGCCGAATTTGGCCAGAAACCCGTCCAGAAGCTTGCGGCCGGTGTAATAGCCATCGGCGGGAAAGAGCACCCGGTCGCCGGCCTTCAGCACGCTGTGAAACACTGCCGCGATGGCGGCCATGCCGGAGGGAAAGAGGAGGCAGGGCGCGTCTTCGAGGATGGCCAGGGCGGCTTCGGTCTCAGCAATGCCGGGATTTGCAAACCGGCCATAGGTGAAGGGCGCCTGGGTGTCGCCGGGCAGATGGAAGGTGGCGGCCGGGGTGATCGGCGGGGCGGTCGGATCGCCCTTGGCCAGGGCGGCCTTGCGGCGATGCAGGAGCCGCAGCGCCCGGTCGGCGGTTTCGCTCATCCGCCGCTCCGGGGCCGGCGCGTCCCGGCGACCGGATGCACGCGCGGCGCGGACGGCCGCCTCCGGCGGGAGTATTTTTGCCAAGAAGAAGAGGGCGGCATCGCTTGATCGGCCGCTAGAACGGCACATCGTCGGGGCGGGTGACATAGCTCGCCACGACCCGTTTGACGCCGGCTTTCTCAAAGGCAACGGTCAGCTTGTCACCCTCGATGGCGCTGACGGCGCCATAGCCGAATTTTTGATGAAACACCCGCTCGCCGGGTTCGAAGGCCGAGACCGCCTCGGCATCGATGACGAGGTTGCGGGCCTCGCGCGGCTGGCGCATGCCGTAAGCGCCGCCGGGCTGGCCGCGGCGTGCCTGCATCCGGGCCCAGCCGGGGGAATTGTAGACGGATGCCGCCGCGGCGCGGTCTTCCAGATCCGAGCCGGGCGCGCCTCCTGGCATGCGGCCCGGCCCGAAGCCGGCCTGTGCCCCATACGGGGCCGCCGCCCCGCCCCCGCCGCCATAAAGCCCCGGCGGGGTGAGTACCTCGACATGTCCTTCGGGCAGCTCATCGACAAAGCGCGACGGGATCGCCGATTGCCAGCGCCCATACATCGCCCGATTGGCGGCAAAGCTGATGATGCAAAAGGCGCGCGCGCGGGTGATGCCGACATAAGCCAGGCGGCGCTCCTCCTCGAGCCCCTGCTTGCCGCTTTCATCCATGGCGCGTTGCGAGGGAAAAAGCCCATCCTCCCATCCCGGCAGGAACACCGCGGGAAACTCCAACCCCTTGGCGGCATGGAGCGTCATGATCGAGACCTTGGGCGTGCCCTCTTCCTGTTCATTGTCCATCACCAGGGCGACATGCTCCAAAAAACCCTGCAGATTCTCGAAAGCCTCCAGCGCCTTGACGAGTTCTTTGAGGTTTTCAAGCCGGCCCGGCGCGTCGGGCGAGCGGTCGGCCTTCCACATCGCGGTATAGCCCGCTTCGTCCAAAAGCTGTTCGGCAAGCTCGGTATGGCGCGCGCCCGCACGGGCCGCCGCCGCCCAGCGGTCGAGATCGGCGACGAGCTTGCCCAGGCTGGTGCGCGCCCGGCTCGACAGCCCGCCTTCGGCGACCAGCCCCCGCGCCGCCTCGATCAGCGACAGCCCGCGCGTGCGCGCGGTGCGGTTGATCTCCTGCACCGCCTTGTCGCCCAGCCCGCGCTTGGGCGTGTTCACGATCCGCTCAAAGGCCAAATCATCATCGGGGCTGACCACGAGCCGGAAATAGGCCATGGCATCGCGGATCTCCATCCGCTCGTAAAAACGCGGGCCGCCGATCACCCGATAGGGCAGGCCGATGGTCAGAAACCGGTCTTCAAAGGCGCGCATCTGAAACGAGGCGCGCACCAGGATTGCGATGTCGTCGGGCGCGACCGGATCCTGGCCGCGCGTGCCATGGCCCATCGCCTCGATCTCCTCGCCGATCCAGCGCGCCTCCTCCTCGCCATCCCAATGCCCGATCAGACGCAGCGCGGCGCCCGCGCCCGCCTCGGTCCAAAGCGTCTTGCCCAGCCGCTTTTCATTGGCCGCGATCACCGCCGAGGCGGCGGCCAGGATATGCCCGGTCGAGCGGTAATTCTGCTCCAACCGCACCACCACAGCGCCGGGAAAATCCGTCTCAAAGCGCAGGATGTTGCCCACCTCGGCCCCGCGCCAGCCATAGATCGACTGATCGTCATCACCGACCACG
This sequence comes from Pseudomonadota bacterium, assembly GCA_039184655.1. Lineage (GTDB taxonomy): Bacteria > Pseudomonadota > Alphaproteobacteria > Rhodobacterales > Rhodobacteraceae > J013. The sequence continues at coordinate 21,915 of JBCDAZ010000012.1, read as the reverse complement.
CAGAGATTGCGGTGGCTTTGCGCGAGCAGCCGCAGCCAAAGATACTGGGCGATGTTGGTGTCTTGATACTCGTCGACCAGAATGTAGCGAAACCAGCGCTGATACTTGGCGAGCACATCGTCATGGCCCTGAAAAACGCTCAGCACATGCAAAAGGAGATCGCCGAAATCCACCGCGTTGAGATCGAGGAGCCGCTGCTGATAGGCCCGGTAGAGATCGGCGCCGGCATGGGCAAAACCCGCCGCCTCATCGGCCGGCACCTGATCGGGGCGCTGGGCACGGTTCTTCCAGCGATCGATCAGCCCGGCCAGCTGGCGCGCCGGCCAGCGCTTCTCATCGATATCGGCCGCGGCGATGACCTGTTTGAGAAGCCGGATTTGATCGTCGGTGTCGAGAATGGTGAAGTTCGACTTCAGCCCCACAAGCTCGGCATGGGCGCGCAAAATCCGCACACAGAGCGCATGAAAGGTGCCCAGCCAGGGCATTCCTTCGATCACCCCCCCGACCAGCGCACCCACACGCTGCTTCATCTCGCGCGCGGCCTTGTTGGTAAAGGTCACGGCCAGGATCTCGTTGGGCCGGGCGCGGCCGGTGTTCAGAAGATGTGCGATCCGCGTGGTCAAAGCGCGGGTCTTGCCGGTGCCAGCGCCGGCCAGAACCAACACCGGGCCCTCCAGCGCCTCCACCGCCGCCCGCTGATCGGGGTTGAGCCCGTCCAGATAGGGTGCCGGCCGCGCGGCCAGGGCCTGCTGCGACAGTGACGGGCCGTCCATCCGCTCCCCCCAATCATCCATAACTGGAAGGATAGCGCGACCGTCCCACAAGATAAAGGGGCGTTCTTGGAATGTTCGCAAGGATTTTGCCGCCAGCGCTTTGGTCAGAGCCCCAGTCAGAGACCCAGTCGGAGGCGCGGTGAGAGACCCAGTCAGAGGTGCAGCCAGAGACCCAGCCAGAAACGCCTCTATAGATGCAGTCAGAGAACCACCACATCCAGCGGCGGAAAGCCGTTAAACCCCACCGAGGCGTAGCTCGACGTGTAGGCCCCGGCATTGCGCAGGATCACCCGATCGCCGCTCGCCAATGCCAGAGGAAGCGCAATCGGCCGGCGCTCGTATAACACATCGGCGCTGTCGCAGCTGGGGCCGGCAAGGATGCAGGGTCCCACCGGCTGCCCCTCATGCGGGGTGAGTATGGGATAGCGAATGGCCTCGTCGATGGTCTCGGCAAGCCCCGAGAACTTGCCGATATCGAGATAGACCCATCGGGTGCGCGCCCCGGCCCCGCGATCGGCCACAAGCAACACCTGGGCCGCGATCGCGCCTGCCTCGGCCACCACGGCGCGCCCGGGCTCGGCCATGATCCGCGGCAGCGGCCCAAAGCGCGCCTCCACCGCTGCGCGTATCGTGCGGGCATAGGCGGTGGGGTCCGGCACCGCCTCGCCGTAAAAGGCCGGAAAGCCGCCGCCGATATTGAGCAGTTCCAGCGGATGCCCGGCCGCCCGCGCCGCCACCCAGACCTGCCGCGCCCGGTCCAGCACCTGCATCCAGATCGCGGGATCGCGCGCCTGACTGCCGACGTGAAAGGAGAGCCCCACGGGCCGCAAACCAGCCGCCACGGCCTGGTCCATCAGCGCCGGGATCACCGCGGCCGGTGCACCGAACTTGCGGCTGAGCGGCCAGTCCGCGCCCGTCTCTTCGACCAAAAGGCGAATGTAGACCGCCGCCCCCGGGGCGTTTTGGGCGATCTTGGCGATCTCGTCGGGTGCATCGGCGGCAAAAAGCCCGACCCCGGCGCGATGCGCCCAGGCGATGTCCTCGGCGCGTTTGACCGTATTGCCAAAGCTGATCGCGTCAGGTGCGGCGCCTGCGGCTAGGCAGAGCGCGATCTCGCCGCGCGAGGCTGCGTCGAAACAAGCGCCCTCGCGGCAGAGCCGGGCCAGATGCGCGGGGTTGGGATTGGCCTTGACCGCATAATATAGGGCGGCATCGCCAAGACCTTGCGCCAAGGCGCGGTAGCGCGCAGCGGCCAAATCGAGATCGAGGACCAGCGTGGGCTGCGCAAACGCGCGGGTCAGGATATACGCCTCGGCGCGGGATAGCGCCCGGGCAGCAGAGGCAAGCCCTGCAATGGTTACGTTGGCGGTCATGCGCATCTCCGTCAGACCAGACCCGTTGCCGGATCCTCCAAAAGAGACGTTACCGTCGCTACGTAAACGCTGGTTGAGCCAGGCCAGAGGCGCGTGCGTTGGCGTCGGCCGCAGCGTATGGCGCGCCGCTGCGCCGAGGTCAACGCCGCGCGCCGTCGCGCAGCGCTGCAATCAGGCCCCGACCGGCTGCCTCGATGAGATCGAGCACATGCTCAAAGCCTGCCGTGCCGCCATAGTAAGGATCCGGCACCTCCGTCGTGGATAACTCTGGCGCAAAGGGCAGAAAAAGCCGTATTTCTGCCAAACTGGTTAACGGCGCGGCACGTTGAAGCACGACAGAGTTCGAATTGTCCATTGCCAGTATGTGGGAAAAACTGTGGAAATCCTGTTGGCGGACCTGGCGCGCGCGCTGACCGGAAAGATCGACGCCGCGGCGCGCCGCAGCGGCCAGCATCCGCGGGTCCGGCGAAGCACCCCGATGCCAATTGCCGATCCCGGCACTATCGATCTGCCAGTCGAGGCCCGCCGCCTCGGCTTGCGCGCGCACCACCCCTTCGGCTGCGGGCGAACGACAGATATTGCCTAGACAGACAAACAGAATGCGGGTGGTCATCGTCGGGCGCCTCGGGCAGGCTTTCGCGGAAAGGTCGTCTTGGGCAATTTTATGCGGTCCGCATGGAAAGGGCGAGGCATGGTCGAACGCATCGTCATTCTAACCGGCGCGGGGATATCCGCCGAGTCCGGGCTTGGAACCTTTCGCGACGAAGATGGGTTGTGGACGAAATACGATCTTGCCGAGGTCGCAACCCCAGAAGGCTTTGCCCGCAACCCTGCGCTGGTGCGTGCATTTTATTCCGCACGCCGCGCCAATCTGCTGGGCGCTGTGCCGAACGCTGCTCATCGCGCGCTTGCCCGGCTGGAAGCGAACTGGCCGGGCGCCTTGCTTCTCGTCACCCAGAATGTCGACGATTTGCATGAGCGCGCCGGGCATCGGGAGGTGCTGCATATGCATGGGCGGCTTTTGCGTTCGCTTTGTGCAAGCTGCGGCGATGGCTGGGACGATACCGCACCATTTGACGCGGCGCAGCGCTGCCCCTCTTGCGGCGCAGCGGCCGTGCGGCCGGATGTCGTCTGGTTCGGCGAGGTCCCGCATGGGCTTGACGCGATCGGCGCGGCCCTGGAGGCCTGCGACCTCTTCGTGTCGATCGGCACCTCGGGGAGCGTCTATCCCGCAGCGGGATTTGTGGCTGAGGCGCGCCGCGCCGGCGCCGACACGCTTGAGCTCAATCTAGAGCCGTCGGAGGGTTCGGCCCTCTTTGCACAGACCCGCAACGGGCCGGCAACGACGCTGGTTCCCGCCTGGGTCGAGGCGATGCTGGCCCCCTAGGCCGCGGACCGTAGGCCGCACCCCTTGGGGAGACATCACAGGCCCCGCCTGTGCTGGGCCAGACTTTCAGGCGTTTTTTTGCCGATCGCTTGCCCGGTCGATGGTCCGCGGCGACCCAGTCCACTTTCTGGTCAGTTGGTTGTCGCCTCATGACTGTGACTATGATCATGATCATGGCCGTGCTCATGGCTGTGGTTGTGCTCGTGGCTGTGGCTATGATTGTGGCCCGAACGATCCGTGCTCGGCCTACGCTCCAGATCAACCGGCACGTCGATGGTCATCTCCATACCGCTTTCAAAGACCAGGGTCAGCGGAAAGCTGTCGCCATGCTCCATCGGGGCTTTGAGACCCATAAACATCACATGCAGACCGCCGCGCTTGAGCTCGACCAAGCTTTGAGCCGGCAGTTCGATGCCGCCCTCGACCTCGCGCATCTTCATCACCCCATCCTCCTCGATATGGGTGTGAAGCTCGACATTGCGGGCAATGTCCGTCCGGGCTTCGATAAGCCGGTCGGCCGCGCCGGCATTTCGGATCGTCATGAAGGCCGCGCCCGATTTGGGATTGCTAGAGCGCGCATAGGCATCGTCGATCGCAATGTCGCCGGCAAGGCTGGGCGCAGCGAAAACAGCGGTCAATAGGCCTGCCAAAAGAAGGCGTTTCATCTCGAATTCTCCTCTGATCAGACGTCTGTGGTTCTGTCGATCAGACGAGGATGGGAGGGCCGCGCGGCCGGTGCCGGTAGGTTTGTGCCGATGGCCAGCGCCATGGCGCGTGTCGCCACGCCTCCAGTTCAGCGCGTTGCACCGGGCGCATTGCAAAGGCCGTCTTGGGCGTCTCGACGACCAGAAGGATGCAGGCCGGGCAGTGGCGGTGGTCCTGGCTGAGGTCTTCGGTATCGGATCGGTCGGTTCCCGCAGGCAGGGTGATCCGGCTGAGGCCTTGCGGCGTGCAGATCACCAAGCTGATGCCATCGGGCGCGCGCTGCACCCCGTGAGCGGGCAGCAGCGACACCAAACAGGCGATCACAACCGCAAAAAGCCTTACGACCATGGCCTCACAATGCCTTATGCGGCGCCAAAAAGCCAGAAGGGCGCGGCGTCAGGCGCTCGCCCGCGCCTTCTCGATCTGTTTTTTGATCTTCAGCGCACGCGGCGAAAGCGTAGCGTCGTCGGCCTTGGCCATGAAAGCGTCGAGCCCACCGCGGTGATCGACAGTGCGCAGCGCCGAGGCCGAGATGCGCAACCGGAAGCGCTGCCCCAGCACGTCGCTTTGCAGGGTTACCGCATTGAGATTGGGCAGATAGCGTCGGCGGGTTTTGATATTGGAGTGGCTGACGCGGTTGCCCGTCAGCACGGCTTTTCCGGTCAGTTCGCAGCGGCGCGACATGGGCGGGTCTCCGAAATAGGTCGCGGGTCAAACGACCCCGGTAGGCGGATGAGAGCCGCAAAAAGGGCCTCAATTCCAGCCGCGACCGCTTACTGTGAGGGCGCGCGCGCGTCAAGCCCCGGAGCATCCGGCCTCCGACGCAGATAAAGATCGATGAGCGCGGCGGCGGCAGCGTCGGGCGTGCGGTCGCCGGCGCGCACCGCGTCGGCAATGGCGGGCAGCGCGGCGGCAACCCCGGAATCCGATCGAAAGCGCGCCAGAAGGTCTTCGCCCAGCTCCGACCAGAGCGCGGCCACCGCCTGTTCCTGGCGCTGCGCCTGCATGACGCCGGTGCTGCGCCGCATATGTGCAAGCGCCGCAATCGCGGACCAAGCCTCATCAATCCCTACCGCGTCTCGCGCCGAGACGGTCATTACTTGCGCCGGTGCCGTCAGATCGCCCGGCCTGGGGTGCATCAATTGTAGCGCAGCGCGATAATCTCCAGCCGTGCGCTGGGCCGTTTCGGCAAGGGCGCCATCGGCCTTGTTGATGAGGATCAGGTCGGCGAGTTCCATGATACCACGTTTGACGCCCTGCAGATCGTCGCCGCCGGCGGGTGCAATCAGCAGGACGAAAATGTCGGTCAACTGGGCGACCATGGTCTCGGACTGGCCGACGCCAACCGTTTCGACAAGCACGATATCGTAGCCCGCCGCCTCAACCATGGCGATGGCCTCGCGCGTTCGCCGGGCCACACCGCCAAGGCTGCTGCGCGACGGGCTGGGCCGGACAAAGGCGGATCGGGCGCGGGCCAAGCGCGGCATGCGCGTCTTGTCGCCCAGAATGGCACCGCCCGTGCGGGCCGAGGAAGGATCGACGGCCAGCACCGCCACCCGGTGCCCGGCCTGCACCAGACGCATACCGAACGCCTCGATGAAGCTCGATTTGCCTACGCCTGGCGTTCCGGTCAATCCCAGACGCAACGCGTCGCGGCGCGGCAAATTCGCAAGCAGGGCCTGGGCCGCCGCCCGATGATCGGCGCGCTGGGATTCCGCCAGCGTGATCGCCCGGGCCAGCGCCCGCCGATCGCCGCGCTGGATCGCATCGGCGAGGGTTGCCGCACGCGTTGCGGCGTCGATCTGGTTTGCCATGCCCCTCCCTGCGCCAGACATGCGGCGCGCTGATTGCGACGGAACCTCCGTTTCGCCACGTAACAGGCGCATTGTCCAGAGCCGCACCATCAGGGAGCATGTCGTGTTGCGCCCGACGCTGTTTTTGATCCTATCCGGTTTTCTTCTGGGAAAGGCTGTTGCGCCCGCGGCAAGCGCCGATGAAGAGCGGATGGCATATCGCTTCACACTCTATCTCGGCGGGATCCGTGCGGCTGAGATGACGCTGGATGCCCGTTGGAGCGCAGCCAGTTATGAGGGCCGCTCGACTCTTCGGATGGTGGGGCTTGCCAAGTTGCTCTATGCCGGTTCTCTCAGCGCCACGGGAAGCGGCAGCATGCAGGCCCGCCTCTTCGTGCCCGGCACCTTTAGCGCCGACAGCGCGTTCGAGGGCGCGCGGCAACGCGTCTGGCTGCGCTATCGGGATGGAAGGCCCGCGGAGGTTACGGCCGATCCGCCTTACCGTGCGCGCGCCTATCAGATTGCCCCAGCAGCCCAGACCGGCACGCTCGACCCGCTTGCCGCGGCGCTCACCCTGATCCGACCGGAGCCGATCGACGGGATCTGCAACCGCAGCGTCGATGTGTTCGACGGTCGCCGCCGAATTCGCCTAACGCTGGGTGCCCCAGTCGAAAGCCATGACGGAATGCGCTGCCCTGGCACCTACACCCGGATGGCCGGCTTTGCGCCCAAAATCATGCGAAAGGGTGCGAACTTCCCCTTCTGGGTCGTATTTCGCGCCGATGCGCAGGGCGTTGCGGAGATCTGGCAGATCTTCGCGGATACCGATTTTGGGCGCGCAGTGGCCCTGCGCAGGGGCTAGGCCGGGTATGTGCGGGTCTACTGCAGATCTCTGCTGCAGGTCTATTGCGGGGCTTTTGGCGCGCTAGCGGCAGGGCTGGAGCAGGTGCCCGACAGGGGCAGGCGCCCGAAAGGGGCAGACGCTCGACAGGGGCAGGCGCCCGACAGGGGCAGGCGCCCGACAGGCGCGCGCGCGGTGGGGGCGGGGGCGCAGCAGGCGCCAAAACCGAGCGCGCATGCATGTCCGGGCGATTGGGATGGCGTGCACCGGTCGTCCGGCGCGCGTTATTGCGCCTAGCGTCGAGCGATGAGGGCGCCCCATAAATCGTACTCCGCGGCCTCCTCGATCCGGGCTGTGACGATGTCGCCGGGCATCAGGGCTTCATATCCGGCATCGATGAAGAGGTTGCCGTCGATCTCCGGCGCATCGGCCCATGTGCGGCAAGTGGCCCCGTCTGCGTCCACCGCATCGACGATGGCCTCGACCCGACTGCCGATCTTCGCCGCCATCTTCGCAGCCGAAATGGCCTGGGCAGTCTCCATAAAGCGCCGCCAGCGATCCGCTTTGACCGCATCGGGCACGTGATCGGGCAAAGCGTTGGCGCGCGCGCCGGCCACGTTCTCGTACTGAAAACACCCCACCCGATCGAGCTGGGCCTCCCAAAGCCAATCGAGCAGGGTCTGAAACTCCGCCTCGGTCTCGCCCGGAAAGCCCACGATGAAGGTCGAGCGCAGGGTCACGTCGGGACAGATCGCCCGCCACTCCGCGATCCGCTCCAGCGTCTTTTCGGCCGCTGCGGGGCGGGCCATCCGGCGCAGCGTGTCGGGGTGGGCATGCTGAAACGGGACATCGAGATAGGGCAGCACCCGGCCGCCGCCCTCTGCCTGAGCGGTCATCAGAGGCACCAGATCGCGCACATATGGGTAAGGGTAGACATAGTGAAGCCGCACCCAGGCGCCGAGCCGACCCAGTTCGCGCGCCAGATCGGCGATATGCGCGCGATGCCCATGCTGGGTTTCGTGGCGCCTGTCGAGCCCATAGGCCGAGGTGTCCTGACTGATCACCAAAAGCTCGCGCACCCCGCGCGCGACAAGCCGCTCGGCTTCCCGCAACACCGCATGGGCCGGGCGCGACACCAGACGGCCCCGCATGCTGGGGATCACGCAAAACCGGCAGGCGTGGTTGCAGCCTTCGGAAATCTTGAGATAGGCGAAATGTCGCGGCGTAAGCTGCACAGCATGCGGCGGGATCAAATCGATGAAGGGGTCGGGTGCGGGCGGAACCGCGGCATGAACCGCATCCATCACCGCTTCATATTGCTGCGGACCCGTGACGGCCAGTACCTTGGGGTGCGCGCCGGTGATGTATTCAGGCTCCGCACCCAGACAGCCGGTGACAATCACCCGTCCGTTCTCGGACAGCGCCTCGCCGATCGCCGCAAGGCTCTCGGCCTTTGCGCTGTCGAGAAAGCCGCAGGTGTTCACGATCACCGCCTCGGCCCCGTCATAGTCGGGCGAGACGCCATAGCCTTCGGCGCGCAGCCTTGTCAGAATGCGCTCGCTGTCAACGAGCGCTTTCGGACAGCCCAGGCTGACCATGCCGATACGCGGCTGGCCCGGCCGGTCGAGCGCTTCTGCGACGGCAGCGCGTGGTGCGATATCCGGGCGCAACTCTGGCGGGTTAGCGGTCATGACGCCGGTCCATAGCGTACTCTGCCCGGGCCCGAAAGCGTCCATGCACCGCGGCGGCGGCGCGATGTCTTGAGATGGGGCGTTGAGGGGAAAAAGTGGCAGAGCCGGGAAAGCGCCGTGATGGCCCTAAAAACCAACACCGGACTTGCACAACCCGTCTCTGCCGTGACGCGCCAGGTCACGGAGCCCCCACCCCGTATCCGCAACGCTCACGGGTGACACTAAGCACCTCGCGGCAGCCCGATCAACTAAGATTCCAACAATTCGGCAGCTCACATGGAAACAGATCGCATGTCCGGATCGAGAGCTGATCTAAACAGTCTGCGATAAAGCGCCGAAGTGCAGGCGTAATTTTGCGATTACTTCAGGTTGTACGCGAGGCCGCAATCCGTCCCGGTGATTTTTCGTAGTACAACTCCAGGTTGCACTCGATCGCGGCATGAAATTCCTTTTCGATTGGCGTACGGGCCCAATCGCGTGCCGTCAGACACATAGGCTGAGTCGTAGAGAGACCGCTGCAGGGTTCCCCGACAAGACCTGGCCCCAGCCCAAAGGGGCGGTGCTAGCCACGCAGGAATGCGACGATGGCCTGCAAGGCGGCCTCTGGCTGGTCCCAATGCATAGAGTGCCCGGCATCGGCCAGCATCGTCAGCCCTTCGGCCTTGCCGTCAAAGGCGGCGCGCAAGCTGTGCGGGAGAACCAGCCGGTCCTCAGCGCCCCCGATGGCATAGATCGGCATCCCGATGGCGTCGAGATCGAGCGGGGGCAGGGGCGTATCGAGCAGGGCAAGCTGCGCCTGCAAGCCCTCCAGCGGCTGCCGGTGGGGATAGGCAAGCGCGGCCGCGGCCGCCTCATGCACCGCTTCGGGCCGGGCAAAGAACGCCGGGGCGAAGAGCCATGGAAAGAGCAGCCGAAAGAAGCGCCCCGGATCCTGCGTGTCGCCGGCAAGCGCGGCCACCTCGCGAAAGACCGCGGTCGCCAGCGGGTTGGGCTGCGTCGCCGCCCCCATGGCCACAACGGCCGCAACCCGGTCCGGCCTACGCATCGCAAGGCGCAGCGCGACAGCCGCCCCCATCGAATGCCCCAGCAGGTGCGCACGGTCGATGCAAAGCGCGTCGAGTAGCGCCAGGCAATCGTCGATCATCGCATCGATACCGGTCGCGCAAGGCATGGGTCGGGTGCGCCCGGTACAACGATTATCGGGTCGGATCAGGTCGAACCGGGCCGCAAGCCCCGGCACAAGCGGCCCCCAGCTCGCGCTGTCCGACACCATCCCGGCAAGGGCCAGAAGCGGCGGTCCCTGCCCCTCGCGCTCGAAATAAAGATCGATCCCGTTGACAGCGATACGCGGCATACCGGTCTTTCCTGCAAGGACCTTTGGCGCCGCGGCTCAAAAACAAGCGCAGGCGCCGTGTGGTTGCGTCAGCCCATCACGCCGATGCGCTGCCCAAACGCGGTGTAGCTGGTCAGAGAGCGACGCTGGGCCAACCCGTCCGCATCGACCGCATCGACGGCCTCCGGATAGGACCCGACGCCGCAGCCTTCCAGGATCCGGTTCATGAAGTTAAAGAGCGCGCAGGTCTGCACGGCGGTGAAGAGGGCCGCCTCCGACCAGCCGGCATCATAGACCGCCTGGGCATCCGCCTCGGTCATCATCGCCGGGCTCTGGGTCAGCTTGGCGACATAGGCAAGGATCGGCTTGAGCTTCTCCTCGACCGGGGCCGTAGCCGGGTCGGCCAGCAGCGCCTCGACGGTTTCGGGCGCGATCCCCCAGGCCTTGGCGTGGATGACGTGGGCGCCGTAGCAGAACTGGCAGGCATTCAGACCCGACACATAGGCCGCGATCAGCTCACGGGCCGCGATGTCGAGCTCGCCCGGGGCGCGCAACAGCCGGTCGTGATAGTCCAGCAGCGGTGCGATGGTATCCGGATGGGCCTGAAAAACCTCGGCCAGACCGGCATTGGCGGGAAGGGAGGGAAAGAGGCGCTTCATCGGGGCTCTACTCCGCCGCCTGCATGGCCGCCTTGCCGCCGGACCGCAGCACGCCCAACAGCGACTCACGCTGCAGCGCCGCCTTGTCGGCATTGGCCTTCTTGACATGACCGAAACCGCGGATGCTCAGGGGTAGCTCGGCAAGGGCGATGGCCGCATCGCGCGTTGCGGCATCAAAGCGCGGCAGGGTCTCGGCCATATCAGCAAAATACTGCGCGATCAGCGCGCGCTCCATCCGGCGCTCCTCGGTGCGGCTGAGCAGATCGAGCCAGGAGCCCCGCAACCCCTTGGCGCGCGCCAGCAGCTTGAGTGCACCGAACATCCACGGCCCGAAGCGGGTTTTCTTCGGCTTTCCTTGCGCATCCTTGCGGCCCAGAAACGGCGGGGCCATGTGAAACCGCACGGTCTTGCGCTTGGAAAACTGGCCGTCCAAAGCGGCCTCCAGCGTCTCGACATGCAGCCGTGCGACCTCGAACTCATCCTTGTAGGTCATGAGCTTGTGGGCGCCCTGGGCGACGGCCCAGCCCAGATCCGCATCCACCGCCATGGCCTGGTCGACCAGCTCGCGATAGCGCCGGGCCCAGGCCGCATCGCCCCATTTGCCGACATGCGCCTCGCGCAGGGCAATACGCTCGGCGACGGTCTTTTCGGGTGCGACCTCCTCATGCGTCGCGGCCAGCGCGGCCGGAAGATCATGCGCGGCCCAGCGCCCGATCTCGAAGGCTGCGAGATTGCCCTTCACCCCCGCCCCGTTGAGCTCGATCGCGCGCCGGATCGCTTCGGCCGAGAGCGGCACCAGCCCGGCCTGCCAGGCCGCACCCAGCACCAGCACATTGGAATAGATCGCATCGCCCAGAAGCTTTTCGGCCAGGCGGGTGGCGTTGAGAAACCGCACCGCCTCTTCCCCGATCCGCGCCCGCAGGCTCAGCGCCAGCCGGTCGGTGGGCAATGCAAATTCGGTGTTGCGGGTGAAATCGCCGGTGATGATCTCGTGATTGTTGACCACGGCTTTGGCCCGCCCACGGGTCATCAGCCCCAATGTCTTGGCGCCGGCCGTGGTGACGAGATCGCCGCCGATGACGGCATCTGCCTCGCCCAGCCCCACCCGGATGGCCGAGATTTCGTCGGGCCGCTCGGCAATGCGCACATGGATATGCACCGCGCCGCCCTTTTGGGCGAGGCCGGCCATTTCCATCATCCCTGCCCCTTTGCCCTCCAGATGTGCCGCCATGGAGAGCAGGGCGCCGACCGTCACCACCCCTGTGCCGCCGACCCCGGTGATGACCGTATTATGGGTGCCTTGAATGGGCGGCCGCTTCGGCTCTGGCAGATCGGGGATGGAAAAGTCCTTGGCCGCCTCCTTGCGGATCTCGGCGCCTTCGACCGTCACGAAGGAGGGGCAGAACCCCTTCACGCAGGAGAAATCCTTGTTGCAGCTGCTCTGATCGATCTGGCGCTTGCGGCCGAACTCGGTCTCCTTGGGCAAGATCGAGACGCAGTTCGACTGCACCCCGCAATCGCCGCAGCCTTCGCAGACGGCGGGGTTGATGAAGATCCGCGCATCGATCTCGGGAAAGAGCCCGCGCTTGCGGCGGCGGCGCTTTTCGGCGGCACAGGTTTGGATGTAGATGATGGCGCTGACGCCCTCGACCTTGCGGATCTCCTTTTGGACCGCCTCCAGATCGTCGCGCGGCGCGAACGCAAAGCGCGCCGCCCCCCTGCCGGAGAGCCGCGGAAAGCCCGAGAAGTCGATATGCTCTTTGGGATCGTAGACGGCCACCACGCGCTTGACGCCCATCGCCACCAGCTCATGCGCGATCTGCTGGGGGCTCAGCCCGCCCTCATTGGCCTGCCCGCCGGTCATGGCAACGGCGTCGTTGTAAAGGATCTTGTAGGTGATGTTGGTCCCGGCCGCCAAAGCGGCCCGCACCGCCTGCGCGCCGGAATGGTTGTAAGTGCCGTCGCCGAGGTTCTGAAACACATGCGCGCGGGTCGAAAAATGCGCCTCGCCGATCCAATTCGCGCCCTCACCGCCCATATGCGTGAACCCCAATGTCTCACGATCCATCCATTGGGCCATGAAGTGGCAGCCGATCCCGGCATAGGCGCGCGAGCCGTCCGGGACCTTGGTCGAGCTGTTATGCGGACAGCCCGAGCAGAAATAGGGCAGGCGGGCTGCGATCTCCGGCACGTTGTCGGCCCGTGCCGCCGCGTCGAGCCGGGACTGTGCCGCCCGCAGCGCCTCATTGGTCGCCCCTTCCCGGGCCAGAAGGCCGCTCAGCTTGCGCGCGATCAGCACCGGGTCGAGCGCGCCTTTGACGGTGAAAAGCTCCGAGCCATCCTCGTCACGTCCGCCCAAAACCCGGCGGCCGCGACGATCGTCGAAGATCGCCTCTTTGGCTTGTACCTCGATGAGCTTGCGTTTTTCCTCCACACAGATGATCAGCTCCAGCCCCTCGGCCCATTCGGTGAAGCTCTCCATGTCGAGCGGCCAAACCATGCCGACCTTGTAGGTGGTGATCCCGAGCGCCTCGGCCGCGGCCGCATCAATGCCGAGCAGGTCGAGCGCATGCAAAAGATCGAGCCAGCTCTTACCGGTCGATACGATCCCGATCCGGGCGCCCGCACGGCCATGCACGCGCTTGTCGATGCGATTGGCGCGCCCGAAGGCTTCCGCGGCATAGCGCTTATAATCGTGCAGCCGGGCTTCCTGGGGGACACGGTCGTCGACGAGACGAATGTTAAGCCCGCCGGGCGGCATGTCGAAATCGGGATAAGTGATCCGCATCCGGTCGGGCCGGCCATCGACAACCGCCGTCGCCTCGACGGTATCCTTGACGCCCTTAAGCCCCACCCAGACCCCGGCAAAGCGGCTGAGCGCCCAGCCCAGCACGCCATAATCGAGGATCTCCTGCACGCCGGCCGGCGACAAAACCGGCATCAGCGCATCGACAAAGGCAAATTCGGAATGGTGCAGCGTGGTGGAGCTTTCGCCCGTATGATCGTCGCCCATCACCGCCAGCACACCGCCCAAAGGCGAGGTCCCGGCCATATTGGCATGCCGGAACACATCGCCGCAGCGATCCACGCCCGGACCCTTGCCATACCACATACCGAAAACGCCGGCATAGCGCCCCTCGCCACGCAGCTCGGCCTGTTGGGTGCCCCATAGCGCGGTGGCCGCAAGATCCTCATTGAGGCCCGGCTCGAAGACCACATCATGGGCTTTGAGCGGTTTGCCCGCCCGGCTCATCTGCAAATCGACCCCGCCCAGGGGCGAGCCGCGATACCCCGTCACATAGCCGGCCGTCTCATGCCCCGCCGCCCGGTCCCGCAGCTTTTGCATCATCGGCAAACGCACCAGCGCCTGGATGCCCGAAAGCAGCACCGTATCGCGTTCGAGGTTGAAACGGTCGTCAAGCGAGACGGGACGAAGTTGCATCGGGTCACCCTGTGCTGTGTCTTTGCCGCCGGCCGGTTGGCGATGAAGGTAAAAGACGCTGACCTATTCTGTCAATCTCCAAGGCTGCGTCGCCCGTTTCGCCCCCACACAACCGCCCGTACAACCGCCCGTACAAACCGCCCGAACGACGGCGTGCAAGACGGCGTGCACGACGGCCCAAAACACCCTCCCCAAAAAGCTGCACTCAAAAGCGGTTGAGGATGCTGGCGACCGTTTGCAGCGAAACGGCCCGATCGGCGGTTTCGCGTGCCGCCGGCCGGCAGATATCCTCGCGGCGAACATAGCCGCGGGCGCATTGCATGGCCGTGATCAGGCCGGTCTTCTCGTCCTCGACCGCTGCCTTCCAGCTTTCGAAACGGCCATTGCCTTGTAGCTGGTCGACCTTGGCGACAACCTGATCGCAGCTCACGCCTTGCCCGCGCAGGGCCTCGCCCAGCGCCGACGGCTTGTAGCTGGAGCTGCACATCTTCCACAAAACATCCATCAACACGGTCGGGTAAAGGGATATCATAGGACGAAAACGGGTTTCGACACTTTCATAGCCGAACGCGACCGCTTCGGGCGGCCAGAACGGATAGGAGATCAGGAACGTGTCCGGGTCTACAACGCGGACGCGGTAGGTCGGCGGCTGATAGCCGCGCGGTGGCTCCGGCATCCGGATGCCCGGCGGCAAAAAAATCAACGCGTTGGTTTGCTGGATGATCGGCAGGCCGTCCTCGTCCAGCGGGATCGCGACCATCCGCAGACCGACGGATTCGGCAAAAAGCCGCACCTTGACCTGACGCTGAGGAAAGATCAGCACAGCTTCCGCGGCACTGCCGGTCGGCGTCGCATCAATTTCGGTCGTTACACCGTTGCTGTCAAAGAAGGTTCCAACCAGGCGATCGCCGCGCATCGCAAGCTCTAACTGCATGCCCTGCGCCTCGGCAACGCCTAGAAACCGCCCCTGCATACGCTCAATTTGCGCGAGGGCGCCCGGCGGGGCGAGCCAGAGGATCAGGCAGGCCAGCACCCCCAAAAGGTGCCAGCGCGGCAATGCGCGCTGTGAAAACTTGTGCGTCACCGACAGCTTCCCCACTTCGTTTCTATCGCCGCCCCTTGGCCGACGGCCTATTCTGGGCGATTGTGCCGGAAATCGGTAGAAAGCGAAACGCGAATGGAAGGACATCGCTCTTGGATTGGGACAGGTTGCGGGTATTTCACGCGGTTGCGGAGGCCGGCAGCCTGACCCATGCCGGGGAGACGCTGAATCTCAGCCAATCGGCCGTGTCGCGCCAAATCCGGCATTTGGAGGAAGCGTTGGGCGCTACGCTTTTTCACCGGCATGCGCGGGGGCTGATCCCGACCGAGCAGGGCGAGGTGCTTTACGACGCCACCAAATCGATGGCCCAGCGGCTGGATACGGCCACAGCACGGATCCGCGATGCCTCCGATGCGGTGTTCGGCCGCCTTCGGGTGACAACCACAACCGGATTCGGAACGCTTTGGTTGGCGCCGCGGCTGGGGCGACTTTTCGATCTTTATCCCGATCTCGACATCCAGCTTGTGCTTGAAGAGCGGGTTCTCGATCTGCCGATGCGCGAGGCCGATGTTGCGATCCGCATGAAGGAGCCGAGCCAGGCCGATCTGATCCGCCGACGTCTGATGGATATCCGCATCCGGCTTTACGCCTCGCGCGCCTATCTTGACCGGCACGGCACGCCGATCAGCATTGAGGACATCGCCCAGCATCGCTTGCTGTTCTTTACCATCGAAAGCCCGCAAGTCAGCGCCGGGCGCAGCTTCATGCAGCGCTTTTTGGAGCGCGGCGTCGCGGCACGGCTTTCGGTAAACAACTATTTTGGGGTTCTGCAGGCCGTGCGTAACGGGCTGGGGATCGGCGCGCTGCCCGAATATCTGGCGGTAGACGACGCGATGCTCGTCAAGGTGCTGCCCGACGAGGCCTCCGAACGCATCCCAGTTTATTTTGCCTATGCGCAGGAGCTTCGGCAGTCCAAGCGGGTCGAGGCGTTTCGCGATTTCGTATTGAGCGAGATCCAAGGCTATCGCCGCGCTCTGGGCAGTTGATCGCGAGACGCGCGACAGCTCCGGCAACGAGCCATGCAGCCGCGCAATATCTGCTATGCAAATGTGCAGTGCGACAGAAATATCCTTGATCCGCCTGGGGGCACACTCTACTTGTCGGCTGTGGCTAGCGGCTGTGCAACACTGTTGCACTTGTGCAAACCACACCTCCCTGTTGGACTTTGGCCGAGCGACGCTCGGCCTTTTTTTTGGCGACGACCAGCGCGATTTTTGGCCCCGACCAGCGCGGCCTTGTGGCGGCGCGGCCGCAGGCTGGGCGGGAAGAGGACCGGCAGGGAGTAGTCGCCCTCAAACATCCCTAAGGCAGCACGCAAGCAGGCCTAGCTGCGCCTGCCGCAGCATCGCCCCAGCGCATCGCCCCAGCGCATCGCCCCAGCGCATCGCTCAGCGCATCGCTCAGCGCTGGACCGCCCGCCTGCCCGCGCCGGTACGGGCGGCCCGCCAAGCGTCCCAGGCCTCGGGCGTGTCGAGATCGACGACCGCCGCCTCATCCGCACCCGGTACGTCGACAACGAACTCCTCGGCCGCGGCAATAACGGCGCGCGCGCCCTCATCGCCTTCCAGATGCAGAAGGTTTTCAAAGAAGCGGCGCCCGAACAGCACCGGGTGGCCCGGGCGCCCGGATGCGGTCACAGCGCGGCAGATCTCGCGCGATGCGTCGGGATCGTAGCTGGCAATAAGCCGATCGAGATGGCTCGGCCCGATCTCGGGCATATCGGCAAGCACCAGAATGACCGCATCGATCTCCGGGCCGAGGCTGCGGATCCCGTTGCGGATCGAGCTTGCCATCCCCTCGGCCGCCTCGAAATTTTCAATGAGCGCCGCCTTCATACCGGTAAGGGCGGCACGCCTTGCTTCGTTTTGAGCAGGGAGCACGACGTGAACGGCACACACCGCCGAGTCGCGGCAGCGCGCCACCACCCGACGCAACAGCGGCTGGCCGTCGATCTCTTCCAAAAGCTTGTCGCGGCCGTGCATGCGCCGCGCCGCACCTGCCGCCAGGACCAAAGCGGCAACCAGCGGCGGGGGGGTTTGGCCGGCTGTTGCCTCTCCAGCGGGGGATGGCGCAGGCAGTCCTTGCGAGGTGACGGGCGCGGCTGCGTCGGCCAGGCCGTCGGTATCCTTCGGCGCATGGTTCTCGCGCCGGCTGCGCGCGGCGCGGGGTTGCGGACGTGTCGGGATCTCCTTGAGCAGCCCGCCGACACCCATCGCAGCAATATCCCGGGCGTCGACGGGGATGTCGGAGACAAGCCGCTCCAACACCCAATCCGCCCCGTTGAGGGCCGGCGAACGGACACAGCCCGGCAGACCGATCACCGGCGTGTCGCCAAGTACGCCCAGAAACAGAAGATTGCCCGGATCGACGGGCATCCCGAACCGGTCGAGCCGACCGCCCGCTGCCAGCAGGGCCGCAGGACCGACATCGCCCCGATCCTGCGTGGCCGATCCGCCAAGGATCAGCAGCATCTGCGCCGGACCGTGGGCGGCGTCCTCAAGAGCGCCGCGCAGGGCCGTTTCCTCATGCGCGACCACCGCTTCGGACGCGACCGAGAGGCCAAGTGCGGCAAGCCGGTCCCGGACCGATCCCAGGCCCTTCTCGATAACGCTATCCTTCATCCCCGGCACCCGCGTTGCAACAAGGCCGGCGCGCCGGCGCATGCGGCCGTGCACGGTCAAAACCGGCGCCAAGCCCAGAGCCGCGCAGGCAGCCGCGACGGTGGCGCCAGGCACCGCAAAGGGCAGGATCTTGACCGTGGCAAGCATGTCGCGCGGCTGAACCCTGGCATAATCGGGAAGCGTTGCCAGGGTAACGGCCTCATCCACCCCGTTGAACCGTGCCACTGCAGCGGCGTCGACGCGCAGGATGCCCGGCCGCGCCGCGTAGAGGTTGACCCGGCCGGTAAAGGGCGCCTGAACATGCAGCCCGGCCTCCGCCGGCTCAGCTACCAGCGCTGCCGCTGCCATTTCGGCCGCTGCATCCTCGAGCAGATCGCCATCCTCGAGGCGGGCCACAATCACCTCGGCAAGCCCCGCCGCCTTCAGCGCAGCCACATCGGCGGCGCTTAACACGCGGCCCTTGCGCATCCGCTGGCCGTCGATGTTGGTGGAATGGGCTAGGATCGCACCCTGCGCCCGCGCAACCGCAACCTGACCGAACCGCATGCGCCGCCCCCGTCAGGCCGCTTGTCGTGCGGCGTCCGGCCGGGTCTCGGGCCGCCTCAAACGCTCGGTGATCTGGGCAAGGATCGACACCGCAATTTCGGCGGGCGATTTCGCCCCGATATCGGCCCCGACCGGCGCATGGATCCGCGCGATCTCATCCGGCGTGAATCCGGCCTCCGCGAGGCGGGCAACGCGCTTGGCATGCGTTCGCGTCGATCCCAGGCAGCCCAAATAAAAAACCTCCGAGCGTAGCGCGACCGCAATAGCCGGATCGTCGAGCTTGGGGTCGTGGGTCAGCGTTACAACCGCGGTGCGGGCATCAAGCCCATGCGCCTGCAGCGCCGCATCGGGCCAGTCCTGCAGCAGGGTTTCGCCCGGAAACCGCGCATCCGCGGCAAATGCCGCACGTGGATCGATAAGGCTGGCGTCATAGCCCGCAATCCGGGCCATGGGCAAAAGCGCCTGCGCGATATGCACCGCCCCGATGACGAACAGGCGCAGCGGCGGATTGTGGACGCCCAAAAACCACGTACCGCTGTAGCCCGACCGGTCGGCATGCCGAACGGAGCCGGCCGCCTCGATCAGCCCGGCAGGCGGATCGGCATCGGGACGCGACCGGGGTGCGGTAGGGGATCGGGCGGCCGTCGATCCTTTTGGTGCAGACGATAGCGGGGGCGAGATCAGGTGACGCTCAAACGTCTCGGGATCGACGGCATAGACTATGGCTGTTCGCGCCGCCCGGGCCGCCACCAGCCGTTCCAACAGGGCACCCGGTATCCCTTGCCCCAGACCGATAGGCTCGACCAGCACCCGGATGGTACCGCCGCAGGCCAGCCCGACGGCAAAGGCATCCTCGTCAGAAACCCCGTAGGTCAGCACGCGGCAGCTGCCATCTTGGAGCGCGTCGAGCGCCTCGGCGACGACCGCCCCCTCCACACAGCCGCCGGAGACCGAGCCGACCATTCCGGCATCGCCCGAGATCGCCAACTGGCTACCGACCGGGCGCGGCGCCGAACCCCAAGTATCGACGACCGTGGCGAGCGCTGCGGGCTTGCCAGCGCGGTGCCATGCAAGCGCCGCTTCGGGGATTTGGTCGGGTTTCGCTTCGCTCATGCCGCACCTCCTTCGTCCCGCATATCTGTCTGCAGATATAGGGGCGTCCGACCGCCCGCGCATCCGCCAATTGCCTACGCTACCAAGCCCGTACCCGTGCCCACGCCGCCACGCCCCTGCCCGCGCCAGCAAACGCGCTACAGGACCCGTATCACTTAACCCGTATCGCTGAGCGCTCAGGCGGCCATCGCGTCCAAAAAGGCGGTTAGGCCGTTGCGTCCGACAAGGCGCTCAGATCGCGCCAGCCATAGGCAAGCTCATCCACGACCGCGCCGCCCCAGCGATCCTTCTGGCGGGCGATCTCTGTGCCCCCCATATGGCGATAAAACGCCCGCGCTGGACGGTTCTCCTCTAAGACCCAGAGGGCCATTCCCCGCAGACCCCAAACGCGAAGCGCGCCTGCAAGCGCCGCCAGCAGGGTGCGTCCAAGCCCCCGGCCCTGCGCCTCGCGCAGCAAGTAAAGCGTGCTCACCTCGCCTGCAAAACCGCGGTCGCGAAGGCCAGGGCTGCGTTGCGGCCCCGCAGATCCGAAGCCGAGGATGCGCGGCCCCTCCTGCACCACGATCAGGGCCATATCGCCCGGCTCCAACAAGCGGTGCCATTGCGCAGCAGCCCGGCCCGCGGTCATCCGCGCCAACCCCGGCCGCGGCAGAATATCGGCATAGGCTTCCTGCCAGGCCTGGACATGCACCGCTCCGATCCGGGGCAGATCCGCCGCAATCGCCGGTCTCAGGCTTGCCATCGGCATGCCTTGCCTGGGGCATAGGAAGCCGGCGCCGTCGACGCGGATCCGAACAGGGGTGTCGCGTGACATGCAGTCATAGCGGTCGTCCGGGCGAAGGGTTGGTCCTAAGCGGCTTTGGCCTCGACCCCATCGGGCAGCACCGCACGCCACATATAAGCCCGAGCGCCGCCCGGCGTAAGCCTTGGGCACCCCCCCTCGCGCGGTAAAGACCCCCGGCGTTAAGATCGGCAAGAGCCCGTCCGCGACGGCCGCGCCCACACGCAGCGCAAAGGGCATGCGCGCCGCAGGAGGCGTCATCGCCAAACCCGTCCCGCACGACCCGTCCAGCGCGCAACCCGTCCAGCGCGCAACCCGTCCAGCCCAATCCGGCGTTTCCCAGCCTGTGCCGATACGCCCCAAGCCAGCCCCTAAGCCGGTCGGGGCCTTCGCAGCGCAACCGACGCCAACCCTTTGCGCCGATCCCGCCCAAACCGGCGCCGCATAACGCCCGCAACCGCGCCGCCCAGACAGGACGGACCCCTCCAAAAGCGGTGCGGCCGGTCCCGACGCCCCAGGCAGAGCGCCTTGCGGTTCGCTGCCAACTCGCTCGCAAATCCTTGCGCGGGACGTCTTCATTAAGCCTCCTGGCGGTCTTACCTCTGCACCGCCGATTGGGAGGACAGAATGAACCACAATGCCGATTTTTCCAGGCGCGCGGCCGAACATGGCGCCTCGATGCCTTGGGTCGCCTCGCCCATGCCAGGAGTGGACCGGCAGATGCTGGACCGCGTCGGTGGCGAGGTGGCGCGCGCAACATCGATCGTGCGCTATGCGCCGGGCAGCGCCTTCTCGGCGCACAGCCATAGCGGAGGCGAGGAGTTCCTCGTTCTCGATGGCGTGTTTCAAGACGAGCATGACGACTATCCGGCCGGCACCTATGTGCGCAACCCGCCCGGAACCCGTCACACACCCGCGGCGGCCCAGGGATGCACCATCCTGGTAAAACTCTGGCAGTTCGACCGGGCCGACCGAACCCAGATCGCCGTCGATACGGCCGCCTTGGAGATGGCTCAGCCGGCCGGACGGCCCGGCGTTCGACTTGGCGCGCTTTTTCACGACGCGCATGAGGATGTGCGGATCGAACGCTGGGATGCGAACGCGGCCCTTGCGCTCGACCTGCCCCGCGGCGGGGAGTTCTTCGTAATCGAGGGCGGATTCAGCGAAGCGGGCGAGGCGTTTGGCCCGCGCTCTTGGCTGCGCCTGCCGCCGGGTGCCCGCTTTGAAGGGTTGGCCGGTCCGGACGGCGCGCGGCTTTGGGTCAAGACCGGGCATCTGGCCGAGCCGCGTTTCGCCCCGGCGCCTTAGAGCGTTTCCCGGCCGACGTGAATCGCGGAGGGGTTCCCATCGGGCGCCAGGCTTGGTTCGGTTCCCCATCGCGGATTTTGGAGCAGGAGACGGGCAAACCGCCTTCAATGGATCTCAGGGCGCAGGCCTTGGCATCCGTCGATGCGGTCCGCTCACGCCAAAGGCGACCGTCGATGCGTTCGAGACCGAGCTGCGGAAGGCGAAGACGCCGCACACGATCGAGGTGATGCCCGAGGTGGCGCACGCCTTCACGGTGCCCGCCGTCGGCACCGACGCATCGACCGGTTTCGCCTACGATGCCGACGCCGATGCGCGTCGTGGTCTGCCCGGCAGCGTCGAATGGACGATCGTGGTCCGAGCGCGTGGACGGTCCAACCAAAGCTAGCGCGACCCCTGCTTCATCACGCGCTGCAGCAGGGCCTCGACCGCCCGCCACGAGCGCGCATC
>JBCDAZ010000011.1:0-95257 GCA_039184655.1 Pseudomonadota bacterium | reverse complement strand
TCAAAACGGCAGGCTGAGTATCACAACGACCAGTGGAATCGGTGGATCCGGTGCCGCGGACATTGATATACAGGTTGGTGAGCTGACAGCGACTACCGTCACGGGCGATGTTGGGCTGGATCTGACTGGCGACACGATTATTGTTGGTGACGGCGTCGAAATCGAGAGTGGCAATGGCACTCTGAGTCTACGGTCGGATTCTGGAAATCTTACTGTTGATGCCTTGATTCTTCACGATGGTTCGGGGGATATCCTTCTTCGCACCGATAGTGGATCGGTTCTGATGACGAATGCAGGGCGGGTGACTGGAGGAACAGGTCTCCTTGATATACGCGCTTCCGATGACGTGATTCTCTCGCAAGTCACATCCCTGGGCGGCGATATATTCATATCAAGTGAACTTGCTTCCGTCCGCCGTTTGACCGGGTTTACCGGGGCGAACATCGTTTCGACAAATCGTGCGATTATCGAAGTCGATGACATTGCTCAGTTTACAGTCGATTCCGATTCGGTGACAGTCAATGGCGCCACCATATTACGGGGATTGGGAAATAGCTTCATCTTCGTTGTATTAAATTTCGGATAAACGACCTATGGCGATCGCTTTGCCAGAAACTACCTCGCCGCCTTGGCCCTCGTCTCAATCGTCATCGCTTGGACATGAATGAGCCCCCAACCTAACGCCCAGCCCCTAGCGCCTGGCCCCCAACGCCGAGCGCCAAGCACCCAATGCGGGCTCGACGGCCGCCTACGGCTCAACAATAGCGCTCTGGCCCGATCCATTGCGCCTCAGAATAGCGATCGCCATGGGCCCACCCAACAGGCAGAACCGCGTCGATCCGTGCGACGTCTTCTTGGGAAAGGGCATGCGCGGCGCCCGACAGGCACTCAACAAAATGCGCGACCGAGCGCGTCCCCGGGATCGGGATGACATGGTCCCCGCGGCTCAACAGCCAGGCGATGGCCAGCCCGGCGGCCGATAAGTTCATCTGTGCAGCCAACGCCCGGAAGCCCTCGGTGATGCGGAGGTTTTCCGACAAATTCGGCTCCATGAATCTTGGATTGCCCGCCAGGAAGGGAAGCGCGCGCAGCCGGTCGCGCGGGATCGGGTTGTCGGTAAGCAGCGATCGGCCGACAGGCGAGAAGGCCACCATGGCAACGCCGAGCTCGGCGCAGGTTTGGACCAGCCCCAAATCGGGAAAGCGGGTGGACAGCGAGTATTCCGACTGCACCGCAGCGATCGGGAAAGCCGTCATGGCCCGCCGCAGGCTCGAGGGCGCAACCTCCGACAAGCCGATTGCGCGGGCCTTGCCCTTCTCAACCAACCTACCCAAATTTGCGGCCGTTTCTTCGGGCGTAAAGCGCGGGTCGCGGCGATGTGCATAAAAAAGATCGACGCAATCGACACCCAAACGGGCGAGCGATTTGTCGAGCTCCTCTTCCAGATGCGCGGCAGAATTGTCGAAGACGCGGTTGCCCTCCGCATCTCGGGTGATCGTGGCCTTGGTTGCGATCACGAATTCGGCGCGCGCGGCGGGATTGGCTTTCAGATAGGTTCCGATGGCCAGTTCCGATTTCCCCATGCCATAGACATTGGCTGTGTCGAGATGGGTGACCCCCAGCTCTCGGCAGGCGTCGAGGATCGCGTGGCTGGCGCGCTCGTCGGTGGCGCCATACATGTCTGAAAAGGACATCGCGCCATAGCCCACCGCTCCGATTTCCGGCCCGTCACGACCAAGTTTGCGCTTTTGCATGTTCTTCCCCTTCCCGACCGGGCATAAGCCCGCGCCGACGCGATCCCGTGCGCAGACCCCCGTTCTTTGGCGCCAAGACCGGTCTGCCCGGCGCAAGCATACCAGCTTTCGCCGATCGCCCAACAGCGGCAAGTTTGCAATCCGGGTTGGTGGGCGGGATGCGCGCTATAGGTCGCAAATTGGGGAAACCGCGACTTCCGGTTGAACGGCGCTGTGCAGAGACCGCGACCTGTGCACTATAATCTCGACGGGCAAGGATGGCGCTGCGATCAGCGGCGCAGCCAAGGGAATTTACAGGAGGCCCCAATGACAGCCGGCACCCGCATCGTCCTATCCAGCGATCATGCGGCGATCCCTTTGCGCGGGGCCATCGCCGATCACATTGCGGCGCGCGGTTGGGTGCCGGTCGATATCGGGCCGGACACGCCGCAAAGCACCCATTACCCCGAACATGGCGCGGCTGCGGCACGGCGCGTTGCCGCCGGCGATTGCCGCTTTGGCATCATTCTCTGCGGTACCGGCCAGGGGATTATGATGGCCGCCAACAAGATCCGCGGCATCCGCTGCGGCGTCTGTCTCGACACTTTTTCGGCACGAATGATCCGCCAGCACAACGACGCCAATATGCTCTCGCTGGGCGCGCGGGTGCTGGGCGAAGGCCTGGCGCTTGCCATCGTCGATGCTTTTCTTGCGGCGGATTTCGAGGGCGGGCGGCATGAAACCCGCGTGACGATGATCGCAGCGCTCGAGGCCTAGCCATCGGCATTCGACACCGGCTGCCAGCCCTGCAGGATCTGCGCGCGGCTTGCTACCACCCGTTCGGGAAGCGGGTCCAGGTCTCGGCCCGGCTCGGCCAGAACGATCTCTTCACCAGTCCAGATCCACCAGTAGATCGGTGCGCCGGTGCGATCGCGCACCGCGAATTTGAACTCCGGAATAGGCGGGCCGTTGATGGCCGCGGTGCCGGCATGCGCCGCGTCGAGCGCACCGGTGTCGATGGCCGCGATCAGGGGAAAGATGACGATGCGCGTGAGGTTGAGTGCGACAAGATCGGCCACGGGCTGGGGAAAACAGCGCGCGTCCAGACCCAGTATGTCACCGTAAACGCGGTGACAGGCGCGCAGCTGGGCATACCCGTACCCCTCGGCCAGCGCGATACGAAAGACGCTGCCCGGGGCGGCACTCACAACGCAAAACCCTCATAGGTCGCGGGGTAAAAAAGCTCTGCAAGCGTCAGTTTGCGCGGCGAAAGCCCTTGCTCGAAATGCGCATCCAGAAACGCCTCCAGCGTCGGCCCGTTGCCCGGCACACCGTAGCTCCAGAGATCGCTGCTCATGCTCTGGGCGCGCAAGAGCGTGTCTTCCACAAAAGGCATCGTCACTTTGCTCGCCGAAGTGTCGGCAAGGGCCGCCAGGGCCAGCGATTTGGCCTGCGAGAAGGCTTTGAGCAGCGCGCCGGGCAGCCAGGGATGGTGCCGGGCCAGGCTTTGGCGCAGGCCCAGCACATGCATGATCGGAAAGATCCGGGTTTGGGCGTACCAGGCTTCGGCGGCCGTACTGTCGGGAAAAAGCCGGGCGACATGCGGATGCCCTTGGGCAAAGCAGCGCGGCCAACGGGGGCCGATGAACCCGTCGATCTCGCCTGCGGCAAGCATGGCATTCAATGTCGCGCCCTCGGCCGCTTTCTCGATCGTCACGCCCGCCGGCGGGTCCAAGCGCAGCTTTTCGGGGCGGCCGGGCGTGTCCATGCCGCCGCGCAGCCAGGTGATGTCGCTGGGTGCCACGCCGAACTCGGATAGGATCCGCCGCGCCCAGACATTGGCGGTGAGCTGATACTCGGCAATCCCGATCCGCCGGCCCCGCAAATCGGCGGGTGCCGCGATGCCGCGATCGGTGCGGATATAGATCGCGCTGTGGCGGAAGGCGCGGCTGAGAAAGACCGGCACCGCGATATAGGGCGGATCTTCGCGGGTGAGCGAGACGCAGTACGAGCTCAAGGACAACTCGGTGATGTCGCAGGTCTGATGGCGAAAGGCGTTAAAGAACATCTCCTCGGGCGATTGCAGCATCACAACCGGCGCAACCCCGTCGATCTTCACCCGCCCATCCGCAATCGGTCGGGTGCGGTCGTAATCCCCCATGGCCAGGGACAGCGTAAGATCAGGCATCGGTCACCGCCGCAAGTTCGACCCGCGCTTGGTTGCGGGCGCTTTGCAAAATGGCATGGCAGGCGCGCAGAGCTGTTAGGCCCCATTGCCCGGTCTGCACCGGTTCCGGCCCGCCGCGCAGCGCATCGACGAGTGCCTGGGCAAAACCCTGGCGTGGCCCGCTAAAGGGGGCGTCCATCGTCTCGACGCCGTCCTCGGTGTAGACCAGCGCGCCAGAGGGGGTGAGGCGGATATCGCCCCGCTCGCATAAGACGATCACCGGCCCGAAATGTTCGTGATGCTCGGGTCGCGGCAGCGCGTCGAGCCCGGCAAAGGCCCGGGTCTTTTTCTCGGCGGCCTCATTGGCCACCGCTGCCAAGCGCCGGCGCGCCTGTCCCGAACCCTCGCCCGACGGAGCATGCCCCAACTCCGAGACCCCCTCCATCCAGACATCGCTGTCGAAATAGCCGTAGCCGGAATAGGTGAGCGTCGCCGTTGCACCGGAGCGGAAACGGATCAGCGCGCTGTAGGCGCCCTCGGTCGGGCGGCCCGGATCCCAGGCGCCGGTGACGGCCTGGACCGAGACGGGCGGGCTGGCCAAAAGCCGCATGGCCACGTCGATGTGATGGATGGCCTGGGAAAACACCACACCGCCGCCCTCGGCTGTGCGCAGCTCCTCGGGCCGACGGGGACGGTAGAGGTAATCCGTCGCCATCAGCCCATGCAAAAGCCGTGGCGCGCCGAGCCGTCCGGAGGCGATGATCTGGGCGGCCAGGGCGATGGGGGGATCGTAGCTGTGGCTTGGACCGACAAGAAGCCGCCGCCCCGACGCTTCGGCACAGGCAATCATCGCCTCGCCATCGGCCAGCCCGATCGCCAAGGGTTTTTCCACCACCACATGCTTGCCCGCCTCCAACGCGGCGCAGGCATGCGCGCGGTGCATCCCATGGGGTGTGGCCACATAGACGATCTCGACCTCCGGATCGGCCAAAAGCGCATCATATGTGGCATAGACCCGTCCCCCGAAATCCGCCGCAAAGGCCCGCTGGGCGTCGTCGGACCGGGTGGACGCTGCAACCACCGAAATGCCGGGATGGGCGGCCAGCGCATGGGCGGTGAGCGCAAAGCCGCGGCCCAGCCCCACCGCGCCGAGCCGGATGGGTTCAGAGGTCAAGAACAAGCGCTCCTGACGCGGCGCGCGACACGCAGATCATGATGTGATCGCCCTTTTCTTCCTCCATTAGCACCATATCGCGATGATCGACCGCCCCAGCAATCAACCCGATCTTGCAGGTGCCGCAGGTGCCGCTCTCGCAGGAGCTGGGGGCGGTGATGCCGGCTTCGCGCAGCGCTTCGAGGATCGAGCGGTCGGCCGGTATGCTCACGGTCCGCCCGGTCTTGTGCAGCGCCACCTCAAACGCCACATCGTCGGCCCGCACGCTCTCAACCCCGCCGAAATCCTCAAAATGCACCCGGCCTTCGGGCCAGTGGCCCGAGATCGCCTTGATCTCCTCCATCAGTGCGGCAGGACCGCAGCAATAGACATGCATCGTCTGCGGCTCGGCAAAATGGTCCCAAAAATCGTAGACTTCGTCGAGATCGCCCTCGTCGTGATGCAGGATCAGACAGTCGCCCAACAGCGCCTCCAGCGCCTCGGCATAGGCGGTCTCGGCGCGGCTTCGGGTGCAATAGATCATCTCAAGCGCGGCACCCTGGACCATCAGCGCCTGGGCCATCGCATAGATCGGCGTCACCCCGATGCCGCCGGCAATCAGCAGATAGCGCGGTGCGGCGCCCAGCGCGAAATTGTTGCTCGGCGCCGTCAGCGTAACCCGCATACCCGGCGCCCAGCCCGTATGGATCGCGGCCGAGCCGCCGCGACCCGTTGCCTCGCGCTTGACCGCGATCCGGTAGCGCTCCGGCGCCGCCGCAGGGGTGACGAGCGAGTATTGCCGCCAGGCACCCGACGGCGTTTGAACCCCGATATGCGCCCCAGGTTCGGCGGCGGGCAGCAGGCCACCCTGCGCTGGCGTCAGCTCGAACTCCCGGATGGCGGGGGTTAGATCCCGCATCGCCGTAACTATGGCCGCGATCATATCGGGCAAGGGGGGTCTCCCTTTGGCTCGGCGCAAATAATTAGATACCTAATTTTGTCTTGTCAAACCGGCCTTCGCTGGTATCGTGGTCGCGATGTCGATGATCAGCCAGGTGCGGTATGCTCAGCCCCGCGGAGAATGACATTCTAACCCAGGTCGGACCCGGCACCCCAATGGGCGGGTTGATGCGGGCGCATTGGACCCCGGTCGCGCTGAGCGAGGAAATCGTCGAGGCCGATGGCCCGCCGCTTTTGATCGAGGCTTTGGGCGAGCGGTTCGTGCTGTTTCGCGACAGCGAGGGCCGGCTCGGCCTACTCGACGAGCTTTGTCCGCATCGCAAAGCCTCGCTGGTTCTGGGCCGCAACGAGGAATGCGGGCTGCGATGCCTTTATCACGGCTGGAAGTTCGACGTGACCGGCAAGGTGGTCGCCATGTCGTCCGAGCCCGAAGGCAGCCCGCTGAAGGACAAGGTGCGCGCCCGAAGCTATCCGGTCGAGGAATGGGGCGGCTTCGCCTGGGCCTGGCTGGGCGATCCCGCGGCGATCCGGCCCTTTCAACGTCCGGCCTTTGCGCCATCGTCCGCGCAGCGCACCTCGATCCTGAAGATCCGCATTCCGGCCAATTGGGCGCAGATCACCGAAGGCCAGATCGACAGCGCCCATTCCTCCTCGCTGCACTCCTCGGATATGGTGCCGGCTCGGGTCGAGGGGGCTGCGGCCGATGAGACAAGCTGGTACCGGCCCTCGACCGACAAATCCCCACGCATGCAGACCCAGACCACACCTTACGGGTTTCACTACGCGGCCATAAGACGGCCGATCAAGCGGGCGGCGACGCAGAACTATATCCGCGTCACCGAGTATATCGCGCCCTATCAGTCGCTGATCCCGCCCAACGCCTCTTACAATGTTGCCACGGTGATTGTGCCGATCGACGATGACAGCTCGATGTTTCACTTCATTGCCTGGGGCGATCCGGAAACGACCCCCGACACGGCGGCCTGGCGCGCCTTTGCCCATGCGGTGCCGGGCGAAGATCTCGATCCCACGACATGGGAGACCTATGGAACTATGGCCAATCGGTTCCGCCAGAGCCGTGCGCGGATGAAGGCGGGCAACTTCACCGGGATCAAGGGCATTCCGAACCAGGACATCGCGATGTGGGTGTCGATGGGTCGGCGGGTGGATCGCAGCAAGGATGTGCTGGGCGCCTCGGATCTTGCGATCGTCGAGTTCCGGCGGCTGATGGTCGATGCGGCGATCCTGGCCGCCGAGGGCGGGCCGGTCCTTGGCACGGATGACGCGATCGTCCAAGCTCAGATCGCATCGTTCGAGGGGGTGGTCCCCAAAGAGGCGGACTGGCGCGATCTGGTGCGCGATGCAGCAAGAAAGGTGGCGGCCGAATGAACATTGAAAACCCTATCCACCCGCATCTTGTCGAAGCCTATGAGACGATGGACCGGCATTCGACGATGCCGCTTTGGGAGGTCTACCACAAGCTCGTCTCCTTCGCCCCGACATCCTTCGGTGTGCCCTATATCTGGCGCTATGCCGATCTGCGACCACTGCTGATGGATGCCGGGCAGCGAATCACAGCCGAGGAGGCCGAACGGCGCGTGTTGGCGCTAAAAAATCCGGGGCTTGAGCGCCCGGGTATCGCCCAGACGCTCTTTGCCGGGTTGCAGCTTGTTTTGCCAGGCGAGATCGCGGCGGCGCATCGGCATACCCAGGGTGCGATCCGCTTCGTTCTGGAAAGCACCGGCGGGTATACAGCGGTTGAGGGCGAGCGCTGCAGCATGCAGCGGGGCGATTTCATCACCACCCCGAACTGGTGTTGGCACGATCACGAGAATACCGGCGACGGGCCGATGATCTGGCTCGACGGGCTCGATATTCCGCTGGTCAACTTTTTCGGCGCCAAGTTCGCCGAAGAGAACGAGGTCGACCAGCAGCCGATCCACCGCGCCGACAATGACAGCGAGCCGCGGTTTGGGCGCGGCATGCGCCCCTTTGCGGGGGCCGAGCAGAAACCCTACTCGCCGATCTTTCGCTATCCCTACGGACCCAGCCGCGATGCGTTGATGCATATCGCGGCAGGCGATGAGATCGATCCTGGCCACGGCTTCAAGATGGTCTATGCCAACCCAAATGATGGCGGGCATGCGTTGCCGACCATCGCGGCCTTCCTGCAATACCTGCCGGCGGGCTTTGAGACGGTGGCGGTCCGCTCGACCGAAAGCACCATTTTCTGCGTGTCTGAGGGGCGCGGCACGGCCAGGATCGGCGAGACCGAATTCGCCTTCGAGGAAAACGACACCTTTGTGGCGCCGAATTGGAGCCACATCCAACTCAAAGCCGACACCAACGCGATCCTGTTCAGCTTTTCGGATCGCGCCGCGCAGGAGAGACTGGGGATATTTCGACAAGACGCCTAAAGGCGCTTAGGGAGGAAGCATGAGAGTAGCGACCTGGTTCGGCGCCGCGGCGCTGACGCTTTTGGCTTCGGCAGCGAACGCCGAGACCTATGAGTTGAAAGTGGCAAGCTATGTGACCGGCAAGCACGGCATGTCGCAATGGATCGATGCCTGGGCGGCATCGTTGGAAGAGCAATCGGAGGGCCGGCTTAGCTTTGAGATCCTGCACGGCGCGCAGATGGGTCCGCCGCCGGCATACTACGATCTGGCCGCAAACGGGCAGGCCGACATCACCTGGGTGCTGCATGGCGCGACACCGGGGCGGTTCGAGTTGACCGAGATCACCAATATGCCCTTTCTTTTCTGCTCGGCCGAGCAGGCAACACGGGTTATTAACGATCCCCGGATGCGGGCGCTGATCGATCCCGAGCATCGCGGGGTCAAGGTGCTGGCGACCTTTATGCACCCGCCGGGCCAGATCAATATGAAGGGCGGGCCGGTGCTGGCGGTCGAGGATTTTCAGGGCAAGGCGCTGCGCCCGGCCTCGCGCGCCGTGGGCCAGTTCATCGCCCGGATGGGCGGCAAGCCCGTCGGCTTGCCCCCCACCGCCATGGCCGAGGCGCTGCAGAAGGGTACCATCGACGGCACGATGATCGATTATGGGGGTGGGGGCCTGGCCTTCCAGCTGGGACCCTTTTTGACCGACATTACCGAGGTCTACGCCTACACTGTCTCTTTCGCCCTGGTCATGAATCCCGACAGCTTTGCCGATCTGCCTGAAGATCTGCAGGCGATGATCGATGCGAGCTTTTCGGATGTTTCCGTCGAGATCGGCCAGGTCTGGGACCGGCTCGACGCCATCGGCCGGAAGGTTCTCGTCGATGCTGGCGTGACCATCCATCAGATGCCCGAAGCCGAGCTTACCAGGCTCAAGGCGATGGGGGCGGCGCTAACGGCCGAGTATCTGGCATCGCTCACCGATAAGGGCAAACCGGCCGATGAGGTTATGGGTATGATCACCACTCTGATCGACGAGGTGGGTCCTGTCGGTCTGGGATGTCAGTAAGACGTAGGCTTGAAGGCATCAATAGCGGGGTTGCGGCGCTGGTGACGGCCGCGGCCTCGATTTGTCTGTTTGCGATGATGGCGGTGGTTGTGGCCGATGTGGTGCTGCGCGCAATCGACCCGGCCTGGCGCATCTATGGCGCGCTCGATCTGGTGGAATTTTCCCTGAACTGGACGCTCTGCCTGGCTATCGCGGCCGCGCTTTTCGCCGGCCAGGCGATCTCGGTTGATCTGATCGACCGGTTCGACCGCCGCCTGGTGCTCAAACGCGTGGGCGCGCTGCTGCTTTTGGTCATCCTCATCGTCATGGCCTGGCAGACCATCCGCCCGGCGCTGAATGTCCGCGAATGGGGCGAGGAGACCTTCGATCTCGGCCTGCCGAAATTCTGGTACTGGATCGCGATCTGGACCGGGCTTGGTCTCGCAATCCTGGCTGTGGCGCTGAATCTGGCCCTGCAGGCCCGCCGGAGATGACGCCCGAGCTGATCGGGGTGCTCGGCATCGCGCTGTTGATTGCCGCCATTTTTCTGCGCGTGCCGGTGGCCGCGTCGCTGCTGATCGTCGGGTTGGGCGGCTACTGGGCCATCGATGGTGCGCGCCCGGCGCTCTACACGCTGGGCGAGGTACCGTTTCGCATCGCCCAGGCCTATTCGCTTTCGGTCGTGCCGCTCTTTTTGCTGATGGGGGTTGTGGCCGCGCGCACCAAGATGGCAAGCGAGCTTTACACCGCGGCCAATGCGGTCTTTGCCGGGATGCGCGGCGGGCTGGCCATGGGAACGGTCGGGGCCTGTGCGGGGTTCGGGGCGATCTGCGGGTCCTCGCTGGCCACCGCCTCGACCATGACGCGGGTCTCGATCCCGCAGATGCGCAAATACGGCTATTCCGACGCCATCGCGGCGGGTGTGGTCGCCTCGGGCGGGACGCTGGGCATTCTGATCCCGCCTTCGATCATTTTGATCATCTATGCCATCATCGCCCAGGAAAGCGTGCCGGTGCTGTTTGCCGCGGCGCTTTTGCCGGGGCTGATGCTGACCCTCTTGCACATCGTTGCGCTTTGGCTGTTAGCGCGGCTGCGGCCCGAGGACATTCCGGCCGGCGCGCCGCCCTCGGCCGGGCTGAAAGCGATTTTAGGGCTTTGGAAGCTGGTCTTGCTGTTCGGCGTGGTGATCGGCGGCATTTTTGCGGGGTTTTTCTCGCCCACCGAGGCCGCCGCAATCGGTGCGGCCTTGGCGATCCTTCTGGGCTTTGCCAGCGGGCAGCTGGGCCTCGCGGCGCTGGCCAGCAGCTTTGCCGAAACGATCCGCACCACCGGGACGCTCTTTCTGATCGTTTTGGGCGCTTTCATGTTCGCCGCCTTCATGGTCCAGTCGCGCATCCCCGCCACGCTGGGCGGCTGGATCGAGGCGCAGGGGTTGGGGGCGCTCGCCATCATCCTCTTTCTGGTCCTGGTCTATTTGATCTTGGGCTGTTTTCTGGATTCGATCTCGATGATCCTGATCACCGTCCCGGTGTTTCTGCCCATCGTCGAGGCCATCGGCTATTCGGCGATCTGGTTCGGGATCTTTCTGGTGATCGTGGCCGAGATCGGGCTCATCACCCCGCCTGTGGGGCTCAACCTTTTTGTCATCCGCAGCCAGGCGCCGGACATCCCGATCACGGCGATCTATCGCGGCATCCTGCCTTTTCTTGTGGCCCAGCTGGTGGGGGTGGCCATCCTGATTGCGATCCCGGGCCTCGCGCTCTGGCTGCCAAACTGGCTTTACTGAATGCGCAAGGTCAGGCGGCCCAGATCGGGCGAGGTCACCGTGATCGCGTCGCCCGGCACCACCGGGCCGACGCCCGCAGGCGTGCCGGTCATGATCACATCCCCCGGATGCAGGGTGTAAAAGGCCGAGCACATCTCGATCAGCTCGGGCACGCTGCGGATTAAAAGCCGGGTGTCGGCGGCCTGCCGGACCGCACCGTTGAGATGCAACTCAAAGGGGATTGCGGTCGGGTCGGCAATCTCTTCGGGCGTGACGAGGGCGGGCCCCAGCACCGAAAACCCGTCGCAGGATTTGCGCATCGAGCGGTCCTGCTTGCCGCGCACGGTCATGTCGAGCGCGAGCGCGTAGCCCGCAACATAGCCCATCGAATCCGCGGCCGGCACCGCCTTGGCCGATGTGCCGATGACCACCGCAATCTCGCCCTCATAATCCACCCGGTCCATGCCGGCGGGCAAAGCGATCGTCGCGCCGGAGCCGATCAGCGAGGAGCCTGCCTTGAGAAAACAGCCGATCTCGTCGATCGGGTGCACAACCTGACCTTGATGCAGGTCACGATCGCCACGCGCCTCATCCAGATGCGCATGATAATTCACTGGCGCCCCGATGATTTTCGAGGGCCGGGCGACTGGCGCCTCCAGCGTTACATCCGCAAGCGCATGGCGCGGTGCGCCGGCGGCAAGATCTTCCAGGATCGGCCGCAGCACCGCCAGGCGTTCAATCACCGGGTCAGCGAAGGCTGCACTCCAACGCAGTGCGGGTAGCGGCTCCAACGCCGCGCTGACATCGGCGATCTGGTCGCCCAGCACAAGGCCCAGACGGTCGCCATTGAACCGGCAGAGTTTCATGGCGCAGTCCTTCTGGCCGTGAATTCAAATCGGATATCGACCGTATAGCCCGCCATGCCTTCCTCGGGCGCGGTGGTTGCGCCAAGCGCAAAATCGCGACGATCGAAGCTGGCGGTCCCGGCGGCGCGCAACGTCGTGCCGGCAGCGTCGATGTCAAGCGTCAGCGCAATCGCAACGGGGGCCGACCGGTCGCGAATGGTGAGCATCCCGTCGGCGCGGTAGCGGGTATCGTCGACGACCGCGAGATCGGCCAGAACCCAACGTGCCGTCGGCGCCAGCGCCACGGCAAGCCAGTCGGCGCCCAACACCTGCTCATCGGCCGCGGGTAGGCTGCTGGTCCAGCTTGCCGTGTCGATGGTCACCCGCACATCGGTGGCATCCAGAGCAGCCGGATCGAATGCGATCTCGGTCTGAAAACGTTCAAAACTGGCGGTCAGCGCGAAGCCACGCGCCACGCCCGTGATTTCAAGCTGGGCGCTGCCGGGCTCAACCGTCCAGCGCGTCGCGGTCTGGGCGTCCGCCTGGACCGTGCTCTGCAAAAACCCCAGCGGGACCGAAACCAGCATCGCAGCCGTCAAGAACCGCCGCGATGGCGTAGGACGGAAACCAACCCGCCCCGCCCCGCGCTTTGCAAACCGAGCTGTCGTCATCAGCCCTCGACCTTGATCGCCTCAAGCTCGATCCGAACCGTCACCTCGTCCCCGAGCGGCCCGACAAAGGCGCTGACGCCCCAATCTGAACGGGTCAATGTTGCGGTCGCGCTTATGCCGAGGGTTTGTTTCTTGCTGATGGGGTTTTCGCCCAGCGCATTGAAGGTGGCATCCAGCGTGATCGGCAGGGTCTGGCCGTTCATCGTCAGCTCACCCATGATCTTGCCGCTCTGTTCGGAGGTCTGCTCGATGCCCGTCGAGGCAAAGGTGATCGCCGGATTAACAGCGGCATTGAGCACCTTGTCGGATTTGATCCACCCGTCGCGATGATCGTGGTTCGTGTTCACCGAAGCCGCCGCAATCGACGCCGTGACGCTGCTCGCGGTTACGTCATCGGCGCGATAAGTGATGGTGCCGGTCACATCGCCAAACCAGCCGATCGATTTGGCAAAGCCAAGATGGTCGAGTTGGAACATCACCAGCGTGTGCGCCGGATCGATCGCATATTCGTCCGCCCAGGCCGTCGCCGGGGCCAGCGCGAAGGCTGCCGCCATCAGGGTCGCTTTGATCCGCATTGCTACCTCCCATATTATTAGATACCTAATTTTCTGCACGGATCGCCATGAAAGGCAAGGCACTTGCAGCGGGTCAACCCAGTTTTGCCAGCTGTGCGATCATGCGCAGAAGCGTGGCTTTCGTCTTTGCCAGATCTTCTGCGGGGATTCCGACCGTCGCGGCCGCGTTGGTCGAGACGGCCAATGGCTCCAGAACCGATCTAAGCTCCCGCCCACGTTCGGTGAGGTAGACCAGCGGTCTTGTGGTGTTTCCCGCCGGCACCTTTCGAACGATGATGCCATGCGCCTCCATCTTCGTCACCGCGGCGTGCACGGTCGGCGTCGTTAGACCAGACCGGTCGGCGAGCTCTCTTTGCGAAAGCCCTTCTTCCTTCCAGAGAATGCGCAGAAAAGCCCAATGCCCGAACGGCACGCCATGGGGTTCAAGCTGTCGCTCAAGCGCACGACGGAAACGGCGCTCCAAAACAGAGTTCAGATGCGCAAGGCGCTCATCCTTGAGATCGGCCGCAGACATGACCCCGGCTTCGCGCAAAACCGCGCTTCTGTCCAGAGGCGGCAGGTTCGTTTCGCCGGCTGCAAGGCGCAGCCCAAACCCTGCATTGGGCGCAGCTGCAAAGACCGAGGGGCCAAGCGCCGATGCCGTGCTAAGACAACGCCGGCAAGACGCAAGGCCCAGAAAAAAGTCGCCGATTGGGGCGCGTTGAGACCGGCTCAGGCGAAAAGATCGTAGCTTCCCGCCTGGCCTACAAGGTAGCCCAAGGTTTCGCTCGCATGCGTTTCTTCCGCATCGGCCGAGGCTTCTTCTTGCACCCGCACGCGCCACCCTCGGCTGCCCTCGGACATACGCAGATCGGCCGTGTCCGGTCCGTTCATGGTCTGCATATCGGCAATCAGCACATCGGTGGGCGTGGGCGCATCGCCGTCCAGCCTAGACCAGGTGTGGTCGAGCCCGACGGTCCCGGCCGCATCGAAGACGACATTGTCGCGGTTCTCGACAGCGATCCAGCTCAGCGTCTCGGTGGTGCGCAGACCGTCGGCTGCCTCTTCCTCTTGCATGGCAACGTCGAAACCGGCGGCAGAGACATCGCTGATCCGGGTGGTCGCCGGCCCGTTGCCATTGTCGGTCGACAGCTGGGCAAAAACCAGCGGCCCGGCACCGAAAGCTTGGCTGTAGCTCACCGAGGCCGTCGTCTCGTTGCTCGCCGAGACATGGCCGGCTTCGACAACCGTGCCGTCGATCAGGGTGTGGCGGCCTTCCGACATCGCCATCCAGCCGATTGTCTCCTCGGCATGCCAACCGTTCAGGTAGGCCCATTCGGAGATCTGCATTTTGAACCCGGTCGAGGTGACATCCTTGACCTGACCGATCACCGGCGAATTGCCGTTCGAGCTTGCAGGGCCCAGCACGACCACGGCGTTATCGATGGCCTGAGCGAAGCTGACATTGATCCAGCTGTCGGGGCCGTCTTGGCCTAGGGTCACCCGGCCCATCTCCAACTGGCCCACGGCCGCGCCCGGCGGTGCGAACATGCCGTGCACGCCGGGCGTCTTATCGTCCGCCTCGACGCGGAACACGGCGGAGTTCAGATTGCCGGCGCCGCCCACCCATTGACCGGGACTTGGCGCGAAATCGAGCCGTTCATCGCCCTTATAGACGCGCACCGAGTAGCCGCTATCTGCCGGGACATCCGAAAACAGGTACCAGCCACTTTCATTTGTCACCGTCGTGTCGACCGCCGAGCCGTCCTTGAAGAGCGTGACGGTGAGACCCGCAAGGCCGGGATCATCGGCGTCGTTCCCGTTCAGCCCGTCCCGATCGCCATCGATGAACACGCGGCCAGCGACCTCACCCGACTGCGTGGGCGGGGGCGGGGGCGGCGCGGGTGGCGAAACGGTGAGGGTCAGCACGCCTGCAGACGTGCCGCCATTGCCGTCGGAGGCGGTGTAGTCGATTGCCTGCGTGCCCACGACGTTGGCCGCAACCACAACCTCGATTTGGCCATTGACGATCCGTGCCGTGATGTCGGGCGGCGCCGCGACCGCATCAAGCGTCAGCGGATCGCCATCCGGATCGCTGTCATTGGCCAGCACATCGATGACGCGCGTCTCGCCCGCCACAACCGACTCTTGGTCGTCCAGCACGACCGGCGCCGCATTAGCCGGCCCGGACTGATAGGGCGTCGCGGCCGATTCCGCTCGATAGGCGTTGCGCCCGGGATAGTTGTCCACATCCAGGATCTGGATCTGGTCGATCGCCGTCCATTTCGAGCGCCCGCCAATTGCAAATTCGTAGATGCCGGCCTCGGTGATGTTGTAATGCAAGGGAACGTCACGCCCACCGGATGCGTAATGCGCGATCCAATCCCACTCCATCGGCTCGAAGGGGTCGGGGTTCCCGCGACCGTCAAAGGGTTTGACGTGGATCTTGCGCCATCCCTCCCTATCGATGGTGCCGTTAAACGTACCCTCGGCGCCGAACTTGAAGAAGACGTCATTGGCCGCGTCGCTCGCGCCGACCCCGGCGCCGTCGGGCTTCATCACCCGAATGTTGAAACCGATCTTAAGCGTCCCGTTTGCAGGGATGTCTTCTTCGCCGATTTCGAAGCGATAGAGCAGTGGTGCTGTCCGGCTAAGCCCGGCAAAGCTGTCGTCGAAATAATTCGGCCCGGTCCACCACATCACCCCGTCGCCGGTCGAACCCAAACCCGCGCTGTCTTCGATGGGGCCTTTATTGCCAAGTTGCGGGCTGCCGGTTTCGGTGAAGTCGAATTCGTTGGTGAGCTTCCATTTATCCACCGAAGCGCTGTTGGGCAGGTCCCAGGTGGCGGATTCAGCCTCGATCTTTGCCCAGCCATCCTTGAACTCATGCACGAGCGCAGGGTTGCTGCCGATATCCGACGACGTTTTTTCCAAGGGTTCACCGGCGGCGAGGAAGTCGCGCGCAAGCCGCGGGTTTGATCGCTCCGACGGGTTGCCGTTCGCATCCAGACCATGCAGCGCATACATCAGCATGCCGGCATCCGACGCGTCATAGGAGATGTCGTAGTAGTATTGGTTGCTATCCTCGGGCAACGAGTCGGGATCGAAGTTCGGACCGTTCGCCAGACCCATCAGCGCATTCGCCTCGACGACCACCGGGTTGCTCGCAAGCGGTTCGTTTGGATCGTCCATCCAGTTCCACCACTTGCTTTTAAAGCCGCTGCCCGGTGCGTTGTTGGTGCCGGTGGTAAAACCGTTCTGGTCGATGATGTCGAAATAGGTGATCTCGGGGTAGTCGTCCTTCAACGTGGACCAGGGCACGCCTTGATTCTCGTTCCAATTGGAGTGAGACATTAGCGAGATGTTGCTCAGATTGCCCGACGATACGCCTTGCAAGGCGTTGTAAGTGGCCGTCATCGGACCGCCTTCGAGCAGAAGCACTTTTTCGCCGGAATCAAGAATACCGGTCAGTTCGGCCGTGGTCGTTGCGGCCTGTCCTTCATAGCTATGGGTGGTGATGCCCAGGCTTTCGGCAAAAGCCGCGACCTGGTTCATCGCATCGACCTGCCAGGCCACCGACGGCTCGAAGATGTTGTTGTTGTGAAAGAAAACGATCCGATCTTCGACCCCGGCGGCCTTCGCGATGAGGGCGGCGACGGCCATCGCTGCGATATCGTCCGGATCGTTGTTGTTGCCATCGAAATGAAACACAATCCGATCGTAGTTTCCGGCATAAAACAGCGCATTCGGATTCATAGTACACCTAACCCTTGACTTGTCACGCAGCCACCACCGCTCAATCTACTTGGCCAGGTCGCTACCCCTCGACCCTCATGGAAGCACAATGTCTCGTTTGTGGCAATTGCAGAAACATCTAAGGTTACAAATTACTTTCAAACGGCCCTACAAGGCCCTTGCCCGCAGGCCGTTTTTTCGGTTTCTCACACAGGGTGCGTTGCACCGCCCAGCCGGGCTGCAAAGGCGCGTGGCCGGACCGGGTTCCGTGTGTGAAACAGCGCCTAGCGCGCCTTAAAAGCCCCTTGCGATCGGCGCCGCCACCGCAGCGTCATCTGCCGTCTCCTCGCTCGTTTGCAACACGCATCCGGCGTCAGACCGCGGACAGCCCGGCATCGATAGCGGCAACGATCCCGTCGATTTCGGCGGGCGAAACCACCAAGGGCGGCGAGATCAGGATATTGTGGCCCGAGACCCGCACCATCGCTCCGTGCTGGTAGGCGACCTTCTGGATCTGCAGACCCACCTCCTTCGGTATCGGGGTCTTCGCGGCGCGGTCGCTGACCAGCTCCAGCCCTGTCATCAGCCCATGCCCGCCGCGGACATCGCCGATAAGCGGATGTTTCTGCGCCAGACCAAGAAGGCCCTCATAGATCTGGGTGCCTCGCGCTGCGGCGTTCTGCGCAAGGTTGAGCCGCTTTGTCTCGGCCAGTGTCGCAAGCGCCGCGGCCGCACCGACCGGATGCGCTGAATAGGTGTAGCCATGGCCAATGCTGCCCTCACCCGTCTCGTCCCGTTCGAAAACCTCGGCAACCTTCGCGCCGATCAACGCCGCGCCGAACGGAAAATAGCCCGAGGTGATCGCCTTGGCGGTGCTCATCATATCGGGCTGCACGCCCCAATGCCGTGCACCGGACCAGTCGCCCGAGCGCCCAAAGCCGGTGATTACCTCATCGGAGATCATCAAAATCCCGTGCCGGTCGCAAAGCGCCCGCATCATCGGCATGAAGCTTTCATGCGGCACGATCACCCCGCCGGCACCCAAAATCGGCTCCATAATGAAGGCCGCAATGGTCTTGGGATCCTGGAAAGCAATCTCATCCTCGGCCATCTGCACAATGGCCTGGGCAAGCTTGGCCGGATCGCTTTCATGAAACGGATTGCGATAGGTGTAGGGCGCGGGAAGATGGTGACAGCCGGGCAGAAGCGGCTCGTAAATGGTGCGAAAGCGGGCATTGCCATTGACCGAGGCCCCGCCGAAATGCGTGCCGTGATAGCCCTTTTTGAGGCTCAGGAACTTCACGCGCCCCGCATCGCCGCGGATCTTGTGGTACTGGCGCGCCAGCCGCAGGCAGGTTTCGACCGAGTCCGAACCGCCCGAGGTAAACATCGCCCGCACCATACCGTCGGGTGCGAACCATTCGGCCAGCTCGTAAGACAGCTCAATCGCCGGCTCGTTGGTCGTGCCGGCAAAGGCCGAGTAGTAGGGCAGCCGCGTCAGCTGATCGGCAATCGCGGCCTTCACCGGCTCTGAGGAATAGCCCAGATTGACGTTCCAAAGCCCGCCCACCGCATCGATGCTGCGATGCCCGTCGATATCGGTCAGATGCACGCCCTCGGCCGAGGAGACGATCACCGGCAAGTCGCGCTGTAGCGCGCCAGGATGGCCCATCGGATGCCAGATATGCCGGGCATTTTGCTCGCGCAGGAAATTCGAATCCTTCATGGCCGCTCCCCTGTTTCGGCTGGGCTGTCGCACTCCACAGGTGCCATGGGCAGGGCCCGGCCGGCAATGCTTTTCGACCTGCGGCCCTAACCCTGCGCCGGCCCGGCCGGTTGTCGGTGCAGCCCGGCAAGCAGCGCAAAGGCGCCAAGACCGGCGGTCGCGGTCAGGCCCAAAAGAAGATCGTAGCCGCCCAGCCCCCAGATCAGCGCACCGGCAAAGGGTGCCGCAGCGCTGGCCGCGATATAGGGTGCGGCAAGAAGGCCCGAGACAGCGCCGAAAGCCGCGCGCCCGAAGATCTGGGCGGCAATCACCGGACGCAAGATCGAGGTCATACCGACCGCCCCGCCCTGCAACAGCGCAAAGACAAGCAGCGCTGCCAGCCAGCCCCCCGCAAGGGCGAGCACCACCGACGCCGCGGCGATCGACGCGCTGGCCCCGAGCGCCAGCGTCAAAGGCGACGCGCGCCGCTGCAGCGCCAGCATGACGAGCCGGCCGGCGACCTGCATCGGCCCGATCAGCGACACGGCCAGGACCGCGCGCGCATCCGGCACCCCGCGCTCGGCCAAAAGCGGCAGAAGATGGGTGATCAGAATACCGTGATTGAGCGCAAGGCAGGGAAACCCCAAAAACAGCAGCCAGAACGCGCGACGCTCCCAAGCTTTCGGGCTTGGGAGCGCGCGCTTGTCGCGGGCGGGGACGGGCGGCGCCGCGCGCTCCAGACAACCGATAGCCCAGATCAGGAGCGGCAGCGCAATCGTCAGCGTCACGGCCGCGGCGATCAGCACCGTGGCGCGCCATCCCAATGCCGCGGCCAGGCCGGTCGCGGCCGGAAAGGCGAGCGTCGAGGCGAAACCGGCCACAAGCGTGATCGCAGTGATACGCCGCGCGGCCGCAGTCCCACCGGTGCGGGTGACCACGGCAAAGCACGTCTCGTAGAGACAGCCCCCCATTGCCAACCCGATCACCGCCCAGAGAAGTGTGAAAACCGCAAGGCTTTGGACCTGGGACAGCGCCGCCAGCGCCGACGCCCCGACCGCGGTCGCCCCCGCCATGACCGCGCGCCCATTGCCGCGATCAACCAACCGCCCAGCCAGAGGGGATGCGATCGCGGCAGCGAGGATGGCCAGTGTGAAAGCCAGCGTGAGGCCCGAGCGGGTCCATCCCGCCTCGGCCTCCCAGACCAGCAACAACGCAGGAAAGCT
Organism: Pseudomonadota bacterium; assembly: GCA_039184655.1. Taxonomy (GTDB): domain Bacteria; phylum Pseudomonadota; class Alphaproteobacteria; order Rhodobacterales; family Rhodobacteraceae; genus J013. The sequence goes on along the minus strand of JBCDAZ010000011.1, from coordinate 75,305 downwards.
GTAAAAGAGCGCCGCCCAGACCAGTGTTTGTGACACCGCGAGCGCGGCAATGGCGGCCCTCGGTCGCATAGAGATGAGTGTCTGCGGCCCAACCGGGCCGCGTCAAGGAGTGACCTTGATGGCGCGCAACCGCCGAGCTAAATTGTCGACAATTGGAGTTGTTGGAGCTTCGCCGGCATGACCCAGCACGACCCTGCATTCGACGCGGAAGGCTCGGCGCTCAAGCTGTTGCGGCATCCGCATCTGGCCCGCGTGGTGCATGTGTTTGTGCCCAGCGCGGCGGTGCTGGTGGGGGTGTCGGTCTGGCTGGCCGAGGGGCGCGTGCTGCCCGCCCTTCTGGGTGTGCTTTACGGCTTTGCCTGGTGGACGCTGCTGGAGTATTTCCTGCATCGCTATGTGCTGCATTGGGAGCCGGAGGAGAGCTGGGCGAAGACCTTGCGCCGCTTCATGCCCGGCCATCGCAGCCATCACAACGACCCGCACGATCCCGACGATGTGGTCAGCGTCAAGCACAGCTTTGCCATCCCGCTTGCGGTCATCGGGCTGGCCCTGCTTTTGCCGGTGTTCTCCTGGCCCTTTTCGCTCAGCACCCTGGCCGGGGCCGCATTGGGCTACACCGCCTATGAATACGTCCACTTCGCCTGTCACCAACTGCCGATGAAAAACGGCATCGGCCGGCGGCTGCGCCAGCATCACGGCTTTCACCATTACCGCGACGAGACGGTGAATTTCGGCGTCACCTCGCCCTTTTGGGACTGGGTGTTCGGCACGCTGCACCGGCCGGCTCGGCGGCGATAACGCCGCTCAGCCGCGCAGCAGGATCGCGCGGAAATCATTGACATTGGTGCCGGTCGGCCCGGTGGTGAACAGATCGCCCGTCGCCTCAAAGGCGTCCCAGCTTTCATTGCGCGCCAGCGCGGCTGCGGGATCGAGGCCAGCCGCGCGCATCCGGGCCGCCGATCGGCCATCGGCAAACGCCCCGGCATTGACCTCGGTCCCATCCACCCCGTCAGTGTCCGCAGCAAGTGCGGCAAAAGGCAGCCCCTCGGCCGCCAGCGCCAGCGCCAGCTGAAACTCGGCATTGCGCCCGCCGCGCCCCGGCTGCCCACGCAGCGTCACCGTCGTCTCGCCACCTGAGAGCAAGAGGACCGGTCGCGCAAAAGGGCGGTCTCGCAGCACGATCTCGCGGGCCAGGGCGGCATGCATCCGTGCGATGTCCCGCGCCTCGCCCTGCACCGCATCGGACAGAATGGCGACCGGCAGGCCGCGCGCCCTTGCATGCGCTTCCGCCGCCTCCAGCGCGTGGCGGGCACTGGCGATCAGCCGGACATTATGGCCGGCAAAGACCGCATCCTGCGGCTGCGGCGTGGGGTTGGTATTGCCCTCCAGATAGCGTGCAACCGGGTCGGGCAGCGCGATCCGCCAATCCCGGACCAGCGCGCGCACCGCCGCGCGCGAGGGGCCGCCAGGGATTGTCGGGCCCGACGCCACCTCGGCAGGATCGTCGCCCGGCACATCCGAGACCACCAGGCTGAGCACACCCGCCGGAGCGGCCAGGGCGGCAAGCCGACCGCCCTTGACGGTCGAGACCTCGCGGCGCAGCGCGTTCATCACCGCAATCGGTGCACCCGAGGCGAGAAGCGCGCGGTTCAGCGCCACCTCATCGGCCAGGCTCAACCCGGCAGGCGGTGCGGGCAGCAGCGCCGAGCCGCCACCGCAGATGAGTGCAACGACCAGATCCTGCGGCCCCAAGCCGCGCAGCGCCTCCTTCAGCGCGGCGGTCGCCGCAAGCCCGGCCGCATCGGGCAGCGGGTGGGCGGCCTCCATCACCCGGATCCGGTCGCAGGCGACGCCGAAGCCATGGCGCGTGACAACCACGCCGGATAGCGGGCCGTCCCAAAGCCGCTCAAAAACTCGGGCCATCTGGGCCGCCCCCTTGCCGGCCCCGATCACCACCAGCCGCCCCTCAGGGCGTTCGGGCAGATGCGCGGGCAGCACCCGCGCGGGATCGGCGGCGGCCACCGCGGCGGCAAACAGATCGGCCAGCAGCGCCCGATCGGCCGGCAGCACTATGCCCATCCGCGGTTTGGTTCGAGCATCCCACCCGACGTCAAGCGCCGTCGCGATTTTCGGCGTCCGGGCGTGTCTTTACAATCCTCAATATGCGCGGCCCGAAACCCGCAGCGGGCTTCCGCTTTCCCAAACCGAACGCCGCGACTTTCAAAAATGGCGGAAAACGCCCGCTTCGGCCAAGCTCGGGCCGCAAGATGCCGATCCGTAGGGGGGGCGGGCCGCGCCCTGCCCCGCGCCAAAACCGCAAACCCTGCCAGTGGCGCGCCTACCACCGCCAGAACGTCCGGCAAATTCACGCAGAACCCCGATGCTCGGCCATATCGTTCCAGACCTCCTGGCGCGTCAGGCGCCCATCGACAAGCTCGAAGCGGTCGATAAAGCGGATGCCGGAAAAAGGCGTGCCATCGGGCCATTCGCCGGAAAGCCCGCCCATGCAAAAGACCACCGAGATCGCCCCAACCTGGCCTGCCCGCTCGATGCGGTCGATGCGCTTGCGCACGAAGCGGTAGCGCGGCTGCGACCAAGAAAGCAGCGCCTCGAGTTGTTCAAAAACCGCACCGCCGGGGAAGACCATCGCGAAGCCCGGCGCAAGCATACCGCGCGCTTTTTCGAGATCGCGCGCCTCCATCGCTGCCAGATAATCCCGCACAAGGGTTTCATCGGCATTTGCGGGTGGCGCTTGGGCGGCATTGTGCGGGGCCATCTTCGCTCTCGACCGGCTGGCTTCGCCGCAAGGCTATGCTAGTTAGCAGCGAACGGAAAGGACAAGCCGTGAGGAATGCCGCAATGCCGGCCACAACACTTGCGCAAAAGATCATCGGGCGCGCCGCTGGACGGTCCGCCCCGTCTGCGCCGTCTGCCGTCGCGGGTCCCGTCGTGACGCCCGGCGAGGTGGTCACGGCGCGGGTCGATCTGGCGATGATCCACGATTCGGGCGGGCCGCGGCGGGTCGAGCCGATCCTGCGCGAGCTGGGGGTGGGGCTGTGGGATCGCGACCGCGTGGTTCTGATCTCGGATCACTTCGTGCCGGGCGATACCGAAGAAGGCGCCGGCATCCTTGCCCTCACCCGGGCCTGGGCGGCCGAAAACGGCGTGGCCTTCCATGACGGAGAGGGCATTTGCCATGTGGTGCTGCCCGAAAGGGGGCATCTGGCACCCGGCATGTTCGTGGTCGGCGGCGACAGCCATTCGCCCACCGGCGGCGCGTTTGGCGCCTATATGTTCGGCATCGGCGCGACCGAGATGGCGGGCGTCTTGGCCACAGGCGAGATCTGGCTGCGGGTGCCCGGCACGATCCTGATCGAATGGCAGGGCCGGCTGGGGCCGGGGTTGATGGCCAAGGATATGATGCTGGCGCTGTGCGGCCGGCTGGGGATGGATGGCGGGCAGTACCAGGCCGTGGAGTATACCGGACCGGCGATTGCCGCCCTGACGATGCAAGAGCGTATGACGCTTTCCAACATGGCCGCAGAGCTGGGCGCCCAGGTGGGGCTGATCGCGCCCGACAGGGTGACCGCGGCCTATATCGAAGCCGCGGGCGGGCAGCCGGGCGCCTGGCAGGGTTTGGTCACCGACCCGGGGGCCGCGCTTGCCGCGCATCACCGCTTTGATGCCTCCAGCCTGGCGCCGCAGGTCGCAGCGCCGCACTCCCCAGCCAATGCCGGGCCGGCATGCGAGGCCGGCGCTGCGGTCGACGTGGCCTATATCGGCGCCTGCACCGGCGCGAAGTACGCGGATCTCGCCGCGGCGGCCGGCATTTTGCAGGGTCGCCGGCCGGCACCGGGGATTACGCTGCTGGTCGCGCCCGCATCGCGTCGGGATCAGGACAGGGCAGCCCGGGAGGGCATTATGGGCGTCTTCGAGGCTGCCGGCGCCCGGATCCTGCCCAACGCATGCGGGATCTGTGCGGGGTATGGCGCAGACCGGCTGGAGGCAGGCATCACCTGCATCTCATCGACCGCGCGCAACTTCAAGGGTCGCATGGGCGATCCCAGCGCACAGGTCTGGCTGGGCTCGCCGCTGACCGTGGCGGCCTCGGCGGTGGCCGGGCGGATCACCGATCCGCGCGAAATGATGGGGGCTGCCTGATGGGCCGGATTTTTCGCCTGGGCGATGATATCGACACCGACCAGCTTGCGCCGGGGCGATACATGCGCGGCGGGATCGCAGCGCTTGCTGCGCATTGCCTGGAAACGGTCCGCCCTGACTTTGCGCGTATTGTGCAACCCGGCGACATCCTTGTGGCGGGGCGCAATTTCGGCATGGGCAGTTCGCGCGAACAGGCGGCCGAGGCGCTGCGATATTTGGGGTTGGCCGGGGTTGTGGCGCTGAGTTTTGCGGGCATTTTTTACCGCAATGCGATCAATTTGGGCCTGCCGGTGCTGACCGCATCGGATGTCGCGGCGGTTGAGGACGGCGCGGCGGCCACCCTCGACCCGGTTGCCGGCGCGCTGCGGCTGGCCGGCGGCGCGGCCATAGTGCTCGATCCCTTGCCCGAGAACCTCCGCGCGATCATCGATGCCGGGGGGCTGGTGCCCTTCCTGAAAGCGCGCTTTGCCAGCGCGGCGACGCCGTGACGCTGCGCCAACGCCTTGCCGAGCGGCCGATCCTGCTTGCGCCCGGTATCGTCGACCCGTTGACCGGTCTGCTTGCCGAAAACGCCGGTGCAGAGGCGGCCTATCTGACCGGTGCCGGCATCGCCTATACGCGTTTGGGCAGGCCTGATATCGGGCTGGTAACGGCAAACGAGGTGGCCGAGACGCTGGCGCTGATCACCGACCGTATCGCGCTGCCGGTGATCGTCGATGCCGATACGGGCTTTGGGAACGCCATGAACCTACAGCGGACCGTGCGTCGTTTCGAGCGGGCCGGCGCGGCTGCGATCCAGATTGAGGATCAGACGTTTCCCAAACGTTGCGGACATCTGAGGGGCAAGGCGCTGGTGCCCGCATCCGAGATGGCAGGCAAGATCCGCGCCGCGGTCGATGCGCGTCAATCGGCGTTGATCATTGCGCGCACCGACGCGATTGGCGTCGAGGGCTTTCAGGCCGCGCTTGACCGTGCCGAGGCTTATCTGGAAGCCGGCGCCGATCTTCTTTTCGTCGAAGCGCCGCGCAGCCGCATGGAGATGGCCGGGATCGCCGGGCGCTTTGCCAAGCGGGTCCCGCTTCTGGCCAATATGGTCGAGGGCGGCGACACCCCGATGCAATCGGCAGCGGAACTCGAGGCGCTGGGCTACGCGCTGGTGATCTTTCCCGGCGGCATTGTCCGCGCCCTCGCACATATGGCGCGCGACTATTACACTGGCCTTCTGCGCGACGGCTCCAATGATGGCTTTCGAGGCCGGATGTTCAATTTTGCCGAGCTGAACGCGGTTTTGGGCACAGAGGCGCTGCTCGCACGCGGCAAGGGGTACGAATGAGCCTCGATCCCGTTACGCTGGCCATTCTGAAGGGCCGGCTGGAACAGATCGCCGATGAGATGGATGCCACCCTTTTCCGCGCCGCCTTCAACCCGATCATTGCCGAGGCGCATGATGCCAGCCATGGCATCTACGATGCCGAGACGGGCGAGACGTTGGTGCAGGGCAAGTCGGGCCTGCCGATCTTCGTGGGCGTCATGGCCTTCGGCGTGCAGGCGGTGATCGAAAAAGCCGCCGGTGCGGTGTATGAGGGCGATGTCTGGATCTTCAACGACCCCTATGCGGGCGGCACGCATCTGAGCGATATGCGGCTGGTGCGCCCGGTGTTTGATCAGGGCCGGCTCTTTTGCTGGCTGGCCTCGGTCGGTCATTGGCACGATGTCGGCGGCAATGTGCCGGGCAATTACAATCCTGTGGCCACCGAAACCTGGCAGGAAGGGGTGCTGATCCCGCCGGTCAAGCTTTACGATCGCGGGGTCTACCGCCCCGAAATCGTGGAGATCCTGCAAGCCAATTCGCGCCTACCGCTCTCGGCCTATGGCGATCTGCAGGGCCAGCTTGGCGCGCTCGATCTGGGGCAGGCGCGGATGCAGGCGCTGATCGCCGAGATGGGGGCGGCGACCGTTCAGGCCGGCTTTAAGGCGCTCCAAGACCGCGCCGCTGCGCTGATGCGGGCCGAAATCGCCGCGCTGCCCGATGCGACGGTGCAGGTGGAGGATTGGCTCGACAATGACGGGATCCTCGACCGCCCGCTGAAAATCGCCCTGACCATGACGGTTGCTGGCGAAGCGCTGACGCTCGATTTTACAGGCGCGGATGCGGCCTGTGCGGGGCCGGTCAATATCTCCCGCGCGACCACCGTGGCGGCCTGCTATGTCGCCCTCAAACATGTCTTCGGCGCGGTGCCGGCCAATGCCGGGGTGCTGGCGCCGGTCGCGGTGAAGATCGCGCCGGGCTCGATCCTCGATGCGACGGCGCCCAGGCCGGTCGGCGGTTATACCGAGACGATCCTGCGGCTTATCGATGTGGTGTTTCAGGCCGTGGCGCAAATCGCGCCGCAGCGGGCCGTGGCCCCGGCCTATGGCACGATCAACGCGCTTTCCATCGCCGGCCACCGGGCGAATGGCGCGCGCTGGGTGATGTTCTCCTTCTTTGGCGGCGGGCATGGCGGGCATGCCGAGGGCGACGGGCTCAACCATGGCAATGCGCCGATCTCCACCGCCACCATCCCGCCTCTGGAAATCCTCGAGGCGGCCTATCCGGTGCGCTTCACCCAGTGGGCGCTGCGGCCGGACAGCGGCGGGGCGGGGCAGCATCGCGGCGGGCTCGGCGCGATCTATGAGATCGAATTGTTGGAGGCGCGCGCCGAGGCCTTCCTTTTCGGCGAGCGTGGCCGCCATCCGCCGCCTGGGATTGCGGGGGGCGGGCCGGCCCTGCCCAACCGGTTTAGCTATGAGACGGAGACCGGCTGGGCCGAACCGCCCATGGCCTCGAAAATGACCGGCATCCGGCTCAAACGCGGTCAGCGGCTGCGGCTGGAAACCCCGGGCGGGGGCGGGCATGGCGATCCGGCGGCGCGCGATCCGGCGGCCGCGGCGCGGGACCGGGCGCTGGGCTATATCCAGGATCCCAAGGCATGAGCCGCTATGTGGTGGGTGTCGATGTCGGCGGCACGTTTACCGACATCTTCATTCTCGATGAAGCCGAGGGGCGGATCGCCATCCATAAGCTGCCCTCGACCCGCGACGATCAGAGCCTGGGATTTGCCCAAGGCATCGCCGCGCAGATCCCCGATTTCGCCGCGATCCGTACCGTGGTGCATGGCACCACCGTGGGCACCAACGCGCTCTTGGAGCGCAAGGGCGCGCGCACCGGGATTCTGACCACCGAAGGCTTCCGCGATGTGTTGGAAATGCGCCGGCGCGACCGCCCGGCCACTTGGGGCTTGCGCGGGACGTTCCTGCCCGTGGTTGCCCGCCCCGACCGACGCGAGGTCGCCGAACGGGTTCTGGCCGATGGCACGGTGCTGACCCCGGTCGATCCCGATGCCGTGCAAGCCGCCGCCCAAGCCCTCGCGGCGGATGGCTGCGCGGCTCTGTGTGTCTTCTTTATCAACGGCTATGCCAACACCGCCAATGAGGCACAGGCCGTCGAGGCGGTGCGCCGCGTCTGGCCCAACCCCTATGTCACCGCCGCCACCGAGATTTTGCCGGAGATCCGCGAGTTCGAGCGTCTCTCGACCGCGACGCTGAACGCCTATCTCCAACCTCTGGTCGCGGCCTATCTCGACCGGCTGGAGGGCCGGCTGGCGGCGCGGGGTTTTGACGGGCGGCTCCTGATTGTACAGTCGAATGGCGGGGTGATGGGGCTTGACGCGGCCAAGCGCCAGCCGGTGCGCACAGCGCTCTCTGGCCCCGCTGCCGGGGTGATCGCGGCGCGCGGCATCGCCCGGGCGGCGGGGTTTGAGAACATCATCACCTGCGATATGGGCGGCACCTCCTTTGACGTCTCACTGGTGGCCGGGGGCGAGCCGGCCTTGGCCGCGCAGACAGCGGTCGATTTCGGCATGGTCGTGCGCCTGCCGATGATCGAGATCACCACCATCGGGGCGGGCGGCGGTTCCATTGCCTGGCTCGATGCCAGCGGGCTGTTGCAGGTGGGCCCGGAATCCGCGGGCTCGGATCCCGGGCCGGTCTGTTACGGGCTGGGCAACACACGACCGACCGTCACCGATGCCAATCTTGTGCTGGGCCGCATCAATCCAGACCGGCCCATCGGCGGCGCGCTTGATCGTCTCGACATGGAGGCAGCACAGCAGGCGATCGACGCGGCGATCGGCACGCCTTTGGGGCTATCGCTCGAGGATGCGGCCGAGGCGATCCTGCGGCTGGCCAATGCCAAGATGGCCGGGGCGATCCGGCTGGTCTCCATCGAGCGCGGGCATGATCCGGGCGCGTTTGCCGCCATGCCATTCGGCGGGGGCGGCGCGCTCCATGCTGGGGCGCTGATCCGCGAGGTGGGGCTGAGCGCGGCCCTGGTGCCACGCTATCCCGGCGTCACCTCGGCGCTGGGCTGCGTGGTGGCGGATATGCGCCATGACCGGGTGCAGACGGTCAACCAGGCGCTGGACACGCTCGATGCCGCGGCGTTGGGCGAGGCGATGCTGGCAACGGCCGCGGCGCTGGATGCGGATCTCGACCGCGCCGGCGTCGGCTTTGTCGCCCGAACCCAGGTTTTTGAGCTCGACATGCTCTATGTGGGCCAGACGCATAGCGTGCAGGTGCCGCTGACCACTCCGCCCGAAGGGCTGTCGCGCGCGGTCATCGCCGATGCCTTTGAGGCGGCCTATCGCGCCGCCTATGGGCGGGTCTTGCAGGGCATCCCGGTGCGGGTGATGAACCATCGGGTGGCCGCGATCGGCCGGCGGCCGGCACTGGACCCGGCGGTTTTTGCGCCCGAGGCGGGGCGGCCCGCAGCGGCTTGCGAAACCGGCACACGCGCGATTTATGCTCAGGGGCAGTGGCATCAGGCCCGGGTCTATGACCGGCTCGGCCTTGCCGCGGGCACGCAGATTTCCGGCCCCGCCCTGCTCGAACAACCCGACACGACGATCTTTCTCGACCCTGGGCTTGCGGCCGAGACGGACCGGTTCGGCAATCTGGTGGTGCGCGCGCAATGACACCGGACCGCACAGCGCTGCTGCTCGTCGATCTTCAGAACGACTTCCTGCATCCCGACGGGGCCTATGCCCGGGGCGGCGCGACCTGCGCGGCCATTGCCGCCCTGCCCACGCGGCTGGCGCCTTTGGCACAGGCGATGCGCCAGGTCGGCGGCTGGGTTCTATCGACGCAATTCACCCTGGTTCCCGGCAAAGGCGGGGCGCCGATGATTGCGCCGCATCTACAGAGCCTCCGTCCGTTTTTGGGCCCTGGCGATTTTGCACCGGGAAGCTGGGGACAGGCGCTGGTCGATCCGCTTCAGCCGGCCGATCTGACGGTGGAGAAAGTCGCTTACTCGGCTTTCTACATGAGCCGGCTGGAGTTTGTCCTGCGCAAGGCCGGGATCGCCCGATTGATTGTGGGTGGGATCGTCACGAATGGCGGTGTGGCCTCGACCGTGCGCGATGCGCATCTGCGCGAGTTCTCGGTCACGGTCCTGTCCGATGGCTGCGCAGCCTTCTCCGACGCCGCCCATCAAGCGGCGCTTGCCGATCTTGGATCCATCGTCGCGTTGGCACGCTGCGACGAGGTTCTCAAGCGCTTCTGAGTCGCGGTCGTCGCGCGACCATCCAGATCAAGGAAACCGAACTTTAAGCTGGGCCGGTTACGAGCACGGGTCTAGTTCAGGCGATTTTCTTCCTAAGGGTATTTGCATGGGATTGGGTGACGGGCATGGAGGCTGACGCGGGCGCCGGCCTGGCAAAGACCGAGCCGCTCTCGATCCGTCACCTGCCGGCCATGCAATCGGGCGCGGCCCTGCTTGTTTATGACCCGCAAAGCGAGGACGTGGTAGCCGCGAGCGCGCAAGCAGCACTGGCGCTGGATCTGCCGGTCGATACTCCGGTCGGCCTGAGGGTCACGGCCTGTCTCGACAGGCGCGTCCTTCGCCGCCTCGAAGACGCGGTTTTGACGGCCGCGTCGGCGCCGGCCGGGCCTTTGCTTGTAAAGCGCTCGGATGCGGACGATCTCTGGGTTCGCCCGTTTCGGACCGGCGCGCTGACTGCACTGGAGATCGAACCGGAGCGCTCCGAAGGCCCCGATCCGGACCGCTGTGTAGCGGCGTTCAGAGCGGCCGTTTTAGATCTTCAGCGCGCCGATGCGCCGGTCGGAGATGTCTCCGCGTTGGTAGCAGCCGCCCTGCGGCAGATCGAGGCGCTGACCCGTCACAGCCATGTCTGGCTGACGATGTGCAGCGATGCCGAGGCGGCAATCGACAAGGCGCCGCCCCGGATTCTGGCGCAGAGTGCGGCCGGCGCCATGCCGGACTTGGAACCCAATTTGCAGGGGCCGCGTTTCAAACGCGACACGATGCGTTCGCAAGTTTTTCACAGCATCGCCTATGTCGCCGACAGCGCCCGCAACCCGGTTCCGCTTATCCCACCGGGTGGCCGGCAGGCACAGCTCGACCTGACGCAATCGTTGCTTTGCGCGGTGCCTGCAGATGCCCGAATGCGCTTGCTCAGCCGGGGTATCCGAACCAGCTTGACCCTTCCCGTCGCGCTGGACGAGCGCATGTGGGGGCTGCTCTTTTGCATGCATCCAGGCCTGCCCAGGCCGGTCGGTCCTCGACAGCGCCAGGCCTGCCGAACGATTGCAGGGCTGCTTGCAATTGCGATCCAGCGGAATGTGCCGACAATCGAACCTCAGACGCGCACAAAAACGCCCGGCCGCGCAGACATGGCGCGCCGCCTTGGTCCGACCGGCCCCGGTGCGTTTTTGGAGATCGAGCGCGGCGGTCGAGCCAACCCCGCCGAAGCCCTGCCGGCGACACGCGGCAAACCCGACGGGGCAGACGGGGCAGACGGGCCCGCGGACGCGTTGGACTTGCAAGGGCCGCTCTGCGATCCGGTCACCGGCCTACCCGACCGTGCCGGTCTGCTCGATCACATCGCGACCGCCGATCCGGCGCGCCCCGGGCAAACCGGCGGCTGGCCCGTTTGCCTGACCCTGCATATCGACGATCTTGCCGCGGCGATCGATCGGCTGGGTATGCGAGCAGGAGACCAGCTTGCGCGCCAGCTTGCTATGCGGCTGAAATCGGTCTGTCGGCGTCGCGACCTTCTTGCCCGCCTGGATCGAACGGTGTTTGCGATTATGCTGTCAGGCGAAGTCGATCGGTTGTCACTTCGTCTCCTCTCCGATCGGATCGGGACATTGGTCGAGGCGCCGATCCCGGCCGGCGGGCGGGTGGTGCGTCTGAGCTGCCGTGTGGGTATTGCGGATCTGCCCGGGGCGGATGGCCAAGCCCGGTTGGCGGGTGCCGAGATGGCGCTGCGCGAGGCGCGACGCCGCGATGCCGGCCAGCCCGTCTTCTACGCCCCGTCGCTGCGCGAGGCCGCGCAGGGCCGTTTCGGGCGCGCCAGGGCGCTGCATGACGCGGTGCGCGGGGGCGGCTTCGTCTGCCTTTACCAGCCGCGGATCGATACCACCTCGCTGGAGGTGCGCGGGCTGGAGGCGCTGATGCATTGGCAGCATCCGACCCAGGGCCTGATCGCGCCTGCGGACTACCGCGATCTTGCCGAAGATCTGACCCTGATCGAAGAGATCGATGCCCTTGCTCTTTCCATGGCCATGCAGGATCGGATGCGCTGGCTGGCGTCCGGGCTGGTGCCGCCGCCCATCACGATGAGCATCTCGGCCCGCAGGCTAACCCGCCGCGCCCTTATCGAGACCGTACGCCGCCTGCGTCCGCCGCCGCGCGCTTTTTCGATGGCGTTTCAGGAGGCGGCGTTGCTCGACAGCCTCGACGAGCGCACCAAGTGGAACATCGAGGCGCTACGCGATCTTGGCGTCGGGATAGAGATCGACGCGTTCGGCGCTGCGCAAACCTCGATGCTGAGCCTGATGCATGTGATGCCCGACCGGCTGAAGATCCATCGCCTGCTGGTCGAGCCGATCCTGCGTTCGGAAACCGCGCTCAACCTGGTGGAATCGATCGTGGAGATCGGCAACACCATCGGGACGGGGGTTGTGGCGGATGGCAGCGAGACGATGGGCCATGTTTCTTATCTGCGCGCCATGGGCTGTGAATTGACGCAGGGGGCGGCCTTTGCGCCGAACACCGGAGCGCAAGAGGTGCCCGGTTTGGTTGCAGCGCCCGGTTGGCTGGCACCGTAAGGCGCCCCGGCCCGACGCGTGTTCGAAAGCGACGCCCAGCCCGAAAACCGGGCGGCGGGGCGATACAGGCGCGGCACGGGCCGAGGCATTTGCGGAGCAGGCTTCAGCGTACACCCAGCTCTGCCGTCGCCTCGATTTCAACCAGTGCGCGGTCCTCAACAAGCGCGTTGACCACGATCATGGTCATCGCCGGAAAATGCCGGCCCAGAACGCGGCGATAGGCCTGCCCCACTTCGGCCTGGCGCGCCAGATAGGCCCGCTTGTCGGTCACATACCAGGTCAGGCGGGTGATGTTCTCGGCCCGCCCGCCAGCCGCTTCGACGATCGCCAGGATGTTGCAAAGCGTCTGTTCCATCTGGCCCACAAAATCGTCCGTCTCAAAGACCTGCTCGGCCGTCCAGCCGATCTGGCCGCCAATATAGAGCCGACCGTCCGGGGTGAGCACGCCATTGGCATAGCCCTTGGCCGGCGCCCAGCCCTTGGGATGGATGATTTCATGCATGGCCGGTCTCCTCGCTCGTTTCGATTGCCGCAGCGATCTTTGCGCGCAAGGCCGCCGGCCAGGGACGCGCCTTCATCGCGGCGCCGTCGATCCAGACCAGAACCGGCCGAGCCGTCAGCCGGGTCTCGTCGCGGCAAACCGCCTTCACGCCAAGATCGAGGCTGGCCCGCCCCAGCTTAAGCGGGGCGAGGTGGAAGGTCAGGCTGTCGCCGAGGCGGCTTGCGGCCTTGAACTGCGCCGAGACCGAGACGGTCGGCACGCCGTGGCCGTCGCGCAGGATGATCTGGGTAAAAGGCGCGTCGAGACTGGCGAACCAGTCCTCGACCACGGCGTTGATCATCTCGAAATAGCGCGGATAAAAGACGATGCCGGCCGGATCGCAATCGCCGAAACGCACCTGGCGGGTCACGCGAAACGCCATTTCAGACCCCCAGATAGCGTTGGGTGAGTGCGGGATCGAGGTCCGCCGGTCGGCCGGTCCACACGCTCGCGCCGCGCTCCAAGATCACGCAGCGATCCGCCAGAGCGGTCAGCTCGGCGAGTGATTTGTCCACGATCAAGAAGGCCAGCGACGAGGCGCGCAAGGCCCGGATCGCCTCCCAAATCTCCGCGCGCACCACGGGCGCCAAACCCTCCGTTGCCTCGTCGAGGATGAGCAGGCGCGGATTGGTCATCAGCGCGCGACCGATCGCCAGCATCTGCTGCTCGCCCCCCGACAGGGTCCGCGCCATTTGACGCCGCCGCTCGCCCAGGCGTGGGAACAGGCTTTCAACGCCCTCGCGATCCCACTTTCCGGGCCGGGCCGCCGCCACAAGGTTTTCGCCCACTGTGAGGTTGGGAAAGCAGCGCCGCCCTTCGGGCACCAGCCCCAGCCCCAGCCGCGCCGCCCGATGCGCGGGCATGCTCGCCAGATTGCGCCCGGCAAAGCATATGGCGCCGCTCTGGTGGCGTAGCATCCGGCAGATGCAGCGGATCGTGGTGGTCTTGCCCATCCCGTTTCGGCCCATCAGAGCCACCGTTTCGCCCGGACCAAGCGAGAGGTCGACGCCGAACAGCACCTGTGCCCGCCCGTATTGCGCTGTCAGGCCAGAGACGGAGAGCAGCGCGTTCATGCCGCCTCGCCCAGGTAAGCGCGCTGGACGTCGCGATTGGCCCGGATGTCGGCGACGCTGCCGGTGGCGATCAGACGGCCATAGACCAGCACGCTGATCCGGTCGGCCAGGGCGAAGACCGCATCCATGTCATGCTCGACCAGAAGGATCGGCGCTTCGGCCTTCAGACGGGACAAGAGCGCCGTCATCTCTTGCGCACCCTCGGGGCCCATCCCGGCCATCGGCTCGTCGAGTAAAAACGCCTTGGGTTCCAGCGCTAGGGCCATGGCGATCTCCAGCCGACGCCGTTCGCCATGCGAAAGATCCGAAGCGCGCACGGTCTCGCGCCCGTCCAGCCCGACCCGCGTCAGATGGATCCGCGCCGGGCCCACCAGGCTGAGATCCGACAGCACCCGTCGCAAAAAGCGCCAGCTGTGGCCGCGCGCGCCCTGAACGGCCAGCACGACGTTCTGCAACACGCTGAATTCCGGGATAATGGCCGAGACCTGGAAGCTCCGGGCCAACCCGGCCCGCGCCCGGGCCGGCGCATCCAGCCCGGCGATGCTGCGGTCCAGAAACCGGATATCGCCCGCATCGGGGGCAAGCTCGCCGGTGACCTGCTTGATCAGGGTGGATTTGCCCGCCCCGTTGGGCCCGATCAGGGCGTGGATCTCGCCCGGCCGCAGATCGAGCGAAACTGCCTCGGTCGCGATCAGCGCACCGAAACTCTTGGACAGGCCGGCAATCTCCAGAACCGGTTCAACCATGCGCCGGCCGCCCCGCGACAAGCCCGATCAGCCCGCCGCGCGCAAAAAGCACCACCCCTAAGAGCATGAAGCCCAAAAGCGCCTGCCAATACGCCGACACCCCGCCCAGGCTGTGTTCGAGAACGACAAAGAGCGCGGCACCGGCCACCGGGCCGAACAGCCGTCCAACCCCACCCAGAACAACCAGCACGATGATCTCGCCCGAGGTCTGCCAAGAGAGCATGCTGGGGCTTACAAAGCGGTTCAAATCGGCATAAAGCGCACCGGCAAGCCCGGTGATCATCCCCGAAACCACGAAAGCGACAAGCCGGACGTCGAAGACCCGAATTCCGGTCGCCGCCACCCGTGCGGGGTCTTGCCGGGCGGCTTGCAAGGCAAGCCCGAAGCCCGAGCCCGCAAGTCGGGCCGCAAGGCCAAGCGCAAGCAGCAAGATGGCAAGGCACAGGCCAAAGAACTGCAACGGATCGAGAGTGTCGAGGCCCGGAAAGCGGTTGCGCAGATAGATCGGCAGCCCATCCTCGCCGCCATAGGCCGGCCAGGAGATCGCGAAATAGTATAGCATTTGCGCGAAGGCCAGGGTGATCATGATAAAGAAGATCCCTGAAGTGCGCAGGCTCAGCGCCCCGATCACCGCCGCGGCCAACCCGGCGACAACGATGGCCACCGGCCAGATCACCATCATTTGGGTGGTGCCTTCCAACGCAACCGGCCAGTCCAAAAGCGGTGTGTCGTTTTGCGCGTGGCTGGCCAGGATCCCTGCGCTGTAGCCGCCGAGCCCGAAAAACGCCGCATGGCCGAAGCTGACCAGCCCGCCCAGCCCAAGCGCGATGTTCAGCCCCACAGCCGCCAGCGCCAGGATCGCCACCTTGGTGGCCAGCGTCACGATAAAGGGCTCGTCCTGTGCCCAAGCCAGAAGCGGCACCGCGATAAGCACGGCCATCATCACCGCGTTGAACCCCGTCTCCCGCGTCATGCCGAGCGGCCGAAAAGGCCCGACGGCCGCAGGATCAACACGGCGGCCATCAGGATGTAGATGAGCATCGAGGCGAGTGCCGAGCCCACCCCCATCGCCTCGGAGGGCGTCATGAAAAGCCCAAAGGCCTGGGGCAGCAAGAAGCGGCCCAGCGTATCGGTCAGGCCCACCAGGATTGCGCCGACCAGCGCGCCGCTGATCGAGCCGACGCCGCCGATCACAATCACCACGAAGGCAAGGATCAGCACCGGTTCGCCCATGCCTACCTCCACCGACTGGATCGCGCCGACCATCGCCCCCGCCAGCCCGGCAAGGGCGGCACCCAACGCAAAGACAACCGTGTAGAGCACCCCGATATTGACCCCCAGCGCGGCGATCATCTCGCGGTCGCTTTCGCCCGCGCGAATGCGGATGCCCAGCCTTGTACCAGCGATCAGCCAGAAGAGGAGGGCTGCTACCGCGAGCCCCGCGACAATGATGGCCAGGCGGTAAAGCGGGTATTCGATGCCGCCGGGAAAGGTCACCGCCCCCGACAGCGCCGGCGGTGGGTCCAAGAACAGTGGGAAGGATCCGAAGATCCAGCGCGTGCCTTCCGAAAAGATCAGGATCAGCGCAAAGGTCGCCAGCACCTGTTCCAGATGATCGCGATCATATAGACGCCGGATCACGGCGACCTCAACAATGGCACCGGCCGCCGCCGCCGCGGCGATCGAGGCCGCCAGCCCCAACCAGAACGACCCCGTGGCCCCCGCAACCCAGGCACAGGCAAAGGCGCCGATCATGTAAAGCGAGCCATGGGCGAGGTTGATCAGCCCCATGACGCCGAAAACGAGCGTCAGCCCCGCGGCCATCAAGAACAGCATGACCCCGAATTGCAGGCCGTTCAGAACCTGCTCGATGAAGAGCGCCGCGGTCACAGCGCGACGATCCAGCTTGCGCCGCGCATCGTCACAACCGCAACGCCATGCCGATCGATCGCGGCGCGGTCGGTGCGAATCCGAACCGGGCGTAAAGACGATCGGCCGGCGGATCGGCAAGCATGCTGACATGGGCCGTGACGGGCAGGATCTGCCGAAGCCGCGCCAGGAGATGCTCCATGATCCGCACCCCAAGACCGTGGCCCCGATGATCGGCCGCGACGACGATATCGACGATCTGCACGAAACAGCCGCCATCGCCCACGGCCCGGCCCATGCCGACCGCCATCCCATCCTGCCGGATCGTCACTGCAATCAGCGATCTGGGGAGAGCCTTGGCGGCGGCTTCCGGCGAAAACGGCGACAGCCCGCCATCTGCGCGCAGGCGCAGGTATTCCTCGACCGAGGGCGGCTCGGGGTCCAGCCGGTAGGGAGCAGCGGTCATGAGAGCCTCGTCTGCGGCATGGGGCGGCCCACCGCATCGCGAACCGCCCCAATGCGCAATCACATGCTGCACTCGCCCGCATAGGCATCGCCGCGTGCCTCCAAGGCCACGCTGACGATCCGGTTGGTCAGCACATCGCCTTCCTTGACCACCTCGCGCACATAGATGTCCTGCACCGGGTGATGGTTGGACCCGAAGCTGAATGTCCCCCGCACAGAGGTGAAATCGGCCGCACGAAGCGCATCGCGGAAAGCCGCCGCATCGGCAATCTCGGCTTTGGCCATGGCCGAGATCAGGAGATTGGCGGTGTCGAAGCCTTGGCTGGCGTAAAGCGAGGGCAGCCGGCCATACTCGGCCTCAAAGGCCGCAACGAAAGCCGCATTGGCCGCATTGTCGATGTCCTTGGACCATTGCGAGGTGTTGCGCACGCCCAACGCCGCATCGCCCACCGCTTGCAAGATCCCCTGATCGAAGGAAAAGGCCGGCCCGACCAGCGGGATATCGACGCCGGACTGCGCGTATTGCTTGAGGAACGCGATCCCCATCCCGCCGGGCAGGAAGAAAAAGACGCTGTCGGCCCCCGAGGCGCGGATCTGCGCGATCTCGGCGGCATAATCGGTCTGGCCGAGCTTGGTGAAAAGCTCGCCGGCCAAAGCGCCCGTATAAAAACGTTTATAGCCTGTCAGCGCATCCTGCCCGGCCGGATAGTTCGGCGCGAGGATGAAGCTGTTGGCAAAGCCCGCCGCGGTGGCATAGGCGCCGGCGGCTTCATGCAGGTTGTCGTTCTGCCAGGCGACGTTGAAGTAGTTCTCGTGACAGCCCCGCCCGGCCAGCGCCGAGGGTCCGGCATTGGGCGAGAGATAAAACACCCCCTGACGCACGACCGACGGGACAACCGCCATCGCCAGGTTCGACCAGATGATCCCGGTCATCACATCGACCTTGTCGGATTGGATCATCTTGTCGGCCAGCTGCACGGCGATGTCGGGTTTGCGCTGGTCATCCTCGATCACAAGCTCGATGTCGCGTGCATCGGCCATTTTCAGCGCCAGCGCAAAGCCGTCGCGCACATCGATGCCCAGCCCCGCGCCGCCGCCCGACAGGGTGGTGATCATCCCCACCTTCAATGTCTCGGCCTGGGCCGTTGCGGCCAGCGCGGCCAAGGCGGCCGCCAATCCCAAGGTTTTCATGCCACTCTCCCTGTTCTCGAGCCGCCTCAGGCCCGCTCTTTCAATCGGAATCGCTGGATCTTGCCGGTCTCGGTCTTTGGCAAGCCATCGGTAAAGATCACCCGGCGCGGATATTTGTAAGGTGCGATTGCCGCCTTGACATGATCCTGGAGCGCTTTGGCCATGGCGGCATCGGCCTTCGCGCCGGGGCCCAGCACCACATGCGCCTCGACGATATGCCCCCGCTCGGCATCCGGCGCACCGATCACGGCGCATTCGGCCACGGCATCATGGGCCAGAAGGGCCGCCTCGACCTCCGGCCCGGCGATGTTGTAGCCCGCGCTCACGATCATATCGTCATTGCGCGCGGCGAAGTGGAAATAGCCCTCAACATCCTGCCAGAACGCATCGCCGGTGATGTTCCAGCCCTCCTGCACATAGCCCGCCTGGCGATCATCGGCGAGATAGCGGCAGCCCGTGGGCCCGCGCACCGCCAGCCGCCCGACCTCGCCGCGGGGCATTTCGGCGCCATCCGGCCCGACCACCTTGGCCGCATAGCCCGTCACCGGCCGACCTGTGCAGGCCGGGCGATGATCGTCAAAGCGGTTGGAGATGAAGATATGCAGCATCTCGGTTGCGCCGATCCCGTCGAGCATCGGCTTGCCGGTCTTTTCCATCCAGGCCTGATAGACCGGGGCGGGCAAGGTTTCGCCCGCAGACACCGCTGCGCGCAGGGAGGAGAGATCCGCACCATCCTCCATGGCTTGCAACATTACCCGGTAGGCGGTGGGGGCGGTAAAGCAGACTGTGGCCCGATAGGCCTCGACAATCTCGATGAGGTTCGGCGGTGAGGCGTTCTCCAGCAAGGTCGCGGCCGCCCCGAAGCGCAGCGGAAAGATCGCCAGCCCCCCCAGCCCGAAGGTAAAGGCCAAAGGCGGCGAGCCCACAAAGATATCCTCCGGCGTAACGCCCAGAACCTCGCGCGCATAACCATCGGCGATAATCAAAAGATCGCGGTGAAAATGCATCGTCGCCTTGGGCGTGCCGGTCGAGCCGGAGGTAAAGCCCAAGAGCGCCACATCGTCCCGCCCCGTGGGCACCGCGTCGAACTGCACCGGCTTGGTCAGGGCCAGCCGGTCAAGCTCCGCATCATGATTGGCGGTGCCATCAAAGCCCACCACCGTGGTGAGAAACCGGCTGTCCTTGGCGCAGGCCGTCAGCGCGTCCATCAGCCTTGTGTCGCAGAGCGCATGGGTGATTTCGGCCTTGTCGACGATCGCGGCCAGCTCGCCGGCGCGCAGCATCGGCATGGTGTTGACGACCACCGCACCCGCCTTGGTCGCAGCCAGCCAGCAGGCAACCATGGCCGGGTTGTTGGCCGAGCGGATCAGCACCCGGTTGCCGGGTTTGACGCCGAGATCGGCCACCAGCGCATGGGCCAGCCGGTTGGTCCAGTCGGTCAGCTCTTTATAGGTGCGCCGGCGACCATTGCCGATCAGCGCGGTGCGGTCGCCAAAGCCGCGCGCGACCATCGCATCTGTAAGCTCCACGCCGGCATTGAGCCGCTCGGGATAGTCGAACCCATCGAGCGCAAATGCCGGCCACTGGTCTCCAGGCGGCAGGTTGTCGCGCGCAAAGCTGTCGATATGGGCCGAAGGTCCCAGCGTCATTCATTCGCCTCGGGCGGCAGGAAATCGACCTCATGCGCGGCCGAGGCTGCCAGCACGGCCTCGATGTCGCTCATATTGTGCAAAGTGCGGAAAAGATCGGGCAGCTTGCCGGCCGGCGAGACCCAAAAGAGCGCGCGCACCGGCTTGTCGCTCTTATTGAAATAGCCATGCGGCACGCCGCGCGGCATGCGCACCAGATCGCCTTCGCGGGCGGTCTGCCAGACCCCGTCGAGCTTGAGCTCAAGCACGCCTTCCTGAACCAGGATGAACTCGTCCTGGGTGGGATGCACATGCACGGGAACATTCTGGCCGGGCTCGGAGTTGGTCTCAAAGGCAAAGCTGCTCTCGCACAGCGCCTTGGGAAAATAGCGCTGGCCGAGGATGTTCCACTCGACCTCCTCAAAGCCGGTGCCGTTGCGGGTGATCCCGCCTGCAAGCGCATCTGTCATGGTCTCTTCCCTCTCATCCCATGGTCTGGCGGGCAATCACGATCTTTTGGACATCCGAGGCGCCCTCATAGATCCGCAAGGCCCGGATCTCGCGGTAAAGGCTCTCGACGATCTGCCCGCGCCGCACCCCGTCGCCGCCATGCAGCTGGACGGCCGTGTCGATGACCCGCTGCGCGGCCTCGGTGGCATAGAGCTTGGCCATCGCGGCCTCGCGGCTGACCCGGGGCGCGCCCTGATCCTTGGTCCAAGCGGCGCGGTAGATCAGAAGGGCGGCCGCGTCGATCTCCAGCGCCATATCGGCGATATGTCCCTGAACCATCTGCAGATCGCCCAAAGGCGCGCCGAAAAGCTGCCGGTTGCGCACCCGTGTGAGCGTCTCGTCGAGGGCGCGGCGCGCAAAGCCAAGCGCGGCCGCAGCGACGGTCGCGCGAAAGACGTCGAGCACCGACATGGCAATGCGAAACCCCTGGCCCGGCGCGCCGATCAACGCGTCGCCGGGTAGACGCATCTCTCTAAAGGACAGACGCGCCAGTGGGTGCGGCGCGATCACCTCCAGCCGCTCGACAATCGCAAGGCCGGGCGTGTCGGCCGGTACCAGAAAGGCCGACAACCCCTTGGCGCCAGGCCCCTCACCGGTGCGGGCAAAAAGCGTGTAGACATCCGCAACACCGCCATTCGAAATCCAGGTCTTCTCGCCCGAGATCACCCAGTCATCGCCCTCGCGCCGGGCCTGCGTGGTCAGATTGGCAACGTCCGAACCTGAGGCGGGTTCGGTGAGCGCAAAGGCTGCAATGGCCGAGCCGGCCCGGGTGCGCGCCAGCCAGCGCCGCTGCTCTGCGCTTCCAAAAAGGCTCACCGCCCCCATCCCCAGCCCCTGCATGGCAAAGGCGAAATCCGCCAGCCCGTCATGGCGCGCCAGCGTCTCGCGCATCAGGCACAGGCTGCGCACATCCAAAACCTCGCCCGCATCCGCTCCCGTCAGCGTCAGATGCCCCGCCGCCCCCAGCCGCGCCACCAGATCCCGGCAGGCCGCATCGATATCGGCGTGATCGACCGGCAAGGCCGTGGCCGCCCAGCCCGCCACCGCCTCGGCCAAACCCCGATGCCGCGCCTCAAAAAACGGCCAGTCCAGAAAGCTCCGATCCGACATGTGCTTCTTCTTGGCCCCAATACTCCGGGGGGTCCGGGGGGCTGGCCCCCCGGCCCTTCCCTCCCTCAATTGCCCTCGAATTCTGGGCGCGCCTTGGCCACGAAAGCCTCATAGGCCCGGCGGAAATCGGCCGTCTGCATGCAGATCGCCTGGGCCTGCGCCTCGGCCTCGATCGCCTGGTCCAGCCCCATATTCCATTCCTGGTTGATCTGGGTCTTGGTGATCATATGGGCAAAATTCGGCCCCGCGGCGATCCGCGCGGCCAACGCCATCGCCGCATCCTCCAACGCCTCCGCCGCGTGCAGCGCATTGAAAAACCCCCAAGCGAGCCCCTCCTCCGCGCTCATCGAGCGCCCGGTATAAAGCAGCTCCGCCGCCCGGCCCTGCCCGATGATCCGCGGCAGCATCGCGCAGGCGCCCATATCGCAGCCCGCAAGCCCCACCCGGGTGAAAAGAAACGCCGTCTTGGCCGCCGGCGTGCCCAGCCGCAGATCCGCGGCCATGGCGATGATCGCCCCGGCCCCGACACATACCCCGTCGACCGCCGCAATCACCGGCTTGCCGCAGCCCAACATCGCCTTGACCAGATCCCCGGTCATCCGCGTGAAGGCCAAGAGCCCCTTCATATCCATCCCGGTCAGCGGGCCGATGATCTCATGCACATCGCCGCCCGAAGAGAAGTTCCCGCCATTCGAGCCGAAGACCACGACCTCTACATCATCGGCATAGGCCAGCGCCCGAAACCAGTCGCGCAGCTCCGCATAGCTCTCAAAGGTCAGCGGGTTCTTGCGCTCCGGCCGATCGAGGGTCAGATGCGCGATCCCACCGACGATCCGGCAGCGAAAATGCGCGGTCTCCCGATCGGCCATCCTGACCGGTTCCGTCATAGCTGCCCCTCCAGCCGATCCAGCCGGCCGAGCCCGGCCAGCAAGGCCGCCGCGTCACGCGCATCAAGATCGGCCATCAGCGCATCGACCCAGGCCTCATGGGTGCGTGCCATGCGCAAAAACTCCGCCTGCCCCGCCGGGGTCAGCCGCACCAGCTGGGCGCGCCGATCCCCCGGCACCTGCGCACGCGCCACCTGACCTTCGGCCACCAGACGGTCGACAATGCCGGTGACATTGCCGTTTGAGACGCGCAGCACATCCGAAAGCCCCGACATGCGCAACCCGCCGGGATGGCGCGCAAGCGCTGCCATGACATCGAAACGCGGCAGGGTCGAGCCGAACTCCACCCGCATCCGCTCGCGCAATTCCGCTTCCATCCCGCGCGTGACTTTCAGGAGCTTTAGCCAAACCCGAAGCCTGTCCTTGGACAGGGCGGTGTCCGCGTGGCTTTCCAGAACCGTCACATCTGCCCCCCGCTGATCGGGATCGCCTGACCCGTCACAGCACCCGAGCCCGGGCCGCAAAGCCAAATCGCCGCCTCGGCCACCTCTTCCGGCGTGATCAGCCGCCCAAACGGGTTGGATTCGGCGAAGAACTTCTCAGCCTCTTCCCGCTCCAAACCCGATCTGGCCATCACTTTTTCAACATTTGCGGCGACAATTGCCGTTGCGACATAGGCGGGGCAAAGCGCGTTCACCGTCACGCCTTGCTTGAGCACCTCCTCGGAGGCCGATTTGACCAAACCCAGCACGGCATGCTTGGAGGCGGAATAGGCGGCGCCATAGCGCAACCCCTTCAGCCCGGCGACCGAGGAAATCGCGATGATCCGGCCCCAACCGCGCGCGGCCATCCCATCGATCACCGCGCGCATGGTCAGAAACACCCCCTCGACATTGGCTGCCTGCACCTTGCGCCAGAGCGCCAGGCTCATCCGGCCCACCGTCGCTGTCTCGGCAATCCCGGCATTGGCCACCAGAATGTCGACGGGCCCTGCTGCCGCTTCCGCTTCGGCCATGCCCGCGATCACGGCGGCCTCATCGGTCACATCCATGATCTGCCAGCGCATCGCCCCGCGCGAACGGGCTTGGGTGTCGACCAACGGCTCTTCGCGCCGGCCGGTGATGGTGACGCTCGCCCCTGCCTCGGCCAAAGCCAGTGCGATCGCCGCCCCGATGCCGGTGCCGCCCCCGGTGACCAAGGCATGCTTTCCCGCCAGCATCAGACCCGCCCCACGGTCTCGGCCCGATCGGCAAGCCGCCAGAGCTGATCGCGCCCGGCCAGATAGGGGTCGGGCCAGGCGGCATGGCGGTCGCCGATCTCGGCCCCGGCCCGCAGCGTCCAGTAGGGATCGGCCAGATGCGGCCGCGCCAGGCAGACCAGATCCGCCCGCCCCGCCATCAGGATCGAGTTTACATGATCGGGCTCGTAGATATTGCCCACCGCCATGGTCGCCACCCCTGCCTCATTGCGGATCCGATCCGAAAACGGCGTCTGGAACATGCGCCCATAGACCGGCTGGGCCTCGATGCTGGTCTGCCCGGCCGAGACGTCGATCACATCGGCGCCCGCATCGGTGAAGGCGCGCGCCATCTCCACCGCCTCTTCCGGCGTTACCCCGGCATCGCCCACCCAGTCATTGGCCGAGATCCGCACCGCCATGGGTTTTTCGGCCGGCCAGGCCGCGCGCATCGCCGCGAACACTTCCAGCGGATAGCGCAGGCGGTTCTCCAGGCTGCCGCCATAGGCATCCTCGCGAATATTCGAGACCGGCGAGAGGAAGGAGGAGAGGAGGTAGCCATGCGCCGCATGCAGCTCGATCATATCAAAGCCGCAGCGCGCCGCCATTTCGGTCGCTGCGACGAACTCGGCCGTCACCCGGTCCATATCCGCGCGGTCCATTGCCTTGGGCACGGCATTGCGGGGCGACCAGGGCAGGGCCGAGGCCGAAAGCAACGGCCAGTTGCCCGCCTTGAGCGGCGCATCCATCTCCTCCCATCCAAGCTGGGTCGAGCCCTTGCGCCCGGCATGACCGATCTGCATGCAGATCCGGGCCTCGGTCTCGGCATGAATGAAATCGACCACCCGGCGCCAGCCCGCCTCATGCTCGGGCGCATAAAGCCCCGGGCAGCCCGGGGTGATCCGGCCCTCGGCGCTCACACAGGTCATCTCGGTATAGACCAGCCCCGCCCCGCCCTTTGCGCGTTCGCCCAGATGCACCAGATGCCAGTCGGTTGGACAGCCCTCCTTGGCCTTGTATTGCGCCATGGGCGAGACGACGACCCGGTTGGGCAGCGTCATCTCGCGCAGCCGATAGGGCGCGAACATCGGCGCGCGCACGGGTGCGTTGTCCGACACGCCGGCGCGGTTTTGAAACCAGCGCTCGGCCCCTTCCAGCCAGTCGCCATCGCGCAGCCGCAGATTTTCATGGCTGATCCGCTGGCTGCGCGTCAGCAGCGCATAGTTGAACTGCACCGGATCGAGATGCAGATAGCGCTCGACCTCCTCAAACCACTCCATCGAGTTGCGTGCCGCCGATTGCAGCCGCAGAACCTCCAGCCGCCTGGCCTCCTGATACTTCTGGAAGGCCGCTTCCATGGAGGGCTCTTCATGCAGGTAATCGGCCAGCGCCACGGCGCTTTCCAGCGCCAGCTTGGTGCCCGACCCAATCGAGAAATGCGCCGTGGCGGCCGCATCGCCCATGAGCACGACATTCTCGTGATGCCAGGTCTCGCAAAGCACGCGCGGGAAATTGAGCCAGGCCGAGCCGCGCAGATGCCTGGCATTCGACATCAGGGGATGCCCGCCCAGATGCTCCTTGAAGATCCGCTCGCAGGTCGCGATGCTCTCATCCTGGGACATCGCGCCAAAGCCGAACGCCTCCCAGACCGGGGTGGTGCATTCAACCAGAAACGTCGCAGTCTCATCGTCGAACTGATAGGCATGGGCCCAGACCCAGCCATGCTCGGTCTCCTCGAAGATGAAGGTGAAGGCATCGTCGAACTTCTGATGCGTGCCGAGCCAGACGAACTTGTTGGGGCGGATGTCGATATCGGGCTTGAAGCTTTCGGCAAACTCCTGCCGGGTGCGCGAGTTCAGCCCGTCACAGGCGACCACCAGATCGTAGGTCGCCGCCAGCGCCGTGGCGTTGTCGCGTTCGTTTTCAAAGCGCAGATCGACGCCCAACGCCCGGGCCCGGTCCTGCAACAGCAGCAGCAGCTGCTTGCGCCCGATCCCGCAAAACCCGTGACCGGTGGAGACGGTGTTGGTGCCCCGATAGACCACCGAGATATCGTCCCAATAGGCAAAATGCGCCCGGATGGCCGCGGCACTTTCCGCGTCGTTGGCGGCCAGGTTGTCGAGCGTTTCATCCGACAGCACCACGCCCCAGCCGAAGGTGTCGTCGGGGCGATTGCGCTCAAAGACCACGATCTCATGGGACGGGTCGCGCAGCTTCATGGAGATCGCGAAATAGAGCCCCGCCGGGCCGCCGCCGAGACATGCGATACGCATCGATCACCTCTCTTCGCCAGATCGGGCCAGATCGGTCAAGTGTAGCGCTCCCGCAAATTCCTTCAAGCCTGAAATATTCATGCCTCAAGCACATCGCCCTTGCAGAGGCCCACAGGATGCCGCAGCCTTCTGCGTATGCGCGATCAACGCATCCTGATCACCGGTGCGGCCTCCGGGATCGGCGCGGAATGCGCCCGGCTTCTATGCGGCCAGGACGCCCATGTTACCGCGCTCGACCGCGTCGAACCGGCCGATGCCGATGCCTGGCTGGCGGTCGATCTTGGCGTTGCTGACGCGATCGACGCTGCCCTGGCACAGCTGCCCGGCCCCTATGACGCGTTGATCAACAGTGCCGGTATCCCACCCCGCGCCGAAAATGCTGCGGCGCAGCTGCGGGTGAACTTCCTGGGCCTACGCCGCTTTTCGGAAGCGCTGGAGGATCGCCTCGCGCCGGGAAGCGCCATCGTCAACCTCTCCTCGCGCGCGGGTTGGGCCTGGCGCGAAAACATTGCAGAGGTCAAGGCGCTGATGGCGCTGCCCGGGCCAGGCGCGGCCGAAGACTTCGTGGCGAGGCGCGGCCTCGACCCGGTTCGCGCTTATAACCTGACCAAGGAAGCGCTCACCGTCTGGACCTTTGCGCGCAGCGAGACGCTCCTTTCAAAGCGCCTGCGGATGAACGCCGTCTGCCCCGCCGCCGTCGAAACCCCGATCCTGAAGGATTTTTCCTCCGCCTTCGGTGAGCGGGTAGAAAAGATGCGCCAGCGTCTCGGCGCCGCCGGCACGCCCGAACAGATCGCCCGGATCGTCCTGTTTCTCGCCAGCCCCGAAAGCGCCTGGATCAAGGGCGCGGAGATCGCGGTCGATGGCGGCGCTGCGGCCGTTGCCATCGCCGACAGCTTCGGGCTTGCCCCCAGCCCTGTGTAACGGTGGCGGCCGTTGCACCCCCTGCCCCTTCTTCTTGGCAAATCTACTCCCGCCGGAGGCACGCCGCGTAAGCGGCGTTTGCAGCCCCGCACCGCAAGGACCGCTGCAAAAGCCGCTTGCACAGCGCGGCCCCGCGGTCCATCTGACATCCGCGCAAGATCGGAGGGCGATGCGGTGCGGTTCGTCAAGATGCATGGGCTTGGCAATGATTTCGTGGTGGTCGACCGGCGCGGCGACAGCGCCCCGATCCCGGCCGGCCTCACGCATGCTCTGGGCGACCGGCACACCGGGGTCGGCTTTGACCAGCTCGTCGTCCTGCGCGCCGCAACGCGCGAAGAGGCCGCGGCGCGCTTAGAGTTTTTCAACCCCGACGGGTCGGCCTCGGCTGCCTGCGGCAATGGCACCCGCTGCGCTGCCCGTCTTCTCATCGAAGAGACGCATCGTGATCATCTAAGTGTTGAGACGGGCGCCGGTCTGCTGGCCTGCCAGCGGGCGGGGCCGGATTTTCGGGTCAATATGGGCCACCCCCAGCGCGACTGGGCGGCAATCCCGCTCGCCTATCCCGTCGACACCGATGCGCTGCCGCTCGATGGCACGCCATCGGCGGTCGGCATGGGCAACCCGCATTGCATCTTCTTCGTTCCAGATGCGGACGCGGTGGACCTTGCCGTCGAAGGTCCGCGCTGGGAAACGCATCCGCTGTTTCCCGAGCGCACCAATGTTGAATTCGTGCATCGCCTCGGTCCTGGCCGGCTGCGCATGCGCGTGTGGGAGCGCGGCGGGATGGTCACCCGCGCCTGCGGCTCGGGCGCCTGCGCGGTTGCCGTTGCCGCGTCGCAGCGCGGGTTAACCGGCCGCCGCGTCTCGATCCAGCTCGATGGCGGCGCGCTGGAGGTCGACTGGGCCGAAGACGGCGTCTGGACGACCGGACCGGCCAGCCGGGTCTTCAACGGCGAGATCGCCCCGGAGATGCTGGCATGAGCGCGCCGGTCTTTCACACGCTGGGCTGCCGGCTCAACCTGACCGAAACGGCGGCGATGGAAGAAATGGCCGCCGCGGCCGGGCTTTCGGATGCGCTCGTCATCAACACCTGCGCGGTAACCGCAGAAGCGGTGCGCCAGGCCCGACAGCGCATTCGCCGCGTAAGGCGCGACAACCCTAAGGCGCGGCTGATCGTGACCGGCTGCGCGGCACAGACCGAGCCCGAGACCTTCGCCGCCATGCCCGAGGTCGATCTGGTACTGGGCAATCTGGAAAAGATGCGTCCCGGCACCTGGACCCGGCTGGCCGGGCCGGACTTTATCGGCCGGACCGAGAAGATCGTCGTCGAAGACATCATGTCGGCAACCGAGACCGCCGGGCATCTGATGGCCGGCTTCGGCACGCGCGCGCGCGCCCATGTCCAGATCCAAAATGGCTGCGACCATCGCTGCACCTTCTGTATCATACCCTACGGGCGGGGCAATTCGCGCTCGGTCCCGGCCGGGGTCATCGTCGAGCAGATCACCCGGCTGGTGGAAGCGGGCTATGGCGAGATCGTGCTGACCGGGGTCGACCTCACCTCCTGGGGCGCCGATCTGCCCGGCACGCCGCGGCTGGGCGATCTGGTGCAGCGCATTCTGCGGCTGGTGCCGGATCTGGCGCGGCTGCGGCTTTCCTCGATCGACAGCATCGAGGCGGATCCGGCGCTTTTCGAGGCCATCGCTTCGGAGCGGCGGCTGATGCCGCATCTACATCTAAGCCTGCAGGCGGGCGACGATCTGATCCTTAAGCGCATGAAACGCCGGCATCTGCGCGACGATGCAATCCGGTTTTGCGACGCGGTCCGAACGGTTCGGCCGGAGATCGTCCTTGGCGCCGATCTCATCGCGGGGTTTCCAACCGAAACCGAAGCCGCCTTTGAGAACTCGCTGCGTCTTGTGGCCGAATGCGGGCTGACCTGGCTGCATGTGTTTCCGTACTCGCCACGATCCGGCACACCGGCGGCGCGCATGCCGCAACTGGCAAAGCCCGTGATCCGTGAACGCGCAGCGCAGCTGCGTGCATTGGGCGCCGAACGGGTGGCGGCCTACCTGCAGGCGCTTGTAGGCAGCCAGCAGCGGGTTCTGGTCGAATCCCCGCGAACCGGGCGGTGCGAAGGATTTGCAGAGATCCGTTTCAATGCCGAGCGGACGGCCGGAACGATCGAGGCCGTAAAGATCGCCGCCGCCGCAGCCGACCATCTGCGCGCCGCGGCCTGAGCGACGCTCCAACGCGCGCGACCCGCGCCGGCTTGCACGGCGGTCAGCCTTTGGAGAGCTGCGCGGTGCGCGCAGCCTCGCTGGCCGCGGCGGCAACCGCCCGCTGATCCTCCGCGCTGAGCGCGGCATCGCCGGCGACGGTTTGAATGGCGACCTGAACTTCGCGGCGCGCAAAGGGAATGCCCGCCTCCTCAAAAGCGCGCTTGACGCGGTTGTAGGTCTCCTTGCGGATCACGAACTGCTTGCCGGGCTTGGTCATGAATTTGCCGCGCACGATCATGCCGCGATCGTCGAAATCGAAGACGCCCTGCGATTTGAAAGGTTCCATCAGATCGCCCTGAAACTCCGGGATCGCCGCCATCTCTTGGCCGATCTTCTTGAAGATCTTTTTGACCTGATTGGGGTCGGTTTGAAACGGGACGGTGAATTTCAGCTTCATGATCACCCAATCGCGCGAGTAATTCGTGATTTGCGCAATCTCGCCATAGGGAAGCGTGTGCACGGGCCCCAGATGGTGGCGTAGCTGCATCGAACGGATCGAGATCCGCTCGACCGTGCCCTTGGTCGATCCGACCTCGACATACTCGCCGACCCGGAACGCATCGTCGATCAGGAAGAACACGCCCGATACGATGTCGGAGACCAGCTTTTGCGCGCCAAAGCCGATGGCCAGACCGATAATGCCGGCACCGGCCAGCAGCGGGGCGGTATTGATGCCCAACGCGCCAAGCGCGATTAGACCGAACATAATGGCAATCGCGGCCTTCAGAACGGCGCTCAGCAGCGGCAGGACCGTGGAAAGACGCGAGCGACCCGCCCCGCCCCCGCCCTCGGCGCCCATCTCGTCGCGATTGGCCTGATCCATGCCCTCGACGGTTTTCTCGGCAGCCAGACGGCGGTTGATCAGAAGCGAGACAACCTCCCAGACCAGATAGCCGAAGGCCAGGATGAACACCGCCTCGAAGATCCCAGCAGCCAGCCGCGCACCGACGCTGGCAGCGGCAAAATCGCTTATGCTGATGCCCCAGGCCTGCATGATCAGGACGATTACGACCGCGAACACGATCACCCGGCCGATGCGAATGAAGCTGCGCTTGGTGGCATGATAGGCGGCTTCGGCCTGCTCGCCCTCACCCGTCATCGGCGGCACCAAATGGCGCACGAGGCCGCGCACCAGCGTGTCCAGCGCAGGCGCCATCAGCAGCAAGAACATGGTGGTGTAGTGCGGCGCGCCGGTCAGCAGCGCAAAGTCACCATAGGCGACGATCACATTGACCACCCACCACATGCCGGCCGCAACCGCGATGGCAAACCAGGGATAGGCTCGGGCGATCCGCGTGTCTGCCGGGGTCGCCTCTTCGGGGGCGCCGCGCATCATCATCGCCAGACCCGCGCGCGCCGACCAGGCAATCCAACCGATATAGACATGCACGGCCATGTTGAGCCAGAAACCCAGGCGCGTCTCGCCCATCGGCACGCCGTTTTCGGCGTTAAAGGCGACGATGCCGACGGACACCCCGATCAGCAAAACCAGCCCGATCTGGTTGCGATGCAGATACCGCGCCGTTGCATCGTCGGTATGCACCAGCCGGTATTCCTGTCGTCGCGGCGCCAGAACAAAGCGCGACACGGCCCAGGCCAGCCGCGGCAGCACGATCAGATTGAGCCAGACGATCTGGAGGACGGGAACGATCTCGCCAACCTCCGGCCGGTCATCGAACAGGGTGACCGCGACCGTGACACTGACCCAGCGTGCAACCAGAAAAAAGAGCACGACGCCCAGAACATCCTGCAAAAACCGGATGCCGAGATATTTCACCGTGCCCAACAGGCTGTCGGGCTTGCCGCCCGCGGCCGCGGCGCGCTCCAGCCAGCCGCGCATCAAGCGGGTGACGATCTGTTCCATCAGGAGGCCCGCCGCAATGCCCGAGCCCATCAGGACCAGCATGATCAAGAGACCAGTACTGCCGGCGCGCGCGTAGAAGGTGGCAAAGGCCTCGCCCTGCTTTGACAGCAGGATCGGCAGACGCTGAAACGCCGCGACGATCTCGCCGAACGCGCCGACTGTCAGCATGCGGGCGAAATTGGCGAGGCCGCCGCTGACGTTGTCCTGCTCGGCCGCTTTTGCGTCGGCCACCGCGTCCAGACGCTCCAGCAATAGCTGGCGGACTTCGCTGTCGGACATTCGCGAGACCAGATCCCGCGCCTGCTCGCGGTTCAGCGTCTCCGGCGTGCTCGATGCGGTGTCGGCGCTTTCGGGGAGCACCATTTGCGCCAAGCCGGGCGTTGCGGCGCCGATCGACAGAAAAAGAAAGGCCAGTAGGATCCGAATCTGCGTCATAAAACTCTCCCCCGCCGACCTGCCGCCCGGCATTTTGCCACAGCCATGAACCAGCGAGGCCCTGCAAACAAGAAGAAATCGTGCCCTGGATACCCGATGCATCTAGAGGATACGCAGCGCCGTCTGCTCGTCGGTGATCAGGGTGGTCGGTCGCAGGGCCGCGATTGCGCCGAGAATAATCTCGGTCTTCTCAGCCCCGCCGGAAAGCAGCACGCGCGCACGCACCCGCTGCAGGCGTTCAAGATCGATTGCCATGCAGCGACGGTTGATCGAATGCTCGACGACGCGGCCTGTGCGGTCGATGAAGGTATAGAGCAAATCGCCCACCGCACCGGCTGCAATCAGCGACTGGCGTTCGTCTTCAGAGACATAACCCAGCCGGTAGCTTGTGGTCAGCGAGGCAATGCTGCCGCAGCTCAGAAAGGCGACGTCGCTCGCCTCGGCCATCTGGAAAACCTGGTCGATGCCGCACCGTTCTAGCAAAGAATGGCGGGTGGCCGGGCTGTCCACCAGCGCCGGGGCCGGAACTAGGAACCCCTCGGCGTCGAAGCATTCGGCAAACCGCCAGGCGAATTCGGCCGGGTTAAAGCGCTTTGCCTCGGCGATCCCGCCCAGAAGCGAGACGACGCGCAGATTGCGGATCGGGCGGGGTTCGAGATGCGTAAGCGTCGCATGCAGCGTGCGGCCCCAGCCGACCCCCACGGTCATGTTCGGCGTGACGGTTTGCGAGATGTAGCGGCCCGCCGCTGCCGCGATCACCGGGGTTGCGTCCGCGGCCATGTCGCTCAGCGGCGCAACGATCGCCCGATCCAGTCCGAAACTGCGCTCCAGCTGCCGCTCCAGCGTAACAAGACCGGCGATCTCGGACGTTACCGTGATGGAAACCTCGCCGCGTCGCCGCGCCTCCGACAGCAGCCGGGTGACAGCCACCCGGTTCAGGCCCAGCGCTTCGGCCACGTCGTTCTGCGTGCGGCCTTCGACATAATAGATCCAGGCCGCGCGCACGCGCAACTCTCGCTGCGGATCGACGCCGCTGCGTGCGGGTTTAACCGCCGGTTCCATCAGCCCAGTGCCGGCACGGATGCGGCCGGTCGCGCGCGCGCGGATCTGCCATGCGGCGTAGGCACCCCGGAGCCGCCTCCGGGCCGCAGCCCGATCGCTGGCGCGTCGCTTTGAAAAGGGAGCATTGCCACTGCCTCGGATCGCCCATCGCTCAAAGCCGCAACTGTCACGAAACTTGCGCAAGCAGGCCAGCGATTTCTTCCGGCGCTTCGATCTGCGGCAGATGCCCGACCCCGTCCAGAAAGTGAAGCGCAACCCGCCCGGGGGCGCGCAACGCATGCGTCCAAGGAATGATCTGGTCCTGCCGGCCCCAGATGATCCGGGTTGGGCAGGCCAGACGGTCGAGCGCGGCGGTCAGATCGAACGCCTGGGTTCCGTCGGGAAAAAGCGCCTCGGCCCATGCCGCTTGCGCCGCGCGCAGCCCCGGATCGGCTCGGGCGGCGGCGGCGGCCTGCACGTAGCCCCAGCCGATCGTCTCGGGATCGGCAACGAGCATGCGCAGCCAGGGGGCGAGGCTTTCCGCGCGGCGAGCCCGCAGGATGCCGTCGATCACCGGCCCATTGATCTGCGGGCCCAGCCCGGCGGGGCACAAAAGGGTCAGCGAGGCGATCTGTCGGGGCCGCGTATCGGCCAGCGCGAGGGCGAGCGCACCACCCAGCGAGTGCCCGACGAGATGGACATGTCCAACATCGAGCGCATCGAACTGGGCACGAACCTGCCCGCACATGGCTGCAAACCCTTCCATGGGCGGGCTCGACGCCCTCACTTGTGCCGCGCTATGCCCGGGAAGCTCGAGCTTCAGGCGCCGATGCCCGGGCGGCAAAAGCGGATCGAGCGCAGCCCAGATCCCAGCATCGGCCGCAAAACCGTGAAGAAGGAAGAATGGGGTGCGCCCGCCCGCACCGCTGTACCGGACCGGCAGGTCGCCCGAAATCGGCGCGGTGTCGGGAGAGGTCGAGGACGAGAGCATGGATTGAGGCGGAGGCGAGGTTGGCGGCTGCGCGACGCGCGCCTCGGCCAAGGGGTTGGGTGCGACGGCTGCAACATCGGCACGCTGGATCCGACCCTTGGGTCCGCTGCCGGTGATGGTTGCAAGCGCCAGCCCGGCCTTGGTCGCCGCTTTCCGCGCGGCCGGCGTTGCGCGGGGCCGCGCGGGCGTTTGCGAAGGCGCATCGGTCGCGGCGCCAACCGCCGAACCCTGCATGGCGGTCGGCTGCGTCGGCGGCGTTTGTGGCAAGTCCAACGCAGGCCCGGCCGATCCATCGCGCGAGGAAAAGCCAGCCCGATCTGCCGGTGCGCCTGCGGCCAAGAGCGCTGCATCGGCTTCGCCCGGCGCATAGATCCAACCCACAGCCTGGCCGATGGGAACCTCCGCGCCGGCCGCCTGGGTCTGGCGTAGCACCCCGCTGGCCGGAGCCTCGACCTCCATCGCCGCCTTGTCGGTCTCGATATCGAAAAGCGGTGCACCGGCCTCAACGCGCGCACCCTCGGCGACATGCCAGACCGCGATGGTCCCGGTCGCCATGTCCATATCGACCTTGGGCATGATGACCTCGGTCGGCATGCTCAGACGGCGCCGCGCGCCAGCCCTCTTGCGGCGGCCTCGATATCGGCCTGCTGGGGCACGGCAGCCTTTTCGAGCGCGGGGTTGTAGGGGATCGGGCTTTCCGCCCCGCCCAGCCGGATAATCGGCGCGTCGAGAAAGTCGAACGCATCGCTTTCGGCGACCATCGCGCTGATTTCGGCGCCGAGGCCGAGGGTTTTTACGCCTTCATAGACGCAAAGCAGCCGCCCGGTTTTGCGCACGCTGGCCAGCACCGTGTCGCGATCGATCGGGCGGATCGTGCGCAGATCGATCACCTCTGCCGCGATCCCCTCGCCGGCCAGCAGGCTGGCCGCCGCCAGCGCCTTGGGTACCATAAGCGAGGTCGCAACGATCGTCAAATCGGTGCCTTCACGACACAGCGCAGCCTGTCCGATAGGGGTCGTGTACCGCCCCTCCGGCACGGCACCCTTGGTCTTGTAGAGGAGCTTGTGCTCGAAGATCATCACCGGGTCGGGATCGTCGAGGGCCGCCAGAAGCAGCCCCTTGGCATCGGCGGGCGTGGCCGGTTGCACAACCTTCAACCCAGGCACATGCGCAAACCACGCCTCCAGCGACTGCGAATGCTGGGCGGCCGCGCCGGTGCCCGAGCCGGCCGGAAAGCGCATGACCAGCGGCACCGACACAGCGCCCCCCAGCATGTAGCGCAGCTTGGCGGCCTGGTTGACGATCTGCTCCATCGCAAGCGTTGCGAAGTCGGAAAACTGGAACTCAAAGATCGGCCGCAGCCCCGTTAGCGCTGCGCCCACCGCCACCCCGGCCCCGCCGAGCTCTGAAATCGGCGTGTCGATCACGCGCTCTTCGCCGTATTTTCGGACCAAATCGCCCGTGACCTGAAACGCCCCGCCATAGACGCCGATATCCTCGCCCATAAGGACAACACGCGGGTCTTCGGCCAGCGCGATATCCATCGCTTCGCGGATCGCCTCGGCAAAAGAGAGTTCGCGCAGCGCCGCTTCAGCCGGTGCATCCATCTTCATGCCGGCGCCCCATCTTGGCGTCCGGACCCGTCTTGGACTGGCCCGGCCATGGGGGATGGTGTGTAGACATCGCGTGTCAGATGGTCCGGATCGGGATCGGTGCCCGCCTTGGCAAAAGCAATGGCCGCGGCGATCTCGGCATCCGCTTCGGCCTCGATCGCTGCGACTTCGGGTTGGGTCAGAACGCCATGGGCGACCAGCGTTTGAGCGAAGCGGGGGATCGGGTCTCGTGCCATCCACGCCGCAATCTCGTCCTTGGAGCGGTACCGGTTGCGGTCCGATTTTGAATGCCCACGCCAGCGATAGGTCCGGCTTTCGACCAGGCTGGGCCCGGCGCCTGCACGGGCCCTTGCCGACGCCGTCTCCACCGCTTCGGCGATCGCGGAAAGATCGTTGCCGTCGACCTCTACCCCCGGCATGGCGTAGGCCGCCGCGCGCTGGGCGATGGCGGCCACGGCTGTCGAGCGCTCGGTAGAGGTCGACATGCCGTAGCGGTTGTTCTCGCACAAGAAGACCACCGGCAGCGCCCAGATCGCAGCCATGTTGAGCGCTTCGTGAAAGGCACCCTCATTGTTCGCACCATCGCCGAAAAAGCACAGCGTAACCGCCCCGCTGCCCAGCCGCTTGGCGCTGAGTGCGGCGCCGACGGCAATCGGCAGGCCGCCGCCGACGATGCCGTTGGCCCCCAGATTGCCTTTCGCAACATCGGCGATATGCATCGAGCCGCCGCGGCCCCGGCAGTACCCTTCTTCCTTGCCGAAGAACTCTGCAAACATCCGCGCCACATCCGCACCCTTGGCGATGCAGTGGCCATGCCCGCGATGGGTCGAGGTAATCATGTCGTGATCGCCAAGCGGCAGGCAGGCGCCGACCGCGCTTGCCTCCTGTCCGATCGAGAGATGCATCGTACCGTGGATCAGCCCGCGCATATAGCTGTCTTCGGCCCCCTCCTCGAATTTGCGGATCAGGTACATTTTTCGCAGCGCCCCGCGCAGCGTATCGGGCCGGTAATGGCGGATCGCAAAGGGCGTGTTGTCCTGCGCCGTATCAGGCATGGGAAACCTCGTTCGCGGCGGGTCCGAACAGCATGGTATCCTGTCGCGCACGCAGCTGGGCAATGCGCGCGCCTTCGGGAATGGCGGCATTGGCGCGGGTGATCAGCCCGCCCTTGGGGATCGGGGCGGTGACGGTACAGCCCGCCAAGAGGCCGCAGGGCAGCGCCCGGGCCGCGCGGGCATCGGCCACCGTCATAATCCAGGCGCGGTAACAGGTCTCGCCGATCTGATCGAGCGTCTCGCCCGGGGCGAGGGCGCGTTTGGCCACGGCACAGACCTCGGCCACCGGGCGGTCAAGCGGCACCATATCGGCGGTCCCGAAAAGAACTGCGCGCGCGCAAGTCAGCGGCACCTCCAGTGACGTCAGATGATAGGGGCGAATGAAGCTGTAATAGGGACCCGGCCCCATCTTCAAATCGCTCAACCGCTCGCGAATGCGCGGATGCTCGGCCGCAACGATCACAAAAACCCCCGGCGCCAGCCCCTTGCCGACGGAAAAATCCACCCGTCCGGGGCCCGAGAGCACCCCGCCATCGGCCCGAGGGATCAGGGTCGCGGCCAAATCGTCGGGGCCGGCGGCGGGGCCATGCATGCCGGGCTTGTCGGGGATCAGCCCAGTGGCATTGGCGATCGCGGCCATTTCGACCATGGTTTTCGAGCCGTCGACGAACTCCACCAGCATCCGCGGGTTCATATTGCGCCGCGCGGCTTCCTCCTCATAGGCCGCGGGCGTCGCGTCGATATTGAGCGGGTTGTTCTTGCCCTTGCCGGCACAGACGATGGAATGGCCCATGGCCGAAGCGAACTCGATCAGCTCCATGCAGGCCGAAGGTTCGTCGCCCGCGCCCAGCGTGTAGACCACGCCCAGCCGCGCCGCTTCGGCGCGCAGGTAAGCTCCGATGGTCACGTCAGCCTCGACATTCATCATCACCAGATGCTTACCGCGCTCCATCGCCGCGAGCCCGATCTCGGCACCCACCGCCGGCACGCCGGTCGCGTCGACCACCACATCGATAAGCCCCGCTTCGAGGATATCGGCCACATCGCCCGCCACGGCTGTGCGTCCGACCTCGACGTGACGCTCGAGCGCGCTCACCCCGCTCGTCTCCACCGAATGCCCCGGCTCGCCATGCGCGATCTCCACCGCGCGATGCGCCCGGGCAATATCCAGATCCGAGATGGCCGCGACGGTAATCCCGTCCATCATCGCCGCGCGGGTGACGATATCGGTGCCCATCTCGCCCGCACCCACCAACCCGATGCGCACCGGGTTTTCCGCCCCGGCCCGGTCCTGCAGCGCCTTGGCAAGCCCGATCCGCGCGATGTTGCTGCCCATTCCAAGCACCTCCATACAACGTGTTTGTATCCCGAACTTCTGTTCCTTCGTCAATCTAAATGTGCGAATGTACCCGATGCCGATCTTTCGAAACCGGCACCGAATTGAAGCGTTTTTGCTGAAAAGCGGCCGAAATCGCTTGACAGCCCGCGAGGCTTGAACACTAGCTATCAGGAAAAAGCAGATGTTCAATACGCCGTAGGACCAGCCGTCCCGCCCTCAGCAAACGCGCCCAATCACCGCGCTCGCTTCAGACCGGGACGGCTGGTCATACGCCCCCGAGCACGGCACTATGAAACACAAAGGGAGGACAACACATGACATCACCTCGGCTTTCGCGCCGCCGGCTGCTTCAGACCGGCGCGGCAACCGGCGCCTTCACCGTCACGGCTGGCGGCCTCGCGGGCGGCTTGACCGCCCCTGCTCTGGCGCAATCAGGTCTGCCGGACCCCGCTTCGGTGCTCGCGGATATCTCGGTGCCCAAATATGTCCGTCAGGACTACCGCGAACTCTACAACATGTCCGACGCGCCGCTGTGGGATCCCAACAAGGATTGGATCCGTACGGTCGATTGGGAGCAGGTGCGCTCGGAACTCGCCGGCACCACGGTGCGTTTTGCGATCGGCGCGGCGGATACGGAATCGGCCGCCGAGGGTCTTGCGCCCTTTAAGGCGCTCTCGGGCATCGATGTCGAGCTGGTGCCGATCCCCGATGACAGCTTTTACGACAAGGCGGTGGCCGAGTTCATCTCCGGCAACGCCTCCTTCGATGCGCTGCAATTCTTCTCGCCCTGGCTGGGGGATTTCGCGGCCCCGGGCTTCTTGGCGCCCCTCGACGACTTTGCCGCGAAATGGGGCCTGCCGCTCGATGATTTCTACGACACCTACCGGCTGAATTACGGCTTCTTCAACGGCCAGATGTACGGCATTCCCTTCGATTGCGACATCCAGATGGTCCATGTCCGCAAGGGCTATATGGAAACGCTGCTGGGCGGGTCGATCGACAAGGTCAACTCGGTGCCGACCTATGACGAGCTGATCCGGGTGGCGCGCGAGCTCGACAAGGTCGAGCCAGGGGTTGCCGGGGTGGGGCTGATGGCCGGGCGCGGCTTCTGGTCGACCTATACCTGGGAGCATATCGCGGCCCAGGCCGGCATGATGCTCTTTGATGAGAATTGGGAGCCGATCTTCAACGGCGATGCCGGCATGAAGGGGCTAGAGATCATTCTGGAGCTCGCCAAGGTTGCCAATGAGGGGCATGCCGGTGCGGGCTGGCCAGAGAACCGTGCGGCCTGGCTGGGCGGACAGGTGGCCACCAACATCTCCTGGCAGGATAGCGGCACCCAGGCCATGCGGCCGGACCAGAGCCAGATCGTCGATGATTTCGTCACGATCTATGAGCCGCGGATCGAGGGTGGCCGGTTTGCACCGCCGAACATCGCGGGCTCGACCTCCTGCGTCGCGGCCTCGGCCCAGAACGCCGAAGGCGCCTTCCTGATGCTGGGCTTCCTGACCACCGCCTCGATCATGGCGATGAACGAGGCCAATGCGAATGGCGTGGCGCCGGGCTACCGTTCGGTCCTGACCAATGCAGAGCTACAGAAGGTCAGCCAGCCCGCGAAGGTCTGGGGCGACAGCCTCGATCACGCCTGGTGCAGCCCGCGCCTGCCCGGGGCCTTCCCCATCGAGCAGGCCATCGGCAATGAGATCAACCGCGCCGTGGTGGGGCAGATCTCGGCCAAGGAGGCGCTGGACAATGCCGCCGCCGCCGTGCGGGGCATCATGGAGGATAACGGCTTTTATCGCGGCCGCGATCCGGTCGAGTATGCCGCCGCCGCCCCAGGGCTTTATGTCGGCGAGGGCAAGCCCCTGCCCTTCTGACGCGACACGCCGCAACCTCAAGGGTTCCAACCCGATGAGCAGCAACATCGAAGAAATCGGGGCGGTCGCAGCCGCCCCGAGCCATGTCAAGGCGACCCGCAAGCGCCGCAGCCGGCGGATGCGCAAGCTCTTTCCCTATCTTCTGGTGGCCCCGGCGGTCATCTATCTTTTGGGCATCACGCTCTATCCCGGCATCTTTGCCATCACGCAGAGTTTTTATGCTGTCAAATTCGGCCCCTGGCGTCCGGTCGGGTTCGAGAACTACATCGATCTTTGGAACGATCGCGAGTTTTGGGCCGCGCTCTGGAACACCTTTGTCATCGGTGCGATCGCGCTGACGGCGCAATGCCTGCTGGCGCTGTTGCTGGCCTTTTATGCCTATCGCGACCCTTGGGTGCAGGGATGGCGGATCATCTTCCTGATCCCGATGCTGTTCATGCCCTCGGCGGTCGCCTTCATCTTCAAGCTCTCCTTTCTCGATGCGCGGGTGATCTCGGACATTCTGATCGGGATGGGGATCATCAGCGAAAACCTCGCCATCCCCTCCTCGATCTGGCTCTCGCGTCTGACCCTGATCATCGCCGATGTGTGGCAGTGGACGCCCTTTCTCTTCATCATCTTCGTGGCCGCCCTGCAGGCTCAGGATCAGGAGGTCGAGGAGGCCGCAAGGCTCGACGGCGCCTCCTGGGGCGCGATCTTCTGGAACGTCTCGCTGCCTTTGATGCGCCCGGTCATCGTGGTCGCGCTGGTCCTGCGCGGGATCGACATTACCACGATGTTTGCCAATGTCTTTATCATCACCAAGGGCGGGCCGGGCGGTGCGACCGAAACCATCAGCTATTTCATCTATCGCACCGGCTTTAAGATGTTCAATTTCGGCTATGCCTCGGCCGCTTCGGTGATCATGCTGATCCTGACCATCATCGTGGCGCAAGTCGTGGTCAAACGCGCCTTCCGCTCGGAGCGCGTCTGATGGCTGCGCTGCGCCGCAAAGGCGAAAGCCGCGTCATCCGCTACCTGATCCTGGTCGCCTGGGCGCTGTTTTGTCTGGTGCCGGTGATCTGGTTCCTCTCAATCGGTTTGCGCCCGCGCACCGAAATCATCACGCCAGAGCCGATCTACATACCCACCCTGTCGCTCGATGCCTGGCATATGATCTGGTCGGACTGGCCGATGGCCCAGTATCTGCGCAACTCGGTTCTGGCGATCATCGGCTCGGTGCTGATCGATCTGGTGCTGGCGATCCCGGCCGCCTATGCGCTGGCGCGTTACCGGTTTCGGGGGCGCGAGGATATCGGGTTCTACATCTTGTCCACCCGCATGATGGCCCCGGCCATCGTGGCCGTGCCGATCTTCTTTCTCTTCCGCGAGATGCAGCTTCTCGACACGATCTGGGCGCTGATGCTGGTCTATGCGGCGATCAATCTTTCCATCGTGACCTGGATTATCCGCTCCTACATGCTCGACATCCCGCCCGAGCTGGAGGATGCCGCGCGCACCGATGGCGCCTCGGATCTACGCATCCTGTGGTCGATCATCATCCCGGCCGTGCTGCCGGGTATCATCACCGCGGCGGTGATCGCGATGATCTTTGCCATCAACGAGTTTCTCTTCACCCTGCTGATCGCCTCGACGCCCAACGCCTATACCATGTCGGTGGCGCTGGCGAATTTCACCGGCGGCTCGGACGGGGTGATCTACAATGCCATTGCGCTGGTGGCTTTCCTTGCCTTTTTGCCGGTCTTTCTGGTCGTGGTCGCGATCCAGCGGCATCTGTCGCGCGGGCTGACCATGGGCGCGGTGAAGGGCTAGACCATGGCGCGGATTGAGCTGAGCGGCATTCAGAAAAGCTGGGGGGCGGTCACCGGGGTGCGCGAGGTCAATCTCGACATCGCCGACCAGGAGCTTGTGGTGTTTCTGGGCCCCTCGGGCTGCGGCAAGACCACCACCATGCGCATGATTGCGGGGCTGGAGGAGCCGAGCGCGGGTGAGATCCGCATGGATGGCGAGGTGATCAACGAGGTCGATGCGCGCGACCGCGACGTGGCCATGGTCTTTCAGGGCTATGCGCTTTACCCCAACATGACGATCTATGAAAACATCCGCTTTCCGCTGCGCATGCGCGGCGTGCCCAAGCCCGAGCAGGATCGGCTGGTGCGCGAAGCCGCCGGTATGGTTGAGCTGGGCGAGCTTCTGAACCGCAAGCCCGCGGCTCTTTCGGGCGGGCAGCGCCAGCGCGCCGCCCTGGCCCGGGCCATTGTGCGCAAGCCCCAGGTGTTTTTGATGGATGAGCCGCTTTCCAATCTCGATGCCAAGCTGCGCCAGGCCATGCGGGTGCAGATCAAGCATCTCCAACGCGAGCTGAAGATCACCACCGTCTATGTCACCCATGACCAGATCGAGGCGATGACGCTGGCCGACCGGATCGTGATCATGGAAAGCGGCGCGGTCCAGCAGATCGGTACGCCCGACGAGATCTACTCCGATCCCGCCAATGCCTTTGTGGCGGGCTTTATCGGCGCGCCGCCGATGAACCTGATCGCCGGCGCGGTGGAAGGCGGCAGGTTCCGCGCGCCGGGGATCGAGGCGCCGGCTGGCGCCATACCCCGGGGGCCTGTCACCTTGGGGATCCGGCCCGAGGATTGCCGCATTTGCGCCGCCGGCGACGCCGCGCATCTGACCGGCTCGGTCTTCGGCGTCGAGCCCACCGGCGACATCACCTTTCTGACCGTCAAGACCGGCGAGCGGCTGATCGAGGTGAAGGCGCCGCGCAGCTATCGCTCGGATCTCGACGTGCCGGTCGGGGTGGCCTTCGATGCGGCGCATCTCTATTTCTTCGATCACGCCAGCGGCGAGCGGATCCGGTCCTGATGCCTCAATTCAACTATACCTCCATCGGGTTTTACACCTTCGACTGTCTCGCCCGGCCGGTGACGGAAATCCCCCCCGGCGGCGACACCTATTTCGTCGAGGATTTCGCCCTGGCCGTGTCAGGTGCCGCGGGCTCGGCCGCCATTGTCGCGGCCAAACATGGGCTGAATGTCCAGGCTGTGGGCGGTGTCGGTGAGGATCTGATGGGCGATTGGGTGCTGCGCCGACTGGCCGATTTCGGGGTCGACACCGAAAACATGCAGCGCTGTCCAGACTTCGCCACCTCCTCCTCCATCGTCACCACGCGACCCGATGGCGCCCGCCCGGCGCTGCACAAACGGGGTGCTACAGCCGGCTTTACGGTCAGCGATGCAGCGCTTGACCGGGTGACGGACACCCAGATTTTGCACGTCGGCGGGGTGGGCTTGATGGACCGGATGGATCGCGCCGGCCGCACCGCCGAGGTTATGGCCGCGGCCAAGGTGCGCGGCGCGGTCACCACGCTCGACGTCTTTGCAGCGACACGGACGGATATGGATCTGGTGGCCCCCCTCCTGCCACACACCGATTTCTTCATGCCCTCCGAGGAGGAGGCCGCCGCCCTCTCGGGCCTTTCCGACTATGAAGAGATCGCCCGCTTTCTGCTCGATCAAGGTGCCGGCGCGGTGATCCTGACGCTGGGGGCCGAGGGCGCGATGTATCGCGATGCGCGCGGCAAGGCTTTCGATCTGCCCGCTTTTGCCATCGACGTCATCTGCACCTGCGGCTGCGGCGATTGCTTCAATGCCGGCTTTGCCACCGGGCTGCATCTGGGCCGGCCCGTCGAAGACTGCGTGCGGATGGGCCAGGCCGCCTCGGCCCAGAACGCGATGGGGTTGGGCAGCCAGGCGGTGGTCGCCTCGCTCGCGTCAACCTTAAGCTTCATGGAAAATACGCCGACAAGGTGATAGGCTGCCTTCACTCTCTTGATGAAGCGGGGTTCGACGCTCCCATGCGCAGCAGATCGATGCCGGTGCGACTCACCATGCCGCTGCGCGATGCTTTGCGCGGCCTGCGCAGCGCGGCAGAGCTGTCCGAGGCCGTTCTGAAGCCGGCAAGCGATCTGTTGCCAGCGCCATTGCGCGATGTGCTTCGCCAGACCCTGCATCAGGCCGAACGGGTCGGACGCCGCGCGCTTTCTGCGCCGATGCCTGATGCGCCGAGCATGGCCCGCGCGGTCGATGCGCTCGACGGAGGCCTCGAACCCGCCGCCGCGGGCAACGCGCTCTTCCCGGTGCTGGTCTTCGGGCTTGAACGGGCGCTGAGCGTCGAAGATGCCAACCGCCTGATGATGAGCGAGACGGTAACGGCGTTGGCCGCCCGCGAGGCCATGGAGCGGCCCGCGTCGGGCCGGTCCGAACGGGCTGCTTCGCTTCTCGACGCGCTTTTGCAGGCCAATGCGGTCGCACCCGCCCCGGGCACAGGCTTTGCGATGGATGCCGAAACCGCCCGGCGGGCCGCGCTGGCGCTTTTTGCGGTTTGCCTCTGGTTGATGGCCGAGCGGCCGGGTGCAACCGCACCGCAGGCCGGCGACGAGACGCGCATCCTTGCGCTTTGCATCGCGCTCTGCCAGGCGGTCGAACCGCAGATCCATGCCCTTCTTGACGAGAGCGGCACAGAGCGGGCCGACGCCTTGCACCAGCTTGCGGATATGGTCTGAGGCCCGGCATGCAGGAGCCGTCTTCAAGCACAGCGCTTGTTGGGCCCGATGCCGCCGCGTTGCCGTTGCGAAAATCGATCCGCCGTCTGCGCTGGTTTATTCGCGCGTTTCTCGACCAGGTTGCACGGGTCGAAGCCGACACCGGAAACCGGTTTACCTGCGACGAGCGTGGGCTGTCGGCCGTTTTCGTCGAATGGCTGCGGGCTTTTGAGGCGCAGAAACCCACGACGGCCGAAGATCGCCTTCCTTATGTAGGGTTTGCCGCCGGGCTGATGCTGCGCACCCTGATCGCGCAAAAACCACTGACATTGCAGAGCAGACCGGCTGCGGCTGACGACACCAACCCGGCTTACTTTTGGCCCGAAGGCTATGTTTACGTCGCCTTCTGCCTCAACATCCGTGCCCTTGTTCTCGCGCAAGATTTCGATGAGACCCAGGAGTTGGTGCCGGCCTTGTCAGAGTTGCGCAGCTGGTGGTCTTTTCGCGAAAATGTCGATCGGGACGACAATCTCGCCATCGCTTTCCTCGATCTCTTTGCCGGCGAGGAGCCGGATTGGGAAACGCCGGAGCTGTTCCGCGGCAGACAGACCCGGCGGATCGCCGAACAGTTCTATCGCGCGCTGCCCGAGCATGCCCAAGAGGGCCAGGGCTGAAAGGCAGAACCGGCGGCGCCGGCTCGGTCAGGCGTTTCTTGCCGCAACGGTCCAGACCCGATGCGGCACGGCCAGCGGATCTTTCGGAAAGTCCCGCGCCAGCATCGCGGCCAGCGCTGCATCAAATGCCGTTGTCGCATCGGCGT
Source organism: Pseudomonadota bacterium (assembly GCA_039184655.1). GTDB lineage: Bacteria > Pseudomonadota > Alphaproteobacteria > Rhodobacterales > Rhodobacteraceae > J013. Next base: position 30,655 of record JBCDAZ010000011.1, on the reverse strand, counting down.
CGAGGCTCGCGCGCACCCCCGCACTGGCCCGGATCCGCCCGCGCCAACCCGCATGGCTGTAAGACACGGCCACGTCAAAGGAAAAGGTCTCGATCCCGGCAAACCCCGCCCCGGCCAGATCCGCCAGCCAGAGCGGATAGATCCCGGTGCCACCGGCCATCCGCCAGGCCGGGTTGGCCGCCATGATCATGGCCTCGGTCGCGGCCACCACATTGCCCGGCAAGGGCAGCCAGTCGAAATGCGCGATCACCGCCAGTCCGCTAGGGCGCAGAACGCGCGCGATCTCCGCCGCGGCCTTGGGGCGGTCGAACCAATGCCAGCATTGTCCCGCCGTGACGAGATCGAAACTGGCATCGGGAAAATCCAGCGCCTCCGCCGCGCCCTGCACCCAGTCGATCGCAAGCCCGTCGACCTGCGCCAAGGCCGCGGCCTCGGCCATCAGATCGCGCGAGGGGTCGAGCCCGGTCACCTGCGCCCCGGCGGCCGCCAACCCGCGCGCCACCGTCCCGGTCCCGGTGCCGATATCGAGCGCGCGGGCGCCCGGTTCCGGAATACCCCGCGCCGCGAGCGCCGCAAAGAAGTCCGGCGGGAACCCGGCGCGATGGGTGCTGTAATCGTTGGCGGTTCGACCGAAATCGATGGTCTTCCCGAAGGCTTGCGCCCCTTCGAGATCCGGCTCTGTTTCCATCTCAGACATGGTTCTTGAACCTCCTACTCGGCCAGAGGAACCGTATGCTCCGGCGCAAAGGCCAGCGTCAGCGCGGCACCCGGCGCATGAGCAAGCGGCTGTGCTCCCGCAATCGTAGCCCGGATCTCGCGGCCTTGAAAATCGAGACGCAACGCCGCGGTTGCACCGGAAAAGAGCCGCCCGGTGAGATGCGCACGCACGATGTTCCACCCTTCGGGCGGGGCCTCGCCCACAACGATGTTCTCGGGGCGCACGGCCACCAGCGGCACGGCCCCGCCATCATGCCGAAGAACCGTGCCATCCTTGAGGGTCAGCGCCCCGTCTCCGGCCTGACCTTCAAAGATGTTGGCGGCACCGAGAAACTCGGCCGCAAAGCGGCTGGAGGGTCGGGTGTAGAGCGTCTCGGGCGGACCCTCCTCGACCAGCTTGCCATCGCGCAGGATGCCAATGCGATCCGACAGGGTCAGCGCCTCCTCCTGATCATGGGTCACAAAAATGGTGGTGATCCCGATCTCGCGCTGGATCCGTTTGAGCTCCACCTGCATTTCCTCGCGCAGGCTCTTGTCGAGCGCCGAAAGCGGCTCGTCGAGCAACAGCACCTTGGGGCCGGTGACGATGGCCCGGGCCAAAGCGACACGCTGGCGCTGCCCGCCGGAAAGCTGGTGCGGACGACGGGCGCCGAAATCCTCCAGACGCACGAGGGCGAGTGCGGCCGCGATTTTCTGTCTCCGCTCCGCCGGGCCGAGGCCCGCAACCCTGAGACCGAAGCCGATATTCTCGGCCACGCTCATATTGGGAAAGAGGGCATAGTTCTGAAAGACCATGCCGATCCGGCGCCGCTCGACGGGAATGCGTGCGACCGGGGCCCCGCCAATATCCAACGCACCGGCATCGGGGAACTCGAAGCCCGCAATCAGCCGCAGCAGTGTGGTCTTGCCGCTGCCCGACGGGCCCAGAAGGCCAAAAAACCCCCCATCGGCGAATGTCAGGGTCACCGCATCCACCGCCGTGACGCCGCCGAAGCGCTTGGACACGCCAGACACCCGAACCTCGGCCATCAGCGCAGATCCCCAAACCGCGCCAGCCGTGCGACCAGCAGCATCAGCCCCATCGAGACGCCGATCACGATGGTCGAGATGGCGTTGATCTCGGGCGTGAAGCCCTTGCGGATGGCCGAATAGATCTCCACCGGCAGGGTCGCCTCGCCCGGTTCGGCCAGGAAATAGGAGATCACGAACTGATCGAAGCTGACGGCAAAGGCAAAAAGCGCGCCCGCGATCACGGCCGGGGCGATGAAAGGCAGGGTGATGTGCCGGGTGACCTGCCAGGCCGAGGCACCAAGGGAGCGTGCCGCCTCTTCCAGCGCCGGGTCAAAGCTGGCCAGCCGCGCCGAGACGACGATGACCACGTAGGGAATGGCCAGCGCCACATGGCCCAGGATCACCGCCGGGCTGCCGCGTTCGAGCCCGATGAAGAAGAAAAAGACCAGCATTGCGGTGCCGGTGATCAGCCAGGGGATGGCAATGGGCGGGAAGAGCAGCACCTGCAGCGCGCGTTTGCCCCGGAAGGCATAGCGGAAAAGCCCCAGCGCCGCGGCGGTGCCCAGAACGGTGGCAAGCCCCATGGTGACCACCGCGATCCAGACCGAATTCCAGGAGGCCGCCAGCAGTGCCTCGTTTCCGGACAGCGCCGCATACCACTGTGTCGAGGGCTCGATGGGCAGGCGGTAGAAGGGCGAGGCGTTGAAGGACATCGCCGCCATCACCGCAATGGGCAGGTAGAGAAAGGCCAGCGTCAGGATCACCCAGAACCGGCCAAGGGCGTTCAGAACGCTCATTGCGCCCGCCGCAGCACCGGTGCGGCGATGGCCAGGATCGCGAGCACCACCGCCAGAAGGATGAAGGACAGCGCCGCACCCAGGGGCCAGTTGAAGACCGCCGTGAACTGATCCTCGATCACCGTGCCGAAAACCGTACCGGCGCGGCCGCCCAGAATACGGGGCTCCATGAAGCTGCCCACGACCGGCACAAAGATCAGCACCGCACCCGCCGCGATCCCCGGAAGCGCCAGCGGCAACACGATGCGCCAGGCAATCATCCGACGCGGCGCGCCGAGCGAGCGGGCCGCCTCGATCAGCCGATCGTCGATCGCCTGCATCGCCAGATAGGTCGTCAGGATCGCGTAAGGCAGGTAGGAATGCACCAGCCCGATCACGATGGCCGGGGTGGAAAACAGGAGGCTCACCCGCACCTCCCAGGGCCAGATCGCGTTCACCATCCAGTCGAGCACCCCGTTGCCGCGCAAGAGGATCGCCCAGGAGAACACGCGCACCAGCCCGTTCGACCAGAAGGGCAGGATGACGAGCAGAAAGAGCGCTTCGCGCCAGCGTCCCTTGATGGTCTTGGCAAGAACCCATGCGCAGGGCACGCCGATCAGGATGCAGATCGCGGTGACGAGCAGGCCGATCCAGAGCGAGCGCAGCAGCAGGTCGAGATAGAAGGGCCGCGCGAAAAACTCCGCGTAGTTGTCCAGCGTGAAGGCGGCTTCGCGCCCGGCAATCGGCGTGTCGGTAAGAAGGCTGAAAAACAGCATCGCCGACAGCGGCAGGAAGACCGCCGCTGTCAGCCAGAGATAGGCCGGTGCCAGATAGGGGATCGGCCCGCGCAAGAGGTTATTGCGCCTCGGCTTTCAGCTCCTGCCACATCGCAAGATAGGCCTGCATCTTTTCTTCCGGCACCGGCAGCATGATCTCGACCCGCGAGATGTTCTCCGGATCGCCCAGCACGACGCGGTTGAAGGCGTCTTCCGGCAGGGCCGCTGCGGCCTGGACATTGGCCGAGGCCGGCGCGCCGACATCGGTATCCCACTTCACATAGAACTCCGGATCGATCATCCAGTCGATGAAGGCCTTCGCAGCGTCGACATTCTCGCTGCCCGCCGGGATCGACAATCCGTCAAGCCAGCCGATCGCACCTTCCTTGGGTACGACGAACTCCACCGGCAGGCCGAACTGGGTCTTGGAGCGGCTGGCCGATCCCGACCAGTAGGTCGCCACGTCGAACTCGCCGGAGGCAATGAACTGGTTCCAGTCATTCTCCGACGACCAGAAGGTGCGGATCTGCGGGATGAGGGCTGCGAGCTTTTCACGCACCGCGTCGAGATCCTGGATGTCGTTGATGCTCTGACCTGTCGCGAGGGCGGCGAACTGCACCGCTTCCAGCGCATCGTCGCGCCAGCCGATCTTGCCCTTCATCTCTTCGGACCAGAACACCTCCAGGCTGTCGGGCGCGGGCATGGCTTCGGAATTATAGGCAAAACCGGTGAGCCCCCAGACCCAGGCCACCCCATGCACCACGCCATCGGGCGCAAGCTCGGGATTGCCGGCAAGGTTCGGGGCCAGACTGGCGACATTCTCCATACCCGCCGTATCGATGGGCTGGATCAGCCCTTCCGAAGCGGCCTGCTGGGTGAAGGCCGCATTGATCAGCACGACGTCATAGGCGCCGGGATTGGTGCGCAGCTTGGTCAGCATCTCCTGTTCGGAGTTGAAATAGTCATGCACGACCCTGTGGCCGGTTGCCGCTTCGAACGCCGCCACGGCCCAGGCCTCGTCCGTGCCATAGCCCTTCCAGTTCAGCACCCGGATCTCCGCCGCATCGGCGGCACCTGCGAGGCCGATTGCAAGGCCCAAAGCTCCGATCATCGCTTTCATTGGTCCGTCTCCCTCTTGGTTCACGCAGTTTGTCGGGTTGGCGTTGACGCCAAAAACTCCCGGATCTGGGACAGATCGGGCGCCGTGGCCGGCCCCTGCCTTGTCGTCGACAAGGCGGCGGCCGCATTGGCAAAGCGTGCGGCCTCAGGCGCGGTGGCACCGCCGGCCAGGGCGGCGATGAACGCGCCGATATGGGTGTCGCCCGCCCCGTTGGTGTCAATCGGCTGCACGGCAAAGGCGGGGATATGTATCACCGCAGGCTCTCGCCCCGCCCCACGGCCCTGCGCCAGCCAGCATCCCAGCGCGCCGGCACGCAGGACCGCCCCCTCTGCATGCGCGCAGAGCCGGAGGAGCGAGCGAGCCGCGGCACCCGGCTCCTCGGCCCGGGTTATCGTTCGCGCCTCGGCGAGGTTGGCGCTGATCCAGTCGGTCCGGGCCAGCACGGGGTAGAGCACCGCCGGCGGGATCTCGGCGACCATCGGCGCTGGATCGAAGACCAGCCGGGTGCTTCTGGGCAAATCGGCCGCATAGCGCGCAAGGGCTGCCCGGTCGCGGCCGCAGAGCGCATAGCCCGAGAGCAGCGTCCAGGCGGCAGCCGGCAAACGGGCCAGCTCGCCCGGATCGGCATGGTTTTCCGCCCCGGGCCAGGAGACGAAGCTTCGCTCGCCGCTCGGATCGACAAGCACCACGCAGCTTCCCTGATCGGCATCCGGATCGGCGGGGCGCAGCGGCGGTATCCCCTCCGTCTCGAGGCCGTTCCGCACCAGAGCGGCAAAGGGGCCGCTGCCCAGACCACCGCCATAGGAGACTGCGAGACCCGCCCGCCGCGCCGCGACCATGGCGTTGAAGCCGCCGCCGGGCAGGGCCGCGAAAGCCGAGGCGGGTGCCTCGCCACCCGGATCGGGCAGAGCCTCGACCCGGTAGACAAGATCGACAACCGCGCCGGAAAGCTGCAATAGCCGGCTCATGCAGCACCGCGGTCCTGCATCCGGCGCATGGCGAGCAAGCCATCGATCAGCGGCTCCAGCACAAGCCCGTTCACCTCGACCAGAAACGCGACCGTCTCTTTAGGCAAGGCAGAGGACCCCTGGCAGGCCCCGCAGATCGCCCCGGCAATCGCCGCGATCGTGTCGGTATCGCCGCCCGCTTCGGCGGCCATGCAACCGGCCTGCCAGGCATCGCCCTCCGCCAGCGCGACGAGGCCGAGTGCGCAGGGCACCGATTCCGTTGCCATGACACTGGTGCCGATCAGCGATACGGGGTCCCGGGCCGCGCAGGCCGCCTCGATGCGGGTTGCGACATCTGCCGCCTCCGCCCAGCATCCGGCAAGCGCACCGCGTCGGGCCGCGACGATGGCAAGCGCACAGGCCGCCTGCCATCCGGCGCCGGCGATCCCGGCGCTGACCGCGGCTGCGACGGCCGAGGCGGCGGCGATGGCCGGCGCCGTGGCATGGGTGACGCGCGCGGTTCGCGCGACCGTGGCCACCAGATCGGCAAGCGGGTCGGGCGGCATGGCGATCCCGACCGGTGCGATCCGCATTGCCGCACCGTTGGTTGTGCCCTGGCGGCCCGTCTCGGCCGGGTCGGCACCGGCCGACAGGGCCTCCAGCGCCCGCTTCGTGGAAGGGCCAAGAAGGTCGCGCAATCCACGGGCCTTTACACCCGCCTCCCAAGCAAGGAGGTCCGTTGCCCAGGCCCGATCGTCCCAGGGGCCGGCGAGAATCCGGCGGGCCAGAAGCAGCGCCTGCTCGGTGTCGTCGGTCACCGCGCCGGCGGGCAGGCCATGGCTGACGGGATGCCCCGCATAGGGCGCTTGAAAACCGCCAATCCGCCCGTAGCGCGCGCGGATCTCGGCGGCCGACAGGGTCTGGGTCGGCATGCCGAGCGCATCGCCCATAGCGAGACCCAAAAGCGCGCCCAACGCTCGGTCTCGCTGCCCGTCTGGGGTTGGTTCGACCATGCCTGCCTCCCGTTCCGGCAACCCTGCGCGGCCCGGCGCGGGCGGTCAAGCAGGCAGGGCCGGCAGCAGCGGGGTCGGGCATCGGGAACGCGCCGGTGGGCGCTGGCCGGCATCGCGATCCTGGGCAAGTAAGCCCCGCCAGAGCCGCAGTGCCAACGCTTTGCCACAGATCGGGGATCGCCGCGACCCGACCCATTCAGCGCAACCCGTCCACACCGTCTATGTCGGCCGCTGCAAGCCCGCCCATGCGGTGATGGATGCGCGGCCCCCGGCTCATGGCCAGCGCAAAGAGAAGTTCGCCGGCCCGTGGCGCATCGGGCAGCCCCACCTCCATCGCATCGAAATGGCTGCGCACATAGGCCGCGTTGATATGACCCAGCGGGATGTCGATGCGGGTGCCGGCCCCGCCCACCTTCATGGCCGACGGCACGATGGCCTTGGCCTCACCCAGCCGCGCCCGCATGGCATACCCGCCCGGGACGTGCCAGAGCGCGGTGTGCTCCAGCTCGCCCCCTTCACCGGCCAGGGCCGCTTTTCCATAGCCGTCGATGCCGTCGCGCCCGCCCAGCGCCGCGATCAACCGGTCGGTCATGTCCAGACCCAGCGGCTTGAGATCCTCCATCGCCGGCTCCAGATCGGTTTCGAAACGGCCCCAAAAGGGGTTGGAGACAATGGCGAGGATCGCCGCCCGCATGCGCGGTTGAGATGGCGGCGGGCCGCCGTCATGCAGGATCTCTTCGACCACCAGGACGGTCTTGCGCAGATTGAAAGTCGGCATCGCTACTCTCCCAGCTGGCGTGGCAGCCCGATTGTCCGCGCATCTTCGCCCAGATGCAGCGAGGCCGCCGCGATCAGACCCGCATGGCGCATGCTCTCGGCGACCGAAGCGCCGCGGTCCAGCGCCTGGGCGGTTTCGTCCATGCTCAGCGGACCGACGCCCACCGTGACCGGCCGCTTGCCCAGATCGCTTTCCGGGTTCAGCGCTACCGCGGGGCTGCGATCGATCGCAGGATGTCCGGGTAGATCGACGGCATTCGCGATCAGCGTGGCGGCGACATCGGCGGCAGCGGCGGTCGCGGCCAGCACCGTCACGGCATCGGCAATGCCCAGCGAATGGCTGCGCCCGCGCCAGCCGGAGGTCGCCATGCCCCCGATCCCATCCGCGGCCGAAATGGTGATGCGTCCCGCATCGCCATCGTTCCAGAGTGCCGCATCCAGCGAGGCCGATCCGGTCAGATGCAGCGCCGCGTCGCCGCCATTGTTTGCGTAGGCCTTGGAAATCGGCAGACCGTCCGTCATCGCCGCCAACACCTCGTCGGCCACCGCACCGGCCACCGCCGCCATGGGCGTCACGAAAACCGGAAGATGCGGCAGCACGGCGGCCTGCATGCGCTGGGCGACCGGGTCTTCGAAGACATCCGCGGGATCCGCCCTGCCGCGCAGTCGGCCCATCTCGCGCACCAGCCCGTCGAGCAGCGTCTCGAACCGTTCCATCGCCGCCGCATAAGCGTCGGCCCGCACGTCCTCCTGGGCAAAGACCTGCAGGATCAGATCGGTGGGGCCGTGCTGCAGATGCAGCCGCCGGCCGTCGGGCAGGAAGGCCGCGACCGGGCCCATCAGCCTGCCGCGGCCGGGCGGCGCAGCCTTGAGGGCGGGGCGATGCCGCGGGTCTCGTCGCCATAGGCGCCGCCATGGGCCAGGATGTCGTCGAGCGCGCGGATGGATCCGGTATGCCCGCCCAGAAGCGCAAAATCGGCGCGCGGCAGGGTAAACTCGAGCGGGGCGACCAGGGCCGGGGTGGGCACATAGCCAAAGCTGCCCGCCGGCATGGCGGTCACATCGACCATCAGCGTGATCCCGCCGCCCGGCCAGACATAGACCGGCGCGCCGCCGGAGGTCAGCCGGCTGAGACCGGACTGCACGGCCCGGGTCAGGCGCACCGGGTTCTCGGTCACCCCCGCGCGCAGGCTGCCCCCGGCACCGCCCATGAAAAGCACCGTACAAAGCGCCGGCTCGCAATTCTCGTCGATCAGGCGAACCGATTTCTGCAACGCGGCCGGCAGCGGCGCCGGCTGCGGCTGCAACGCCTCATCGAGCACATAGTAGCCCGACTGCTCGCCGGTCGTGGAGACCATGAGCAGCGTCATGCCCGGCCGCGCGCCCTTCTTGGGGTTCCATGGGCCCAGAATGCTGAGCGGGTCCTCGATATCGGTGCCGCCCCAGCCGAGCCCCGGCTCGGCGACCTGAAAATACCGTCCCGGGGTGGAGCGCCGGCCCTTGATCTTGATGCCCGTATCCGGCCAGCCGATGACCTTGCCGGCCTGATGCTCGGACACAACGCCGGTGATGTGGTCGTCGACCACCACGACCTCGTCGACCAACCCCTGCCACTGCGTGGCAAACATGCCGATCGCGGCCGATCCGCAGCCCACCCGCATACGGGTTTCGCGCTGACCGTCGACGATGGGGGCGGCGCCCGCCTCGACCACCACGCGCGAGCCGCCCTCGATCGCCAGCGCCACCGCCTCGCCATTGCAAAGCCGCATCAGCGTGTCGCAGGTTACCCGGCCCTCGGCCTTGCTGCCGCCAGTCAGATGCCGCACCCCGCCCAGCGAGAGCATCTGGCTGCCATATTCGGCCGTGGTGACATGGCCGACCGGTTCGCCCTGGGCGGTCACCGTCGCCTGTTCGGGACCGAGATGGCGGTCGGTGTCGATCTTCACCTTGGCGCCGCAATAGGAAAAGATCGCCTCGGTCACCACGGTCACCAGATCGGCGCCGTCGACCTGCCGGCTGACGATGAAGGGGGCGGGCTTGTAGTCGGGATAGGTCGTCCCGGCGCCCAGCGCGGTGACGAAACTGTCGGCCGGGGCGACCAGCCCGCCATCCCAGTCGCCAAGCGCAAAGGGCCGGATCTCGTCGCCCGCCGTGATGCGCGCATCGAGGATCGTCAGCGGGTCGACGCGGATGATGCGCCCGTCCTCGTTTGCATAGCGGTCGCAGGCGCCGGCCTTTCCGGGGGCAATGTAGCACATCACCGGGCAGGCATCGCAGCGGATCTTCTCGTCGCGGCGCGCCGGGCCGGCGATCCCGTCTGCCATGTCGATCGCAGTGCGCCTGACCGGCCCAGAGGGTGCTTGCCCGGTCACGCTTCGCCGGCCTTGCGGATCGCCGCGAGCACCCGATGCGGCAAAGCCGGCACCCGCGCAATCTCGGCCCCGGTTGCATGGCGGATCGCGTTGAGGATCGCCGGTGCGGTCGGGATCAGCACATGCTCGCCCAGCCCCTTGGCGCCGAATGGTCCCACCGGATCGGGGGTTTCGATCAGGATCGAGCGGATCTGGGGCATGTCGCCAAAGGTCGGGATCAGATAGTCATGCAGGTTCTCGGTGCGACCGGGGATGTACTCCTCCATCAGCGCCAGCCCCAGCCCCTGCGCGATCCCGCCCTCGATCTGCCCCTCGGCCAGTTGCGGGTTGATGACGCGGCCCAGATCATGGGCGGCTGTGATCCGGGTGACCTTGACCGTACCGAGCCCGGTATCGACGCGGAGCTCAGCCATCTGGGCCCCGTACCCATAGACGGCATAGGGCACGCCCTGACCATTTTCGTCGAGCGGCGATGTGGGCGGATCGTAGGTTTCTTCGGCCGAGATCGCATAGCCGCGCGGATCGGCCGGACCTTCAAGCGGCACCAGCCGCGTTCCATGCCCGTCCTGCACCTGCAGACGGCCATCGCTGAGGGCGAGCGTGGCCTCCGGGCCGGCATTGGCCCGGCGCAGGATCTCGGCGCGCAATGCCCCGCCGGCCGCCGCAGCGGCATTGCCGGTCACGAAGGTCTGGCGCGAGGCGGAGGTTTTTCCGCAATCGGGTGTCAGGGCGGTGTCCGGGCCGATCAGGGTGAAGGCGTCGACAGGCAGACCCAGCGCATCGGCGCAGATCTGGGTGATCACCGTGTTCGAGCCCTGGCCGATATCGGTCGCGCCCTGATGCAGAACCAGGCGCCCCTCTGGGGTGAGGCCGACCCGGATCGTCGAGGGGTTGGGCAGCGAGGTGTTTCCGCAGCCATACCAACAGGACGCGACCCCGACGCCGCGGCGCAAGGGGGTTCCCGCCGCGCGGGCGGCGCTGTTCGCGGCCTCCGCCTCGGCCAGGGCCCGGTCCCAATGCGACCGCAAGGCATCGAGGCAGGCGCCGATGCCGACGCCGCGCAGGGTTTGTCCGGTCGCGGTGCGGTCGCCGTCACCGAGGGCGTTGAGGCGGCGAAAGGCAAGCCGGTCGAGACCGCACATCTCGGCCAGCCGGTCAAAGAGGGTCTCCTGCAAAAGCGCGGCCTGGGGCACGCCGAAGCCGCGGAACGCACCGGCCACAGGGTTGTGGGTGTGAATGGCCCGCGCCTCGGCCCGGTAGGCGCCGACCCGGTAGGGCCCGGAGGCATGCACCGGTACGCGGTTGGCCACTGTGGGGCCCCAGCTTGCATAGGCGCCGGTGTCAAAATCGCCCGAAAACGCCATGCCGGTGAGCCGGCCTTCGGCATCCGCGCCGATCCGCGCCCTCATCCGCCCCGGGTGGCGCTTGGTGGTCGATTGCATGGATTCCCGGCGCGTATAGACCATGCGACAGGGCCGGCCGGTGCGCAGGGCCGCCAGCCCGATCAGCGGCTGGAGCGACACATCGAGCTTGGAGCCGAACCCGCCCCCTGCGGCCAGCGGGACGATCCGCACGCGTTCAGCCGGCAGGCCCAGAATGGCGGCCGTGCCGTCGCGGTCCATCACCGGTGCCTGGGTGCAGGCGCGGATGACCAGCGTGTCGCCCTCAAGCCAGGCCGCACCGGCTTCCGGCTCGATATAGGCATGCTCGACGAAGGCCGTCTGCATCGACCCCTCGACCGTAAAGGCCGCCCTGGCCAGAGCGTCCTCGGCATCGGCCGAGACGACGCGGCCCGTGATCAAAAGGTTGCCTGGGCGGGCGGCATGGAGGGCTGGCGCCGCAGCCGCCTCCGCCGGGTCGGTGATGGCCGGGCGCGGGTCCCAAGCGACCGGAAAATCGGCCAGATCGGCATCGGCCAGCGCCGTTTCTTCGCCCACCACAAGCGCTACCGCCTCACCGCGAAACCGGGCCACCCTCTCAGCGAGAGCCGGCTGGTCTGCAAAAGGCGGGATCACCCCAAAACGGTTGACGCCCGGAAGATCCTCGGCCGCCAGCACAGAGACCACGCCGGGCGTCGTCGCCACCCAGGCCGCAAGATCACCCAGGCGAAAGCCTGCATGCGGGTGGGGTGAGCGGATGGCTCGGACCAGAAGCGCATCCTGTGGCATCAGATCAGCGCCGAACAGCTCGCGCGCATCGACTTTCTCCAGCCCGTCGAGCCGTGGCAGGCGGGCACCGACCGCCTGACCCGGGCGCGGGCCGGGCGCCGTTGTCTCCCGGGCGGCAAAATCGCAGACCGCATCGACGATTTTGGCATAGCCTGTGCAGCGGCAAAGAACGCCGGAAAGCGCCTCCTCGACGGCTGCGCGGTCCGGCGCGTCTTCGCGGGCCACCAGCGCTGCGGCGGCCATCAGCATCCCCGGCGTGCAGATGCCGCATTGGGCTGCGCCATGGCGCAGAAAGGCCGCTTGCAGACGCGACAGCCCATCCGCGGGCAAGGCCTCGACCGTGGTGATCGCGCGCCCAACCGCCTGGCCCAGCGGCGTGAGACAGGCGCAAACCGGGCTCCCATCGAGCAAGACCGTGCAGGCGCCACAATCGCCCGCATCGCAGCCCACCTTGGTGCCGGTCAGCCCGCAATGCCCGCGCAACACATCCGACAGGCGCCGTGTCGGCGACAGGCCGCCAGCCGACACCGCCCGGCCGTTGACTGTCAGAACAGGCTCCAGCGCATCGAGGCTCATGCCGCGCGCGCCGCGTCTTCGCGCAGCAAATCACCAACCAAGCGGCGCAAAAGCTCGGAGGCGGCATCGCGGCGATAGCCGGCCGTGCCCCGGACATCGTCGATCGGCGTCAGGGCCGAGCCGATATCGCCGGCCTGCATGACCTCGCACACATCTGACAGAGGAACGCCGATCAGAGCGGTCTCCAGCGCCGTCAGACGCCGGGCAACCGCGCTGCAGGCGCCGACGGCCAGAGCGGCTTGGACGATCCGCCCCCGGGCGGTCTCGATCCGGGCGGCGACCATCGCAATCGAGATCACCAGATAGCGCCGTGCGCCCAGCTTGGCGAAGGCGCTGCGGCCCGCAAGCGCGGTTTTGGGGATCACGATGGCGGTCAGGATCTCGTCCGGAGCCAGTGCCGTTTGCCGCGCGCCGGTCAGAAACGCGGCAAGCGCAAGCCGGCGTATCCCGCGCAGGCTGGCCAGTTCGACCTTTGCATCGAGGGTCAGCAGCGGCGGCACCCCGTCGGCGGCCGGCGACGCGTTGCACAGATTGCCGCCCAGCGTGCCGGCATTCTGGATCTGGACCGAACCGACCTCGCGCGCCGCGGCCTTCACCCCGTCGAACGCCGCCGGCAGATCGGCGGCAACAAGCGCCGACCAGCGCGTCGCCGCTCCGATCCGCAGATCCGGCCCCTGCATGACAATGTCCGACAGGCCTTCGATGGCCGTGATGTCGAGCACCGCGCCAGACAGGGCCGGCCTGTCGGTTGCCGGGTAAAGATCGGTGCCGCCGGCAAGAACCGTCACAGGGTCCGGGCCCGCACGCAGCTGCAGCGCCTCTTGCAGCGATGTCGGCCTTGCATAGCTCATGGCCCGCCCGTCCGGTCCTTAGCTTTGTTTGCGTACAAACAGATTGCCGTTGTGATAGGGACCCGTCAACCGCGCCCTTCACGCGGCACCGAGCGGCACGCCAAAGATCGGCAGCGCTCAATTGGGTCTTGCATCGGTTCCGGGGACAGGCGAGGTTTCGGGCAAGCAGATGGATGGCTGCCATGACCACAGCTGAGAAACTGGGAAAGACGGCGACGCTCTACCGGTTGGATGCGCAGATCGGCTATGTGCTGCGCCGCGCCACGCAGCGCCACCTTGCTATCTTCGCCGAACAGATCCCGGAGCTGACGCCGCCTCAATTTGCGGTTCTGGCACGGCTGCAGGAGCTTGGGCCGCTGTCGCAGAACCGTCTGGGGCGCGAAACCGCGATGGACGCAGCGACCGTCAAGGGCGTGGTGGATCGGTTGCTCAGCCGCGGGCTGGTGCTGGCCAAGGCCGACCCGCAGGACCGGCGCCGGCTGATCCTGGACCTGTCGGTCGAGGGGCGGGCGCTCTTTGACATGCTGGCGCGCTCCGCCCTTGCGATCACGGCCGAGACGCTAAGCCCGCTGGCACCGGAAGAGCGCCGCCAACTCCTGCGGCTTCTCGAGAAGATCGCCTGAGCACAGGTGGCAGGATGGCATCCGAAACCGCTTTGATTGTGATCGATATCCAGCGCGATTTCTGCCCCGGCGGCGCGCTGGCCGTCGCCGATGGCGACGCAATCGTGGCGGGCGTGAACGCCCTGCAGGAAAACCATCCCGTCCGGGTGCTTACGCAAGACTGGCATCCGGCCGACCACACCTCCTTTGCCGCCAACAACCCCGGCGCAGACCCCTACACGGTCAAGCAGATGCCGTACGGACCCCAGATGCTCTGGCCCACGCATTGCGTGCAGGGCAGCGAGGGCGCGGCCTTTCATCCGGCACTTCGCATCGATGCCGATCTGATTGTCCGCAAGGGCTTTCGGCGCGAGATCGACAGCTACTCGGCCTTCTTTGAGAACGATAAGACGACGCCCACAGGGCTTGCGGGATATCTGCGCGAGCGTGGGGTGGGCGCGCTCGTTCTGGTCGGGCTTGCCACCGATTTCTGCGTGCGCTGGTCGGCGGTCGATGCGCGCAGACTTGGTTTTACGGTCACGGTGCGCATGGACCTTGCGCGCGCCATCGATCTGGACGGCTCGCTGGCTGCGGCCACGGAAGAGATGCTGGCCGCCGGGGTGGCGCTGTCGGACCGATGAGCATGATCGACATAGCCAAACGGGTCCACGACCATACCTGGAAGATCGACCCCATCGTGCGCTCGGTGATCGACACCGACTTTTACAAGTTGCTGATGGCGCAGCTTATCTTCGCAACCCATCGCGATACCAAGGCCAGCTTTTCGTTGATCAACCGCAGCGCGGATGTGCCGATGGCACGGCTGATCGACGAGGCGGCCTTGCGCGAACAGCTCGATCACGTGCGTGGCCTGTCGCTCAGCCGCGGCGAAAGCACCTGGCTGCGCGGCAACACATTCTATGGCAAGCGCTGGATGTTCCGCCCGGACTTCATCGAATGGCTCGAGGAGTTCCGGTTTCCCGAATACCACCTCGAGCGCCGCGGCGATCAGTACGAGCTGACCTTTGACGGCAGCTGGCTTGAGAGTATGATGTGGGAGATCCCCGCGTTAGCAATCATGATGGAGCTGCGCTCGCGCGCCGTGCTGCGCGAGATGGGCAAGCTCGACCTTCAGGTTCTCTATGCGCGCGCGATGACCCGGCTTTGGGAGAAGATCGACCGTCTTCGGGCGCTCGATCCGCTTTCCGTGGCCGATTTCGGAACCCGTCGGCGGCACGGTTTTTTATGGCAGGACTGGTGCGTGCAGGCCATGCAGGAAGGGCTGGGCGACAAGTTCGCCGGCACCTCGAACTGCCTGCTGGCCATGCGCCACGAGGTGGAGGCGGTCGGGACCAACGCGCATGAGCTGCAGATGGTCTATGCCGCCCTGGCCGAGGAGGAGACCGCGTTGCGCGCAGCACCCTACCGGGTCTGTCAGGACTGGTCGGAGGCCTATGACCAGAACCTGCGCATCATCCTGCCCGACACCTATGGCAGCCGGGGTTTCTTCGATGCCGCGCCGGACTGGCTTGCCGGCTGGACCGGTGTACGGATCGATTCCGGCGACCCCGCCGAAGGGGCCGAGATCGCGGTGGATTTCTGGCGGCGCCACGGTCAGGATCCGCGCGACAAGCTGGTGATCTTTTCGGACGGGCTCGACATCGACCGGATTATCGCGCTGCATGGGCAGTTTGCCGGCAGGGTTCGGCTCGCCTTCGGCTGGGGTACGCTGATGACCAATGATTTCCGTGGGCTGGCGCCGGGGGATGCGCTGGCGCCCTTCAGCCTTGTCTGCAAGGCTGTGTCGGCCGAGGGCAAACCTTGTGTGAAGCTCTCCGACAACCCCGAAAAAGCGGTTGGACCGAAGGCGGAGGTGCATCGCTACAAGCGCGTCTTCGGTCTCGGTGCGCAGGCTGCGCAGGCTGTGATCGTCTGATCGGGGCCGACGACCCCAGCGACCCACGCGACCCCAGCGACGCACGCGATCCTCGGCTGCCGGCCCAGGCGCGGGCAAGAAGGGGCTCGGATACGCCCATTGTGCAAGCCGCCGTATCGGCGTCACCCTGCGCAAAAACCTGACAGTGGCGGGCCGGGCCCAAAGCGCAGGCCGCGCATCTGCGATGCGCAGCCCAGCGCGGGAGCCCTCCTTTTTGGGCGCGCGGAGCCCGGTTTTCAGGGTAGCCGCGCGGAGGTAGATCTGGCTTTTCCCGGGGGAGTGCTTGTTTAGCCGTGTCTCTTTTCGGCCCGAACCGCCTACCCCCACCCTTCTGGCCCCACCCTTCTGGCCCCGTTTCCTCCGGGCCCGCTACATGTCGACCTGTTTCTTCCCCGCCCGCAAAGCCGGTCAAAGCCTTGCTGGCCTGCGCGGTCGCGCCGCGGCCTCAGCCGCCCGGCAGGTCAGCCGGCGATCAGGCTGCGCGCCGCGGCCCGGGCTTCCTCGGTCAGCCGATCGCCAGAGAGCATCCTGGCCACCTCGTCGACCCGCGCCGCTTCGTCAAGAGGCTGGATCGCAGTCCGCGCGGTTCCTCCGGACAGCCGCTTTTCGATCCGCCAATGGTGATCGGCGCGCGCCGCAACCTGGGGCGCATGGGTCACAACCAGAACCTGCCCGCGGGTGCCGAGCGCCTGCAGGCGTCGACCCACCGCATCGGCCGTCGCCCCGCCCACCCCGCGATCAATTTCGTCGAAGATCATGGCAAGGCTGTTCCCACGGGCCGCCAGGCAGACTTTCAGCGCCAACAAAAAGCGCGACAGCTCACCGCCCGATGCGACCCGGTTGAGCGGCCCCGGCGCTGCGCCGGGGTTCGTTGCAATGGTAAATGTCACCGCATCGATACCCTCGGGTCCGGGCTTTGCTGCTTCGATGCGGGTTTTGAACCGGGCCCGCTCCAGCTTCAGCGGCGGCAGTTCGGCGGCCATCGCCGCATCGAGCCGGGCGGCAGCGGCTATGCGGCTTTCGCGCAATGCGCCGGCCGCTCGGCGATAGGCCGCCTCGGACGTTGCCACCGCCTCCTCCAGCGCGGCCGTCGCCGCCTCGCCCGCCTCAATGGCGGAATGGCGCTGGCGCAATGTCTGGGCCAGCATGGCCAGCGCATCGGGCGCCACCCGATGTTTGCGCGCCAGCGCCCGAATTGCAAAAAGTCTTTCTTCGCAGCGCTCTAGCGCCAGCGGATCGATCTCGAGCGCCGCCAGAGCCGCCTCGACCCCCTGCTGTGCTTCGCCCAACGCATCGAGCGCCCGGTCGAGTGCGGCGAGCGCCGCGTCCAGCCGACCCTCCGCAGCTGATTGCGCCCCCGAAAGCCAGCGCGCGCCATCGCCCATCAAAGTCTCGGCACCCTGCACCCCCAACGCCTCCGCCGCCCGCAGAACGTCGGTGCGGATCCGTTCGGCGGCCTGCATGCGACGCCTTTCGGCGTCGAGCCCCGCCTCCTCGCCGGGTTGCGGGTCGAGCGCGTCGAGCTCGGCCACCGCATGGGCCAGATAGTCGCGGTCGCGCAGCGCCTCCGCCTGGGCGTGCTGCAGCGCGGCCAGCTCCTCCCGCGCTGCCGAAAGCGTCCGCCAGGCCTGACGGACGACATTGGGCTCCACACCCCCTGCAAAACTGTCCAACAGGCTACGATGCCGTTTGGCATCGAGCAGCCCGCGATCGTCCTGTTGCCCATGCACTTCTACCAAGGTGTCGGCCAGACGGGCCAGCAGATCTGCGCCGCAGCGGCTGTCATTGACAAAGGCGCGGCTGCGCCCGCTGGTCTCTGCGACCCGCCGCAGGATAAGCTCGCCATCGGCCATCGCCATACCGGCATCGGCCAACACCGCACCGACCGGATGATCCTCGGCAAGCTCGAATGCGGCGACCACCTCGCCCTGATCAGCCCCCGCGCGCAGCAGCGCGCCGCGCCCCTTGGCCCCCAGCGCAAAGCCCAGCGCATCGAGAAGGATCGACTTTCCTGCGCCGGTTTCGCCGGTCAGCACGTTCAAGCCGGGGCGGAACGCGATCTCGACATGCTCGATCAGCACAATGTCGCGGATCGTCAGCCCGCGCAGCATGGCCCGCGACCGGTGCGCCCGCTTAGAGCCACTCGCCCAGCACGACCCGGTCGTAAAGCGACCGGATCCAGCTCTTGCCGCGCGCCTGGGGCTCCAGACCCTGGCCGGTCAGCAGTGCATAGCTGTCCTGGTACCAGGGCGACGCCTCGAAATTATAGCCCAGAATTGCCCCCGCGGTCTGCGCCTCGTCGACCAGACCCACCGAGAGATAGCACTCGACCAGGCGGTGCAATGCCTCGGCGGTGTGCGAGGTCGTCTCATAATCCTCGATCACCGCGCGAAACCTGTTTGCCGCGGCGAGAAAATGCCCGCCTTTGAGGTAATAGCGGCCGATCGTCATCTCCTTGCCCGCAAGATGATCGAGCGTGAGGTCGTATTTGAGCTTGGCCTCGCGGGCATAATCCGTGTCGGGATACCGCAGCTGGGTTTCGCGGAGCGCCCGCAAAGCCTTCAGGGTGAGATCCTGATCGCGGCCGACATCCACGATCTGATCATAGTAGCTCAACCCAATAATATACTGCGCGTAGGCGGCGTCTTCGTCGGCCGGGTAGAACTCGATAAATCGCCGCGCCGCGGATTCGGCCAACGCGTATCGCCCCGCCTGATACCAAGAAAACGCCGACATGATCATGGCGCGCTTGGCCCAGCTCGAATAGGGGTAAAGCCGCTCGATCTCGTCAAACAGCGCGGCCGCGGTCTCGGCGTTGCCGCCATCGAGTTCCGCCTCGGCACTGGTGAAAATGTCGTCAGGCTGGCGGTTCTCGATCGGCTCGGCATCGCCCGAGCACCCTGCCAGACCAACAGCACCTGCCAAGAGAATTGCGCGTGCCACGCGCCCTGCGCGCGACGGTCCCCAACTCGTGCCAAGCATGCCTACCGATCCCGTACCGTTTCCACCCTGGCGGCCGGACCCTGCTGGTCGCCGCGCGAAATCATACCGACCGACAGCGGCGCTGGCAAATTACCACCGAAGGTGCGTTTGCGTCGCGACCCGGTCGCGGCGCAGGTGCGTATCGGCTTGGCGCCCCGAAAAGCCCCCGGCCTGAAGAGCCCCCGGCCTGAAGAGCCCCCGGCCTGAAGAGCCCCCGGCCTGAAGAGCCCCCGGCCTGAAGAGCCCCCGGCCTGGCTCCCCGCTGCCCGGCCCTTCCGGCGCCGCGGCGATCAGCCGGCGAGGCCGACCCGCTGGATCTCGGCCGGGACGTCGAGCGTCACTGTTTCCACCGAGCCTTCGGTCAGGAAGAGCTTGCGCAGCAGGCTGTTTGTCACCGCATGCCCTGCGCGGCGCCCTTTATAGCGTGCCAGCAAGGGAATACCGGCCAGCGCCAGATCGCCGAGCGCGTCCAAGACCTTGTGGCGCACACACTCATCGGCATGCCGGAACCCGCCCGGGTTTAAGACTGCGCCGCCGTCGACGACCACCGCATTTTCCAGCGTGCCGCCAAGGGCCAACCCACGCGCCTGCATCGCCTCGACATCGGTGCGCCGGCAAAAGGTGCGGCTGTCGGACAGTTCGGCGGCAAAAGACCCCGGGCGCTGGACATAGACATGGCGCTGCCGCCCGATGGCCCGATCGGGAAAGTCGATCTGAAAGTCGATGACCAGATCGTCGGCCGGCTCCAGCGCCGCATAGGCATCGCCCATCGAGACTTCGACAAGCCGTGCGACCCGGAGCCCGCGAAGCGGCGCGTCGAGGTAGCGCAGGCCGCTGCGCGCGATCTCCTGTACAAACCGCGCCGCGCTGCCATCCATAATCGGCACTTCCGGCCCGTCGATCTCGATCAGCGCATTCGTCACGCCACAGCCGGCCAGCGCGGCCATGAGATGCTCGATGGTCGACACCGTTACCCCGGCCGCATTGCCGATGCGGGTGTGCAGCGCCGTATCGCACACCGCATCCCAGGAGGCAGGCACCAGCTGGTCGCGGCCCTTGACATCGGTGCGCTTGAACCAGATGCCGTGTTCTGCACCGGCCGGTCGCACAAGCACACGTGCCGGGCGGCCGGAATGCAAGCCCGTGCCGACAAGGGCGATCTGACGCCTTACAGTCGTTTGCATGTCGAAAGTCCCCCGAACCTGCTTTTTTGCAGGTTGTCTAGTTAACACTGTAAGCCGGTCAGATTCCTGTCACAACTCACTCTTTGTGACGCAATGCAACACGTTCCGCGGCGTTCTGATCACGGATACTGCGGTGCGAAAACGTTAATCGCCCCACCAGGATATCCCGACTGGGATCGGCGGCCAGGTTTGCATCGCTGCCGCGACCCCAAGACAGAGGCAGGGGTCCGATTTTGCCCAAACCCGGTTCCCCAACCTGCTTATCGGCCTGCTTATTCGGCCCGGTGCCTGTTTTGCCGCCTGTCTTTCTGTCGCCCTCTAGCGTTGAAAAAACGGCCGTCCCGAAGGACGGCCGGTCCAGTCGACAGGGAGCTCTTGCAGCCTCCGGCGGCTCAGTTGGCCTGGCGTCGCAGGAAGGCCGGAACATCGATACGGGCCTGCTCTTCTTCGTCGAGACCCTCGGCATTCGGCGCGCCGAGATCGGGATCGCGGCGGTTTTCGGGGTCGCGGCGGTTTTCGGGGTTGCGGCGCGCTTCGGGATCGCGGACGGCCGATTGCTGCCCGGTCATCCGATGGATCAACCTGTTCAGCGCCCCTCGCCCCTCGCCGTCTTCTTCCGAAGCCACACTCGCCGGCCGGCGCAAGAAAGTACCGTCGGGCATCTTGTTGACCGCGGCTTGCAGCCGACGCAGGGTTTCAGGCGACGGTTCGCCGCGCCGCATGGCGTCATCCTCGCTGCGTTGCGGATCGCGGGGAGGCACGAATGCACGAATGGCGTCCTCGGCCCGCTGCGCTGCTGCCGTCTCTGCTGGCCGCTGGGCGGCGTACGGGGCGGGAGTCTGGCCGGGATTCTGGGCGGGACTCTGGGCGGCCTGTGGGGACGATGTGGCAGCTGGCGCCTCGACCTCGACAGGGTGTTCGGCAGGCACGGCACCATCTTGCCCAGCATGTCGGGCGGCCGGTGCGGCCTCGGCCGCTGTCGGGTCGACGCTTGTGGGCGTGGGTGCAACCTCGCTGCTCGGGCTGCGCCGTTCCGGGCGCAGGTCGTCGCGCTGCTCGACATCGATGCCGGTGGCCACCACCGAGACCCGCATCATTCCCGCCATCTCCGGATCCAGGGTCGATCCGATAATGATGTTGGCGTCTGGATCGACCTCGGTGCGAATGCGGTTTGCCGCTTCGTCCAGCTCGAAGAGTGTAAGGTCGTCGCCACCGGTGACATTGATCAGAACGCCCCGGGCGCCCTTCAGGCTGACCTCATCGAGAAGCGGGTTGGCGATGGCTTTTTCGGCCGCCTCGATCGCGCGATCCTCGCCCGAGCCTTCGCCAGTGCCCATCATGGCCTTACCCATCTCATCCATCACCGAGCGCACATCGGCAAAGTCGAGGTTGATGATGCCGGGGCGGACCATCAGATCGGTAACGCCCTTGACGCCTTGAAAGAGAACGTCGTCAGCCATCATGAAGGCTTCGGTGAACGTCGTGCGTTCATTGGCGATGCGAAACAGGTTCTGGTTTGGAATGACGATCAGCGTGTCGACGACCGATTGCAGCTCGGCAATGCCGTCATCGGCGATGCGCATCCGCTTGGTGCCTTCGAACGAGAACGGCTTGGTTACCACGCCGACGGTCAGAATGCCCATCTCGCGCGCCGTGCGGGCGATGATCGGAGCCGCCCCGGTGCCCGTCCCGCCGCCCATCCCGGCGGTGATAAAACACATATGGCTGCCACCCAGATGATCGACGATCGCCTCGATGCTTTCGACCGCGGCCGAGCTGCCGACCGCCGGCTTCGCCCCGGCGCCCAGACCCTGGGTGACCTGTGCGCCCAGCTGGATCGAACGCGGCGCGGACGATTGCGCAAGGGCCTGGCTGTCGGTGTTCGCAACGACAAACTCGACGCCTTCGAGGTTCTTGGCGATCATGTTGTTGACGGCGTTGCCGCCGGCGCCGCCCACGCCGAATACAGTGATATGCGGGCGCAGATCGCGCTCCTCTGGCATCCTGAGGTTAAGGGTCATAGGTCCGCCTGTGTCGCCATGCCGCTAATCTTTTGGCGGCTGCTTCTGCTCGTATATTTTGTGAGTCGGAATAATAGCTCAGATTTTGCCGCAGGTCACGCAGGTTTTTCAAAGTTCTGCCGTTGGATACAAGATCTTACCACAGACCAGGGACAAGCGTTGACACGGCTGTCGCCGATCTCGGCCGGCAAGAGCCCCTTCTCCCGTCACGCTATTCGCACGGGGCAGGCATGGCGCGCCCACAGATACTTTGCCGCCCATTGGAACAACTTAGAGACTGTCGCTCAGAGGCAATGTTTCGCCCGTGCGGCCTTGCCTTTTCTTCCTTCAGTTTGTGAGAAACTCCTACCAAACCCCTTACAAAATAGAGGAAAACCTCGTCACCAATTGTCGCGAAACCAGCGCAATGCGCGGCGCAGACGCAGCGGCCCCTGACCGGCCGAAAGCTCGAAATCCCAGCATTCATCCTGCGGACGCGCCGCATGCGCGGCAAGCCCAACCAGCGCAGAAAAAGGCGCCGAAGCAGCGGCTTGCGGCAAACCCTGGATACGAAGCGGCCGACCGATACGCACCTGGCGGCCCAGGATCCGGGTGGCGAGGTCTTCCAGCCCCGGCATCTGGCTGCCGCCGCCGGTCAGAACCACCCGTTGGCTCGGCAGGCACTCAAAGCCCGCCGCATCCAGCCGCATGCGGGCATCCTCCAAGATTTCCTCGACCCGCGGGCGGATCACCCCGATCAGATCCGTGCGGGTAATCATCCGCCGCTCGAACTGGCGCTCGCTGCCGACACGGCGCAACTCGATCAATTCGCGGTCGTCGCGGCTGGTCGACTGAACATCGCCATGCTTGATCTTCGCGCGCTCGGCATCCTCAAGCGATGCAGCAAAGGCATGCGCGATGTCCTGGGTGACATGCGCCCCGCCCAGCCGCAACGTGTCTGCGAAAATCATGTGCCGACGCAAAAAGACCGAAACCGAAGTGGTTTCGGCGCCCAGATCGATGCAGGCTGCGCCAAGCTCCATCTCATCCTCGACCAGCGCGGCAAGGCCCGCCGCATAGGCCGAAGTGGCGACACCGGCCAGGTCGAGATCGCAGCGCCGCACGACATGGGCGAGGTTGCGGATCGCGGCATGGCTGACGGTCAGCATGTGCATATCGACGGCAAGCCTTGCGCCCACCTGACCGCGCGGATCTGCCAGACCGGTGCGGTGATCGAGCGTGAAATTGACCGGCTGGGCCAAGATGACATCCCGTCCGGCCCCGAAATCGGGCAGCAGGGCCCGGCCCATCGCGGCCCCGATATCCTGCGCGGAGACCTCGCCCTGCGCGACCGAGGCATCGCCCGAGACGCCATAAGAACGCGGCTGCGCCCCGGACAGCGCCACGACCACCTCGTCGATGCGTTCGCCGGCATAGCGCTGCGCCCGGGCAACGACGGCGCGGATCCGCCGCTCGGCCTCATCGATGACCGAAACCTCGCCCAAAGCCACGCCGCGGGCTTGAATATTGTTGAAGCCGATCACCCGGACCGCGTCGAGACCGGCTTGCACCCGGCGCCCCGGCATCGGCGGCGCCTCCAGCCGGTCTGGGTCGATCTTGAGCACCAGGCAAGCGATCTTGGACGAGCCGATATCGAGCACGCCAATGGTGCCCCGGCGCAGCGCCGCGCGCAGCCGCTCGCGCATGTAGCGTTGCGATTCAAAAATCCGCAGGCTCATGTCTCCTCCGCCTCGACCGCGGCATCCGGCCAGTGGCGACGCTTCAGGGCGTTCGGGCCAAGGCGCAGAACCGGACGGGCGGCATGCCGCATATCGACATGGGTGATGTCGCGCGCCAGCAGCGCCTCCAGGCGGTGCAGGGCCAGCACCTCCGCAAGCGCCGCTGCGGCGCCCTCGGCGGGCAGCATTATGCGCTGATCGCGGTCCAGCACGATGTCCCAACGGCGGGCGCCGACCCGTACCAGACCGCGGACCCGCGCGGCGACGGGGGCTGCAAGCCGCATGAGCGCAAGCGCTTCGGGTACGGCCGCCTCGGCGCCCTGACCGGCAAGCAAGGGCAGGTCGGGGCGACTGGCCCGGGATGCCAGGCGGGCAACGCGATGCCCCTCTGCGCCGATCAGATAGAGGTCTGCATTGTGCCGCAGGATCGCTTGCGGGCGCCGCTCGCGCACCGAGACGGCCAGGTATCCGGCATCCGAGACGCTGACCCGCGCGGCTGCGACCGCGCTGAGCGCTTCGATGCGCCGGCGCACCTGGTCGAGGTCGAGCGCGAGGGAGGAGACGGGAAAGCTGACCGTAACCGCCTCGCTCACCTGCCCGCGCAAGGCCGGCGAGCCACCTGTCACGCTGAGCCCCACCAGCATGAACTCCGGCCGTGCGCGCAACGCCTCGCGCAAATCCACAGCCGTTTCGCGCAGCATCTGCTGGGTCTGGGCGCGCATCAACCAGTGGCCCGCCAGCGACAAAACCAACAAGGCCGGAACAAGCACAGTAAGTGTCAAGCGCACATGCGGGCGCAGCCACCAGCGCGCCAGCCGATAACGCAGGCGCGATGGTGCGGGATCGCGCCTTGCCTCGCGCAAGATCAACGATCGCATGATGCGTCCTCAACCAACCACCGGCATAGCGCGGGAAAGCCGATACCGATATGGGCCGCCTGCTCGGGCGCCAGCGAGGTCGGCGTCATGCCGGGCTGGGTGTTGACCTCTAAAAGCACCAGCCCCGCGACATCCCTTTGGGGATCCCAGCGGAAGTCGGCCCGGCTAAGCCCGCGACAGCCAAGGGCGCGGTGCGCGGCAAGCGCTTGGTCGAGGCAGGCGGTTGCCACCGCGGCGGGGATGTCGGCGGGCAGGACATGGCGCGACCCGCCGGCGCTGTATTTGGCGTGATAGTCATACCAACCTTGCGTCTGGATATCGGTTACGGCAAGCGGCCTGTCACCCAGCACAGACACCGTCAACTCGCGCCCGGGCACATAAGGCTCGACCAACATGGTCTCGGCCGCATCCTCGGCCAGTAAAGGCGGGCTGTTGGCGGCCTCATGGACGAGATAGACGCCCACTGAAGATCCCTCATTGTTGGGTTTCACAACATAGGGCGGGGGCATCACATGCCGCTTTCGGATCTCCGCGGTCGGGGCAAGCAGGCCCGGAAGCACCGGCAGACCGGCCGCCTTGAAAACCTGCTTGGCGCGGGTTTTGTCCATTGCCAGGGCCGAGGCCAGCACGCCCGAATGCGTATAGGGAAGGCGCAGCCATTCCAGGATCCCCTGGACGCACCCATCCTCGCCCCAACGGCCGTGAAGCGCGTTAAAAACCACATCCGGCGCGGCCCGGGCGAGCGCTTCGGCCAGGTCCGGGCCGGCATCGATTTCGATCGTTTCATATCCCGCTTCGCGCAGCGCGGCTGCGCAGTCGCGGCCGGAGACGAGTGAGACCTCGCGTTCGGCCGACCGGCCGCCCAACAACACTGCTATGCGGGGGTGTGTCCTGCCCGACATTCCCGCCTCGTTTCCGCCCGGTTGGACCGGGTCGACGTATCGCCCCACTTGACCGGGGTCTGGTTACCGAAGTCTTAACCCGTTCCGGGCGCCGAACGCATTTCTTAAGGACGCGTGCGCCGCCCGATCCGCTTAATCTCCCACTCTAGCGAGAGGCCGGTGCTTTTCAAAACCCTTTTGCGCACTTCCTCGCCCAGTTCCTCCAACTCCGCCGCCGTCGCCTCGCCGGTGTTGATCAGGAAATTGGCGTGCTTTTCAGAGATCTGCGCGCCGCCCAGCCGCAAACCGCGACAGCCCGCCGCCTCGATCAGTTTCCACGCTTTAAGGTCGTGCACATCGTCTGCGCGCCCCGTGGAAGAATACCCGGCCGGGTTGCGGAAGGTCGAGCCGCAGGAGCGTTCGGTCACCGGCTGGCTTGCCGCGCGCCGCTCCAGCGCCTCTTGCATGCGCGCGGCAATCCGGTCCGGCGCGTCGCGACTGCCTTCGAAAACGGCCTCGACGATGACGGTTTCCTTCGTAAGAGCGGTGCTGCGATAGCCAAGCCCCAAGGCGGATGCGGGCAGGGTGCGGATACCGGAGCGATCGACCGCGGTCACCTCGATCAGGCAATCGGCGACATAGCGGCCATAGCAGCCTGCATTCATCGAGACCGCGCCGCCCACCGTCCCCGGGATCGTGCGCAGGAACTCCAGACCGGCGATGCCGGCCGCCGCGGCCTTCTCGGCCAATCTTGCGTCGAGGACGGCGGCACCGGCGCGGATCCGCGGCGCGTCTGAGCCGGCGGCGTTTTCGAGCCTAATTTCGGCGAAGGGACGGCCCAGGCGCACGACCACGCCCGTCAGCCCGCCATCGCGGATGATCAAGTTCGAGCAGACCCCCACGGGCAGAAGCGGGACGTTGCGCGGCAGTGCTACCATAAACTGGGCGAGATCCGCACAATCGGCCGGTTGAAAGAGCACGTCGGCCGGCCCACCCACGCGCAACCAGCTTAAATCCGCCATCGGCCGGTTGCGGATGATCCGGCCTCGCACAGGCGGCAAATCGGTCCCGGGCAGTTCAGCGGCCATGTGCTCCGGCCTAGCCCAGACGGCGGCGAAAGGCCAGCCTGGGGCCTCTCTGCAAAACGAGATACGGCCGCTGTTTCCCCTCAGCGCACCGCGCGCGGCAGCGCTTGCTGCAAAAACAGGCTGGCGCCTGGCGCGGCAGGGCCGGCAGAGGCGCCCATCGCGGTCCAGGGCCGCCAGGCCCGCCGACCGCAGATCATGTCGCGCCGCAAGGCGCGTCCTTTTGATTGCAATTCCTTTTCGCTAACCGGCCTTGCGTCGGGCAAGGGCCGCAGGCAGCGCATGCGCCCAGGCCGAGATCGTGCCTGCGCCCAGGCAAAGGAACATGTCGCCCGGCCCCGCATGGGCGGCAAAAAACGCCGCCAGCCCGGTCTCGTCCTCCACCGCGACAGCCTGTTTGTGCCCATGCCGGCGGAGACCCGCCACCAGCGCCTCCCGGTCGATGCCAGGCAGCGGCATCTCGCCGGCCGCATAGACCCCAGCGATGCCCACCACATCGGCATCGTTGAAACAGCCGCAAAACTCCTCGAAGAGATCCTGCAGTCGGCTGAAGCGATGCGGTTGATGCACCGCAATGACGCGACCGCCGGTCTCGGCCACCGCCGCCCGCGCCGCCGACAAGACGGCCGCAATCTCAACTGGATGGTGACCGTAATCGTCGATCAGCGTCACACCATCGATCTCGGCCACCTTGGTAAAGCGCCGATTGACCCCGCCAAAGCCGGCCAGCGCGGCCGAAATCGCGCTGTCCTCGATCCCCAAATGCCGCGCCACCGCGATCGCGGCGAGCGCATTCAGCACATTGTGCTCGCCCGGCATGGGCAGGCTCAATCCGGCGATCCGCGCCCCCTCGGCCGGGATCACCAGATCGAAAACCGCACGCCCGCCCTCATAGCGCAGATCGGTGGCGCGCAGATCGGCCTGGCGCGAAAAGCCATAGGTCACGATGCGGCGATCGTCGATCCGACCGACCAGCGCCTGCACCTCCGGATGATCGAGGCAGCAAACGGCAATGCCGTAAAAGGGGATGTTGGAGACGAACTGATCGAAGGCCGCCCGCACCGCATCGAAGCTGCCATAATGGTCCAAATGCTCGGGATCGATATTGGTGACCACCGCCACCGTCGCGGGCAGGCGCACGAAAGTGCCGTCGCTCTCATCGGCCTCAACCACCATCCACTCGCCCGCACCGGGCCGGGCATTCGATCCATAGGCATGGATCACCCCGCCATTGATCACGGTTGGGTCGAGCCGCCCAGCATCGAGCAGAGCGGCCACCAGCGATGTGGTGGTGGTTTTGCCATGCGTGCCCGCGACCGCGACATTCGATTTGAGCCGCATCAACTCGGCGAGCATCTCAGCCCGGCGCACCACCGGCAGGCCGCGCCCCCTTGCGGCGTCAAGCTCGATATTGCCGCGCCGCACCGCCGAGGAGATCACCACCACCTCCGCCTCGCCCAAATGCTCGGGGCGATGCCCGATCATGATCCGCGCCCCCAGCGCCTCCAGCCGGTCGGTGATCTTGGAGCGCCGCATATCCGAGCCCTGCACCCGGTAGCCTAAGGTGAGCAGCACCTCGGCAATGCCCGACATGCCGATACCGCCAATGCCGATGAAGTGCAGAATGCCAATATCGGTCGGCAGGCGGGTGGCCGGGCTCATGGGCGCTCTCCTTTTGCCAAGGCGATAACGATATCGGCCAGCCGCTGGGCCGCATCCACCCGTCCAAGCTGGGCTGCGGCATGAGCCATGGCCGAAGCCCGGGCCGGATCGCCCAGGATCGCGGCGATATGCCCGGCAAGCCGCGCCGCTGTCAACTGGCTTTCCGGCACGATCTCCGCCGCGCCCGCCATGGCCATCGCGGCTGCATTTGCGGTCTGCTCGTTGCGCAGCGCCAGGGCCAGCGGCACGAAGATCGCCGGCCGGCCGACCGCGGCAATATCGGCCACCGACGCCGCACCGGCCCGGCAGATCACCAGCTGCGCTGTGGCCAGCCGCTTTGGCATGTCGGTGAAAAAGGGCTGGACCTCGGCCGCAACGCCCATCGCCGCATAGGCCGCGCGCACCGCCTCGGCATCTTCAGCGCGCGCCTGTTGCGCGACCGTCAGCCCGGCGCGCATGCGATCGGACAGCAAGGCCACCGCCTCGGGCACAACCCGCATGATCCCCGCGCCCTGGCTGCCCCCGAACACCAACAGCCCCGCCGCAAGCCCGGGCGGCGCATAGGCCGTACCGGCGGCCTGCGCCACCGCCTGGCGCAACGGATTGCCGATATGGCGCCCCGTCACGCCGCGCGGCAAATCGGTGGGCCAGCTGCCGCAGGCAACAAAATGCACGCGCCTGGCAAAAACCTCGTTGACCCGGCCCAACACCGCATTCTGCTCGTGGATCAGACGCGGGATGCGCAGGATCCAGGCCGCGGTTAGGGCCGGGATCGCCGGGTAGCCGCCAAAACCGATCACACAGGCCGGCCGTCGCTGCAGCATCGCCGCCGCCGCCATAGCCACGCCCCAAGCCAGGCGCAGCGGCACCAGCAATCGGGCCCAAACACCGCCTCGGCTGGGCGAGGCCGAGGCCGCCACAGTCCGGATCA
The DNA here is from genome assembly GCA_039184655.1 of Pseudomonadota bacterium. Classification (GTDB taxonomy): domain Bacteria; phylum Pseudomonadota; class Alphaproteobacteria; order Rhodobacterales; family Rhodobacteraceae; genus J013. The sequence continues at coordinate 1,671 of JBCDAZ010000011.1, read as the reverse complement.
CCGCCGCAGGAAACCCGCCCGCATAGCCCGCACCCCGCGCATCGGTCGACAGCACGACCCGCCAGCCGCGCGCCAGCATCTCCTCGGCCAGCGCCTGGGCGGGGAACATATGCCCCCCGGTTCCGCCCGCGGCGATCACCAGATGCGGCACACTCACCGATTGTGCCCAGACATCCACAGGCCCAGCCCGCCGGGGCGCGGGAGGGCGCGTGGCTCCGCCACGGGCCCGTGGGCGGGCGGGAGCCCCGGCGGGCTAGCTCGCATCCGGCGCGCGCACATCCCCCGGCTCATCCGCCTCGCCCGGCCAGCAGCGCCTCGGTCAGATCGTCTTGCGGCCGGCGCCGGGTGAGCGCCAGCAAGAAGCCCATCGTCGCGCCGGCGGCGATCAGCGAAGAGCCGCCATAGCTTACGAAAGGCAGCGTCATACCCTTGGCTGGCAGCAACCGGATCGACACGGCGATGTTCACGAAGGCTTGCAGCGCGAATAACCCCACCAGCCCGGCCCCGGCAAGCCGGACGAACCCGTCGCGCTCGCGCCGCAGACGCGACAGCGCGCGCAGCACGATCACCAAGATCAGCGCCACGATCGCGGTGAACATGATCAGCCCGTACTCCTCGACTGCAACCGCAATGATAAAGTCGGTATGCGCATCGGGCAGGCGCCATTTGACCACGCCCTCTCCGACCCCGACGCCAAAGACGCCGCCGGCGCGGATGGCATCGAGCGCGAAGGCAAGCTGGGTGTAGGGGTCGAGATCGGGGGCCAGGAACCCGTCGATGCGGCGCGCAAAATGGCGCGAGTAGAAATAGGCAAGCGCCGCCGCGCCGCTGCCCGCGCCGGCAAGGCCGAAAAGCAAAACGGGCGAGGCGCCGGCCACGAAATACATCGCCCCCCAGCTGGCCAGGATCAGCGCCGCCTGACCGAAATCCGGCTGCAGGGCCAAGATGGCCGCAACAAGCACCGCGACGCCAAAGGACAAGAACCGGCCCGGCGGCCCGCCCGGCTCGGCGCTTGCCGCCATCAGCCAGGCACAAAAAATCACGAAAACCGGCTTGAGAAATTCCGAGGGCTGCAACGAGGCAAAGCCCAGCGAGTACCAGCGCACCGCCCCTTTGCCGAAATCGGTTCCCAAAAGCGGCAGCAGCAGCAAGGCGACCAGCGCCCCGAGAAAGCCCAGCACACCGAGCCGGCGCAGGGTGCGGATGTCGCGCAAAGAAAGCCAAACCATGCCGATCAGCGCGATCAGCCCGAAGACGAGCTGGCGCAGCACATAGTGGTATTTGGGCAGGCGGTTATCCTCGGCCAGCGGCACCGAGGCGGCCAGCGCCAAGAGCAGCCCGATCAGAAATAGGCCGATCACAGCGGCAAGCGACCAGCGGTCGATGGTTCGCCACCAGCGCGACAATACCGGCTCGCCCGGGCGCGCCGCCACGCCGCCAAAGACCATGTCCGTCATGGCCTGCACTCCCGTTTCTTGCTTCTGCCTCAGTCTTTTCTTGGCAGCAGTGTAGCCGCGATTTGCCCTGCGGGCTAGGTCACCGACTCATAAGTCCGTAGCCAGATGCGGATTGAAGCGAGTTGGACGGATGCGAGAAAGTTGTCGTCTCGTTTGTCATACCGGGTGGCGATGGCTCGGAAGTGTTTCAGCTTGTTGAAGAATCTCTCGACGG
>JBCDAZ010000010.1:0-97337 GCA_039184655.1 Pseudomonadota bacterium | reverse complement strand
TGTCATCGAAAGATTGTTCGGAAAGCTTAAGAACTGGAGGCGGATCGCTACTCGATACGATCGCTTTGCCAGAAACTACCTCGCCGCCTTGGCCCTCGTCTCAATCGTCATCGCTTGGACATGAATGAGCCCCCAACCTAGAACGAGAACCATACCCATTCCGGGCGGCGGCCGCCCGCGCCATGCGCGTTCAGACGCGCCCGACAAACCGCCTAGGTGTCCGGCCGAACAGGCGCAATGCCAGGGCTGAACACAAGGCGGCGTTGGGTGCGGTAAGGCGGGCCGGTCAGGCCTAAAAGGAAGCGGAGGGGCCAAATAACGCGTCATAGCTTGCAAGGCCGGTGGTGCCGGACGCCCAGATCTCGGTGCCGAGCGCGATGAAATCGGCATGGGGGGCGAGCGCCTGCGCGGTGGCGGGATCGATCCCGCCCTGGACGACCAGCGGGGTTTCGATCATCTCCGCCCACCAGGCGACGAGGGCGGTATCGGCCAGGCTGCCGCTGCCCAGGGGAGTGGGCGCAAACGGTCCGACGGCCACATAATCGGCGCCCATCTCGGCCGCGGTTATCGCGCTGTGCCGGGAGGCCCCGCAAAAACAGCCGATTACAGCATCGGGGCCGAGCGCCTTACGCGCCGCGCGCAGGCTACGATGCGCATCGGGAAGATGCACCCCGTCGAGACCGAGCGGCGGGACAAGTCGGAAATGGCTTTCGAGCAGGACGGCGATATCGGCCGCATGCGCGATCTTGCGCACTAGATCGGCCCGGTGCCGGACAGCCGCCTCGCCCAAGCCGGCCGTTTCGATCCGGATGCAGGCGGGCGTGTGGGCGGCGATCAGGGCGGCCAGCTCGTCGGCCAGCCCCTCGCCCACATTGGGTGCGATGCTCAGATAAAGCTGCGGCGCGTCGGTCATCGGCTGCTCTTAGCCCGGCCCATCGGCGCCGTCCATCGGATCGCGATCGGGGTCCCAACCCGGGCGGGCCAGCACAAAGCCGGAAAACTCAAAGGCCGGTGAGACAGTACAGCCCATAAGGCTCCAACCGCCTTGCGGCACGGCCGCCTGCCAGGCATTGGCGGGCACGATGATCTGGGGCTGCTCGCCCGCAGCCAGATCCCGCCCGAGCCGCCAGGTTTCGGTTCGACCGCCGGTATGGATCGACAGCGCAAGCGGATGGCCGGCATAAAAATGCCAGATCTCGGCTGCGTCCACCCGGTGCCAGTGCGAGCGCTGCTCGGCCTCAAGCAAAAACAGGATTGCTGTGCCTGCGGCCCGGTCGCCCAGACCGGTACCGCCGCGCCAGGTCTCACGAAACCAGCCGCCCTCGGGATGCGGGGCCAGTCCAAGCCGGTCGATGATCTCGGTCGCTTGCATTGCTTCTGCCGCCATCCTGCCTGTCATGCGCGCGCCTCTAGGTTTCGATCAAGCGTCCGGTCAGCGGCGCCCATTGCGCTTGCAAGGCGCGCTCGGGTTTTCGTACGACATCGAAGATCGACAGCCCTTTTTCGGCAAGCGCCGCATAGGCCGCACGCTCGGCGATCCAGGCCGACGGCGCGGCGCCCAGCCCGGCAAAGAACCGCGCCAACGCCGCTTCAGCCCTGGCGCCGCTGCGCACCCGGTTTGCCAGGAGGTGGATCCCGGTCTTGCCCTTGCGCACCCGCTTGATCTCTTCGATCTCGCGCAGAAACCGACGCGTGCTGTCCGCGTCGAAAACCGAGGGCAGCACTGGCACGACCAGCGCCCGCGCCTCGGCGATAAGCGTTTCTGCCGCAGCCCCGGTGACGGCACCGGGCGCGTCGATCACCAGCCAGTCGGTTTTCTTGGGCGCCGTGCCGAACGCGCCCTTCTTTGTCCAATCGGCCGCCTCGATCGGTGCGACCGAGGCAGGCCGCAACTTCAACCAGCGCAGCGCCGATTTCTGCCGGTCGGCATCGGCCAGCACCACCCGCCGGCCGCCGGCCGCAAGCGCCCCGGCCAGGGTTATCGCGGTGACCGTCTTGCCGCAGCCCCCTTTGCGGTTTGCTACCAGCACTGTACGCATCCCTGGCTTCTCCCTGTCGATCGGCCGGTCGGGCTTTGCTTGCACCCGCCCGCAACCCATGCATAACCTTGCCCCTGAAGACCCCAAGGAGCCAGATGCAGATCATCACGACGACCGAGGCGCTTGCGAGCTTCTGCGATGACTGCGCCCAAGCGCCCTATGTGACGGTCGATACCGAGTTTCTGCGCGAGCGGACCTATTACGCGCAGCTCTGCCTTGTCCAGCTTGCGCGACCCCATCCGCCCGGCGCAGAGCCCGCAGAGCCCGCAAACACCGAGAGCGGCGAAAGCCGGGCGCCTGTGACGGCCGCGATCCTCGATCCGATGGCCGAGGGGATCGACCTGGCGCCGCTTTATGCGCTTTTCCGAAATCCCGCGGTGGTAAAGGTGTTTCACGCCGCTCGGCAGGACCTGGAGATTTTTTGGCAGCAGGGCGCGGTGATGCCGACGCCGGTCTTCGACACCCAGGTGGCGGCCATGGTCTGCGGTCTGGGCGACCAGGCCAGCTACGAGTCGCTGGTGCGCAAGGTGGCCAAGGCCGAGCTCGATAAATCCGCGCGGTTTACCGACTGGTCGCTGCGTCCGCTAAGCCAAAAGCAGCTGGCCTATGCGCTTGCCGATGTCACGCATCTGCGGGTGATCTATGAGCGGCTGTCCGAGCGGCTGGCGCAAAGCGGACGCACCGGTTGGGTGACCGAAGAAATGGCCGTGTTGACCGATCCGGGTACCTATCAGGTCGTGCCCGACGAGGCTTGGCGAAGGCTCAAAACCCGCTCCAGCGCCCCCAAATTCCTGGCCGTGGTCCAAGCGCTGGCGGCTTGGCGGGAGCGTGCCGCGCAAAGCCGCGACGTGCCGCGCAACCGGATCCTGAAGGATGACGCGCTGCTTGAGATCGCCTCGAACCGACCCGGAAGCATCGAAGAGCTGTCCCGCTCACGCCTGCTTCAGCGCGAAGGGCGCAAAAAGGAGGTGCTGGCCGAGATCCTTGAAGCGGTGCGGGCCGGGGTCGCTTGCCCGCCCGATGCGCGTCCCGTTCCGCCCGAACCACCAGCCCAAAAATCGGGAAGTCCCGCGCTGGGCGATCTTTTGCGTGTGCTGCTGAAGGCAAAGGCCGATGCGGCGGGGGTCGCACCCCGGCTGATTGCATCGGCTGCCGATCTGGACCGGATCGCCGGCGGTGCGGCCGAAGAAATCCCAGCCCTGTCGGGCTGGCGTCGTAAGGTCTTCGGGGCGGATGCCGAGCGGCTGCGCGCCGGTCTGATCGCGCTTTCGGCCGGCAAGAACGGGGTGCGGATCGTCGAGCTGGACAGCGCAGGCACCAACCTCACCCCATCCGCTTGAACGATTTGAACGGTGTGAACGACTTGGAGGCCGGGGTCGGATCCGGTCTCAAAGATCGATGTCCAGCACCGCATCCGCCTCTATCGCACGGGATCGGCACAGGATGAGCGTAGTCTTGCGCTGTGCGGCGGACAGCACGAAATCGCGATGCTCCACATCGCCCGAAACCAGCCCGCATTGGCAGACACCGCAGATGCCATCGGCGCATTTCACATCCACATGGATCCCCGCCGCAAGCAGCGCATCCGCCGCCGTTTCCTCGGCCTCCACCCGGATCACCCGTCCCGAGCGGGCCAGGCGCAACGCGAAGGGATGGTTGACGTAGTCGGGCTCTTCGGGAAGCGCAAAATATTCCAGGTGCCGCGCCTCCTCAGGATAGCCCCCGCGCTCGGCCGCGGCCATCACCGCGCTCATGAACCGCTCCGGCCCGCAGGAATAGACGTGGTATCCGGGCCGATAACCGGCCAGAACCGCATCGAGATCGGCCCGCCCGCCCTCATCGGAGACATGCAGCGCGACCCGATCCGACCAGGGAGCGGCGGCCAGGTCCCGCAAGTAGCCTGCTGCGGGCCGGGAGGGCACCGAGTAATGCAGCGCGAATTCAGCACCGATCGCATGCAGGCGATGGGCCATGGCGATCATCGGGGTGATCCCAATCCCACCGCCCATCAGCAGGCTTTTCCGCGCCCCTTCCGCAAGCGGAAAGTGATTGATCGGGCGGGAGACGAAAACCCGTCGCCCTTCACTGAAAATCCGGTGCAACAGCGCCGATCCGCCACGCCCCGCATCCTCGCGCAACACGCCGATCTGATAGGTCTTCCGGTTCGCAGGATCGCCCGACATCGAGTATTGCCGCAGGAATTCCGGGGCCACCACAATGTCGAGATGGGCGCCGGCATCCCAGGCTGGCAGATCGCGCCCCGCCGGATCGGAGAACTCGTATTTCGTCACCCCATCGGCCATTCTCTCGACCTTCGAGACGGTCAGCGGCACCACCGGCGCGTCCTCAAAATCGGGCAGCCGGTGTAAATGCGCCGTTTCGCCTGCAGCGCTCATGCGGCGATAGGCCTCAGGGCTTAAAAGCGCCTCATAGGCCGCGATCCCGGCCTCGCGATCCATTGCGAAGGGATAGGGCCAGGGGTGCGGCGCCAGCGGCGCGGGGTAGACCGCGAGCGTCTGATCCTCGTGTTTCAGGTCGAGATCGCGTTGCAGATCGCGCGCATTGACCGGCTTGCGGGCAGGGCGGTAGCCCCCATCGGGGGACAGTTCGATATCCCACCACCATTTCTTGACAGGGTTGAGTCCGCCCCGCCCCAACCGATCGTCGAGCCGGGCCAGATAGGGCGCCGCCCCAGGCAGCTTCATCGCCGCCCAGCGAAACGGGGCCTCGGCAAAAAGCCCCTCAAGGTTCCAGGGGCAGGTTTTCATACAACGCCCGCACATCGCCCCGCCTTCGGCCGTGATCCGGTAGGTGGCGCATTTCTGGCTGTCGGATTTCCAGATCTCGTAGCCGTTGAACATTCGCTTGGGCCCGGCCGTGATCGCCCCAGAGGGACATTCGCGGGCGCATTTGTTGCACGCCTCGCAAAACGCCTGCAGGCCGAAATCGATCGGCTTGTCATGGGTCATCGGCAGGTCGGTCGTCACCACCCCCGATTTGAGCCGCGGACCCAAAAACGGGTTTAGGATCACCTCGCCGATGCGGCTGACCTCACCCAGCCCCGAAAGCAAAAGCAAAGGTGGTTGCAACACCTCGCCATCCAGCACCGTATGGGCCTTCGCACCATAGCCCAGATTGCGGATCTGCTGGGCCACCACACCGCCCAATAGCGAGAACCGCAAATAGGCGCGCATCGATTGCGCGACCGAGATCCAGTCGTCGCCCGACGCGCCCTCCATGGTCTCGTAGCCCTGATCGATGATCATGCTGATCGCCTGGTCATGCGGCGGGTCGATGGGCGCCCCCGCCGCATCATGCGAGTACCACGTCCAGTCCGGACAGCGGCTGATCCCGACCGCATCGACACCCAGAAAATAGCTGGTCGCCTTGACCAGATCGGCGGCAGTGCGCGGTGCGATCTCGGTACGCACCGCCGCAGGCTCGCCATCCTGCAACAGCACGAAAGCGCCCAACATGCGCCGTTGCGCCATCGACGGCGCGGCCTTGCGGGCATAATAGCCGCCCTTCGCCCCTTGTTGCGCCGCCTTGCCCATATCGCCGAACTGCGCCCGGGCGAACATGTCGGCGCGTTTGGGCACACGCGGCACATTCGGCTCGTCGATATAGGTGGTGGGATCGTTCACGCGTTTGAGCGTCTCAAAAGGGTGGGGCCCTGTTACGAAATCGCGCCGCGCAAAGGGGTCGCGGTTGTGCGCGCCAAGGCCCGATGCACGACCCAGCCACCAGGCCGGACCGTGCGTCTCCAGCCAGGGCTGTCGCTCCGACAGCGCCTTGTCGAGCGCAAGGGGTAGTGTCGTTGTGACCGCCGCCACCCCGAAACGCGGACCGACAAACGGGGCGGCGATCGCGCCGCGCTCCAGCCGGGCCAGCCCAGAGGCAACGCTCAAGCGGTTGAGACAGACATCCGAGCTGGTCGCCGTATGTGCCTTGGCCTCCCAGCCCAACAGCCGGATGTAGTTTGCCAAGACCACCGCGGTTTCGGCAGCGCGCAGGCAGGCCCGATGGGCCTGCGCCTCGGCAATCCAGCCGGTTCCGCATTCGCCGCGGCGCGGATCGCGCGGCCAATCGTAAAGAAAGACCAGCGCATGGGTGTGACCCTCGATGCCGCTGGGCGGGGCCTCCATGCTCTCTTTCAAATCGGCCATGATCATATCGATGCCCGAGGCGAGCGTCTTGGTTTGTCGCGTGCGCAGCGCCTCGGCCAGCCGGTCGATGGCCGGATTGCGGAAGGGCTGAGCCAGCCGAGCGTCCTGGGGCAGGGCACAGATCCCCACCATTGCGGCATCCGAAAAATATCCGAACGCTTTCAGGTGGTTCGCCCGCTCGCCCGGATCTGACGGAATGTCGGCCTGCGCGCGGTTCACCAGACCGTCCCGGATCGCATCCATCATCGCCTGGTACTCGCCCATCGCATTAACGATCGAGGCCGGCGCGCCGGGACGCGAGAAAGAGAGCGGGCGGGTCGGCGGCACCGCGGCGAGATCCGGCGGGTGCGCGGTCCGGTAGAGCCTTTCGAGCGGATAGCGCCCAAGATGCACGGGCCGTTTGGCCGCCGAAAAGAACTGGGTCATACTTGTCTACACCGCCTGCTGCCTGAAATGGCATCTTGCCAAGCGTCCCCCGGCTTTGTCGAGCCGGTCAACCGGCTTGGGCAAGCATAGCCGTCAGCGCGGCAAGCGGCAGATCCACGGGATTGGCCTTCATCGAGGAGGCGTGCCGGGCAGCCCCGGCCAGGCGCCGATGGTCGACCGCCCGCACGCCCATCGCCGAAAGGCGCGGCAGGCCCTGCGCTGTCGCCCAGCGCGCAAGGGCGGCGATCCCGTCGTCATCCGCGGCGTCCAGGGCTTCGGCCAGATCGGCGTTCAACCGTGCAATCCGCCGCGCCGGCCGGCTGCCGGGGTCGAGCGCGGCGCGATTGGCCGCAAGGCCTTGGGGCAGCAAGGCGCCGCAGATCGCCCCATGGGGTGCCCCCGTCTCGCCGCCGATCACGCCTGCAAGGCCGTGCACCACGCCCAAGCCGGCATTGGCAAGCGCCAAACCGCCCGCGAGGCTGACCCAGGCCATCGCATCGCGCGCCGGCGCATCCTCGCCCTGCATCAGCATGGGCAGGGCCGCCAGCGCCATTGGGATGGCCTTTATGCAAAGCGCATCCGTCATCGCGTTGGCCCGGGCGGAGATCCAGGGCTCGACGATCTGCGTGAGCGCGTCGAGACCCGAGGCCAGGGTAACGCGGCGCGGACAGCCATCGGTCAGCGCCGGGTCCACAATAGCAAGGTCGGGGATCAGCCGACGGTCGCGCAGCGAGACCTTGCGCGCATGGGCAGGCACGCCGATCACGGCATTGCGGGTGACCTCGGCCCCGGTCCCGGCGGTGCTGGGCAACGCGATCATCGGCAAAGGCGCGGCCGGCAGCGGCAGACCCTTGCCCACCACCTCAAGATAATCGCTGGCCGGACCGAAGGCGGGCAGCAACCCGGCCACCGCCTTAGCCAGATCGATGGCCGCACCGCCCCCCAGCGCGACAACCAGATCCGGGCGCGACGCGCGCGCCGAGGCTAGGGCGGCATCCAGCAGCGGCAGATCGGGCTCCTGCGTGCAGCCAAAGGCGGTGACGGTCAGGCCCGCATCCTGCAGCGCGCGCAAAAGCCAACCCGCCCGGTCCGGGTTCTTCCCATGCACCAGAAAACAACGCCGCCCCATGGCGCGCGCCGCGTCGACCGCAGCAGGGGCGGTGCCGCGGCCAAACCGGATCTCGCCGGCCGTGGCGAAGGAAAATGCAGCGAGGGTGTCGAGCGTCGGCATGCCTGCCTGCATAGCGCTTGGCGCAGCGGCCGGCCAGAGGCCGCCCAGGCCGTGTTTGCACCACACCCCGCATGGCCCTAGGCTTGGCTGCGGCGAGAACGGCGCGGGAGACGGCCATGAACGAGACAGGCGCAAGGGCCGTTCCCACGGCCAGGGCGGCAGCGCGCCGCTTTCTTGTCGACAACACCTTTCTGGGCGGTTTGCCGGGGACCCTGACCGATCGGCTTATGGCGCTTGGCGCGTTGCGCAACCCGGGCAAGGGCGAGATGCTCTTTCAACAGGAGGATGCGGGGGAAAGCCTGATCGTCATCCTCGCCGGAACCGTCAAAGTCACACGGTTTACTGCCGAGGGGCGCGAGTTGGTGCTGAACTTCCTAAAGGCCGGGGACATTATCGGCGAGATCGCCGTCCTTGACGGCGGGCCGCGCACGGCCGGCGCAACAATGCTCGAACCCGGTGCGATCTTCGTCATCCAGCGCCGCGATCTCGTCCCGGTGCTGCTAGCGGCGCCGGAGGCGCTGATGGAGGTGGTGGGCGTGCTTTGCGAAAAGCTGCGCGCAACCTCGGACATCGTTCAGACCCAGCATCTCGATCTGGTCGGGCGGTTCGCGGCCGGGGTATTGCGCCTGGCCGCGTTGCATGGGCGGCGCGGATCGCGGGGCGTCGAGGTGGATCTTGCCGCAAGCCAGCAGGATCTGGGTGCCTATCTGGGTATGTCGCGCGAGAATGCCAGCCGGCTGATCGCCCGGCTCGGACGCGAGGGGGTGCTAAGCAGCGAGCGTCGTTTGCTGATCCTGCACGACATGGAGCGGTTGCAAGCCCTTGCCGATCAGGGCGCGGTCTGATCCGCGGCCAGTATCCAGGGGGGTGGGGCGTGTTCCGTCGCGTTCTGGGTCCCAGCCGGCGTCGGCTCGGCCAACGCAGGCGTCCGCCTATCGCCGCCCTTGGCGTCGCGCTGCCCGGGCTGGCGGTTGCGGTCGCGGTGCTCGTCACGCTCGCGGCGCAAACCGCGCCGCTCGAAACTCTGCGCGACCGGCTTTTCGATCTGGCCATGGCCCAGGCCCCTGCCGCCGCAAAGCTCGACCTGCCGATTGTCGTAGTCATCGACCGCCAAAGCCTTGCACTGATCGGACCATGGCCCTGGCCGCGCGATCGCCTGGCTGCGCTGATCGGTGCGATTGCGGCTGCCGAACCCGAGGTGATCGGGATCGACATTCTCCTGGAAGGGGCCGATCAGAGCTCACCAGCCGCGTTGGCTCGGCAGCTTGCCACCTACTTGCCCGATGCCGGCCTTGCCGCACGCGCAGCTCGGCTGCCGGATGGCGACGCGGCGTTGGCCAAGGCGCTTCGCGCGGCACCGTCGGTTCTTGGCCTGGCGCTCGATCCGACGCGCAAGCGCGCCGTGCCGCGGCTCGCGCCAATACTGGCCCGCCCGCCGATCCGCCTTGACGGCGCCTGGCAAGCGCAGGGGCTGATTGCGCCGCATGCGACCTTGGCCGCGGCGGCCGAAGGGCTTGGCGTGCTGTCCTTGCCCGGCGATGGCGATGCGACCGTCCGGCGCGTGCCGCTTGTCTTGCGCGCGGGAGACGTCCTGGCACCGGGCCTGGCCCTGGAGGTCCTTCGGGTTTCCCGCGGCGGCGCTCCGGTTCTTCTCGACGGGCCGGCGGCACGATTGCGGCTGTCGGGCGGCGCGATCCCCTTCGATGCGACTGCGATGCTGCGCCTCATCCCGCTTTCGGAGGCGCAGATGCGCCGCGCCACGGTTTCGGCCGCCGCACTCCTTGCCGGTGCGCCGGAGGCACGCACCCGCCTTGCCGGCGCGGTGGTCTTTCTTGGTGCGGCGGCACCGGAACTTGGCGGGCTGCGCCCGGGTCCGGGCGACCGGCTGCTGCCGGCGATACTTTTGCAAGCTGGCGCCTATGCCCAGCTCGATGCGGGGCTTTGGCCGACGCGGCCGGGCTGGGCGGGCTGGGCCGAGCCCTTGGCCGTTTTCTTGGCCAGCCTTCTGGCTGCGCTGGCTGCATGGCGTCTGACCCCGCTTGCCGGCGCGCTCTGTTCGGCGGCCGCCGCATCTCTTTGGACGGCCGGCGCGCTCGCAGCGGCCTTGATGCAGCTGCGCCTCCTCGACCCGATCGCCCCTGCATGTGCAGCAATCGCGACCTTCGTCCTTTCGGCCATCTGGGTGGCGACGGCGGTGCGCCGTCAGGCGGGGCGCATTCGCCTTGCCTTCGAGCAGCATCTGGCCCCCGATGTGGTGCAGCGCCTTGCCGATGCGCCCGACAGGCTGCGGCTGGCCGGCGAGCGGCGGGAGGTGACCGCCCTTTTTTCGGACATCGAAGGATTCACCGCGATGACCGAGCGCGCTGCGCCCGAGGCGCTGATTGCGCTGCTCGACCGCTATTTCGACGGCATGGCCCAGATCATTGTCGCGCATGGCGGGATGATCGACAAGATCGTGGGCGATGCCATTCATGCCTTCTTCAACCTGCCTTTCGACAAGATCGACCACCAGCAGGCCGCTTTCGACTGCGCCTGTGCGATGGCCGATCTGGCCCAGCAGCTGGTCGCGGATGACGAGGCCAGGGCGCTGGGCTTGGGGCGCACCCGGATCGGCATCGAGACTGGGCCGGTGATTGCCGGCAATGTGGGCGGGGTGCGCAAGCTCGACTACACCGCCCATGGCCCTGCGGTGAATGCCGCAGCCCGGCTGGAGGCCGCCAACAAGATCTTGGGCACCACGATCCTGGTTGGGCCGGGCGCGGCGGCGGGCATCGCCTCGGCGGCGCTGATGCCGCTCGGCCCCGTGCCGATCCGCGGCTTTGCGAAGCCGCTTTCGCTGTTTACGCCCTGGCCTGCAGGAATGGACCGCGCAGCATACGCAGCCTGGAAAACGGCCCTTATCGCCTCGGATCACGACGGCCTTGAAGCGCTTGCGGCACGGCAGCCCTGGGCGCCTCAGCTTGCCAAGATCGCAGCGGCGTTGCGCTAAGATCAGCCGGTAAGTGCAAGAGCGGCAGCCACGCGTTCCGCGCTCCACAAAATGGGCGCGCTGGGTGCAGCGCCGGGGGCGACAATCTCTGTACCCTGACCGGCCGAAAGCACGACCTCGCGCCCTCCTGCGGTTACCGACACCGTGCCGCGCTCGGCAAAAACGGCAAAGGGCGCCCCGCTAGGTCCTGCGAAAAACCGGGTGCCGCGCACGGCAATCAGCCCATAGGCGCCTTCGACCGTCAATGGCGCGTCTGGCGTTGCGTCTTCGCGGTCAAACAGAAGGGCGCCGTCGGCAAAGACAATCTCGCCGCCCGCATCGACGATGTAGCGCTCCAACCGGATTTCCGTTGCCGCGCCGAGCCGAAGTGTGGTGCGCCGGCCCAGCGCGAGGGTCATGCGGCTTTCCGCTGCCGTGCGCAGAAGATCGCCGACATAGACCGGCGCGTTCAGCGCCAGGGCGCGCATTTCCTGTGCAAGCACCGCCCGAGCCGCGCCGGTCAGCGCTGCGACCGCACCGGCCTGGTCGAAGGGCCAGTCTTCCGGATCCTCGGCCCGTCCCGTCACGATCTCGTCGCGCCCGTCTTCGCGCCGCGGGTTATCTGCGCGCACCGCAAAGCCCGCCAGGCTTGCGCTCAAGAGGAGGGTCGGCGCGCCCAGGGCAAGACCCCGGCGCCGAAGGTCGGGTCCGCCACGTCGCAGGTCGGGCGCGCCACTTCGCAGATCGGGCCGCTCGCTTTCTCGCATCGCTGTTCGCCTTTCGCTATAGCAGCTTACTCTAGCGCCAATGACCCATTCCGGAAACCTACGCCCCGAAACCGACGCCCCGAAACCTACGCCGCGAAACCTGCACCTCGAAACCTGCACCTCGAAACCTGCACGCCCAAACCCGCTCCCCCAACCTGCTCTCCCGTCGACCCGGCTTGCAATTTTGGAAGGGACTGTTACCTGAACCCAGCCGGCGCCCATCGTCTAGAGGCCTAGGACACCGCCCTCTCACGGCGGCAACACGGGTTCGAATCCCGTTGGGCGTGCCAGCCAAGTTTGACCGTAGAAGCAAGGCGATGGGAAAGAAGCCAGGCGATGGGAAAGAAGCCGGGCGATGGGAAGCGACGGTCGGGCCGCACGCCCCGCCGGCGGTTTGCGGGCGTGCAGAGCTTTGGGCGCCGCAGCCTGGCGTAGAGGGTTAAGGGCACCAGCGTTTTGAGACTTGCCCTCGCCCGGAAATTCGGCACCGTTGGCTGTTGAGTGCGGGCGGGGATGTCGCGCCTGGCGGACCTACCGAACATCCGATTGCCTCGGAGCTATTGATCGGGGGCAACGCTACACATCGCAACGCAGATGTTCCTCGTCGCGGCGGATCCTTGAGCGGGTTTTTTTCGCCACGACAGCCCGGTGGGATAGCCCACCCCGCCAGCGCAATTGGGATTGCGGTATCACGGCCAGCATTGGGCCAGCATTGGGCCAGCAGTGGGCTGGCGGTGTTGGCATGCGTTGCGCGCACCGACTGTGCAGGCGCGGCGAGGCACGCCCACAGCGCTCCCGCCCGACGCGGCGCATCCTTTCGGCCTTTTGCGGGCAGACCGACCCGCTTCGCAACGTCTTGCGATAGCCGGTCAAGATCGACCGGAGGACGATCGGTTCGGGCAATCTGCGCGGCTCAGTCGCCGGCCAAAAACTCCTGCAGCGTTGCAAGGCGCCCAAAACGGCGAGCGGCGGCGTCAGCGGCGGGCCAGTACCGAACGGTAGACGGCCAGGGTTGCCTCCTGCATCGCAGCGACAGAGAACTTAGCAACGACTTGCGCCCGGCCTGCCGCGCCCATGGCTGCTGCCGCTTCGGTGTCGAGCGCGAGGGCCGCCTCGATGGCTGCGGCAAGCCCGGCCACATCGCCGGGCGCGACAAGCCAGCCAGTTACGCCCGGCTGAACGGTCTCACGCGCGCCGCCATGATCGGCGGCGATCACCGGCTTGCGCATGGCCTGAGCCTCGACGGCGGTTCGGCCAAAGCCCTCGGGCTGCAACGAGGGGCAGAGCACGACCGATGCCAGCTTCAGCGCGGCCGGCATATCGGCCACCGGTCCGACCAGCGCCACATCGCTAGCAATGCCAAGCCGCTGCGCCCGCCGCCGGACCTCGTCTGCAAAAAGACCGCCCGCATCGCCGCCGGCCAGTACAATGCGAAACTCCGCACGGGTCCGCAGGGCTGCGGCCGCATCGAGCAGCCAGAGCTGACCCTTCCAGCGCGTCAGGCGCGCCGGCAGCAGCAGGATCGGGCGCGGGTCCGCATCGCAGCCCCAGGTGGCAAACAGCGCCGAAAGACGGTCGGCGCTGACCCTCTCGGGATCGAACTGCATCAGATCAGCGCCGCGCGGGATGGTCACGATGCGGACATCCGCGACCCGGTGCCGACGTTGCACCAGCTTGGCGATAAAGTCCGAGATGGCGATCACCGGCCGGCCTCGCGCCATCACCGAATTGTAAAGCCGCTTGCCCGGAAACCCCTCCGAATACGTGCCGTGATAGGTCGTCACGAAAGCCACCGCCTCGGCCCGCGCGGCAAAGAACCCGGCCCAGGCCGGGGCGCGGCTGCGGGCATGCAGGATCGTCACCGCCTCGTCGCGCAGGATTTTGCGAAGCCGGGCGATATTGCGGGCGACGGCAAGCGGCCCCTTGCCGGCCATTGGCAGGCGCACCAGCGTCCCGCCCGCCCGCCGCAGGGCCGGCTCCAGGCGCCCGCCTTCGCTGGCCACCAGCGCCCGCCCGCCGGCCTCGGCGATGGCTGCCGCAATCTCGATTGCGCCCCTCTCGACCCCGCCCTCATCGAGCCGCGGCACAAGTTGCAACACGGTCAGGGCTGGGGCATTTTCGCCCGAACCCCCAGAACCGGCAGGTGACATGAGCGCTCCAGAGACCTTGACCACGGAAGACGGCCGACGCATCGCCTATCACAGAACCCGCGCCGATGGCGAGGGCGCTGGACGCCCCGGCATCGTGTTTCTGGGCGGCTTCCGCTCGGACATGACCGGGACCAAGGCGGTACATCTGGAGCGCTGGGCGCAGGCCAAGGGCCGGGCGTTTCTGCGCTTTGACTATACCGGCCACGGTGCCAGCTCGGGCGCCTTTCTCGATGGCTGCATCGGGGATTGGGCGCGCGACGCCGCCGATGCTCTGGCCGCGCTGACGGAGGGGCCGCAGATCCTGGTCGGCTCCTCCATGGGCGGTTGGATCGCGCTGCTCTGCGCCCGTCAACGGCCTGCCCGCATCGCGGGTCTGGTCGGCATCTCGGCGGCGCCGGATTTTACCGAAGACAGCATATGGACCGGCCTCTCGGAGGCGCAGCGTATGGCGCTGATGCGGGACGGGCAGTTCGCACTCCCCTCAGACTATGCCGATGAGCCCTACATCATCACCAGGCGCCTTATCGAGGATGGCCGTCGCCATCTGGTGCTGCGCGATGCGCTCGCCCTGCCATTTCCAGTGCGCCTGTTGCACGGAACAGCCGATGCCGATGTTGCGCTGACGGTTCCGCTTCGGCTGATCGATCATGCCGACGGTCCCGACATCCGCCTGACGCTCGTCAAGGACGCCGAACACCGTTTCAGCTTGCCGGCTGAGCTGGACCTGATCGAGCAGGCGGTCGCTGAGCTGTCGCGCTGACATGAAAGATCGGCAGGTTGCCAAGCCGGAAGGCCGGCGTATATGCCCTTGCGGTGTCGGATAAGGGCGCGCGGATGACCGAGGACAGGCTTCAGGACCACCCGCAGCGCTATGCGCTGTCAAACGAGCTGCATGCCCGGCCCTTTCCGGAGCTTTCGGCCCCTTGCCGCGCGGTTGTTTTGGCGATCAAGCAACCTGTCGACGCGGCCAATCGCGATGCCGAGGCGGACCGCGCCCATCTGCGCGCGCTGCTTGACCGGCATGGCGCCCCGCACCCGCCCCCCGGGGGCAACCATTTCTCGGGAAAGCTCGGCCGCCACTGGCTAAAATGGGAGCGCCATACCGAGTTCGTCACCTACACGCTCTATGCCGATGGGGTATCGGACGAGCCCTTCGCCGGCTCGGCCTTTTCCACCTTCCCCCGCGACTGGCTCGACCGGGCGCCGGGCAAGGTGCTGACGTCGGTACTGGTGCGGGTGGAGCCGGTCGACGACGTGGCTGCGCTCCAACGCAAGGATTTTGCCCGTATCGAGGGCTGGTTCGTGCCCGAAAGCCTTGCGCTGTCCCAAGTGGTCGACGCGCAGGCGGTGGTTGCAGGCGATTTTCGCATCGACCCCGCCGGCCATGTCCGTTTTGCGGTAATGGTCGAGCGCAGTATCGGCCAGCGGCGGCTCGGGCGTATCGTCCAGCGCATTGTGGAGATCGAGACCTACAAATCGATGGCCATGCTGACCTTGCCGGTGGCCCGACAGGTGGCGGGCCGGGTGGCCGAGCTTGACGGCGAAATGTCCGGGCTGGTGGCCGGGATGGCGGCCGGGAAAGGCGGCGAGGCGCAGACGCTCGACCGCCTGCTCGCCATGTCAGCCGAGATCGAGGCGCTGTCCTCCTCGGCGGCCTTCCGCTTCGGTGCGGCCGAGGCTTACGAGGCGATCGTGCAGCAGCGCATCGATGTGCTGCGCGAGGCGCGGATTCAGGGCCGCCAGACCCTGGCGGAGTTCATGCTGCGCCGCTTCGATCCGGCCATGCGCACCTGCCGGTCGGCCAAGGGGCGGCTGGATGCGCTCTCGCAACGCGCAACCCGCGCCGCCACGCTTCTGCGAACCCGGGTGGAGGTCAATATCGCGGCCCAGAACCGCACGCTGCTGGAGAGTATGGACCGCCGCGCGGCGCTGCAGCTGCGTCTGCAAGAGACCGTGGAAGGCCTGTCTGTCGTTGCGATCAGCTATTATGCAGTCAGCCTGGCAGGCTTTATGCTGAGCCCCGTTGCCGATCGGATCGCTGTGGAAAAAACGCTGCTTGAGGCGCTGATTGCGATCCCTGTTATTGGGGCGGTTTGGTGGATGGTCAGGTCCATCCGCCGGCGGGTTGCACGCCGAAAATAGACCGGCATCGCCTGTGTCGCGGCCTTGACCCGAAGACGATCGGCAGGCCTGTTGACCGCGCGGTTCGAACCGTCATGACGCCTCGGCCGCCCGGTCCGCGGTCTCTCCGGGGTGACGGTCCTCGAGGGCCCAGTCGGCCATCAGATCCGCTCCGATCCGGCGCTGCGTGATCAGGCGAAACTGCGGCGCGTCGGCGAGCCGGGTAAGCCCGATCGCCCCCATGCCGGGAATGCCGTCCGCCCCGATCACACGACCCGCGGTCACGGTCACAAGCCGGTCGACCATGTGCGCTTTCAACAACGCGGCCGCCATCCGGCCGCCGCCCTCGCACAAAAGCCGGGTAATGCCGCGCTCGGCCGCAGCCGACATTGCATCGGCGAGATCGAGGCGCCCCTCTGCATCCGCTGCACAGCGGATTAGCGTGGCCCCCGCTTCAGCAAGCATCGCGGCACGCTCGGGCGGCGCGTCGTCCCGATGCAGGATCCAAAGCGGCTGGCGTGCCGCACTGCGCACCAGGCGCGCCGAGACCGGGGTTCGCAGGCCACCATCGGCCAAAACCCGCACCGGCGAGGCGGCCGCCAGCCCAAGATCGCGCACATCCAGCATCGGGTCGTCGGCCCGTGCCGTTCCGGCACCGACCAGCACCGCATCATGGCGCACGCGCAAAAGATGTGCGAACCGGCGCGCCGGGCTGCCCGAGATCCAGCGGCTTTCGCCCTGCGATGTGGCAATCCGGCCATCGACCGTTGTGGCGAGCTTAAGCGTCACGAAGGGTCGGCCGCCGCGCAGCCGGTTAAGAAACCCGGCATTGAGCGCTTCGGCCTCAACGACCCGTTGCCCGATCTGAACCGGGACCCCGGCCTCGGCGAGCCGTTGGAAGCCGCGCCCGGCCACCCGGGGATCGGGATCGACAATGGTTGAGACCAGCCGGGCGATCCCGGCCTTGGCAAGCGCATCGGCGCAAGGCGGGGTGCGGCCGTGATGGGCGCAGGGTTCCAGCGAGACATAGGCGGTGGCGCCGCGCGCGCGGTCTCCAGCCTGGGCGAGAGCCATCGCCTCGGCATGCGGCCGGCCGCCCGGCTGGGTCCAGCCGCGCCCGACGATGCGGTCCTGCGAAAGGCCAGTTTGCACGATCACGCAGCCCACCGCCGGGTTTGGCCAAACTCTGCCGAGGCCCCGCCTGCCCAAGGCAAGCGCAAGGTCGAGCCAGCGAAGATCGCGTGCGCGGTCTGCCAACCGGGCCTAGTCCTCTTCGGCGGCGGCGGTAACCGTGGGACGCAGTTCGGAGACGAACTCTTCGAAATCGTCGGCGGCCTGAAAATTCTTGTAGACCGAGGCGAAGCGCACATAGCCGACTGTGTCGATGCGCGACAGCGCCTCCATCACAATCGAGCCGATCATATCCGATTTGACGTCCGAATCCCCCAGCGATTCCAATCGCCGAACGATCCCCGAGATCATTTGATCGACCCGTTCCGGCTCGACAGGGCGCTTGCGTAAAGCAATCCGGATCGAGCGTTCGAGCTTGGCGCGGTCGAACTCTTCGCGCTTGCCGGCCTTCTTGATCACGGTGAGGTCGCGTAGCTGAACGCGCTCATAGGTGGTGAAGCGGCCGCCACAGGCCGGGCAGAGCCGGCGGCGGCGGATCGAGACATGGTCCTCTGCCGGACGGCTGTCCTTGACTTGCGTATCGATGCTTCCGCAAAATGGGCAGCGCATCTGCCTTCCCCTCCTGGACCAACCGCCACCAGTATAGGCCAGCCGCCATGGCTTGGGTAGAGGGCTTTCGGACCCCCTATATTTCGCGCTCAAGGGTGGGTTGATTGGGCGCATCGGTCACGCCGGGCGTGGCCGCTCCCATCAGCGCGTAGCGCCGATCCGCTCGCCTAGGCGGTCGACGCGCGGCATGCCGCGCCGGGAGCGGCCCTGACACTCTGCAAAGCCGGAGCCCCCTATGCGGTCGCCTGTCGCGCGGCATATTGGCCTTTCGTCGAGCCGTTTAATCTGTCGCCGAACCGGCTACAGACAGGGACGGATAGATCGGAAAGGCGGCACACAGCGCGCGCACACGCTCAGCAACCGCCCGTTCGACATCGCCATTGGCCGCCGCGCCCCGCAGGGCGAGCCCGTCGATGACCTCGGTGATCATTCTGCCGATATCGCGAAATTCCGGCGCCCCGAAACCGCGGGTCGTGCCTGCCGGCGATCCCAGCCGAAGCCCCGAGGTTACGGTCGGCGGCTCGGGGTCGAAGGGGATCCCGTTTTTGTTGCAGGTAATGCCCGCACGAAGCAACGCTTCTTCCGCAGCATTGCCTTTGACGCCTTTGGGGCGCAAATCAACAAGGCAAAGATGCGTGTCCGTCCCGCCAGTGACGATGTCGAGCCCGCCTTTCAGCAACTCGGCGGCCAAGGCTTGCGCGTTCGCGATCACCGCCGCGATATAGGTCTTGTAGGCTGGTTGCAGCGCTTCGCCGAAAGCAACGGCCTTGGCTGCGATCACATGCATCAGCGGGCCGCCCTGAAGCCCCGGAAACACCGCGGCGTTGATCTTTTTGGCCAGCACCGCATCCTGGGTCAGAATGATCCCGCCCCTGGGGCCGCGCAGCGTCTTATGGGTGGTTGAGGTCGCGACATGCGCGTGATCGAGCGGGTTGGGGTGCAGACCCGCAGCAACCAGCCCTGAAAAATGCGCCATATCGACATGCAGGATCGCGCCGACCGCATCGGCGATCTCGCGAAACCGCGCGAAATCGATCTGGCGTGGCACGGCCGAGCCGCCGGCATAAATCAGCGCTGGCCGATGCGAGCGCGCCAGTCTAGCCACCTGATCGTAATCGATCAGATTGTCCTCGCGGCGCACGCCGTATTGAACGGCATTGAACCATTTGCCAGAGAGGTTCGGCCGTGCCCCATGGGTCAGATGCCCGCCCGATGCCAGATCCATACCCAGGATCGTGTCACCGGGGCGAAGCGTTGCCAGCATCACTGCTTGGTTCGCCTGGGCGCCCGAATGGGGTTGCACATTGGCAAATCCGCAGTCGAAAAGCCGGCAGACCCGTTCGATGGCCAACCGCTCGGCCACGTCGACATGGGCACATCCCGCATAATAGCGCCGCCCGGGATAGCCCTCGGCGTATTTGTTGGTCAGCACCGAGCCTTGCGCCTCCAAGACGGCGCGGCTGACAATGTTTTCCGAGGCAATCAACTCGATCTCGTCGCGCTGCCGCTCCAGCTCGCCGTCTAGCGCAGCCAGAAGCTCCGGATCGCGGGTCCGAAGCGCTTCGGTAAAGAACCCGCCCTCCGGCGTCTCGCTCAGATCGTTCATCGCCGCGCCTCCACGCATGATCGCTTTCGAGCCAAGCGGATACATGCTTGTCTGGCCGATGTCCAACGGGCAGGATCAAGCGCCGGCACCATGCCGCAGCGGGTTCTGGGAGAGCGGCGCAGTGAGGCTTCACTTCACGGCCAATGGCAGCGATGAGGCCAGAACGGCTTGCGAGCGCCTTGCGCTGCGCTACGGTCAGGCCGGGCTGGACCGGGCGGATGTCATCGTGGCGCTGGGCGGCGATGGCTTCATGCTGGCCACTCTGCATGCAACCCAACCCCTGCAGACACCGGTCTATGGCATGAACCGCGGCACGGTGGGCTTTTTGATGAACGCCTATCGCGAGGAGGGCCTGCTGGAACGGCTGGCGAGCGCCGAGCGCACGGAAACAAAGCCGCTGCGCATGCAAGCGCAGCGCGCCGACGGTGCGGTGATCGAAGCGCTGGCGATCAACGAGGTGTCGCTTTTTCGCCAGGGGCCGCAGGCGGCGCATCTGCGTATTGTCGTCGACGGTCGCGCGCGGATGCCGCTGCTGGTCTGCGACGGGGCTTTGGTCTGCACCCCGGCCGGATCCACCGCCTACAACTATTCCGCGCATGGGCCGATTATCCCCGTCGATGCCGGGATCTTTGCGCTTACGGCGGTGTCGGCCTACCGGCCGCGGCGCTGGCGCGGGGCGCTTCTGCCAACCTCCGCACGGGTCCGGTTCGAAACGCTGGAGGCCGAAAAGCGTCCCCTGGCGGCAGTCGCCGATAATGTCGAGGTGCGGGATGTGATGGCCGTCGATGTCACGCAGGCCGACGAGATTACCCATGCGCTGCTCTTTGATCCCGGACATGGGCTCGAGGAGCGTTTGGTGCGCGAGCAATTCAGCTGAGGCTTCGCGTCCCGGCCGGTGCCGCGCCGCCTACTCGAACGCCGACTCTGCGGCCGACTCTGCGGCCGACTCTGCGGCCAGCCGCCTGGCAAGCCGCACGAAAGGCTCTAACGCGCCCTTAATGCGCCCTTAAAGCGGGCATGCCGGATCGCAATGTTGGTGGATGAGACCGCAGATGACGAGGCAGGACCGTCTTGCGCGCCCCGGCCCTTCGCAACGCCCGGCGCGGCAATCGGCGCAAGCCGCGGGGTGAAATGGCCGCTGCTACGCGCATGACGGCTTGATTACCGCCCGCGCCCGCGTCATTTCGGTTCTTGCGACGAACGGAGGTGCGGCATCGATGGCTTTGAGCCCGGGTGAACAGGTGCGCTGGTGGAGCATCGGCATGGTCGCCCTTCTCGCCTTCTTATGGGTGATCGGCGAAGCGCTGCTGCCCTATGTCCTGGGGGCTGCCATCGCCTATTTGCTCGACCCGGTGGCAAAAAGGCTTGTGGCGCGCGGCTTGAGCAGGGTGATGGCAACAATTACGATCACCGTCGTGATGCTGATGGCCGTGGTCGGCATCCTTCTGCTGCTTGTTCCGGCGGTTGCCGGCCAGATCCAGCTTTTGGTCGACGCGCTGCCCGATGCGGTCCGCCGGGCGCAGGCCTTCTTTGCCCAGCATGTGCCCGGGGCCCTTTTGGAGGAGGGCGGCGCGCTGCGTTCGGCCCTGACAACGGCCGCCGATTCGCTGCGTCATAGTCTGCTTTCCATGGTCGAGGCTCTGGTTAGCTCGTCGCTCGCCCTCATCGACTTTCTGGTGCTGTTGGTTGTTGCACCGGTCGTGGCCTTTTATCTGCTGCTCGATTGGGATCGTCTGATCGCTCAGATCGACGCGTGGCTACCGCGCGATCACGCCCCGGCGATCCGCCAGATCGCCCGAGAGATGGATCAGGTGCTGGCCGGCTTCGTGCGCGGGCAGCTTACGGTCTGCGCCATTCTCGGCTCCTTTTACGCCGTCGCGTTGGTGCTGATCGGGTTGCAGTTCGGCCTGCTGATCGGGCTTTTTGCTGGGCTGATCAGCTTTATCCCTTTTATCGGAGCGATCCTGGGTGGCGCCATTTCGCTCAGCGTCGCCCTGTTCCAGTTCTGGGGCGAATGGCAATGGGTGCTGGCCGTCTTCGGTGTCTTTGCCCTCGGTCAGATCGTGGAGGGCAATTATCTGACGCCCAAGCTCGTGGGCGGCTCGGTCGGGCTGCATCCAGTCTGGCTGATGTTCGCCCTTTCGGCATTCGGTGCGCTTTTTGGTTTCACCGGACTGCTGATCGCCGTGCCCGCCGCGGCGGCGATCGGCGTACTGGGCCGCTTTTTGATCCGGCAGTACCAGGGCGGGCGGCTTTATAAGGGCCGCGGGCCGCAAGTCGAGGAGACGGGGTGAGCCAGCTTGCGCTGCCCTTCGAGCCGATACCTGGCTTTGGTCGCGCCGACTTCATGCGCGGGTCCAACAATGCCGCGGCCCTTGCCGCTATCGACGAGTGGCGCGCCTGGCCGGCGCGGCGCTTGGCCCTGATCGGCCCGCCCGCATCGGGAAAGTCGCATCTGGCCAGCATCTGGGCCCAGTCGGTCGGAGCGGCTCGGCTGGATCCGGCCGGCCTGGTTGCGGCCGATCCGACTGCGCTGCCGGCGGCTCCGCTTTTAATCGAAGACGGCGACCGGGCGATCGCCGGCGATCCGGCGCGCGAGGCGGGTCTGTTTCACCTCTGCAATGCCTTTGCGTCGGCCGGACAATGGATGCTGCTGACCGGGCGCATCGCGCCGGCGCGCTGGGCGGTGGCGCTGCCCGATCTCGCCTCGCGCCTGACCGCGATGACGCCGGTGCAACTTGCACCGCCCGACGACGCGCTGCTGCGGGGTCTGCTCGTCAAGCATTTTGCCGAACGCGGCGTGGCCGCCTCCGAGCCCTTGCTGCGCTTCCTTTTGCGCCGAATGGAGCGTTCCGCCGAGGCCGCCGCCGCGCTCGCCCGCACGCTCGATATGGCCGCACTTGCCGAAAAAACCGCGATCAGCGTGCCCTTTGCACGCCGCATCCTGGGCTGGTAGGCCTTATGTCACCGCAGCGTCGCACGCGGCGGGCATAGGGGGTGGGATGAGCAACGCAGATTTCCTTAACTCTGATCTTCCCGATGCGGTTCCGGCGACGTTCGACACCGCGGCGCCCGCACGGTTTTTTAACCGCGAGCTTTCCTGGCTTGCGTTCAACTGGCGCGTCCTGCAGGAGGCTGAAAATCCGACGGTGCCGCTGCTTGAGCGCCTGCGCTTTCTTTCGATCTCGGGCAACAACCTCGATGAATTTTACACGGTCCGCGTGGCTGGGCTGCGCAACCTGGTGCGTGCCGAGCGGGCGAGCCTGTCGGCCGATGGGCTGACCCCGGACCAGCAGCTTGAAAAGATCGATGCCGATGCGCGGGCGCTGATGGCCCGTCAGCAGGCCGATTGGCTTGTGCTGCAGGCCGAGATGAAGGCGGCTGGGATCGAGGTGCTCGGGCGCGACGCGCTGACGCGGGCCGATATCCAGCGGCTGGAGGCGGTGTTCCTGGCGTCGGTTTTTCCACTGCTCACGCCGCTTGCCATCGACCCGGCACACCCGTTTCCATTCATTGCCAATAGGGGTTTGGCGCTGGCGCTGCAATTGCGCGGCATCGAGGACGACGCACCGCTCGACGCATTACTGCCCGTACCCTACCAGGTGCCGCGCTTTTTTCGCGTGGCCGGCGGGCGAGCAAGCACAATCCGTTTTCTGCCCATCGAGGCGATGCTGGAGATTTTCGTCGAACGGTTGTTTCCGGGATATCGGGTCAGCTCGGCCTGTCTGTTTCGGCTGTTGCGCGACAGCGATCTGGAGCTGGAAGAAGAGGCCGAGGATCTGGTGCGGGAGTTCGAGACCGCGCTGAAGCGTCGGCGTCGGGGCGAGGTTGTGCGCCTGACCATGACCGCCTCAGCCGACCAGGATCTGCGCGACTGGATCACCGATGCGCTCGACGTTGCGCGCGAAGAGGTCATCCTGCTCGACGGTATGATCGGCGTGGCCGACCTCTCCGAGCTGGTGATCAAAGAGCGCCGCGACCTGCTTTGGGCGCCCTTCAAGCCGCGTGTGCCCGAGCGGGTGCAGGATTTTGAGGGCGACATCTTTGCGGCGATCCGGCAGAAGGACATGCTGCTGCACCACCCCTACGAGACCTTCGATACTGTGGTGCGGTTTCTTCAGCAAGCCGCGCGCGACCCCACGGTGCTGGCTATCAAGCAGACCCTCTACCGCACCTCACGCGACAGCCCGATTGTCGCGGCGCTTTGCGAGGCGGCCGAAGACGGCAAATCGGTCACTGCGCTGGTCGAGCTGAAGGCGCGGTTCGACGAGGCGGCCAATATCCGCCTGTCGCGCCAGCTCGAGCGGGCCGGAGCGCAGGTGGTCTACGGCTATATGGACTGGAAAACCCACGCCAAGGTTTCGGCCGTCGTCCGGCGCGAGGGCGGCGAGCTTGTCACCTACACCCATTACGGCACCGGCAACTATCACCCGATCACGGCCAATATCTACACCGATCTGTCGCTTTTCTCCTGCGATGCGGCGCTGGGCCGGGACGCAACCAAGCTCTTCAATTTCGTCACCGGCTATGCCCGGCCCGAAGGGCTGGAAAATCTCGCCGTGGCACCGATCCAGCTCAAGCAGCGGATCTTGCAAGGGCTTGAGGAGGAGATGGCCCATGCCAGGGCCGGCAAGCCCGCCCATGTCTGGGTCAAGCTCAATTCGGTCATCGAGCCCGAGGTGATCGATGCGCTTTACGCGGCCAGCCGGGCCGGCGTGCGGATCGATATGGTGGTGCGCGGTATTTGCGGCGTGCGACCCGGCATCAAGGGGCTTTCCGAAACCATCAGGGTGAAGTCGATCGTCGGACGGTTCTTAGAGCATTCGCGGATCTGTTGTTTCGGCAATGGCCGGGGCCTGCCCTCGGAAAAAGCGCGGGTTTACATCTCATCGGCCGATTGGATGGGTCGCAATCTCAACCGCCGCGTGGAAACGCTGGTCGAGATTACCAACCCGACGGTACACAACCAGATCGTCAGCCAGGTGATGGCAGCCAATCTTGCCGATGTCGCCCAAAGCTGGGTGCTGGGCGCCGATGGAAGCTGGGCGCGTGGACGGCCCGATCCCGGCACCAGGGCGTTTAACTGCCATCGCTTCTTTCTGGAAAACCCTTCGATGTCCGGGCGCGGACGGGCCGCAACCGAAGCGCCGCCGACGCTGTTGCATGCCGAGTAGCGGCTGGGCGGGTTCGGCGCATGGGCAACGCCCAAGCCCGAGGCCGCGTGTCCGGTTTGCAGCATTTTTTGGGTGAGGCGCGTTTGTTGATGTCGCGCGTTAGCAGCTGTCATCTGTCGCGACGGCGGCAGGGTCGGCAGCGGCTGAGGCGCGCCTCGGGTCCAGGATCGCTTCGATGGCTTGGGCAAGGCAGTCCGCACCGCGCGCATGCATTCGTGCCGAGGGGACGCTGCGCCGCATGATCTGCTCGGGCAGCAGCACCGGTTGGTCTAGCCGGAGCAGGTTGCCGGCCTCGGGCGGAACGCAGCAGGTTACGACATCGTCCAGCTGGTCGGAGAGCGCTTCGATCATGGCCGCATCGACGAAAGCCGGGGCGCTGCGGAAGTCGGGTGCGCGCCCCGCCTCGTCGGTCGCAGGCGTGCGTTCAGAGAACCAAAACAGCAGTTTTGGCGCATCGATGGCACCCAGAAGTCGACGCATTTCGGACAGCCAAGCCGTTTTCAGGGCGGCCTCGATCTCGCCAAACGCCTCCCGATTTTTCTGAAACAAATGGCCCAGAAGCCGGTGGGTGAAGCGAAACCGCGCCAGATCCACGTCCGGGTAGAGTTTTGCCAGCGCCCGCGCCGTGCTCTGCAGCTTTTCGTTGCGCCGACGCCTTACCGTGTAAAAACGATTGCTGACCGAAGCGGCGCCGGTGACCTGGACCACACAGAGCGCGGCCTGATTGAGCCGCGACAGCAGCAAGTCGTCGTTGGAAAACGCACATGGCCCGGCCCCGGATGCGCCGAAATTCAGCACCGCGCGCCCGGTCTGTCGGGCAAGCAGTGCCGGGTAGGGCGTATCGACGAATTTGCCAAACGTCTCGGACCCGCCGATGCAGGCGATAAAGGGACCCTCTACTCGCTGCTCGGGCCCGCGGAAGGCAAGGTTGTTGCGCCCGAAGCGGTAGACCGCATAGACGGAAGCGGCGTCAAAGCTGTTCTCGAAGGACATGGCACCCCCATCGGCAGCGCTGCGCGGCCAGAGCGCGTTGCCTAGCGCAGCATGCCCAACAGCCCGTTAACGGGCCGGATTTCGGCGCTGCGGACACATGCCCCGGCACGCCGCAGATCGCTGCCCGGCCCGGTGCCAGTGCGCGCGAACGGTCGCGTGGATGCCCGCATGCGCGCCCTTTGGAGGTGCCGTCCTTTCCGGTTGCACGGCGTCGAACGCTCCCCTTATGCTGAGCGTGCCGGCGATCGGGCCCGGTTCGGCGTCGGAGTTCAAGGGCGATGGAAATCCGCAAGGTCGGCGTGATTGGGGCAGGCCAGATGGGCACCGGCATCGCCCATGTCTTTGCGCTTGCCGGCTACCGGGTGCATCTCAACGACATCTCCGAGGCGGTGCTGACCCGTGCGCAGGACCAGATTGCCGGCAGTCTCGACCGGCAGGTGGCGCGCGGACGGATCGACCCTGCGCTGCGCGATGCAGCGCTCACGCGGATATCCACGACGCTCGATGCTTCCGACCTCGGCCCGTCGGATCTCATTATCGAGGCCGCGACCGAGAACGAAGCGCTGAAGCGCAAGATCTTCGAGGGGCTGATCCCGCATCTGGGCGCTGATACGATCCTGACCACGAACACCTCCTCGATCTCGATCACGCGACTTGCGGCCAACACCGACCGTCCCGAGCGTTTTATGGGGTTTCACTTTATGAACCCGGTCCCCGTGATGCAGCTTGTCGAGCTGATCCGCGGGATCGCCACGGACGACGCCACCTACCGCCTTATGCTCGATGTGGTTGAGCGCTTGGGCAAGACCGCCGCCTCTGCCGAGGATTTTCCCGCCTTCATCGTCAACCGCATCCTGATGCCGATGGTCAATGAGGCGATCTATACGCTCTATGAAGGGGTCGGCACGGTGACCTCGATCGACAAGGCGCTGAAGCTTGGCGCCAATCATCCGATGGGGCCGCTGGAGCTTGCCGATTTCATCGGTCTGGACACCTGTCTGGCGATCATGAACGTGCTGCATGAGGGCCTTGCGGATACAAAATACCGACCATGCCCGCTTTTGGTGAAATATGTCGAAGCCGGCTGGCTGGGACGCAAAGCCGATCGCGGCTTTTACGATTATCGCGGCGAGACGCCGGTGCCGACACGCTAGGCCCGCCAGCGCCTCGCCTCGCTGTGTAAACAATTTGTTTGACGGCTGCCCCTGGTAACCCGATGGATCCGGCGTATCTTCTGCGCCAGCCAACGGAGTTTGCCATGCGCCGCTTCTTCGCCACCCTTGCCCTGTTCGCCCTGGCCAGCCTGCCCCTGCGCGCCGAGCCCTATGTGATCGACCCCGACCATACTGCGATTACCTTTCAGATGAACCATCTGGGGTTTTCCACTTTTTTCGGACGCTTTAACGAATACCGCTTCGAGATCGACTTCGATCCCGACGACATTGAAGGTTCGTCGGTGCGCGTAGAGATCGATGCGGCCAGCATCGACACCGGCTCAGCGACCCGCGACCGTCATGCGCGGGATTTTGCCGATCTGCTGAACACCGACGTGTTTCCAACGATCCGGTACGAATCGACCCGGATCGAACTCACCAGCGCCGAAACGGTGCGGATGACCGGCGATTTGACGATCCGCCGGACAACCTTGCCCGTAACCTTCGATGTGAGGCTCAATGCGCGCGGGGTGACCCCGCTGTCGCGCGGCAAAGAGGTAATCGGCTTGACGGCGACGGGTCTGGTCGACCGGGTCGCGTTCGACATGGGCTTTGCCGCCCCTGCGGTGACAGCCGAGATCCCGGTCCGGGTCGATATCGAGATGATGCCGGCCGACTAGCGCCGGGAGGGAGCGCGGGCATGGGGTTGAGAAACACGGCGAGCGGATGGGGCTGGATTTCGCGGCTGATCCACTGGTCGATGGCGATCCTGATCATCGGCCTCACGGGGTTGGGCCTTTATATGGACACCCAAAACCTGGATCACTATCAGCTGATCCAAGATCACAAGAGCTGGGGTTTCCTGGTTTTCGTGCTTGCAGTCCTAAGGCTCGCTTGGCGCGCGGTGAACCCAGCCGCCCCGGCCCTGGCCACCGACACCCCGCCCTGGCAGGCGCTGGTCGTAAAAGCCACGCATATTGCGCTTTATGGGCTGATCCTGGCGGTCCCAGTGACCGGCTGGCTGATGGTTTCGGCCTCGCCGCTGCAGGATCTTGGCGTGCGAAACATGGTCTTTGGTCTCTTTGAGATGCCGGATCCATACCCCACAGGCGATTCGGGCCTAACCGAGACGTTTACAGCGCTGCATGCTCTGGCCTGGCTGGCCCTGATGGGGGTCCTCGCATTGCATGTCGTCGGCGCGCTCTATCACCATTTTGTGCTGCGCGACCGGGTGCTGGCACGCATGGTGGTGGGCCGCTAGCCCTTGCCCGCCGCACCGCCACCGGCTATGCCCCGGCGCGTGGCGATTTGTGACCGGATTGCGGGCCACAGCATGGCGCGACAAGCGCTGGCGAAGCGAAACCGCTAAAAGGTCGAGGCCTCGCGCCCCGATCCCGACCGGTCGGGGCGTTTTATTGCGAAAGGGGCCTCGATGGATAAGTATTGGCACGACCGCACCAAGTTGGTACATGCCGGCGTCAGGCGCAGCCAGTTCGGCGAAACGGCCGAAGCGCTTTTCCTAACCCAGGGCTATGTCTACCCCGACGCCGAGACCGCCGCGGCGCGGTTTCGGGGTGGGCCCGCAGAACGACCTGAAGGCGCGGCGAAAGACGGGGCCCAAAACGGGGCCCAAAAGGGGACCGTAGAAGAAGCCGAAGGGTTCATCTATTCGCGCTATGCCAATCCGACCGTTCGCATGTTTGAAGAGCGGATGGCGGCGCTGGAAGGCACCGAGGACGGGTTTGCGACAGCCACCGGCATGGCGGCCGTAAACGGGGCGCTGTTTAGCCAGCTTCGCGCCGGCGATCACATTGTCTCGGCCCGGGCGCTCTTTGGATCTTGCCTTTACATCGTCGAGACGCTGCTGCCCCGCTTCGGCGTCGAGGTGACGCTTGTCGACGGCACCGACATTGCGGCCTGGGCGGGCGCCATTCGCGCCGATACCAAGCTCGTCTTTTTCGAAGCCCTCTCCAACCCAACGCTGGAGGTGGTCGATATCGCGGCGGTCGCGGAGCTTGCGCATGCGCGAGGCGCCAAGGTCGTGGTCGATAACGTCTTCGCAACGCCGGTCTTTCAGCGATCGACCGCGCTGGGCGCCGATATCGTCGTTTATTCGGCAACCAAGCATATCGACGGGCAGGGCCGCTGCCTGGGCGGCGTGGTGCTGGCCAGCGCGGCTTTCATCCGACAGGTCTTTGAGCCCTACCTTAAGCATACAGGCGGGTCGCTGAGCCCCTTCAATGCCTGGGTGATGCTCAAGGGCCTGGAGACCATGTCGCTGCGCTGTACGGCACAGGCGGCCAGCGCCCAAATGATCGCCGAGGCGCTCATAGGGCACCCCGCAGTGCGCAAAGTGCTCTATCCGGGCCTTCCAACGCATCCGCAGCATGCGTGCGCCGCCCGGCAGATGCGCGCCTTCGGCACCGTCCTTTCGGTCGAGATTGCGGGCGGCCAGGCGGGCGCCTTTCGCTTTCTCAACGCCTTGCGACTATGGCTGATCTCCAACAATTTAGGGGATGCGAAATCGCTGGTTACGCACCCTGCGACAACGACGCATCAGCGGCTTGGAGAGGCTGCGCGCGCAGCGCTGGGGATCACGCCTGGGCTGGTTCGCCTGTCCGTAGGCCTTGAGGATTCGGGCGATCTGCTGGGCGATCTTGAACGCGCATTGGACAGCGTCTGAGCGGCGCCCTACCGCGACCCTGCGCTGGATTTTCGGACCGATTGACACATCTTTGACGGTTAACCTTGCGTTAAACAGGACTACTCAACTATAAGTGGAGTGAAGGGTTCATCTAAAACACCGGTGGGGGAGTTCGCCCGTGTCGCCGCCGGGTTCACCAGAAGGGGATAGAGTATGACCGTCCATCATCCGGACATTGCGGCCAGCGTAGACACCCTGCCCAGCCGCGAGGAGGCCGAGGCCGCCATTCGGACGCTGCTGCGCTGGTCGAGCGCCAGCAGCCCGGAGCTCGATGGCTATCAGGAAGCACTGGCCAAGGTCGTCGAGGCGCGCCCGGGCAATTTGAGCCGCGAGTACCAGGCCGATTTCCGCCCCGATGAGGACTACAAGGCCAGCATGCCCGACCTGCAAAACGGCCCGTCCAGCCTGATTAAGGGCGCCAAGGCCGAAATCCAGCATGTCGGCATTTCGAATTTCCGCCTGCCCCTTGCGATTAGAACCAAGGATGCGCGCGATCTGACGTTGGAGGCGTCGGTGACCGGCTCGGTGTCGCTGGCGGCGACTAAGAAGGGCATCAATATGAGCCGCATCATGCGGTCCTTCTATCGCCATGCCGACCAGCATTTCGACTTCGAACGCATTGCCAAAGTGCTCGACAGCTATCTTACAGATCTAGAGAGTTTCGATGCGCGCATCCAGTTGCGTTTCCGCTATCCGATGCTGATGCCATCGTTGCGCAGCGGGCTTGAGGGGTATCAATACTACGACGTGGCCTTCGAGATGCTTAAGACGGGCGATGCCATCACCCGCATCATCCATCTCGATTATGTCTACTCCTCCACCTGTCCCTGCTCGCTGGAGCTTTCCGAGCATGCACGCGATGTGCGGGGCCGGATCGCCACGCCGCATTCGCAGCGCTCGGTCGCCCGCGTGTCGGTGGCGCTGGAGGAAGGGCGGTTGTGGATTGAGGATCTCGTCGGTCTGTGCCGCAGCGCGATCGTCACCGAGACCCAGGTGATGGTAAAGCGCGAGGACGAACAGGCGTTTGCCGAGCTCAACGGCGCCAATCCGATCTTTGTGGAAGATGCGGTGCGCTTGATCTGCAAGGCGCTTGCCGGCGACAATCGGATCGGCGACTTCCGCGTTGTGGCAAGCCATCAGGAATCGCTGCACAGCCATGATGCGGTCTCGATCCTGAGCCGGGGCGAGACCTTTGCGCAAAACAGCTACGATCCGCGGCTGTTCGAAACGCTCTACCATCTCGGCTAAGCGGTTGAGGTGCCGGCGGTATCTTTGGCGCGTCGGCCGGGGCCTGACCCACATCAGGATGCGGCGGCTGCGGTCTGCCGCATCGCCTCGCCCAAGGCGATCGCCGCGGCCATCGCGACATTAAGCGACCGGGTGCCGCCCGGCATTGGGATCGCCAAGCGTATCTCGACGGCGGCATGGATCTCCTCGGGCAGCCCTGCCGATTCTCGGCCCATCAGAATCGTGTCTTCGTCCGCAAACCGATGAGCCCATAGCGGCGTTTCGGCGCGGGTGGTCAAGGCGACGACCCTTCCGGCTTGCCGCGCTCTAAAATAGCGCCAATTTTCATGACGAACCAGAATGGCCTGTGCGCCATAATCCAGCGCGGTCTGTCGAACCGCACGCATAGAGAATGGAAAGCCGCATGGCTCGATCACATCAAGAGGCACGCCAAAACAGGCACATAGCCGGATCATTGCGCCCAGATTGTAAGGGTTGTCGGGCTGAAACGCCGCCAGTCGCATCCGATCGCCCTTTCCCTTCGACCCCGCGTTGCGCGCCTTGAACTGCGTCGCCCTGTCCGATAGCGTCGCGCTATCTCGGCGTGTAGGGGAGACCCTCCGCAGCGGCCGCTTCGGACCGGCGGCAGCCCGCGCGCAAAGCTATGGCCCGGAAGGGCCTGCCAAGCAGGAGAACAGAGTTGTCTCACGCTGACGAGACCGAAGAAGGCACGCGGCGCGATTTTCTCTACGTCGCGACGGCCTCTGCAGGTGCAGTCGCGGCTGGGGCCGCGATCTGGCCGATGATCAATCAGATGAACCCCAGCGCCGACGTTTTGGCCCTTGCCTCGATCGAGGTCGACGTGTCGGGCGTTGCCGAGGGCACGCAGATGAGCGTGAAATGGCTCGGCAAACCGGTCTTCATCCGCCATCGTACGGGTGAGGAAATTGAGGCTGCACGCGCGGTGGCTTTAGACGAGCTTCCCGACCAAGATGCGCGGAACGCGAATATGGAGGGCGCGCCGGCGACCGACGAGAACCGGGCCATGGATGAGGCGGGCAGCTGGCTGGTGATGATGGGTGTTTGCACCCATCTGGGCTGCGTTCCGCTTGGCGACGGCGCAGGCGAGTTCGGCGGCTGGTTCTGCCCGTGCCACGGCTCTCATTACGACACGTGTGGCCGCATCCGCAAAGGACCCGCCCCGCGCAATCTCGACATTCCAATCGCCGCGTTCATCGACGATGGCGTGCTCAAACTCGGTTAGGGAGAGACGACATGGCAGGCATTCCGCACGAGCCCTATGTTCCGAAGACCCGCATCGAAAAATGGCTGCAGACCAGGCTGCCTGTCGTCGGGTTGCTTTACGATACCCTGATGATCCCGACGCCCAAGAACCTCAACTGGATGTGGATCTGGGGCATTATCCTGACCTTTTGCCTGGCGCTGCAGATCGTTACTGGCATCATGCTGGCCATGCACTACACGCCGCATGTCGATCAGGCCTTCGCCAGCGTCGAGCACATCATGCGTAACGTCAATGGCGGATATATGCTGCGCTACCTGCACCAAAACGGTGCATCGCTTTTCTTCGTCGCGGTCTATCTGCACATTTTCCGCGGCCTTTACTACGGTTCCTACAAAAGCCCGCGCGAGGTGACATGGATCATCGGTATGATGATTTACCTGGCGATGATGGCCACTGCCTTCATGGGCTACGTGCTGCCCTGGGGACAGATGAGCTTTTGGGGCGCGACGGTGATCACCGGCCTTTTCGGGGCGATCCCGGGCATCGGCCCGGACATCCAAACCTGGCTTTTGGGCGGTCCTGCTGTCGATAACGCAACGCTCAACCGGTTCTTTTCCTTGCACTATCTTCTGCCCTTCGTGATCGCTGGGCTGGTGATCGTGCATATCTGGGCGTTCCACACCACGGGCAACAACAACCCCACCGGGGTCGATGTGCGGCGCGACGATATCGCGACGGTCAAGAAAGACACGGTGCCGTTCTGGCCCTACTTCGTAATCAAGGATCTGTTCGCGCTTGCGGTGATCTTGGCTGTTTTCTTTGCCATCGTCGGCTTCATGCCCAACTATCTGGGGCATCCGGACAACTACATTCCGGCAGACCCGTTGGCGACGCCCGCGCATATTGTGCCGGAATGGTACTTTCTGCCCTTCTATGCAATCCTGCGGGCTTTCACTGATGATGTCTGGATCGTGGGGCTCACCAATATCCTGACTTTCGGGATCGTCGATGCGAAGTTCTTCGGCGTGCTGGCGATGTTCGGAGCGATTGCGGTGATGGCGCTCGCGCCTTGGCTCGACACATCCCGCGTCCGCTCGGGGCGCTACCGGCCGATGTTCAAATGGTGGTTCTGGCTGTTTGTCGTGAACTTCGTGGTGTTGACCTGGGTCGGCGCAATGCCCGCCGAAGGGATCTATCCCTATATCGCTCTGTTGGGATCGGCATACTGGTTCGGCTATTTCTTGGTCATCTTGCCACTTTTGGGCGTGATCGAGCGACCTCTGCCGCGGCCTAAAACCATCGAAGAGGATTTCAACGCCCATTACGGCCCAGCCAAACCGGCCACCACCACGCTCGAAAAGCCCGGTGGCGCCGTTCAGCCAGCGGAGTGACGAGGTCGCCATGATGTTTAAACGCACCCTGCTGGCGCTGAGTTGCGCCGCAGCGCTCGCCGCGCTCTCTGCGCCGATGACCCGTGCGGCCGGCGGATACAAGCTGGTCGAGGATGTCGAATTTTCCTTCGAAGGACCCTTCGGCAGCTTCGACCGTATGCAACTCCAACGCGGCCTGCAGGTCTTCCAAGAGGTCTGCGCAGGTTGCCATGGCATCCAGTTTCTCGCCTTTCGAAACCTCGGCGATCCCGGCGGTCCCGAACTTCCCGAAGAGCAGATCAAGGCCTTTATGGCTGAGTACTATCCGGATGTGTTCGATCCCGAGCTTGACGACTACCGGGCGACCCGCTTGTCGGACAGTTTTCCGGCCAATGTCGATGCCGGCGCGCCGGATTTGAGCCTGATGGCAAAGGCGCGCTCGGGCTTTCACGGGCCTTACGGCACCGGCATCAACCAGTTCTTTCGCGGCATAGGCGGCCCTGAATACATTTATTCGCTTCTGACCGGGTATACCGGCGAGGAGAAAGAAGAGGCCTCGGCGTACCTTTATGAAAACACCGCCTTTGAGGGCAACTGGATCTCGATGAGCCCGCCGCTTTACGGCGACGATGTGGACTATATGGACGGCACAGAGCCGACGATTGAGCAGCATGCCAAGGATGTCGCGGCCTTTCTGATGTGGGTTGCCGAGCCGAAGATGATGGCGCGCAAAGATTCCGGCCTGACAGCCGTGCTCTTCCTGATCTTTCTCTCGGTCCTGCTGTTTTACACCAACAAGCAGCTCTGGGCCTCGGTGAAGAATAAAAAGAAGGTTGAGGCCGCATGAAAACAGGCGTGTCCTAAGATCCGTCTTCCTCGCCAAGATAGGTCGCCAACCCCGCCGGCCGGTGCGTGTCGAAGAACGCATCGACCGGCTGCGGTGGGGTCACCTTGCCGTGGCCGACGAAGCTCGCGGCGGTGGCAATGCGGCGCGCATCCTGGGGCAGGTGCGTGACCATCAGCACCGACATCCAGGCTTCTGCCGCAATTTCTGAGACCAGATCCAGCATAGCCTTGCGCAGCGCCGGACCGAGTGCGGCAAAGGGTTCGTCGAGCAAGAGCACCGCGCGCCGGCGCACCAGCGCCCGCGCGAGCGCCACACGCTGACGCTGCCCACCCGACAGTTGCGCCGGGCGCCGCGCGGTCAGCCCGGACAAACCGACCCGGTCGAGCGCCGCGGCAAGCGCCTTGCGGTCGGATGCCGAAAGGCGCAGATCCGGGGCTAGACCCAGACCGACATTTTGCGCGACGCTGAGATGCGCGAAAAGATTGTGCTCCTGAAACAGGATCGATACGGGGCGCTCTGCAGGCGCCAGCGCGGTGATATCGATATCGCCGATCGTGATGCTGCCCGATCGGGGTGTTAAAAACCCGGCGATTGCGGCCAGCAGCGTGGATTTGCCGGCGCCCGAAGGACCGATCAGCGCCGCAATCCCGGCGGGAAACCGGCAGTCCGCGGCAAGGACGAACCCATCTCGGGCAAGCGTGAGATCCTGCAGCACAATCACGGATCGCGCCCGAGCCTGCCGGCAAGCCAGAAGAGCCCCAGGCTGAGCAGCATCAAGAGCAGCGCCGCCCCCATCGCATCGGTCATCCGATAGGCCCCCATCAGACGGTAGACGGCAAGCGGTAGCGTCTCGACATCGGGCGGTGCAAATAGCGTGATGACGCCGAGATCGCTGGCCGACAGCGCCGCGGCGAGCCCCAGCGCAAAAGCGGCCGGTCGGCGGATCGAGGGCCAGGTGACATAGCGCAGCCGCGCCCAGCCGGTGATGCCGAGGCTGGCGGTGAGCGTTCCGTAGCTGGCGCGAAGTGTGGCAAGCGCTGGCAGCAGGAGGCGCAGGGCGAAGGGCAGGCTCATGACCGCATTGACCAGGATCGTCACCGGCAGGGCAAGCGCGAAGGGGTCGGCTATGGGGTTGACGAGCAGGAAGAGCCCGCTTCCCAGCACGAAAGGGGAGGCGGCCAGTCCGATCAAGCCGATCGTCTGCGCGATCCGGCCGCGCAGGCCGCCGAGATCGAGCGCGAGCTGTGCAAGGCCCAAGGCCAGAAGAAGGCTTAGCGCTGCAGAGGGCAAAGCGACCGCCAGGCTTGTTCCAAGCGCGCGATAGACCGAGACCGGCAGACCCGCTGCCAGCGCGCCCGCGCCCCGGATCGCAACCGCCGCAAGCGGGGCCAAAAGCAGCAGCGCGGACGCGCCGATGATCGTCGTATCGACCCAGACCGCATGCCGTGGCGCGAGCCGGTTCGGCACTGGCCTGGCGGTCAGATCGAGCCCCTGACCGAAATCGCTGTCGCGTCCGTAACGCAGCAAAAGCAGCGCCAGCGCTGCACCCAGAGCGAACTGCAAAAGCCCCAGAAGCGCCACCCGGCCCAGCGCGAAGTCGAACCGCAGCGCCTGGTAGATCGCAACCTCCAGCGTCGAGGCGCCCGGCCCGCCGCCAAGGGTCAATGCGACGGCAAAACTGGTCATCGCAAGCAGGAACACAAGAAGGGCCGCACCCGGCAGCACCTCGCGCAACATCGGACGCTCCAAATGCCGGAAGACCGCGCCCGGGGTCATGCCCAGATGCTGGGCAAGGCGCCAATGCTCGGCCGGAATTGTAACCCAGCCTTGCAGCAGCAGCCGTGTGACCAGCGGTAGATTGAAGAACACATGGCCCAGAACGACCCCGCCCAGCCCGTAGACATCCAGCCGAGCGGCACCGAGCCAGGCCAGAGCATCGCTGATCGGCCCGCCGCGGCCCCAGATCGCGGTAAGGCCCAGCACAGCCACGATCGCGGGCAAAACGAAAGGCGCGCCGAAAAGCAACACCAGGGTGCCATGGCCGGGAAACCGTCGCCGCGCCAGCGCCCGGGCGAGGGGAACGGCCAGCGCGCAGCTAAGCCCGGCCGACAGCGTGGCCTGAAGAAGCGTAAACCGCACTGCCGCCCGGTCGGCCGGACCCAGCCCAAAATCGCTGGGC
Source organism: Pseudomonadota bacterium (assembly GCA_039184655.1). GTDB lineage: Bacteria > Pseudomonadota > Alphaproteobacteria > Rhodobacterales > Rhodobacteraceae > J013. The sequence goes on along the minus strand of JBCDAZ010000010.1, from coordinate 61,229 downwards.
GCATTGGCAAGAAGCGCCGTTAGCGGGGCCAAAAACAGCGCCAGCAGCAGACCCGCTGTGCTCAAACCTGCCGCCCTGTGCAGTACGCCCGCTACCGAACCGGCGCTCAATCGTAATCGCGCGCCAAGACGCCGCCGACGCGACTGCCGCGCGCTCAGTTGCTTAGCGCCGCGAGCCATTCGGCCAGCGCCTCGGCCTTGAGCGCCGGCGCGTCCGCAGCCGGGATTGTCAGCGCGGCATCCGGACCAAGCGGGGCGTCAAATCCCTCCGGCAGGCCGGTTTGGGGCATCACGGCGGGATACATCCAGTTCGTCGTCGGGATGACGGACTGAAAGGCTGCGCTGCGCATGAAGGTCAAGAAGGCGTCGGCGAGGTCTGGCTGACGGCTAGAGGCCAGTTTGCCGGCGACTTCGATCTGCATCATATGCCCCTCTGAAAAGATCGCCGCGCGCTTGGTGTCGTCGTTCTCGGCGATGCGATGGTAGCTGGGCGAGGTTGTGTAGCTCAACACCATCTCCGCCTCGCCATCCAGAAACATCCCATAAGCCTCCGACCACCCCTTGGTGACGGTCAGGATGCGCGGCGCGAGCGCCGCCCAGATCTCTGGCGCACGATCGCCATAGACAGCCTTCACCCACATCAAGAGCCCCAGGCCAGGGGTGGAACTGCGCGGATCCTGCACGATGATGCGCAAATCCGCCGGTGCGGCGAGCAGCGCTTCAAAACTGTCCGGCGCCTGGGCCAGCCGGGCCGTGTCGTAGACAAAGGCGAAATAGCCCCAATCATAGGGCAGAAAGACGGGGTCCTCCCATGCGATCGGCAGGTCGAATGCTGCCGAGACGCCATGCGGGGCGAAGAGCCCGGTGGCTGCGGCTTCGGCTACCAGATTGGTGTCCAGTCCCAGCACGATATCGGCGGCGCTGCGGCTGCCTTCAAGTTTTAGCCGGGCGAGCAGCGCCGCCCCGTCGCCGGCTGCGACAAAACGCAGATCGCATGCACAGCGCTCTTCGAAACGGGTTTCGATCTGTGGGCCGGGCCCCCAGTCGGAGACGAAGCTGTCATAGGTGTAGACGGTCAGGACGGGCTGATCGTCGGCCGCAGCAAGCGATGCGGTCGCAGTCGCCGCCGCGGTCAGGATGGATCGGATCATGGAGACCTCCTTGTCCACGGGCGCAGGCCAGGCCGTGGGGAGCTCCCCGCTGCCTTCCCTCCGCCGGTATGAGCCGGTTCAGGTTCAACGGGTCCGCTGATGCGTCTCAGCCCGATCACGGGCACCCCGAGGCAGCTTTGAGCCTAGCCTGACCGCCGGCGATTGCAAGGCCGCCTCTTTCGCCTTTGGCGGTGAAGCGCTAAGAGGCGGGGCGAGGAGGGGCCGGCGATGTCGCTCAACACGTTCGGGCATGTCTTTCGGGTGACGACCTGGGGCGAGAGCCACGGCCCCGCGCTTGGGGCTGTGGTAGACGGGTGTCCGCCTGGGGTTGCGCTGGAGCCTGAGGATATCCAACCCTGGATGGAGCGGCGCCGGCCCGGCCAGAGCCGCTATACCACCCAACGGCGCGAGGCCGACACGGTCGAGATCCTGTCGGGGGTGTTCGAGGGGGTGACGACGGGTACGCCGATCCAGCTTTTGATCCGCAACATGGATCAACGTTCAAGGGATTATGGCGAAATCGCTCGCAGCTTTCGCCCGGGTCATGCCGATCTGAGCTATTGGCGAAAATACGGCGTACGGGATTATCGGGGCGGCGGTCGGTCCTCGGCGCGCGAAACCGCGGCTCGGGTGGCAGCGGGCGCGGTGGCCCGGGCGGTTCTGGCGCGGCTTGCGCCGGAGCTTTCGATTAAGGGCGCGATGGTGCAGATGGGCGGGCATGCCACGGCCAAGCGGGATTGGGCGGAAGTCGCGCGCAACCCCTTCTTCTGCCCCGACGTCGCAACGGCCGCCGTCTGGGCCGAAACGCTCGATGGCCTGCGCAAGGCCGGCGATTCTGTGGGCGCGGTGATCGAGACCGTCGCCACCGGCATGCCCGAAGGGCTGGGCGCGCCCATCTACGGCAAGCTCGACGCCGACCTTGCCGCAGCGATGATGTCGATCAATGCCGTTAAGGGTGTGGAGATCGGGGCCGGGATGGCCGCCGCAGCCCTAAGGGGGACCGAAAACGCCGATGAAATCCGTCTGGGCGCGGACGGTCGGCCGGTCTTTAGTTCGAACCGGGCGGGCGGGGTGTTGGGCGGGATTTCGACCGGGCAGGATTTGGTGGTGCGGTTTGCGGTCAAACCGACCTCCTCGATCCTGACGCCGCGCCAGAGCGTCACCCAGGACGGGACCGAGAGTGAGATCGTCACCAAAGGTCGGCATGATCCTTGCGTCGGCATCCGGGCGGTTCCGGTGGGCGAGGCTATGCTGGCCTGTGTGCTGGCCGATCACCTTTTGCTCGACCGGGCCCAGACAGGCGGGCTGCGCGCGCCGTTGGCACCGTGACGGGGCTTGTCGGATCCGCAGGGCGGGCCGCCCAATCGGACCACGCCGTTCGACCATGCCGTTCGACCGCCCCGTCGGGCCGCCCACCCACCCACCCCGTCCCACCGGGGCGGTCGGTTCTGATCGACCGGCCGCAATGAAGATCGACGCGCTTCTCTTCGATGTTTTCGGCACGCTGGTCGATTGGCGTGGTGGGATTGCCGCCTCCGTGGTCGAGGCCTTTGCGGGCAAGGCGGCCGATCTTGATGCTGCGCGTTTTGCCCGCGCCTGGCGGGCGGCTTACGACCCGGCGATGGCGCCGATCCGGGCCGGGCGGCGCAGCTTTGTGCCGCTCGACGAGTTGCATAGGGAAAATCTCGAACGGGTTCTTACCGCAAACGGGCTCTCCGCACAGCTTAGCGCGGAAGAGAAGACCACCCTCAATCGCGCCTGGGAGAGGTTGCCGCCCTGGCCCGACGTGCGACCGGGTCTTTCGCTTCTCAAGGACGGCTTTATTCTTGCGCCCTGTTCGAACGGATCGATTGCGCTGATGATCCGGCTGGCGCGGCATGCCGGCCTGGATTGGGACTGCATCTTGGGTGCGGAAATCGCGCAGGATTACAAGCCCAGCCCGGCGGTCTACCGCTCCGCCTGCGCCGCTTTGAGATTGCCGCCCGAGCGGGTGATGATGGTCGCGGCCCATAACGGCGACCTGGCGGCTGCCCAAGCGGTGGGGCTGCGAACCGGCTTCTTCCCCCGCCCCAGCGAGCATGGGCCGGGCCAGACGACCGATCTAGGGCCCGAGGGCGCGTGGGACATCGTTGCCGACGATCTGCCCGGCCTTGCCGCGGCGCTCCTAGACCTCGCGTGATGCCTGCCGCCGGAACGATTTGGGCGCCACCGGCTTGGGCGCAAAGCCGCACGGGCTCACGACCCAGGCATCGCGTGCAAGCATCTGCCTGCACCAACGATGGGGCCGACCTGCGGTGAGGCGGAGGCGGCCGGTCGGACCGGGTTGCGGACGCGGAGGCATGTGCCACGCTCGGCCCGGTGCGAAGCGCGGGGCTTTTGCGATGCTCTCTGACGGTGCCGCCCGCGGACCGAGCGGTGCGATCTACCCGCGCTCCAGACGCTAAGGCAAAGCGTGCGAACATCCCCGATACGAGCGCAACCCGTCGCCAAAACAGGCGCCAACCCACCGCGAAAAGCCGTGAAAAGCCGCGAACGCGCAGGGATCACGGTAGCCGTTCAACCTGGTTGAGCGTTGCACGGCGCGCCGATCGTCCGCTGCGGCGCAAGCCTGTCAGGCCCACCCCTGCGCCCGCACGTCGCAGGGACCAAAAGCGCTTGCAGGCCAGCCTTTTGCACTGCAACAGCTCGGCTTGACAGGGTAGGGGGCGCTTCATATGGTCCGCGGCGATGCGAGTGGGCGTCCGGCTTGGCCCAACGCGCATGCCGCGCCGGGCGCACAGGGTCCGGGAGCATGGGCGATGGACAAGGACGGGTCCCGCGGGCTGACCGAGCTGGGTGCGCGGATCGATGCTGCAAAAAAAGCGCGGGGGCCGGCGCCGTCGCGGCGAAGGGGAAGCCTTGCTGGGGCGGAGCTTGCATGGAGAATGGTCATCGACCTTGTCGCCGGGGTCGGAATCGGGTTCGGGATGGGATACTGGCTTGATACCCAATTCGGGTCGATGCCGCTCTTTCTCATCCTCTTCGTTATGTTGGGGCTGGCGGCCGGGGTCCGGGTCATGCTGCGCACTGCGCGCGGGTACGAACGAAAACTGGCCGAAACAGCGGCCGCAGACGACGATGCGCCCGAACGGCGCTGAGGCGGGGGACGACAGGTGGCGAGCGAGGACGGAAGTTACATCCATCCGATGGACCAGTTCCTGATCAAGCCGCTTTTCGGCGGCGACACGGTCGGCCTGGTGACTATCACCAATTCGACACTATGGATGTTCATCACGGTCGCTGCCGTCGCGGCGCTGACCATTTTGGGCACCCGCGGTCGCGCGCTGGTGCCGACGCGCACACAATCGGTTGCCGAGCTGCTTTACGGCTTCGTGCGACGCATGGTTGAGGATGTGGCGGGCAAAGGCTCGATGGCCTATTTTCCCTATATCTTCACGCTCTTTGCCTTCGTGCTGGGCTGCAACATCCTGGGCATGATCCCGATGAGCTTCACGCCGACGGCGCATTTTGCGGTCACCGTGCCGCTGGCGCTTGCCGTCTTTATCTCCGTCACAGTGATCGGTTTTGTGAAGCATGGCGTTGGATTTTTGGGCTTTTTCTGGCCCACCGATGCGCCCCTTGCGCTGCGTCCGGTGCTCGCGATCATCGAGGTTATCAGCTATCTGGTGCGACCGGTCAGCCACTCGCTGCGGCTTGGGGCGAACATGCTGGCGGGCCATGCCGTGCTTAAGGTCTTTGCCGGCCTCTTTGCGATGGTCATCGCCGCCGGTCTGGGGCCGCTTGCCGTGCTGCCCATGGGCATGATGATCGGCGTGACCGCGCTGGAGTTCCTGGTTGCTTTCATCCAGGCCTACGTCTTTGCCATCCTCACCTGCGTCTATCTGCACGACGCTCTGCACATGCACTAACGCGCCCGACGACCGATGCGTCCAGGCGTGCACCCCTAAATACGATCAACGAGGAGACAGATCATGGAAGGCAGCATCAGCGAAATGGGCCAGTATATCGGCGCGGGCCTCGCAGCGATCGGCATGGGCGCAGCCGGGATCGGCGTGGGCCATGTCGCAGGAAACTTTCTGGCCGGCGCGCTGCGCAACCCCTCGGCCGCTCCCGGGCAGACCGGCACGCTCTTCATCGGGATCGCCTTTGCCGAAGCGCTGGGCATCTTCAGCTTTCTCGTCGCGATCCTGCTGCTTTACGCTGTGTGATTGGGCCGCGGTCGGTGCGCCGGCCGAGGATGACGACCCGTGCGCGGGCCGGTGGGCCCGCGTAAACTGCGAGAGGGCGTTTTATGGCAACCGAGACCAATGGAGACGGAACCGAAGCGTCGGTCGGTCTTCCGCAGCTCGATTTCGCGACATGGGACAGCCAGATCCTGTGGCTGGTCGTGTCGCTGGTCGTTCTCTACATGCTCTTGAGCCGGATCGCCCTGCCACGGATCGAGGGCGTGATCGAGGATCGTGCCGACGCCATTGCCGACGATCTCGACAGGGCCGCCGACTTTAAGCGCAAGGCCGAAGCCGCCGAGGCGGATTATGAGGCGGCCCTGGCCGATGCCCGCACCAAGGCGCAGAAAATCGCGGCCGAGGCGCGCGAGGAGGTGCAAAAAGACCTCGATGCCGCAATTGCGAAAGCAGATGCGGAGATCGCGGCGCGGACGGCGGATTCCGAGGCGCGGATTGCCGAGATCCGCGACAACCAACGCGCCAGCGTCGAGGAGGTCGCCACCGAGACCGCCAAGGCGATCGTGGCCACTGTAATGCCGGCCCTGGCCGACGATGCCGCGGTGACCGACGCCGTGCGCAACCAGCTCAGCTGAGGGAGGCGCGCGATGTCCCTGCTGCTCAACACCGACTTCTTGGTCGTCGTCAGCTTTGTGCTGTTCTTCGCGGTGCTCTATTACTTCAAGGTCCACATGATCGTGGGAGACATGCTGGACGCCCGCGCCGACAGGATCCGCAGCGAGCTCGACGAAGCTCGTAGCCTGCGCGACGAGGCTCAGGCGCTGCTCGCCTCTTACGAGCGCAAGCAAAACGATGTCGAGAAGCTCGCCGAGGAAATCGTGGCCAAAGCGGCCGAGGACGCCCGGCTGGCCTCGGAAGCTGGCAAAGCCGAGCTAGAGCGCACCGTGGCCCGCCGTCTGCGTGCGGCGGAGGATCAGATCGCATCGGCGGAGGCGGCGGCAATCCGCCAGGTGCGCAACCAGGCCATCGCGGTTGCCATTGCGGCAGCGACCGAGGTGATGCGAGCACGCATGACCGAGGCGCAGGCCGAGGGGCTGATCGACGGCGCTATCAAGGATACCACTGCGCGCCTTCAGTAGCGCGAGCGCTGCGCGCGCCGAAAACGCGCGGCACGCAGGCCCATCAGCGTGCCTGAGCGTGGTAATCCGGGTTGGGCTGCATTGCCACCGCCGAGGCCATCCGGTTGGTCATGTTGAAAAAGGCCGCTACGGCGGCGATGTCCCAGATATCGCGCTCGGTAAAGCCGGCATCGCGCAAACTGGCCCGGTCGCCCTCGGTGATCTCGGCGCTGGCCCGGGTCACCGCGACGGAAAAGTCCAGCATCGCCCGCTCGCGCGCCGTCAACGCCGCCGCCCGATAGTTCATCACCATCGCCTCGCCCAGCTCCGGCTTGCCCGACAGCGCCCGCACCGCCGCACCATGGGCGACCTGACAGTACCAGCAGCGATTGGCCGAGGAGACCGCGACCGCGATCATCTCACGCTCCAGCTTGCTCAGCCCGCTCTCACCCAGCATCAGATCGTTATACATGGCGGTGAAGGCGCGCAGCTTGTCGGGGTCGAACGCATAGGCGCGGAGCACATTGGGCACCATTCCCAGCTTGTCTTCGCAGAGCGCGAAGTATTTCGCCGTATCCTCGGGCAGCGGATCGATCGGGGGCAGGTTCAGGGCAGTGGGCAGATCCTCGGTCATGGACGGTTCTCCGGCGCGATGCGGTAGTGGTAATGCGTGCGGGCGATCATGCCGAGACCTTCATAGAGCGCACGCGCCCCGGTATTGGCCTCGGTCACGGCGAGCGCGAAGACCGGGCATCCCTGGTCGCGAGCCCAGGCAGCGGCAGCCCCGGTCAGGGTCCGCCCCAGCCCGGCACGGCGAAAGTTGGGTGCAACCTCCAGCGCATGCAGCATCGCGATGCCGCCGGCACGGGCCACAAAGGCGCAGCCGGCGGCCCGCTCGCTGAGCCGGCCCAGAATATAGCTGCGCGCCGCGCCCGATCGGGCCATCACCGCAATCCGCGCCGGGCCGATGCCGCCCACAACCCAGATCTCCTTCATGATGCCCAAAGGGGCCGCGCAGCGGATCGCGTGAAACCCGGCCGGGTCGTGGCGGGCGATATCCTCGGATGCCGCGGCATAGATCCGCGTGGGATCGAGCCGCGCATAGCCGCGCCGGGCCAAATCGGCGTCCAGCCCCGTCTGATCCGGTTGGAGGGAAAAAAGCGGCGTGGCGCCGCGCGCGCGCATCGCGGCTTCGGCGGCCTCGACCGGCGCATCCGGTGCCGCGAGGCTCGCCGCTGAAACGCGCTTGCCGCCCCCCGCCCCGTCGCGCAGGATCCAGCCTTCATGCAGCGCCCGGCCCGCCGGGGCCCATGTCGCCTCCAACGCCTCGAAGAGTGCGGCATCCGAAGGCCCGCTCATCCGCGCTCGCGCAGCAGACGCTGTTTCTCCCGGCTCCAATCGCGGCGCTTTTCGGTCTCGCGCTTGTCGGCCTTCTTCTTGCCCTTGGCGACGCCGATGGCAAGCTTGGCCATCCCCTTCTCGTTGAAATAGAGCTTGAGCGGCACCAGGGTCATGCCCTCGCGACCGATCCCTTGCCAGAGCCGGGCAAGCTCGCGCTTATGGACCAGGAGCTTGCGCCGCCGCCGCTCTTCATGGCCAAACTGGCGGGCATGGGCGAGCGCCGGGATATGGGCGTTGATCAGCCACAGCTCGCCACCCTCGACCGTCGCGTAGCTCTCGGCGATGTTGGCCCGACCCGCGCGCAGGGATTTGACCTCCGAGCCCATCAGCATGATGCCGGTCTCTAGATCATCCTCGATGAAGTACTCATGCCGCGCCCTGCGATTTTCGGCGGCGACGCGGTTGGGTTTTGGGGTCGGGTTGGCCATGATCCGCGTGAGATAGAGATCGCTTATGGGCGTGTCTAGCCTTGCGGTGCGCGGTCAAGGCTGAGCACGATGGTCGAGATATCGGCATCGGCCTGCCCGGACGCGGCGGCGGACTGCATCAGGGCCCGAGCGGTTTCGGTCATAGGCAAGGGCGCGGCACCCTGATCGGATCCGACACGGACCACGGTGTCGAGATCCTTGAGCATCATCGCAACCGTACCCAGCGGATCCTCGAAGCGCCGGGCGGCAATGCGGGGTGCGAGCAACTGAAAGGGCTTGCTGTCGGCAAACCCGCCTGCCAGCGCTTCGGTCAGGCGCGTCGCATCGACCCCGGCGGCTTCGGCGAAATGCACCGCCTCGGCCACCACCGCCATGGTGCAGCCGGAGATGATCTGGTTGACGAGCTTGGTCATCTGCCCGGAGCCGACCGCGCCCATATGGGTGATGCGGGTCGCCAAGGGGGTCATCAGCGGTGCGGCGGTTGCAAAATCGGCCTCCGAGCCGCCGACCATGATGGTCAGTGTGCCGTCCTTGGCCGCCGGGGTGCCGCCCGACACCGGCGCATCGACCCAGCCCATGCCATTGGCCTCGGCGAGCCGGGCTGCAAAGCTGCGGGTCAGCCCGGGATCCATCGAGGAAAAATCGACAAAGAGCGTCGGCCCCTTGGTCTCGGCAATACCGCCGGGGCCGAAGAGCACCGCCTCGACGGCGTGCGCATCGGTCAGACAGGCCATGATCACATCCGCGCCTTCGGCCAGCGCGGCGGGGTTGGCCGCCAGAAGCGCACCCGCCTCAACGGCCGGGGCGGATTTCTGCGCTGAGCGGTTCCAGACCGTCACCGGATGCCCGGCCGCAACCAGCCTTTGGGCCATCGGCAGGCCCATCAGCCCCAGCCCGGCAAAACCGATCCTCATTCCGTGACCCGATCGGCAAGGATACCGGTCTCGAACCCGTCGATGGTGCGGGCATTCTTGCGCTGCCAATAGGCGGTGAGGCCGTCGCGGCCCATCCGGTCGAAATGCGGGATCAGATCGGTTTCGGCCCGGGGCGCCTTCAGGCTCATCTCCGGCACACCGGAACCGCAGGAGGTTTGCACCGCCTCGATGGTCATATCGAAGATCTGTCGGCTGCCGGCCATGGGCGGGAAGTCGGCCGCCGCGGCCGCCCATCCGGCATCCTGCGGGTGCAGGGTGTCCGCCGTGCCATAAAGGCGCAGGATCATCGGATCGCCGTCGAAGGCGCAGAACATCAGCGTCATGCGGTTGAGCTGGCGCAGATGCCCGGCCGTTTCATTGCCGCTGCCCGAGAGGTTGAGCCAGCGCACCCGGCTGTCGGAGAGAATGCGCAGGCTGTCGGCCCCCTTGGGCGAGAGGTTCACCCGTCCGGTCGCCGCGGCGGTGGCGACAAAGAACATCGGCTGGCGCGCGATGAAGGCGCGCAGGCTGCCATTGAGTTTCGATCCGAGCGGCATCAGGGCGTCTCCCATTCCCAATCCACCGCGCCCGAATGGGTGACGGCTCCCAGATAGGCGCTGCCCACCTGGGCGGCGTATTTCTCATGCGCCCCGGCCAGGCGCCTTGGTGGGCGGTCGGCCAGGGCGGCGCGTCGGCGGGCCAGCGTCTCGTCGGCCACCAGAAGGTCGATGGTCCGGGCCGATTGCGTGTCGATGCGCACCGGATCGCCGTTCTCGACCAGCGCCAGCGGCCCGCCCACGGCGGCCTCGGGCGAGAGATAGCCGATGCACATCCCCCGGGTCGCGCCGGAGAAGCGCCCATCGGTGACCAGCGCCACCTTCTCGCCCATCCCCTGGCCGTAAAGGATCGCCGTGGGGCCCAGCATCTCGCGCATGCCGGGGCCGCCCTTTGGCCCCTCATTGCGGATGATCAGCACATCGCCCTCGGCATAGGCGCGGGCGCGGATGGCCGCCATCGCCTCCTCCTCGCTTTCAAAGACGCGGGCCGGGCCCTCATGCACACGGCGCTTGAGCCCGGCGACCTTGATGAAACACCCCTCGGGCGCAAGATTGCCCTTGAGCACGATCACCCCGCCGGAGCGGTCGATGGGATCGGCGGCTGGCCGGATCGCCTCGCCATCGGGATCGGGCGCGCCGGCGACCGCGGCGCCCAGCGTCTCGCCGGTCAGGACGGGCGTGTCACCGCTCATGAAGCCGCCATCGATGAGGGTCTTCACGATCATCGGCACCGCACCGCGGCGATGGACATCGAGCGCATAGAACTGCCCGCCGGGTTTGAGATTGCCGATCAGCGGCGTGCGTTCGAAAATCGCGCCGGCATCGTCCATGGTAAAGCGGATGCCTGCCTCATGGGCGATGGCGCAAAGATGCATACCGGCATTGGTCGACCCGCCCGTGGCCGCGACGATGGCGCAGGCATTCTCCAGGCTTTCGCGGCTGATCAGCGCGCGGGGCAGGGGGCCGCCGCGCGCGAGGATCTCCATCACGAGGCCGCCGGCCCGAACCCCCAGCGCCTCGCGCTCGGCATAAACCGCCGGGATCAGCGCCGAGCCCAAGGGGGAAAACCCCAACACCTCGGCCACCATTCCCATGGTGTTGGCGGTGAACTGGCCCGGACAGGCGCCGATGGTCGGCATGGCGTTGGCGGCCATGGCGTCAAGCTCGACGGGGTTCATCGCCCCGGTCATCACCGCCCCTGCGCCCTCATAGGCGTCGATCACCGAGACCACCCGGCCCTGATGCAGCCCCGGCAGGGTCGAGCCGCCATAGATGAACACCGAGGGGCAGTTGAGCCGGACCATCGCCATCAGCATCGCCGGCAAGTTCTTGTCGCAACCGCCATAGCCGATCAGCCCGTCATAGGCATGGCCGCGCATCACCAGCTCGATGGAATCGGCGATGAGTTCGCGCGACATCAGCGAGTTTTTCATACCCTGATGGTTCATCGAGATCCCATCGGAGACGGAGATGGTGGTAAAACCCCGCGGCGTCCCGCCCGCCGCCTGCACCCCGCGATAGGCATGGGCGGCCTGCGCGCCCAGATTGGCGTTGCAGGGCGAGGTGTCGCCTTGCGTGCTAACCACCCCGATCATCGGGCGGGCCATGGCCGCGGCGTCCAGCCCCTGGCCGCGCATGAAGGCGCGATGGGCGACGCGATCCGGCCCCTCCACCGTAATGCGAGAGCGCAAGGGGCGTCGGGCAGGATCGGTCATCGGGGCCTCTTGGGCTGGATTTCGGCGTGGTTGCGGGTCATTCTCGCGGCCTGGCAGGGAAGGATGGACCGAGATGGATGAAACAGGCAAGGCCGCGCAGGCACTGATCGCGGCGCGGCGCGGCACCGGGCCCTACACGCTTCCCGACGCGATGGTCGGAGCCCCGTTGGCCGCGGCGTATGCGCTGCAGGATGCCTATGCCGCGGCAATCGCGGAGATGGCCGGCGGCATCGGCGGCTATAAGCTGGCGGCCAACTCGCCGGCCCAGATGGGGCATTTCGGCATCGACGAACCGGTCTGCGCGCGGATCGCCGGCGGTGAGATCCATGCCAGCGGCGTGGCCTTGCCCAAGGTGGGGTTCGACCGGGTGGTGGTCGAGCCCGAGCTTGCCGCGATCCTGGGGCCGGGCGTGGCTGCGGGCGCACCCTTCGACCGGGCCGGCACGCTGGCCGCGATCGAGCGGTTCCATGCCGCCATCGAACTTATCGATTTCCGGGGCCGCTCGCTTCCCGATGGCACGCTCTCCGAGGCGGTGGCGCTCAATGTCTTCAATGCCGGTATCGTGCTGGGCGAGGCGCAGATTGCGCCCCAGGCGCTCGATCTGCCGGGGTTGCATGTAACGCTGAGTTATGACGGCGCGCAGGTCGCCGAGGTGACCGGGAATGCCCCCCAAGACCCCGTCGAGGGGGTGATGTGGCTGCTCAATCATCTCGCCGGGCGCGGCATCTCGGCCGCCCCTGGCATGGTGGTGATGTGCGGCACCCATATCCCGCCGCGCCCGGTCGATCCCGGCGTGACGGCCGTGGCGATCACCATGGGCCCGCTGGGGGCTGTGCGCTTCACGCTGGCCTAGTTCACATAGCCGGCCAGCCAGAGCGACAGGGCCGGCACAGTCACGATCAGGGCCAGCCGGACGATATCGGCGATCCAGAACGGGGTGACGCCCGCAAAGATCGTCCCCGTCTTTACATCCGGCAGAACCCCACGCAGCACGAACACGTTGAGGCCCACCGGCGGGGTGATCAGGCTGATCTCGGTAACGACCACCACCACGATGCCGAACCAGATCGGATCGTAGCCCAGCCCCTTGACCAGCGGAAAGAAGATCGGCACGGTCAGCAGGATCATCGAGAGGCTTTCGAACACCATGCCCAGCAGCACATAGATCACCAGGATCGCCAGGATCACCAGCCATGGCGTGTCAGCAAACTGCGCCGCGAACCCGGCCAGCTCCTGCGGGAAATCGGTGAAATTGATGAAGTTTGCAAACAAGAGCGCGCCGATCAGCACGGTGAACAGCATCGCCGTGGTGGTCACGCTTTCCTCCAGGATCTCGCGCAGCACCCGCCAGCTCAGCGCACCGCGCAACAGCGCAAAGAGAAAGGCCCCGAACGCGCCGATGCCCGCCGCCTCGGTGGGGCTGAAGACACCGCCATAGATGCCACCCATCACGATGGCGAACAGGATCAGGACACCCCAGACGGATGACAGCGCCCGCATCCGCTCCGGCCAACCCTGGCGAACACCGGCCGGGCCCGCCTCGGGCCGCCGCCAGGTCACATAGCGCACCGCGGCAAGGTAAAAGAGCACACCGATAAGCCCGGGCAGGATGCCGGCTGCAAAAAGCTTGCCGATGCTCTGCTGGGTCAGGATGCCGTAGATCACCAGCACCACCGAAGGCGGGATCAGGATCCCCAGCGTGCCGCCCGCGGCGATGGCACCCGTGGCCAGGCTATCGTCATAGCGGAAGCGCCGCATCGAGGGCATGGCGACCTTGGACATGGTCGCGGCTGTGGCCAGAGAGGAGCCGCAGATGGCCGAAAACCCGCCACAGGCCACGACGGTTGCCATGGCAAGCCCGCCCTTGCGGTGTCCCAGAAAGGCGTTCGAAGCTGTGTAGAGTTCCGAGGCAAGCCCCGCGCGCGCGACGAAATTGCCCATCAGCACGAAGAGCGGCACGACCGAGAGCTCATAATTGATCGCCGCGTCGAAGGCCGTCTGCCCGACATTGTACAGGGCACCGATGGGGTTGTTGACCCAGGCCATGCCGGCATAGCCCACCAGGATCATCACAAAGGCGATGGGGATGCGCAGAAAGGCCAGGATCAGAAGGGCGCCGAGCCCGATCAGCGCCTCGGTCATGCCGCGCCCTTGCGGCCCATTGCCCAGAGGGCGGCGTTGACGCATGCGGCCAGCGTGGCGATGGCGCAGAGCACCGCCATGCCGGCGCTGAACGGCCAGAGCTCCAGAAAAAGCTCGTCGGAGACCTCTTCATAGAGCGCCTGGTCGCCGGAGCGGATCCAGAGCCGCCAGGTCACCAGCCCCAGCGCCGCGGTTGAGATCAACGAGACCAGCACGCCCTGCACCCGCGCCACCCCGCCCGGGATCAGCGCGTCGAGCAGATCGACCGTGACATGGCCTTCGCGCAGCACAGTCAGCGGCAGGGCGCAGAAAATGATACCCGGCATCGTCAGCGAGACGATCTCATAGGCCGCCGGCAGCGGGCTGAGAAAGAAGTAACGGCCCATCACATCCGCAAAGACCAGAAGCATCATGGCAAAGAGAAGCAGGCTCGCCAGAAGGCCGAGCAGACGCGCAAGATGGCCGAGGCCGGGGATGCGCTCCCCGGCCAAGGCCCGATCTGGAAGGGACATTACGAGCCCAGCTTGGCCATCTCGGCCATGAAGAAGTCCAGCATCGCCTGGCCGTCCACGCCTTCGGCCTCGGCGGCCTCAAGATAGGCCTGGATGAAGCCTTCATTGAGCGCCTTCAGCTCGGCCTCAAGCTCGGGAGACGCAGCCACGATTGTGTTACCGGCATCGGTGGCCACGCCCAGACCCCATTCATTGATGGTGTCCCAACCCTGCCCGGCCAGCTTGGCGAAGGCCTCGCCGGAATACTTGTCGATGATCGCCTTATCCTCGGGCGCCAGCGCGTCGTATTTGGCCTGGTTCATCACCAGATAATGGCTCGAGGAATACCAGCCGCCGGGCATGGTGGTGGAATAGGGCACCAGATCGGTGATCTTAAAGCTCGGCAGGCTCTCGAAGGGAAAGAGGATGCCGTCGGCAATGCCCGAGGAGAGGATCTCGTAGCTCTTCGGGGCGGGCTGGCGGATCGACACCCCACCCCAGGCCTCGACGATGGCCAGCGGGATCGGCCCGCCGGTCCGCATCTTCTGGCCCTCCATGTCGGCAGGCGTCAGGATGTGCCTTTCCGAGTGGTGCACCACACCCGGCCCATGCATGTTCATACCGATCAGATGGACGCCGGGATAGAGGTTCTTGTCGGCCAGAAACGCATCATGGGTGCGCATCAGCGCAATCGAGGTGAGCTCGGCGCTGTCGCCCAGAAAGGGCAGCTCGGCAAAGAGATACGCCGCGAACTGCTTGCGCGAATAGCCATGCACCGAGAAGGCGACGTCGGCCTGGCCGGTGCGCACCGCATCGAGATGCGCGGGTGGCGAGGCGACGGGCTTGGGCAGCCGTTTGAAGGTAATGCGCCCCTCGCTTTCCTTCTCGATGGCTTCCATCCAGGGAATGTAGATGTTGACATTCACCGGATGTGACCAGGGGATCCAGGACGAATAGGTCAGTTCGGTCTGGGCCAGCGCGGCCCCAGCCATCATACCTGCCGAGGCAAGCGCCGCCGTGGCGGTCGAGATCAGTCGCGTGATCATTTCTCTCTCCTGTCGGGTTGGTGCTTTTTGCGAAAGGTTAACGTGGTCAGGATCGGCTTGGCAACGCGCTAGAGGCTCAGCATGCCGATGCTGGCGCCGCCGCAGACATAAAGCGTCTGGCCGGTGACAAAGCCGTTCTCGGGATCGCAGAAATAAAGGAACGCCCGGGTGATGTCGCCGACCTCGCCCAGACGGCCCACCGGGATGCGCTGTGCCAGGGCTGCTTCGCGCGCGCTGTCTTTCTCGATGATGCCCCAGAAATTGTCGGTGCGCACGGGGCCGGGGGCGACGACATTGACCGTGATGCCATGGGGTGCAAGCTCCAGCGCCCAGGTGCGGGCCATGCCGATCATCGCGGCCTTGGTCGCGGAATAGGCGGTGCGGGTGGGCACACCGAGCGCGGCGCGCGAGCCGTTGAAGACCACCCGCCCGAAGCCACGCGCCTTCATTGCCGGTAGGAAGGCCTGCAACAGGGTGAGTGCTGCGCCCAGATGCAACTGCGTCAGCCCGGTAAGGTCGTCGGGCTTGGCGTCTTCGACCAGATTGGGCCAGATCAGCCCGGCATTGTGGATGAAATGGCTGACCTCATGCTGGGCGGCAATTTTCTCAGCGGCCTCAGCGGTCGCGGACGGGTCGAGCAGATCGGCCTCGACGCTGGAAAGCTGCGGATGACGGGCCTCGGGTGCATGGCGGGCAATGGAGATCACCCGGTAGCCTCGGGCGATCAGCGCTTGGGCAAGATCGGCCCCGATCCCCTTGCTGGCCCCGGTGATCACGGCTGTGTGGGTCATGCATCCTCAAGAAGGGCAAGCACCCGCAGCGGGCTGCCCGTGCCGCCTTTGATCTTCAGGGGGGCCGCGATCAGCACCGCGCCAGTCGGCGGCAACTGATCGAGCCCCGAGAGGCATTGCAGCCCCAGCTTTCCCGCCCCGTGCAGGAGGAAATGCGCCGGGTAGGGCGGGGTGAGATGCGCGCCCTGCCCGGCGTCGGTGCCCACGGTCTCGGTGCCAAAGCCGCGGATGTCGCGCGCAAGAAGCGCCTCGATGGCCGCGGCCGATGGGCCGGGCGAGTGCGGGCCATCCTCGGCCATATTGAGGTAGGCCGCACCCGAACGCTTCGACCAATCGGTGCGCATCAGCACCCAGGCCCCGCCGGGGATGGGGCCATGCGCGGCCTCCCAGGCCTCGATATGTGCAGGCTCCAGCAGGAAGTCGGGGTCGGTCTCGGCCGAACAGTCGATCACGCAGACCGGGCCGACAAAGGCCTCCGGCGCGATCTCATCCACGGCACCGCCGGCGACATCGCGGCCGGAAATCCAGTGGATCGGCGCATCGAAATGCGTGCCGGTATGCTCGTTCATCGAGATGTTGTGCCACTTCCAGCCCGGCCCGCGATGGTCATAGGCGCTGACCTCCTCCATGCGAAAGCGCGCGCATTGGCCGAATTCGGGCGGCAGGATGATCACCGGAAAATCCGGATCGAGCGTATGGGTCAGGTCGACCACCCGCACCCGGCCCGTGGCAAGCCCCGCAAGCAGGGGTTCCAGAACGCTCATGCCCCGCCCCCGGTCAGCTCGCGCTCCAGCACCTTGGGGTCGGCGGCATAGCGCGCGCGGATGTCCTTTGCGACATCGCCGGACCAGACCTCCTCCAGCCCGTCGCGCAGCCCCTGCACCAGATCGCGGGCCAGCGCCTGCGGCGTCAGTTTCGGGGGCGGCAAGGGCTGGTGCCAGTCATCCTCGGTGGGGCCGACAAAGACATGCATCACGCGCAGGCCCGAGGCCCGGAACTCGGCCCGCAGGCTGCGCGAGAGCGAGAGCGCGGCGGATTGGGCCGCACAGAACCCGCCCATCGCCGGATCTGGGATCAGCGCATGGGCCGAGAGGATGTTGACCCAGGCCACGGCGGCATTCGTGCCATCGGCGGTGCGCGCGGCCATGCCGGGCCCGAAGGCCTGGGCGAGCCGCATCAGCCCCAGCGCGCTGACCTCCAGCGCCTCGCGCGCGCGCACCGGATCGCCCGCCAGCACGCCGCCGGGGCGCAGATGCCGCGCATTGTTGATCAAAATGTCGGTCTTGCCGCCATATTCGCCGGCCATGCGGGCCAGCGAGGCGGCATCGGTGACATCCAGGGGCAGGATCTCGGCGTCAAGTGTCGGGGCGCCGCGCCAGCCCTCGGCCATGCCGACATAGATCGCCGCGGCTCCGGCATCGTGCAAGGCGGCAATCAGCGCCGGGGTGTTGGCATTGCGCCCGTCGGCGATCAGCACCCGGCGATGCTTGGGATCGCAGGTGAGGCTGCGCATCAGCGGATCATCCTCCATATGCGGGGTCTCCTCGGCTGGCAGGGCGACGAGCACCCCTTGACCGGCGCGGTCGAGCCTTGCTGCCATGCGGACCCGGCCCGCGCGGGGCACATCGCCATGCAGATGGGCGGTGACCACCGGCCCGGCATCGAGTTTCACCGTGCCGATGCGCCAGGGCATGCGTTGGCGAAAGTAAAGCTGCGGCGAGACGCGGATGGTCGTTTCGGCCAGAAGCTGTCCGCCGGCCGGCTGGTCGCGCCAGCCCAGATCGGTGGACAGGCAGGCTGCGCAGGCATCGCGCGGCGGGTAGCTCACCGCGCCGCATTCGGCACAAACCTGAAGAGCAAAGCGTCCTTCGGCGGCGGCGCTGGTCAGACCCAGGGCCGCCCGGCTGCGCGGCATGGGCGGCAGGGTGGGCGTGGGCGTGCGCTGTTGCGGGTTCTTTCGCGGTGGCGGGGTCAGCGGCTGGGTCATGCCGCCTCCAACACCGCCGCGCCCGTGCAGATCCCGCGATCGAAATTGATCATCCCGAAGCCCGAGACCAGGGCGCGTCTGGCGCCGGCAATTTGGGTCGGCCCGGCCCGGCCGGTCACTTGGCGCAGCGCTTCGACCAGCCCGATAAAGCCGCCCGCCGCCCCGGCCTGACCGGCCGAAAGCTGCCCGCCATTGGTGTTGTGCGGAAAATCCCCCGTGACGGTGAGGTCGCGCGCGCGCAGAAAGTCCGGCCCCTCGCCCTTGCCGCAAAACCCCAGATCCTCGATCTGCAAGAGCGAGATCACCGGATAATCGTCATAGGTCTGGACCAGATCCACATCCTGCGGCGCACAGTCGGCAGCCTCCCACAGCCTGTCGCGATCCAGCGTCCAGCCGCCGCTAAGCTGGATGGGATCCTCGGCATGGGCGTTGTGCCGCTCGATAGTCGCCGCGATCCGGGCGGCGGGCAGGTCGCGCCGCGCGGCTTCGTCCTCGCGCATGACCAAAAAGGCCTCGGCGCCGGCGCAGGGCATCACACAATCATAGAGTGCGAGCGGGTCGGCGATGGGCCGGGCGGCGAGGTAATCCTCCAGCGTCAAGGGCCGCTTCATCACCGCCCCGGGGTAGCGCAGCGCATTGGCGCGCTGGGCCACGCAGAGACGACCGAAATCCGTGCGCGTCGCCCCGAATTCGGTCATGTAGCGGTCGGTCAGCAGCGCGAAACTCGCATTGGGTCCGCCATAGCCATAGGGCGTGCTGGCATCCATCGCAAAGCGCGAGAAGCTGGAGAGGAGGGTACGAAAGCTCTCGATCCGGTTGGTGTCGCCCGCCACGCAGGCCACGATGCGCGCATCGCCCGCCTGCACCGCCCGGGCGGCACGACGCAGGGCGACAACGCCCGAGGCGCCACCCATCGGGATATGGTCGAGCCAGCGCGGGCAGAGGCCAAGATGCTGGGTCAGCCCGACGGCGGTGTCGGGAAAGAGCGTGAAGCTCGACACCGTCACCCCGTCGAGCGCGGATTTCTCCAGCCCCGCCGCCTGCAACACCCCGCGCAGCGCCTTGGCGATCCACCAATGCGCGGTCTCCTGGCTATAGCGCTGATAGGGCACCGAGACGGGCGCCGTTGCCACCACCCCATCATAGGGCAGAGGCGTCATGCGACCTGCCGGCGCTTGCGGTCGCGCAGATCAATGGCGCGGCCCTCCGCAAAGAGCTTTGCGGCCAGGGTCTTGAGCGCGCCGCGCTGGATCTTCTGCGTCGCGGTCAGGGGCAGGGCATCGACGAAGGCGACATAGCCGGGGATCTTGTAATAGGCCATCTGGGTCAGCGCCCAATCGGCCAGCACCTGCGCGTCGAGCCCGGGATCGGCCACGAGGCAGGCAAAGACCTCGTCGCCGCGGATCGCGTCGGGAACCGGGGCCACCCCCGCCGCCCGCACGGATGGGTGGCGCATCAGCACCGATTCCACCTCGACCGCGGCAATGTTCTCGCCCGAGCGCCGGATGACGTTCTTCTTGCGATCGACGAAGAAGAGGTTGCCATCGGCGTCGCGCCGCACGATGTCGCCGGTGTGAAACCAGCCGCCCTCCCAGGCCTCGTCGGTGGCCTGGGGGTTCTTGAAATAGCGGGTGAAAAAGCCAAAGCGCGGGTCGGGCCCGGCGCGGCGGACCAGTAGCTCGCCCTGATCGGCCTGATGCCCCGCATCGTCGATGAGCCGGGTTTCGACCTGAGGCGGGGCGCGCCCGAAACAGGCCGCGCCGACCAGCCGATCCGCGGTATGGGCCGAGATGGCCGCACCCGAGCCGGTCTCGGTCATCGCCCAGGCCTCGACCAGCTCAAAGCCAAAGCGCGCCTCGAAGCCTGCCTGCAGCTTGGGGTCGACCCCGGCGCCGAAGCCGAAACGCACCGCATGCGCCCGGTCCGCGGGGCTTTCGGCCGCGCCCATCAGCATCGACGGCATCACGCCCAGATAATGCAGGCAGGTTGCGCGCGCGGCCCGCACATCATCCCACCAGCTCGACGGGTGGAAGCGGTCGAGCACGGTCAGACAGCCCCCCACCGCGATCATCGCCATGAAGGAACAGGCCATGGCGTTCATGTGGAAAACGGGCAGCGGGGTGATCATCCGCGCCCCATCTTCGAGCCGGCCGATGCCCCCAAGCGCGGCATACCAGTCGCCGGCATAGAGGAAATAGGTGTTGGAGAGCACGCAGCCCTTGGGCTGGCCGGTGGTGCCGGAGGTGTAGAGAAGTGCGGCCTCGGCGGCCTGGCCCGTCTCGGGACCCGCAATCGCGGCACCATCGCGCGGGGACGGCGGGGCATCGCCAGGGGCGATGACCGGCGGGGCGATGCCGGCGGTAGCGGCGGCGGCGCGCAGCCCCTCGGCGCGGGCGGGCAGGGCGAGGATCAGCGCGGGCTCGGCATGGCCGATAAGATATTCAAGCTCGGCTGCGCGCAGATCGGGGTTGATCGGCACGACCGAGACGCCCAGCCGGTTGAGCGCCAGCCAGATCAGGAAATAGCTCGGTCGGTTTTCCAAGAGCAGCGCCACCCGCATGCCCACCCCATAGCCCGCCGCGGCAAAGCCTTCGCTCAGCGCGTCGATTTCGCCCGCCGCCGCGGCATAGGTGATCTCGCCGGGCGCAATCCCGTAGATCTCCGCCGTGCCGGGTTGGACGTTCAGCATCGGCCGGTCCGGACAGCGCGCCGCGGTCTGCGCGAAGGCATCATGGACCGACACAAGGTCGCACAGGCGGGCAAAGCCAGTCATGGCAAGAGCTGGATATTGCCGAAGGCGGCGTCGGAATTGAGCAGCTCCACCTTCTTGTTGGCAATGCGCAGCGCGCCATCGGCGACCACCAGCTCATGCGTGGCCGTCAGCGCCAGCAGGAACTGCTCATCGAGCCGGGTTTCGACATAATGCATGCTGGTGTTGGTCACGTAGCGGTTCGCATCCGGGTCGTGCAGATCCACAAAAGGGCGCTGGATGACATGGTGACAGCGGCTTTTGGGCTTTTGGCTGAAGGTGCGCTGGCCGTTCAGCCGCTCCACCCGCAGGCGCAGCATGAACTGATCCTCATGCATCAGCGAGGTTACCAGATCCGGATCCTTCTGCTTATAGTCGAGCGGCATCCAGTAGATCCCTTCCGGCATCCAGAGCGCGAGCCATTCATCATAGCGCCCTTCATCGAGCATCCGTGCCTCGGCATAGATGAAATCGATGAGATCGGCATGGCTGGGGGTCATTCCGCGGCCTTTACCTGGGCCATCTGCTGCGGGTCCGCCGGCTGCGGGGCCATGAACTTGACCCAGGCGTCGAACTGGTTGCGCATCTGGCGCTCGGTGGTGCCGTTCTCGACCGCTTCTTCGCTGAAATCCTCCTCACCCTGCCAAAGCCGCTGGATGTTGACCCAATCCAGACCGTCGGCGGCCAGCCCTTCCTGCGCGCGCTCATACATCTCCAGATCATCATGACCGACGATCGAGGTGGGCGCGTTGATCATGCGGTTGTACATCGCCGTGCGCGCCAGCAGCATGTCGGGCGCATCGACCAGCCGGTAGATCCAGCTTTCGACCAGGGTGCGGTCGGCAGCCAGCGGGATGAAGTTGCGCAGCTGCTGGATCGGGCCCTTGATCATGATGTTGGGGAAATAGACCGTGTTGTGCCGGTTCTCGCCCAGGATTTCTTTGGCCCGTTCCTCGCCATAGCTTTCAACCATCGCGTCCCAATAGCCCGGGATGGCCGAGTAATCCGAATGGATCGAGTGATGCACCCCGGTATGGCCATGCCCGTTGGGCCAGGTGCGGATGCCCATCTCCTCGAAAAACTCATAGGGCGACATGAAGGGGGCGATGATCTGCATCGCCATGGGCCGCGGTTCGGGATTGCCCATCTCCTCCCAGATCTTCACCGCCGTGCCGGCCGAGCTTTCATGCGCGACCATCGGGTGGCAGGTGTCGGTCTGGTTCTCAACCAGCATCTTCCAGTTGCATTTATGCATGTAGCGCAGGGGCGGGCCAGCCACCTCCAACCGCCCGGCGGGCGAGCGGTCGACCATATTGTCGAGCGAGGAGAGGCTGTCGCCGAAAAAATCCTCAAACGAGATGCCGGTTTCGGCGAGGCGGGCGAAGATGAAGCCGCGATAGTTGGTCACCGCGCCGACCGGCTTCAGGCCCTTGGCGCTTTCGGTCCTATCGAGCCCGGTGCCCTCATAGCCCTTCTTCAGCGGGATCGCGAGCAGGCAGCCATTGGTTTTGAACGACCAGGCGTGATAGGGGCAGCGGAAGAACTTGCCGGTATTGCCCTCGCGGTCGATGGCGATCTTGGTGCCCTTATGGGGGCAGCGATTGTAAAGAACATAGACCGCGTTGTCGGAATGCCGGACCATGATGACCGGCTGATCGCCGATCTGGGTGGTGTAGTAATCGCCCTTCTTGGCGACCTGGCTGTCATGGCCCACAAACACCCAGGCGTTGCGGTAGAGGTTTTGCATCTCCAGCCGATAGACCGCTGGGCTGGTGTAGATGTCGCGATGCACCTGATGTTGCTGGACGAGGTCGGCGACCGTCTCGCTGCTATACATCCCCCGGGGTCCTTTCAAAGATCCAGAACAAGCCGCGCCGATTTCGCCCGGCTCACACAGATATGGATGAGCTTGCCCGAGGCACGCTCGGCCTCCGACAGGACCACATCGCGGTGGTCGGGCTCGCCGGCGATCACATCGGTCTGGCAGATGCCGCAATCGCCGCGCTGGCAGTCATAAATGAGGTCATGCCCGGCCTCTTCCAGCACCTCGATGATGGTCTTGCCGGGCGGGATGGTGAAGACATCGCCGGTATCGGCAATCTCGACCTCGAAGGGCGCATCGCCAGCCTGGGCCTCGGCGGTCTCGAAAAGCTCGACATGCAGCTGGTCTTCGGGCAACCCGGCGGCGATGAAGGCCGCGCGGCCAGCCTCGATCATGCCGCGTGGCCCGCACAGGTAAAGATGCGTGTCTCGGGGTTGGGCGGCCATCAGGGCCGGCAGGTCCAGTGGCGTCTCGTCATCGTGATGCAGGCTCAGCGCCGCGCCAAAGGCCGCCTTCAAAGGCTCGATGAAGGCCGCCGCTGCCCGCGATCGGGTGGCGTAGTGGAAGGCAAAGGCCCGGCCCGCCGCCTGCAGCGCCGTTGCATGGCTGATCAGCGGGGTCACCCCGATGCCGCCCGCCAGCAGCAGCGCCGGACCGGTATGATCGGCTAGGGGAAAGTCGTTCTTGGGTCCCTCGACGCGGATCGCATCGCCCGGCTGCAAGGCATGCATCGCTCGGCTGCCGCCCTGGCCGTCATCTTCGCGCTGCACGGCAATGCACAGCCGCGCCTGCCCCGGCCAATCGATCAGCGAATAGGACCGAGCGCCCGCCTCCAGCGCGACCGTGACATGCGCACCGGCGCTGTGCGGCGCCAACGCCCCCTCCAGCGCAAACACCCGGATGCGGTCGGTCTCGTCATGAATGCCTGCCACTTGCAAGGTGAGCGCCATGCGAAATCTCCTCTTCCCCAATAATATGAAAATTCATATAAAGGCGGTCAAGCAGAAAGTGAGGCATCATGGACGGCCAGCAGCACCCGGCAGATCAGACCGGCTTTGTCGGCTCTTACCTGCTTTATCTTCTGGCCGCGGTCAGCGAACGCGCGAGTGCCGAATTTCATGCACATGCACGAAAAGCCGGGCTGCGGGTCCCGGAATGGCGGGTGCTCGCCTGTCTTTGCGACAGCGACGGGGCGATGATCACCCATCTGGCGCAGCTTTCGCTGATGGAACAGTCGCGGCTGACCCGGATCGTCGACCAGATGGCCGCGCGCGGGCTTCTGACCCGCCGGGCCGATCCGCGCGACGGGCGGCGGGTTCTGGTTTATCTCAGCCAGGAGGGGCGGGCGCTCGCCGCGCGGCTGACCCGGGATGCGCGCGATCATGAGGCGCAGATCCTGGCCCGGCTGACGCCCGAGGATGCCGCACGGATCAAACCGATCCTGCAGGGGCTCCTGGCCGGGCTGGAGGAGGCAACGCCATGAGGATCTGGTATCAAAGCTATGTCGATTATGAAAACGGCGCCGCCTATTGGGACCGGCTGCGCCCGCATCTGGCCGCCTGCGCCGCGCCGGGGACCGAGATCGAAATCCATGGCATCACCCCCTTCGACAGCTATGCGCATCCGCTGGTCGAGTTCCGCAGCGCGCGTGAGATGATCTGCAACGCGGTGCGGGCCGAGCGCGACGGCTATGATGCCTTCATTGTGGGGCATTTTCAGGATGCCGGGCTCTATGAAGCCCGCTCGGCTGTCGATATTCCCGTCATCGGCATGGGCGAGGCGAGCATGCTCTGGTCCTGCCAGCTTGGCCAACGGATCGGGATCGTGACCATCAACCCCCGCTTCATCCCCTGGTTTCACCACCAGATCGGCCGCTATGGTCTGCGCGAGCGGATCACCGGGGTGCATGCGATGACCTTCGAGCCCGGCCAGATCCTCGCCGCCTATGGCTCCGAGACCAGGGCCGAAGAGGTGCGCATGCTCTTTGAGGCCCAGGCTCGCCCGCTCGTCGCGCAGGGCACCGAGGTGCTGATCCCCGGCGGCGGCATCCCGATGCTGCTCTTTTCGGCCTTTCAGAATCACCAGATCGAGGGCGCCCCCGTCATCAACGGCATTCCGATCGCGGTGAAAATGGCCGAAGCGGCCGTGTCCCTGCGCGCCCTCACCGGCCAGACCGTCAGCCGGGTGGGCGACTACGCAAAAGCTCCGGACCCTGTGATTGAGGAGTTCCTGACCCACCCCAAAGGCCTCTGATCCGGGCATAAAGCACCCCACCGCCCCTTCTTCTTGGCAGAAATACTCACATCCCGCCCGCGCCACAGGTGCTGTGTCCGGATCAATTGCCCTGGCTGGGCAGCCACAGCGCGATCTGCGGCCAGAGGATCAACAGCCCCACCAGCAGGATCGAACAGCCCATATAGGGCAGGGCCGCGACATAGATCTCGCGCATCTTGGTGCCGGGCGGCGCCACCCCCTTCATCACGAACAAAAGCAGCCCGAAAGGCGGGGTGGTAAAGCTGATCTCCAGCGCCAGAAGGATGATCACCGCAAACCAGATCAGATCGAAGCCCAGCGATTGTGCGAGCGGAAAGAAGATCGGCACGGTCAGCAGCATCATCGAAAGTTGATCCATGAACATGCCCAGGATCAAGAGGATCCCGAACATGATCAGCAGCATTACCACCGGGTCGAGTTCGAATTGCGTGGCCCAACGGATCAGCCCCGAAGAGGCGCCCGAGAATGCAAGCAGGGCGGAAAACGTCGCCGAGCCGAAGATGATCAGCAGCGCCATCGTGGTGACCCGCAGCGCCCCGGTGACCGAGGCCAGAAACCCGCTCCAGCTCAGCCGCCGGTAAACGAGCGCCAGGATCAGCACGCCCAGACAGCCGAAGGCGGCCGATTCCGACGGTGTCGCCCAGCCAAAAAGGATCAGCAGGATCACCCCGACCACCACCGCGACCATGGGCAGGATATCGGTGACGACCAGCCGCAGTTTCTCGGCCAGGCTGGTGCGCTCGACATCATAGGAGGGGGCGGCCTCCGGGTCGGCCAGGCACAGGCCCAGGATCAGGAAACTGTAGAAAACCGCCAGCATCAGCCCCGGCACGATCCCCGCGATCAGCAAAAGCCCCACATCGAGATTGGCAAGCGTGGCCAGAAGCACCGCCAGCGCCGAAGGCGGGATCAGCATTGCCAGCCCGCCCGTGCCCAGGATCGGCCCGATCGCCATGTGCTTTTTGTAGCCGCGCTTGTGCATCTCCGGCACCATCAGCGAGCCCAGAAGCGCCGTTGAGCCCATCGAGGAGCCCGACAGGGTTGCAAAGGCAGTGCCGCCCGCCACGGTCACAAAGGACAGCCGCCCCGGGATCCGCCCCATCAGCTTTTCCACCGCCGAGAACATCTTGGTGGCCAGCCCGGTATGGAAAAAGATCTCGCCCATCAGCAGGAACATCGGCACCGGCATCAGGTTGAAGGTCGTCACCGTGGGAATGGCATTGTTGGTGAGCTGCCCGATCCCGCGTTCCATCTGCCGAAGAAGATCCCCCGAGCCGCCCATGAAGTAGGTCGCGCCGATGATGTTGGCGGCCAAAAAGGCCAGCGCCACCGGCACCCCCAGGATCATAAAAAAGAGCACCATGCCCAAAAGGAAGGCGAGCGCAGTCGGCCAGTCCATCATGACGTGCCGCCCAGAACGCTACTCATGCACGCCGGCCTCGCCGGTGTGCAGCATCTCGCGACCGAAGACGAACCGCAGGAAATTGATCGCCATCAGCCCGAAACAGATCGGCATCGCGCCCAAAAGCAGATATTTGGGCATATCGAGCGAGCGCATATCGGCATCGCCGAACCGGTAGGCGCGGGCGGTGTTGAGCCCGGCATAGTAGACCAGCACCAGGCAGATCAGCGCACAGACGGCCGCCACGATCCGCGAATAGGTTCGGGTGTAGGCGCGCGGTACCGCGGCCGAAAGAAGCTCGATGAAGACATGGCCGCGCACCCGCACCAGCCAGGGCGAGGCGGCCATCACGATGTAAAGCAGCCCGAATTCGGAAAAGGTGAAGATGTGGCTTGACCCCGAATAGCCAAAGGATCGGGCCGAGGCCTGGAACACGATGCCGAACATGATCAGCACCAGATAGACCCCGGCGAAAATCGCCAGCAGATTGCAGATCGCGTCGATGATGCGCATTGAGGATCCGGGCGCCCGAAAGAACCGGGCCGCCCCGGGTTGGGGCGACCGCGTCAGATGTGCCGGGATCAGCTGGGATCGGCGGGGTGGTAGAGGGCGCGGAAGGCGTCATAGCTTTCGCTGTCGCCCATCTCGTCCAGCCGCCCCTTCATCCGCGCCCAGGCCGCATCGTTGGCCATGGTCAGATACATCGCCGCGGCATCGGGTGCCATCTCCACGAATTCCATCCCACCGGCCTGCAGGGCTTCGGCGTCGGATTTCACATCCGCCTGGCGCGCCTCATAGGATTTTGTTTCCCATTCGATGACGACTTCCGCGATCAGCGCCTGGGATTCCGGTGACAGCGCCGCCCAGCTGTCGGCATTGAAGATCACGCCCAAATCGGTGTTGTAGAAGGCCGGATCGACCCGGTATTTCAGGAACTTGTCCCATTTGAGATCCATGATGCCGATCGAGGTCCAGGCCGAGGCATCGACCACACCCTTTTCCAGCGCGGCATAGACCTCGGTCGATGGCATCGCCGAGGTGGTCGCCTTCAGCGCTTCGAAAAAGGCGTGATAGATCGGGTTGTCGCGCAGCTTCACCCCGGTCAGATCGAGCACGCCATTGTCATCGAAGCTTGGCGGGGTCGACATGTAGATATGAAACTGCACGCCGCCATCGATCCAGCCCAGATGCCGGACGTTAAAGCGCTTGACATGGGCGGCGTCCATCAGATCGGCGCCACCGTTTTTGCGCACCTCCATGGGCGAGACGGTGGCCGCGACCATCGCATCGATCTCCGGCACATTGGCGCCGTAAAAGCTGCCCGGGGTGTGGACCATATCGACCACCCCGTCGCGGACCGCGGCGGGCTGCTGGAACATCCCGATCGCTTCGGGCCCGCCCAGAACGTCGATCTGCACGATACCCTCGCCGCGCGCATTGATGTCCGCGACCATGGCAAGGAAGGTCTTGGTGTAGACCAGAAACTCCGGAAAGGCATGCACCGCGCGCACCCGATCCTCGGCCATGGCCGGCACCGCCAGGATGGCCGAAATGGAGAGAGCGGCAAGCCCGCGCGCCGGCCGTGTGAGCCAATCAAAGGCCATGATGTCCCCCTGTTGAAAGATTGATTTCACAAAGGCTGGCACGCCAGACCGGGCAGCGCAAGCGTCTCGCGCCGCTTTTTGTGGCACGCCCTTGGCAGTGCCGGCTTTTGCAGCGAAACTGTCGCGCATCAGGCAGGTGGGGGGCCAAGATGCGGATTGCGGTGCTGGGCGGCGGCAACGGCTCGATCGCGGCGGCGGCGGATCTGACCGAGAAGGGCCATGAGGTGGCGTTTTGGCGGCGCAGCGCCGATGGCATTGCGGCGCTGAACGCGGCCAACAACCGTCTGACCCTGAAGGACCATCAGGGGCGGCAGGCGGTGACGCTGGCTGCGGCGACCAGCGATATCGGCGCGGCCGTGGCCGGGGCCGAACTCATCCTCTGCCCCACGCCGGCGCTGGCCCAGCGCGACATCGCCGCCCTGCTGGCGCCGCATCTTGTCGACGGCCAGGTGGTCTTTCTGCCGCCGGGCAGTTTTGGCAGCTGGATCATGGCCCAGATCGTGCGCCGCGACGGCAACACGGCCCGCGTGGCTTGGGCCGAGGCCGGCACGCTGCCCTATCTGGCCCGCAAACATGCCGCGCTGGAGATCGCCATCACCACCCGGGCCACCCGGCTGCCCAGCGGCGTCTACCCGCTGGCTCTGGCCGACCAGGCCCATGCGGTGCTGTCACGGGCCTATCCGGCGGTCGAACCCTGCGGCGACGCGCTTTCGGGCGCTTTGATGAATGCAGGGCCGATCATCCACCCGCCGCTGATCTTGATGAATGCCGGGCCCATCGAGCATTTCGCGCATTGGGACATTCACAACGAAGGCACCCAGCCCGCGATCCGTCGGGTGACCACCGCGCTGGACAATGAGCGCATCGCGCTGCGCGAGCGGCTGGGCTATGACGCGCCGCATTTCCCGCTGGCCGATCACTATGACGGCGCCGCGCCGGAATGGATGTATGGCAATATGGCCCATGACCGGCTTGTCGATAGCGGCGATTGGCGCGAGCATCTGGTCCTGACCGAGCATCGCTATATGCGCGAGGATGTGGCGATCGGTCTGGCCTTCCTCGTCTCGGTGGCCGATTGGGCCGGGGTGCCGGCGCCCGTGGCCACCGGGCTGCTGGCGCTCGGCTCGGCGGTCTGCGCAGAACGCTTTCGCGACGGTTCCCGGACGCTGCAGGCGTTGGGCCTGGCGGATCTGGATGTCGCGGCTCTGCAGGCGAAATTGCGCGGAGAGACGCTGTGAACAAGACGCTGATCGCTGCCGTGGGCGCCGGGCGGATGGGGCGCGGCATGGCCGTCGCCTTTGCCTATGCCGGGCATGAGGTTCGTCTGATCGACGCAAAACCCCGCGATGCGGCGGCGGCTGCGACAATTGCCGCCGCGGCGGCGGCCGAAATCCGGGACAGCTTTGCGATGCTGGCCGAGCTGGGCCTGATGGAGCCTCAGGCCATCGATGCGGTGGCCGCGCGGGTCAGCCTCCATGCCGATGCCGACCTGTCCGAAGCCCTGGACGGGGCAGAGGTGATTTGCGAGGGCGTGCCGGAGACGCTGGCGGCCAAGGCTGCCATTTTCCCACGCCTCTCGGCCGCCGCCGCCCCGGATGCGATCATCGCCTCGACCACGTCGACGATCCTGTCCGACCAGCTTCAGACCTATGTCGATCCTCCGGGGCGGTTTCTGAACGCCCATTGGCTCAACCCAGCCTTTCTGGTGCCGCTGGTCGAGCTCTCGCCCGGCGCCGCGACCGACCCGGCCGTGACCCGGCGGCTCAAGGCCTTGCTGGAGGCAATGGGCAAGGTTCCGGTGATCTGTGCGGCAAGCCCCGGCTATATCGTGCCGCGCATCCAGGCGCTGGCGATGAACGAGGCTGCGCGGCTGGTCGAGGAGGGGGTCGCCAGCCCCGAGGATGTCGACAAGGCCGCCATTTACGGGTTCGGTTTTCGCTTTGCGGTACTGGGGCTTTTGGAGTTCATCGATTGGGGGGGCGGCGACATCCTCTATCACGCCGGCCGCTATATGACCGAGGCAACGGGCGAGGCCCGCTTTGCGCCGCCCCAGATCGTGTCGGACAATATGGCGCAAGCGCGTCGGGGGCTGCGCGACGGCCGCGGGTTTTTTGACTATGCCGACCGGGATGTGCCGGCCTATCAGCGCCGGCGCCTTCGTGCCTTTTTGGCCCTTTTGCGGCATTTGGACCGGCTGCCGACTCGCGGCTAGGCGGGCCAAGCGGCCCTGGGCTGCAAGTTTGCCGTGGAAATGTGATCCAGCGCACAACCCATCCGGGAAGATTGGCCCGAGAATGGGGTATTTTCGCAATTTCACGTTCCGTTCACTGTTGCATGTGTTAACCTTATTTTAACGAACACGGCTAGGGAGGAGGATACGGGCGCCGTTCTGAGGGCGGACGGCCAGCCTGTCCAAACATCCATAAAGCAGTCTTGTTGCGGTCGGGTCTTCGCCCGGCCGGTTAAACGAAGTGTCAGGGGGCTCGACACATGCGCACCTCGGTGCGCCGGTGGCTGGCCCTGTGCTTGTGTGCCTGAACCCGGCGCGTTTATCCAGCCGGCTTCTGCCCAAGGGGATGCCGGATCTGCCGCCGCGCAGGTCAACCAACAAAGCCTAGAAAGGCGATTGAGAGGTTATCCATGACGGAAACACCAGAAACCCGCGATGTCTACATTGCAGACGGCGAGCGTGCCATCACGCTTGATCGCGTGCGCGTGATCGTCGACGCCATCGACAATGGCATAAGTAAAAACACCAACTTCTTTGGCGGGGCGGGCAACGATTCCTGGACCGGCGACAATTTCTCGGACACGTTTGTTGGCCGGGGCGGCGCCGATATCATGATTGGCTTGGGTGGCAACGATGTGTTCCGCTATGAAAACGGTGAGGACGGACCTGCGGGCGAGACCGCCAATGGGGGCAACGGCACCGACCGCATCGAACTGACCGGCGCGGGTGTTTTTGATCTGCGCGACATGGATTTCCTGTCGATCGAGGAGATTCAGTTCAATGCGGACGGCACCAATGTCAGCAACGTCGTCTATATTGGCAGTCAGGAGCTTGACAGCATCGTCGAGCTGTCCTCGAGCCTGCTTGTCGACGGCAATGCGGCCACCGGCTCGGGCAATACGCTCCGCGTTTGGATCAATCAGGGTGTGAACACCGCCGACATTTCCGGTTGGACTTTTCAGGACTGGAACACGGCGATCGGCGACACCGACCGCATCTCGATGGAGGGCGACGGCAACGCAAATACTTTCATCGGATCCAGCCAGTCCGACAGCCTGTTCGGCTATGGCGGCAATGACAGCCTGGATGGCGGCGGCGGCGACGATTCGCTTTACGGCTCTTCGGGCGCGGACACGATGGTTGGCGGCGCCGGCATCGACACGCTTTACGGCGGTGGCGGCAATGACGACATCACCTCTGACGGCGATGGCGGGCTTTACGACGGTGGGGCGAATAACGACTTTATGCGGTCGGGCCTCGGCGACGAGACGATGTATGGCGGGACGGGCACCGATACGATCGACCATACGGTCTTCAACGGCAGCTACGTGTTCGATATGAGCACCGGCCTGACCAATTTCGGGTTCGAGCTCTACACCGACTTCGAGATTGCCCGCATGGGCAACGGCAATGACAGCATCACCGGGCTATCCTCGGCCGAAACGATCTATGGTGGTGACGGCAACGACAGCGCCGATGGCGGTACGGGTGGCGCAGACGTCTTCTTTGGCGGCGCCGGCAACGACACCTATAATGGTCAGAACTTTGTCGACACCTTCTATGGTGGCAGCAACAACGACACGCTCATCCTCGATGGCGGCGACTTCATCGACGATTTCTTCGGTGGCGGCGGCACCGACACGCTGGACGCGTCGGCATTCCTCTTCGGGATATCGATCGAAGCTGGGGTCTTTACCGGACCGTCGAATGTCACTTCGATCTCTGCGGTCGAGATCATCATCGGGACCGGTCTGAGCGATATCATCCGCAATGATGCAGGGATCGATACGCTCTTTGGCGGCGATGGCAACGACATCCTGGAGGGCGGCTTCAGCACCGACGCCATCTTCGGCGGTGCCGATAACGACACGATCATCGTGCTGGATGCGCAATTCTTCGACAATGTCGATGGTGGTGCGGGTATCGATACGCTCGACCACAGCAATGTCACCCGCTCGGGCGACACCTTCGACTTCGAAGCGGGCGAGATCACCACGACCTTTGCCACCGGCACACCGACACTGACCAGCATCGAGATCTACCAGGATGGCTCGGGCGGCAACACCATCGTATCCGACGGCACCGGGGACACCTATTTCGGGAATGGCGGCAACGACTACATGATCTCGGAGATCGGTGGCGAGACCATGGATGGCGGCGCCGGGATCGACACCATCGATCACACCCGCTTCACCGGCACCTACGTGTTCGACATGAACACCGGGCTGACGAATTTCGGTGCCGAGGATTACGACAATTTCGAGAATGTGATCATGGGAGTTGGCAACGACTCGGTGACCGGTACCGCTGTTGCCAACACGATCACCATGGGCAACGGAAACGACATTGTCAGCAGCAAGGCCGGCAACGATGTGATCTTCGGCGGTGGCGACAACGATCAGTTGCGCGGCGAATCCGACGACGACATTCTCTATGGCGGGTCGGGCAACGACACCGCCCTTGGCGGCACCGAGAATGACAGCGTCTTCGGCGGCGCGGGCGACGACTTGGTCAGCGGCAACAACGGCAACGACCACGTCTCTGGCGGCCTCAACAACGATGTCGTGCGCGGTGTGAAGGGCAATGACACCCTGTTTGGCGATGGCGGCAACGACATCATCAAAGGCGGCGGCGGCATCGACCTGATCTATGGCGGTACGGGTGACGACAAGGTCAAGGCCGGCGCTGGCAACGATTTCATCGTCGATGGCAACGGGCTGGACAATATGCGCGGCGGCAGCGGGGCGGATATCTTCGACCTGGTGGTCGACGGTTTTGAGGATGAAATCGTGGGCTTTGAGGACGATGTCGATACGCTCAACCTGGCGGGCTTTAGCCTGGGAACGGTTAGCTTTACCGACTTCAAAGCCGGTAAGTTTGCGGTCCATTACGGCGCAGACACAGTGCTTTTCAAGGATGCCGGCTCGATGACATCGGCCGATATCGTCGACGATCTGACCTTCGTCTGAGCCGCGTAAGTGGCGAAATCGAGAGGCGGCCTTCGGGCCGCCTTTTTTCGTTTTGCATGGGCAGGAAACCGCGCGTCGGGGCTCGCGGCTGCGCGTCGGGGGTCGCGGCTGCACGACGGCTACGCGTCGGCGCCCTGCCACGATTCGGCAACGGCGCTGGCCGGACCTGTTAACCAATTCGCCAAAAAGTTGCCAATTCAGCTAAAGTTGCTTAAAATTGCGGCAGTGAGTCGCGCGCGCGCGCTCGGCTCGGTGTCGCTCGTTGACCTGGTCGCGTGCGCCATACCAGCGTTGAATTAGTAGAAATTCCAAGAAAAGGACCGAGCATGACCCTCAGCCGCCGTCGATTTCTCAAAAGCTCCGCCGCTGCCGCTGCGGGCACAGTCGCCTTGCCCTATGCCGCCGAGGCCAGCGACGACACAATCCTGGTAGGCGGTCTTCACGACCTTTCGGGACCCATCGATTTCGCGGGTATCCCGATGGATCAGATCCTCCAACTCGCGGTCGAAGAGATCAATGCCACAGGCGGGCTCTTGGGCAAGGAGGTCAAAGCGGTCACCTATGATCCGCAATCGAACATGTCGCTTTACTCGCAATACGCCACCCAGCTTGCGCTGCGCGACAAGGTGGCGGTGGTCCAGGGGGGCATCACCTCGGCCAGCCGCGAGACGATCCGCCCGATCTTCCACCGCTTCAAGACGCTCTACTTCTACAACACGCTCTATGAGGGCGGGGTGTGCGATCGCAACGAAATCAGCCTCGGCACCACCCCGGCCCAGACGGTCGAAAAGCTGGTTCCCTATGTGATGGATCTGTGGGGCAAGAAGGTCTACACGATCGCGGCCGACTACAATTACGGCCAGATCACCGCGGCCTGGGTGAAGCGCTATGTCGAGGCCAATGGCGGCGAGGTGGTCGAGACCGAGTTCTTCCCGCTCGACGTCACCCAGTTCGGCTCGACCATTTCCAAGATCCAGGGCGCCGCACCGGACATTCTGATGAGCGTGCTGGTGGGCACCGGCCATCTGGGCTTTTATCGGCAATGGGTGGCGGCCGGCATGAAGGACAAGATCCCGATGGCGTCGACCACCTTCGGCGCCGCCGGGACCGAGCCGGTGATCATGACGCCCGAAGAGGCCAACGGCATCCCCACCTGCTACGGCTATTACGACACCATCGACACGCCCGCAAACAAAGCGTTCCTGGAAAAGGTCAAGGCTCGCTATCCCGACGATACGCCGCTTCTCTCGGAGCTTTCGGTATGCACCTGGGAGGGCATGATGATCTGGGCCGATGCCGTGAAGACGGCCGGCACAATCGATCGGATGCCGGTGATCGAAGCGCTGGAATCGGGCAAGAGCTACGACATGCCGGGCGGAAAAGTCACCATCGACCCGATCACCCATCATGCGATCCGCGACGTCTATATTGCGGAGCTGCAGGACCGGGTCTGGCAGATCAAGGGCAAGTTCGAGCAGGTGCCGCCGACCGACACGCAGATGGTCTGCAATCTGGTCGAAACGCCCGATGCCAATGTGCATCACGAGATCAGCCTGAACTGATCGTCAGCCGGCCGGGGCCAGCACGCGCCCCGGCCTATTCGCTTTCCGGAGGATCGCTTTGGACTACGCCGTCATTGTGCTGATCGAGGTTCTGCGCGCCGTTGCCTGGTTGGTGCTTCTGGCCTCGGGCCTCGCCATCATCTTTGGGATGATGCGGGTGATCAATATCGCCCATGGCGAGTTTCTGATGCTCGGCGGCTACACGGTGATCTTGTCGACGGCCCAGGGCGTGCCGCTTTGGATCGCGATGTTTGTCCTTGCCCCCTTGGTGGTGGGCATATTCGGCGTGCTGGTCGAGCGGCTGGTGATCCGGTTTCTCTACGGCCGAATGATCGACACGCTGCTGGCGACCTGGGGGCTGAGCCTTCTGATGATCGGCGGGGTTACGGCGATCTTCGGCAACACGCGCGAGGGTGTGTCGACCCCGCTGGGCGGCTTCTCGGTCGGGCAATATCAGGTCTCGACCTACACGCTGGTGCTGATCGCGCTTGCCGCGGCGCTGCTGATTGCGATCTGGGCGGTGCTTAAATTCACCCGGGCCGGGTTGATCGCC
Organism: Pseudomonadota bacterium; assembly: GCA_039184655.1. Classification (GTDB taxonomy): domain Bacteria; phylum Pseudomonadota; class Alphaproteobacteria; order Rhodobacterales; family Rhodobacteraceae; genus J013. Next base: position 26,140 of record JBCDAZ010000010.1, on the reverse strand, counting down.
CGAGCGGTCATGCAGAACCCCGGGATGGCCCAGACCCTGGGCGTCAATTCGCGGCTCGTCTATATGGCGACCTTCGGGATCGGCTCGGCCCTGACGGGGCTTGCCGGCGGCGTGCTTGCACCGGTGACCGGGGTGGTGCCCACCATGGGTGCCAACTTCATCGGCGAGAGCTTCATCACCGTCATCGTCGGCGGCGCCTCGGTGATCACCGGCACGCTCAGCGCGGCCACCTCGCTGGGCACGGTCCAGCAGATCGTGACCTTTTGGGAAGGCCCTGTCTATGGCAGCGCCGCGCTGCTCTTTGCCGCGCTGATCGTTTTGCGATTGCTGCCGCAGGGTATCACCGGCCGCATCTTCACAAGGAGCCTATAAGCCGTGTCTCCGACCAGATTTGAACGGCCTGTTCTGCGCGACCCCGGGTTTTATGCCGTCACAGCGGTCGGCCTCTTCGCGCTCTTTGGCATTCCGCAGATCCTCGACGATTTCGCCGTCTATCAGATGACGCAATATGTCGTGCTCTCGGTCTACGCGCTTAGCTTGGCCTATATCTGGGGCTATGGTGGCATCCTCAGCTTTGGGCAGTCGGCGTTTTTCGGGCTGGGCGGCTATACCTTCGCAGTGTCGGCGATCAATATGGGCGACACGACCATTCCCTTGATGCTGGCCTTCGCGGTGCCGGCGCTTTTTGGTGCGGCGCTGGGCTATTTTATGTTCTACGGCAAGCTCTCGGATGTCTATCTGGGCGTCGTCACCCTGGTGGTGGCGCTGATCTTCTGGAAGATCATCAACACCACGGCCGGGCCGGAATATGCCATCGGCGATGCGCGGCTGGGCGGCTTCAACGGCATTCCCTCCATCCCCATCGTGCATGTTCCAGGCGATCCAAGCGCCTTTTTGGATTTCGTGCCGCTTTATCAGTTCTTCACCGTGCTGTTGATCCTGATTTATATCGGGCTGCGGGTGCTGATTGCATCGGATTTCGGGCGCATCACCGTGTCGATCCGCGAAAACGAGACCCGCACCGCATTGCTGGGTTACGATGTGCGGCGCCATAAAGTGATCGTCTTTGCCATCGGTTCGGGCATTGCGGGGCTGGCCGGGGCGATGTGGGCGACCTACCAGACCTTCATCGACCCGACCTCCTTTAGCCTTGAGATGTCGGCCAAGGCGCTGATTTGGACGATGGCCGGCGGGATCGGCACGCTCTTTGGCCCCATTTTGGGGGTGATCGGGCTGCAATACCTGTCGCTGCGGCTTGGGGAGCTGAACCTCAGCATCCCGGGGCTGGGCATTCAGATCAACAACTTCATCGTGCTGGGGGCGATCCTGATCGCGCTGGTGCTGGTGCTGCCCAAGGGCATCCTGCCCTCGATCCGGATGTGGCTGACCCAGGGCTGGACGCTGATCCGCCAGCGGCGCGGTGCGTCGTCGGGCCAGCCCGCAACCAAACCGGCGACCGGCGATGTCTGAGTACAATATCCTCAGCACCGAGGCGTTGACCATGCGCTTTGGCGGGGTCACCGCGGTGGACAGCGTCGATTTCGCGGTCCGCGATGGCGAGTTGCGCTGCCTTTTGGGTCCCAACGGGGCCGGAAAGAGCACCTTCTTTAAGTGCGTGACGGGGCAGCTTGTGCCGACCTCCGGCAAGGTCACCTTCCGCGATCAGGACATCACCGGCTGGGAGACGCATCAGATCGTGGCGCTTGGGATCGGCATCAAAACCCAGGTGCCCAACCTTTATGACGGGCTTGATGCATGGGAGCATGTGCGCCTGGCCGCCAAGCGCAAGCATCTGCCGCGAATCGCCCGCGAGATTGCCGAAAAGAACCTGGTGCGCTGCGGGATCATCGATTTGGCCAAGCGCCAGGTTGGGCTTTTGAGCCATGGGCAGCGCCAGCTGGTGGAGCTGGCCATGGTGCTGGCCGGCGAGCCGTCGCTGCTGTTGCTCGACGAACCGGCCGCCGGGATGACGGGCGAAGAGCGGGACCGGCTGGCCGGGTTGGTGGTCGAGGCCGCCAAGACCGCCTCGGTCATCGTGGTTGAGCATGACATGGCCTTTATCCGGCAGATCGCCCGCTCGGTCACCGTGTTCCATCGCGGCGCCATCTTCGCCGAGGCGCCGGTGGCCGAGATCATGGCCGATAAGCGCGTGCAGGAGATTTATCTGGGGAAACAGGCCGATGCTGCTTGAGGTGACGGGGCTGAAGGCGGCCTATGGGGTGGTGCCGGCGCTGCACCATGTGCAGTTTCACGCCGAGCCCGGCGAATGCGTCGGTATTCTGGGCCATAACGGCATGGGCAAGACGACGCTGCTGCGCGCCATTATGGGCTTTGTGAAGGTCACGGGCGGCGAGATCCGCTATGATGGCGCGTCGCTGAAGGGCAAGTCGATCCATGCCCGGGCGCGGCTGGGCCTGGGCTTGGTGCCCCAGGGGCGCGAGATCTTTCCCAACCTGACCGTTGCGCAAAACTTGCAGGTGGGGATATCGGGCGAGGATCCGGACGCTGTCGTGACGGAGATCCTGAGCCTTTTTCCGCGGCTGGAGCGGCTTTTGGACCGTCGTGGCGGGGCGCTCTCGGGCGGCGAGCAACAATTGCTGGCGCTGGCGCGTTGCCTGTGCCGCCGGCCCCGGCTGATGCTGCTCGATGAGCCGACCGAGGGCATCCAGCCTTCCATCATCGACGAAATTGCCGAAACGCTGGAAAAACTCACCGCGCGCGGGGATCTCACCATCGTTCTGGTCGAGCAAAATCTCGATTTCATCACCAGCCTGGCGGGCCGGGTCTATACGATCTCGCGCGGGGTTCTGGAGGCCGAGATACCGCGCGATCAGCTCACCGACCCGGCTGCCGTCAGCGAATATATGGGGTTTGCCGCGGCATAGCCCCTCGCATCAAAGCGCGAACACAACACAGGGAGAGACGATATGGCCGTGCAACTGCCCACAGAAGCGCAGATCGAGAGCATTGCGGAGGATCTGGGTCTCACCCTGTCGAAGGAGGATGTCGCCTCCTTCAAGGGGCTGATGGCCGGCTATGTCGACGCCTATAATATCGTCGACGGGCTGCCCGACCCGCTGCCGCGCACCGAATACCCCCGCACCCCCGGCTATCGGCCGGGGCCGGAGGAAAACCCGCTCAATGGCTGGTATTTCAAGAGCGAGATCAAGGGCGCGCCCGAAGGCAAGCTCGCCGGCAAGACCTTCGCGGCCAAGGACAATGTGATGGTCGCCGGGGTGCCGATGATGAACGGCGCGGCGACCCTGGAAGGCTATGTGCCCGAGATCGACGCGACCATCGTGACGCGACTGCTCGATGCCGGGGCCGATTGTCTGGGCAAGGCGACCTGCGAGTATTTCTGCCTTTCGGGCGGCAGCCACACCTCGATGCCCGGCCCGGTGCACAACCCCCGCAAGATGGGCTATTCGGCGGGCGGGTCGTCCTCGGGCTCCGGCGCGCTTGTTGTGGCTGGTGAGGTCGATATGGCCATCGGCGGCGATCAGGGCGGGTCGATCCGCATGCCGGCGGCCTATTCGGGCTGTGTGGGGATGAAGGGCACGCACGGGCTGGTGCCTTACACCGGCGTGATGCCGATCGAGGTTTATGTCGATCATACCGGCCCGATGACCCGGACGGTCGCCGACAATGCGCTGTTTTTGGAGGTGATGGCGGGGCCCGACGGTTATGACAGCCGCCAGATCGGCTGCACCACCGATGCCTATACAGATGCGCTGGACAAGGGCGTGAAGGGTCTCAAGATCGCCGTGTTGAAGGAAGGGTTCGACCGGCCCGAAAGCGAAGCGGGTGTCGATGCCAAGGTGCGCGCGGCGGCCAAGCGGCTGGAGTCGCTGGGCGCCGAGGTCACCGAGGTTTCCATCCCCTGGCACAATCTGGGGGGCGCGATCTGGGCGCCCATCGGGCTCGAAGGCCTCACCCAGACCATGATGCTGGGCGATGGCTACGGCACCTCCCGCCATGACCTCTATGTCACCAGCCTGATGGATTATCACCGCGGCTGGCGCAAGCGGGCCGATGAGCTCTCCGAGACGCTCAAGCTCACCATGATGTTCGGCGCCTATGCCGACAAGATGTATGGCAAGCGCTATTACGGCAAGGCGATGAACCTCTCGCACAAGCTGCGTGCGGCCTATGACGCGGTGCTGGCCGATGTCGACATGCTGTTGATGCCGACCCTGCCGATGGTTGCAACCAAGCTGCCCGAGCCCGGCGCGAGCCGCGAGGAGATCTGCGCGCGGGCCTTCGAGATGCTGGGCAACACCTCGCCTTTTGACATCAGCCATCACCCCGCGCTTTCGGTGCCCTGCGGTCTGTCGGACGATCTGCCGGTCGGGCTGATGCTGGTGGGCAAGCTCTGGGGCGAGAAGGTGCTCTATCAGGCCGCCCATGCCTTTGAGCAATCGGGCGATTGGACGGGGTTTTGAGGCCATGACCATGCCGCTCACCCCCAAAGCGTCAGAGTTTCGTGCCATCGGCACGAAGCTGGGCGTCGATTACAGCGATGCCGATATCGACTTTATTGGCGAGGCCATCGGGCCATTTGTGGACGCCGCCAATGCCGCGATGCGGCTGGCCGACAATCTGCCGGTCGTGACCTATCCCCGTACCCCGGGCTGGCAGCCCGAGGCCGAGGAGAACCCCCTCAATGGCTGGTATTGGCGCACCGAGGTCAAGGGTGCCGATGAGGGTCCGCTCTCCGGCAAAACGGTGGCGCTGAAGGACAATGTGCTGCTGGCCGGCGTACCGATGATGAATGGCGCCTCGATGTGGCAGCACTATGTGCCGGAAACCGACGCCACCGTGGTCACCCGCCTGCTCGATGCGGGGGCGACGATCACCGGCAAGGCGCATTGCGAGTATTTCTGCCTCTCGGGGTCTAGCCACTCTAACGCGCTGGGGCCCTGCCACAACCCGGTGAAGCATGGCTATTCGGCGGGCGGATCGTCTTCTGGCTCGGCCGCTTTGGTCGGCGCCGGGGCGGCGGATCTGGCAATCGGCGGCGATCAGGGCGGGTCGATCCGCATGCCGGCCTCGTTTTGCGGGATTGTCGGGCTGAAGCCCACCCATTCGCTGGTGCCCTATACCGGCATCTGCTCGATGGAGGTCTCCATCGACCATGCCGGGCCGATGACCCGAACGGTGGCCGACAATGCCGCGATGCTCGAGGCCATTGCCGGGCCCGATGGCTGGGATGCCCGCCAGCAGGCGGTGACCGTGCATGCCTATACCGAGGCGTTGGAAAAGGGCGTCGAAGGGCTGCGCATCGGCGTCGTCAAGCAGGGTTTTGGCCTGCCCGAAAGCATGGCCGAGGTCGATGGTGCGGTGTTTTCGGCCGTCGAAACGCTCTCGAAAATGGGCGCGCAGATCGAGGAGATCTCCGTGCCCGCCCATACTGGCATCGGCGACATCTTCATGCCGATGATCGCCGAGGGCATGGTGCGCCAGCTCACCTTCGGGGGCGGGCTGGGTTCGGGCGCCTATGGGTTTTATCCGCGCAGCCTGTTGGAGAAGAACCTCGCCGTGGCCGATCGCGGCAATGAGATGCCCGATACGGTCAAGGCCATGGCGACCTTCGGCACTTGGGTGATGGAGAAATATGGCGGCCGGGTCTATGCCAAGGGGCAGAATCTGCGGCCCTATTTTCGCGCGCAATACGCCAAGGTGTTCGAGGGCGTGGATCTGCTGTTGATGCCCACCACCCCGATGACGGCGATGAAGCTGCCCGATGCCGAGACGAGCCGCGAGGACTGGCTGTACCAGGCCTGGTGCATGCTCGCCAACACCTCGCCCTATGACTATACCGGCCATCCGGCGATCAGCCTGCCCTGCGGGATGACGGCCGAGGGCCTGCCGGTGGGGCTGCAGCTTGTGGGACGGCATTTCGACGAGCCCACCATCTATCGCGCCGCGGCGGCTTTCGAGGGCGCTTATGGATTTGGCCCCGGGGGGGCGTGATGCTGTTCACCCGGATCCTCGGCCTGGCCGGGGATCCAGCGTTTCACGACCGGATCCACGCGCTCGATCATGAAGGCCGGGTCGAGATCATCGCGGTGCCCGAGGCCGAGGCCGCGCGCCGCCGCCTTCGGGCGGTGACCGATCGGGGGCGGGACTGTGCCATCGCGCTCGACCGGTCCGAGCGGCTCGCGGATGGCGCGGTGCTGCATCTGGCTGACGATCTGGCGATCCTGGTGCGGCTCGATGGCGGCGCAAGGCTGCGGCTGGTCCCTGCCGATCTCGCCTCGGCGATGCGGCTGGGCCATTGGTGCGGCAACCTCCATTGGCGGGTCGAATTCGGCGAAGGCCATATGGATGTGATCCTGGAGCGGAGCGCACAGGAGTATCGCGACCGTTTGCGCGACCTCGAAGGGCTCGCAGATTTCACGATTGTCGCACCGTGACCCTTACTCTGCTGACAGCCCTGCAGCTCGGCGATGCGGGCTTTCCTTCGGGCGGGTTTGCCCATTCCTGGGGGCTGGAGACGGCGCTGCGCGACGGGCGGCTCGACCGGGCCAGCCTCCCGGCCTGGATGGAGGTCGAGATCTGCGACCGCTGGGCGCCCTTCGACCGGGTGGCGCTGGTCGGAGCTTGGATGCGTGCCGCATCTGGGCGCGCGGGCTGGGCCGACACCGTCGATGCGGCCTATTGGTCGGAAACCCACCGGCAGCGATCCCTTGAAGCCGGTGCAGCGCTTCTGGTGACGGCCCGGCGTATGGGTCTTTCCCCCTTGCCGGCCGAGGCCCATTTGCCGATTGCCCAGGCGGCCCTCTTTCGCGCAGCCGGGCTCGATCTGGTGACGGCGCTGGCCGTCTCGGCCCATCAGGCGGCCCAGACCCTCGCAAGTGCGGCCGTGCGGCTCAATCTGATCGGTGCAGTCGCGGTCCAGGCGGTGCTGCGCGATCTGCGCCCACTTCTGGCGGCGGCGGCCGTCCCGCCCGCGGCAGACGCCTTGCCCACATCCTTTGCGCCGCTTTCCGACATCGCGCTGATGCGCCCGCATGCCGACCGGCTATTTGTGACCTGAAGGAGACCCTATGCATCTGACCCCCACCGAGATGGAGCGGCTGGTGATCTTCCAGGTCGCCGAGCTGGCCCGCCGCTACCGCGCGAACGGCATCCGGCTCAGCGCGCCCGAGGCCACCGGGCTGATCTGCGACGCGCTCATCATGGCCGCGCGCCAGGGCATGGACCACCCGGCTATGGTCGATTACGGCGGCAGCCTTTTGACGACCGACGATGTCGAACCCGGGGTCGCCGCGTTGATCCCGGTCATTTCGGTCGAGGTGATGATGGAGGAGGGCACCAAGCTCGTCACCGTCTTCGATCCGATCAAACCCGGCAGCGCGCCCGATGACAGCGTCACACCGGGCGAGTACATCCTTGCCGAGGGCGAGATCGAGATCAATGCGGGCCGCGAAGCCATCGAGATCGAGGTTCTCAACACCGGCGACCGCACCATCCAGATCCGCAGCCATGCGCATTTCTTCGAGGCCAACAAGGCGCTCAAATTCGACCGGGCGGCGGCCTTTGGCATGAAGCTCGACCGGCCCTCGGGTGCGGGCGAGCGCTTCGATCCCGGCATTGCCCGCATCGTCCGGCTGGTGCCCTTTGGTGGCCTGCAGCGCATGCATGGCTTTGCCGGCCTCACCGAAGGCGGGGCCGAGGCGCGCGATGCCGCCATCGCCCGGGCCATTGCACAGGGCTATATGGAGGCGCCGGAATGAAGCTCTCCCGCGCGCTTTACGCTTCGTTCTACGGGCCCACCAAGGGCGATATGGTCCGGCTGGGCGATACCAGCCTTCTGGCCGAGATCGAGCATGACCATGCCCATCCGGGCGATGAGCTGACCACCGGCGCGGGCAAGACCATGCGCGATGGCGAGGGGTTTTGCACCACCGGCACCGACCGGGCCGGGGCGCTGGATCTGGTCGTACAGAACGCCATCATCCTCGATCCGGTGCTGGGGGTGGTCAAGGGCGATATCGGCGTGCGCCGCGGCCGCATCGTGGGGGTGGGCAAGGCCGGCAATCCCGACATCATGGAGGGCGTGACCCCCGGGCTGACCTGCGGGCCCAACACCACCGTGGTGCATGGCGATCACCGGCTGGTCACGCCGGGGGTGATCGAGGCGCATGCGCATTTCCTCTCGCCCCAACAGGCCTGGCATGCGCTGGCGGGGGGCTGCACGACGATGATCGGCATGTCGCCGGGTCCGCATTTCGACACCTCCTGTGCCGGGCCGCACACGCTGGGCCGGCTGATCCAGGCCGCCGATGAATACCCGATCAATTTCGGCTTCCTCGGCCGGGGCTGTTCGGACCCCGGTGCGGTGACCGAAAGCGTGGCGGGTGGCGCGCTGGGCGTGAAGATCCATGAGGATCTGGGCGCATCGCCCGCGGTGATCGATGGCTGTCTGATCGCCGCGGATGCGGCCGATTTTTCGGTCCATATCCACACCGACACGATCAACGAGTTTGGGTTTTACGAAGATACCATGGCGGCCGTGGCCGACCGCACCATCCATATGTATCACACCGAAGGGGCGGGCGGCGGCCATGCCCCCGACGTGCTGGCGGTCAACCAGCATGGCTGCGTCATCCCCTCCTCGACCAACCCCACAAACCCCTTCACCCCGGCCGCGCTCGAAGAAGGCGTGCCGATGACCATGCTCGCCCACATGATGAGCTTTGAGCTGCCCGAGGATGTCGCCTTTGCCGAAAGCCGGATCCGCCCGCAATCGATGTCGGCGGAGGATTTCCTGCATGACATGGGCGCGGTGTCGATCTTTGCGACCGACACGCAGGGTATGGGCCGGCTGGCCGAGAATGCCGCGAAGTGCTTTCAGCTTGCCAGCATCATGAAGGACCGGGTCGGCCGGCTGCCCGAGGAGAAGACCGCCAAGGCCGACAATGAGCGGATCCTGCGCTATCTGGCCAAGCTGACCATCAACCCCGCGATCGGGGCGGGGATCGATGCGCATGTGGGCTCGATCGAACCGGGCAAGATGGCCGATCTGGTGCTCTGGCCCGCGGCAAGCTTCGGGGCCAAGCCCGCACAGGTGATCAAATCGGGCGAGATCGTCTGGTCGACCATGGGCGATGGCAATGGCAGCCATATCGGCTCGGAGCCGATGATCCACCGCCCGATGTGGGGTGCGCTGGGCACCGCCAAGCATCGGGTGGGCGTGACCTTTGCCAGCCGCCTGGCGGTGGAAAATGGCGTGGCCGCGCGGTTGGGGGTGCAAAAGGAGATCCTGCCGATCTCCTCGGTCCGTGCCCTGCGCAAGACCGATATGCTGCGCAACGACGCCATGCCCAGGATCGAGGTCGACCCGCAAACCTTCGATGTGCGCGCCGATGGCGTGCAGCTTTATGCCCATCCCGTCGCTCAGGTGCCGCTGAACCGGCGGTATTTTGTGCGATGACGGGACCTGACATGACGGGGCCTCAGATGACAGGGTGCGCGGGATGACGGCCGCACGGGTGGGGATCGGCGGGCCGGTGGGCTCGGGCAAGACCGCGCTGATTGAGCGGTTGCTGGAGCGGCTGGTCGCCGAGGGCGTGAACACCGCCGTCATCACCAATGATCTGGTCACCGATGAGGATGCCGAGCGGCTGCGCCGCGGCGGGCGGCTCGATCCCGGTCGCATCCGGGCGGTTCAGGCGGGCGCCTGCCCCCACACCGTGATCCGCGAGGACCCCACGCTGAATATTTCCGAGGCCGACCGGTTGGAAGTGGATTTCCCGGGGCTGGAGCTGATCCTCATTGAGAGCGGCGGGGACAATCTCGCCTCGACCTTCTCGCTCGACCTCGTCGATTGGTGGATGTTCGTCATCGATGTGGCCGGCGGCGACGACATCCCGCGCAAGAACGGGCCGGGCGTGCTGCAAAGCGATCTTCTGGTGATCAACAAGACCGATCTGGGACTGCATGTGGGGGTGGATGTGGCCGACATGATGGCCACGGCGCGGGCCGCGCGCGGGTCCCGCCCGGTGTTGGGCACGAATTGCCGGGCGGGCGAAGGCGTGGGCGAGATCCTGGCCGAGATGCGCCGCGCGGTGCTTTTTGAGAATGCGTGACGCGCAGGATGGCGGGCTCGCGGACCCCCCGGCGCCCAGGGTGCGATCCCGAGCGCTGCCACGCGCGGCGGGCCCGGTTCTGGATCTGCAACTGCAGCGCGGGGCCGATGGGCTGACCCGCATCGCTCGGCGGCGCGTGGCCTGGCCCTGGTCGCTGCCCCGCGGTTTTCGGCTGGGCGACCCCGTTGGCGGCCCCAACGGATGCCTCACCTTGATCCCCCAAGCGGCAGGGGCAGCCCTAATGCCGGGCGATACCTGGGAGCAGCGGCTGGCCCTGGGACCCGGCGCCTGCGCGCGGCTCATCACGGCGGGGGCCACGGCGGTGCATGGGTCGGGCTGGGCGGAGACGCGCTGGCATCTCGCGCTCGGTCCCGGAGCGTGGCTGGCGCTCTTGCCCGATCCCGCGGTGCTCTTTGCCGGGGCGGGTCTCATCCAGACCATCGAGGTCGAGATGGCCGAGGCGGCGGTGCTGGTGCTGGCCGATGGGATCTGTCTGCGCGAGACCCACACCGCGCCGGCGGGGGTGCGCACGCAGCTGACCGTGAACGGGCCGGATGGGCTGGTTTTTCAGGATCGCCAGCGCGCCGGTGCGGAGAGCTTTGCTCGGCTTGCGCGCCTGCCAGGCAAGCCCACAGCCTTTGCAAGCCTGACGATGATCGGGGCGCGACCGGGCCGGACGGGGCCGCTCGACCTGCCGGATGTCTATGTCTCGGCCGGTGTGCTGCGGGGCGGGCAGGGCATCGCCGCCCGCATCGCCGCCCGGGATGGCGGGACGCTGACCCGCGCCCTGCACGCGCTTGTTGCGGCCTGGGTGCCGGGCTTTGCGGCCCGGCCCTAGGGCCTATTCGGCCGCGACCTTGGCGCTGGCCCGGGCAATGCCCTTAACCACCTGATCGGAGCTTTGCAGATCGGCAAAGATCGCCGCCATATTGGCGAGCGTCGCGTTGTGCTCATAGTCGGTGTGTGTGGCATTGCCGTCGGTTACGAAGACCACGCGGTAATTGCGCTGGTTGGCATCGCGCGCCGTGCTCTCGCAACAGCAATTGGTGAGCGTGCCGGTGATGATCAACGTGTCGATGCCTTTTTCTGCCAGCATCTCGTGCAGATCGCAGGTGCCCGGCACAAAGGCCGAGAACCGGGTCTTGTTGACGATCCAGTCGCTGGGCTGGACATCGAGATCGGGCCAAAGCTCGAAATCCGGATGGCCGGGGGTGAACACGTCCTTGAGCTCGTCCGACACCGGGCCGGCCAGCATCTCGCTGTACCAGGCCGACCAGTCCATCGGCTCATCGGCATCATGGGTGTAGCGCAGATAAACGACCAGCCCGCCGGCATCGCGCAGCGCCTTGCTGATCTTGTTGACCGCCGGCACGATCTTGGGCGCCATGGTCACCTCGACGGCCGCACCCTCGCGCATAAAACCGTTCTGCAGGTCGACCACCACATGGGCGGTGCGGGCAGGATCGAGCGTGTCGAAGACGACCTCGCGGTCGCCCCTCAGGGCTTTCGAGCGCTCTAGAATGAAATCGGGCAGATCGATCTTGTGCATCGTCAGGCTCCTGGGGTTCAGGTGAAGGGAGACAGGTCGGGCCGACGGGTATGCCAGTCGGTGACCATCTGGAAGACATGGCCGGCATTCAGGAGTGCGGGTTCGGACAGGACCGGACCCATAAGCTGCATTCCCACAGGCGCGCCCTTGCTGTCAAACCCGCCCGGGAAGGTGAGCGCGGGCAGGCCGGCCATGTCCGCAGGCGCGGTGAACTTCAAAAGCGTGTCGATGCCGCCTTCGACCATCTTGCCGAACGCGTCGATGGTGGGCGTGCCCTCGGCCATCACCGGCATCAGCACCATGTCTACATCCTGCATCGCCGTTTGTAGCGCGCCGACATAGATCAGGCGCAGCTGCATGGCGGCTGCGAGGTCGAGCGTTGACACCGCATGGCCGATTTCCAGAACATCGCCCAGCGGGCCGTACGCGTCCTTCTGGGCCGGGTAGGTGTCCTTGTGCGCAACGGCGCATTCGGCCGTGCAGATGGCGTTCCAGGCATCGAACATCGCGCTGTCATCCGGCAGGGTGACCGGCAGGATCCGGGCGCCCAGGCTGCGAAACACCGCCATCGCCTCCTTCAAGGCCGCGGCCATGTCGGCCGAGACCAGATCGCCCACAAGCGCCTCGTCAAAACCGATCCGCAGACCGCGAAGGGGGCTGGCGAGACCCGCAAGATAGTCTGGCACCGGCGCATCCAGCGTTGTCGGATCGCGCGGGTCGGCCCCTGCCAGCGCCAGCATCATCGCCGCGCAATCCTCGGAAGTGCGTGCCATAGGCCCGACATGATCCAGGCTGTCGGCCAGGGCAAAGACGCCGGCGCGGCTGACGCGGCCCCAGGTGGGCTTCAGCCCGGTGATGCCGTTACAGGCGGATGGAAACCGGATCGAGCCGCCGGTGTCCGAGCCCAGCGTGCCATAGCATTGACCCGAGGCCACCGATGTGCCCGAGCCCGAGGAGGAGGCGCCGGCCCAGAAATCCGCCCCCCAGGGATTGACCGGCGTCTTCAGCTTCGGGTGGTGGTGGGCAAAGGCGCCCTCGGTCATGCTCAGCTTGCCCAGAATGATCGCCCCAGCCGCCTCCAGCCGGGTCACAACGGTGCAGTCTTCCTCGGCCATATAGTCGCGATGGATCCACATCCCGGCCGAGGTCGGTGCCCAGGTCGTGCGGCAGAGATCCTTGACCGCAATCGGCACCCCATGCAGTGGGCCGCGGCTTTGCCCGGCGGCGCGGGCCGCATCGGCGGCTTCGGCTTGGGCCATGGCGCGTTCGACCGCGACCACCATGAAGGATTTGAGCGCCTCATCGGTGGCCGTGATCCGGTCGAGTGCCGCCTCGACAAGCGCGGTTGCGCTGACCGCTCCACGCGCCAGCAAGCGCGCTGCGTCCATGAGCCCGAGTTCGGTCGTATTGCCCATGGATTGACCGTCATGCATGGCCGCTCTCCCTTGTCTGCACACCCAAGCCTCACATCAGATAGTTGAAAACAAAAATGTTGCAAAGCAAGTGGAATCTTGGAACGCTTTTCGGCAAGGAGGCGCCGCGATGCGACTGGGTCTCGTTCTTCCCCGACGCGGGCCAAGCGGGCTGTGGGCCATGGGCTGCGAAGCTGCCGCCGCCTTGGCGGTGGCCGAAATCAATGCGGCCGGCGGCGTTCTGGGTGCGCAGGTGGGGTTGTCGGTGGCCTGTTCGGGCGAGACGCCCGAAAGCGCGGCTGACGCTGCCGATCGCCTCTGTCGTTCGGACGCGGTCGATGCCGTCATCGGGTTTCAGCCCAGCCATATGCGTGGCGCTGTGCGAGACCGCCTCGGCGGGCGTGTGCCGTATTTTTACACGCCGCAATATGAGGGTGGCTTTGCGGGGCCCGCCACCGTGGCGCTGGGGTTGACCGATGCCGAGGTGTTGGGGCCGGCGTTGGCTTGGCTTTCCGCTGTCAGACATGTGCGCCGCGCCTATTTCGTGGGCAACGACTATATCTGGCCCCGCACCGCGCATGGCACGGCCCAGGACGCGATGTCGCGCAACGGGGTGACCTCGGTCGGTTCGACCGTCATTCCATTCGGATATCAGGATTATGGCGCGGTTCTCTCGGCCATCCGCACAGCCCGGCCGGATCTTGTGGTGACGGTGCTGCTGGGGGAGGAAGCGATCCGCTTCCACCGCGCATTTGCGCTTGCGGGCATGGCGCGGACTACCTTGCGGTTGGCCCTGGCGACAGACGAAACCCTGCTTTTGGGCATCGGTCCCGACGCAGCAGAGAACCTTTTTGCGGCCGACAGTTTTTTTGCCGGGCGCGCCTGTCGGCATCGCGACGGGATGCTGGAGCGTTACAGCCAGGCGTTCGGGACCGGCCGACCGGGTGTTAATGTCTTTTCGTTGGGCTGCTATGATGCGGTTCACCTTGCGGCCCGGCTGGCGCGCGGCGTTGGCCGTGCGGATGCGCAGGGGCTGTTGCAGGCCATCGGCCACGGCCCACGCCGGCGATGCGGGGTGCGGCCGGCCGGTCTTTCCGGTCCGCGCCGCCATCTGCCAATCCACATTGCTGAAGCCGATGGCACCGGCTTTCGCGTCCATGCCACCGTTTGAGGGCCATTTTTCCGCTTGATCATGGCCGTATCCCCGGCCTATCCAGACCTTAAAACGAGAAACGGAGACTTTTGCCGGGGAGAGAAACGCCGGAGGAGGAGTATGACCGGCCCGAAACTGACAGAGCAGCTTGGTTTTATCATTGCCAGCGTAAACCGACGCCTTGAAGACGAGCTGGCCGAGAGGCTGCGCCCGGGCGGCGTTCCGATCGAGCGGTTCCGTATTCTGGAGGCGCTGGACCAGCATGAGGCGCTTTCCATGGGAGCCTTGGCGGGGCTGGTGTTGGTTGAGCCGGCAACGCTTACGAAGATCATCGACCGGATGGTGGCCGACCAGCTGGTGTTTCGCGCCCCCGATCCGCGCGACCGCCGGCGCGTGCGCATCGTGACCGCACCGGCCGGCAAAGCGCTTTGGAAGCGGCTTTCCGGCGTGAGCAAGGCACAAGAGGCGCGCATTGCAGAGCTTCTGGAGGGACGGCGTGCCCATGAGCTGCGCGCGCTATTGCGCGATCTGATGGTGCGATGACCGCCGATAGAGGGGCGGTTTCACAGGGGCAGTCGGTATACAGGGGACCGTATGACACAAAAAACCGGCTGGGTTTCGGGTTCGGTGATGGGCCGGGCGGGTCTTGGCGGCGGTCGGTCGGGGGCGCATCACCGCCTGGGCGAGGCCGAACAGGGCAGTTACCACTATGTCTATGGGCCCTACGCCGCCCCGGTTCTGACGGTCGCGCCGGGCGATACCGTGACCGTCGAGACGCTCGATGCCTTCGGCGGCGCGGTGAAGACGGAAGACGACCTGCCCTCGGCCGTGCTCAACATGCCCTTCGTCAACCCGCAGAACGGGCCTATCGCTCTTGAGGGCGCGACCGTCGGCGATACGGTTGCCGTCCAGATCCTTGATATTGCGCCGCGGGGTCCGCAACCGGTCGGCACCACGGCCCTGATCCCCGAATTCGGCGGCTTGGTCGGCACGCCGACCACCGCCATGCTCAACCCGCCCTTGCCCGAGCGTGTGAAAAAAATGCCTGTCACGCGGGAGGGGGTGGTTTTTTCCGACCGGGTAACGCTGCCGTATGAGCCCTTCATCGGCACGCTGGGGGTTAGCCCGTTTATGGAGGCGGTGTCCTCTTTGCAGCCCGACTACTGGGGCGGCAATATGGATCTGCCCGATGTCGCGCCCGGGGCGATCGCCTATTTTCCGGTTCTGCATGACGGCGCGCTGGTCTATCTGGGCGATTGCCACGGGCGGCAGGGCGATGGCGAGCTTTGCGGCGTCGCCGTCGAGATGGCGGCAACCGTCGAGATCCGGATCGACCTGATCAAGGGCTGGCCGATCCCGGGCGTGCGGCTTGAGACCGAGACGATGATCATGTCGGTCGGTTCCGCCCGCCCGATGGAGGATGCTGCCCGCATGGCCTATCGCGATCTGATCCGCTGGCTGGTGGCCGATTACGGCTATGACGAAACGGAGGCCTATTTTTTATGCACACAGGCGGGGCGGGTGCGGTTGGGAAACATGGTCGATCCTAAATACACTCTCGGCGCGGGTCTTCTGAAAGACCATATTGGGTGAGCCCGGTATGGAACGCGGTTCGGCGCAGCTAGGCCGGCGCTTGCCCCTGCTACGCGGTTTGCCGAACTTTCGCGATCTTGGCGGCATTCATTGTGCGGACGGCCGGGTGCGGCGGGCGCAGGTGTTCCGGGCCCCGGCGCTCAACACCCTGCTGCCCGAGGATGCAGAGACGCTTGCCGCGCTCGACCCCGAAACGATCATCGATCTGCGCGGGCCAGACGAGGTTCAGACCGCGCCGATGCCCGCCTTGGCCGCGCGGCGGCTTCCCATGCCGATCCCGCCCAGCGCAGCCCACCGCCTGCGACAGGCTATGCTTGCACAGCGGCTGTCCGAGGCTACGGCACATGCGTTGATGATCGACACCTATGCCGACTTCGTCCTACAGCATAGCCATGTGTTCGCGGCCTTGCTGCGCCGCCTTGCCGAAGCCGCGCGGCCGGTGGTCTTTCACTGCACCGCCGGCAAGGATCGAACCGGCCTGGCCGCGGCCTTGTTCTTGACTGCTTGCGGGGCCGCACGTCCGGCGATTGAGGCGGATTACCTGCGCACCGCAACGCTCTGGTCGCCCGATCCCGGTCTTGCCGCCCTGGTGCCCGAGCCGGCCCGCGAGGCGCTCTTCGGCGTCCGAACGGCCTATCTCGATGCCGCTTTCGACGCGCTCGACCGTCATCACGGCTCGGCTCAGGCCTTCGTTCGCAATGCGCTGGGCGACGATGCGGCGCTGTTGGCTTTTCGCGACCGCTATGTGGAGACGGGTTAGGTTTGTCGAGACGGGCTAGGTTTTTAGGGGCGGGCTGGTCGACGCCGCGTCGGGGTAGAAGCGGCAGGCCTTCTCGGCCGGGCGTCGTGACCAGACCGTCCTTGGCCTTTCGCCGGACCCACCATGTGCGGGTGGCCTTGGCCCTTGTCGGATGAACATTCGAGGCGCGCGATGCACAAGCCAGTTACCTTTTTACATCTGACCGACCTGCATGTCGTCGCACCCGAGCTGGCCGACCCCGGAACCTATACCGACACGGTCGCAACGATGCGGATCGTGCGGGGTATGATCGAGGCGATGGACCCCACCCCGTCCTTCATTGTTCTGTCGGGCGATCTGACGAACAAGGGAGAGACGGCGAGCTTTCGCACCCTCAAGGCGCTGCTTGCGGGCATCGAGATCCCACTTCTCTTTGCGCTTGGCAATCACGACAGCCGAGAAGGTTTTTACGAAGGTTATCTCGACGACCCGAAGCGGAGCGGGTTCTACGATCACGATGCGCTGGTCGCGGGCATCCATGTGATCCTGCTTGACAGCAGCCGCCCCTACAGCATCGGCGGCGCGCTTGACGCGGGTCAGTTTCGGTGGCTCGAAGATCGTCTGGTGGCGCATTCCGACGCCCCGAAGCTTCTGGTCGTCCACCACCCGCCCTCGCTCGACGGCGATCGCGACAATGAATGGGAGAGCCTGCGGGTGGACGACACCGAACGCCTGGCCGCGCTGCTCGCAAAACACCCCGTGGCCGGCATTCTGTCGGGCCATATCCATCAGGACCGCGTCTCGGCTTTTCACGGCGTCCCGCTGATCGTTGCCCAAGGTCAGCATTTTGGCATCGATGTGCTGAGCCTGGGGCATGTAGTGCGGATGCGGGCGGGCGCCTCGTTCGGCTTGTGCACTTTCAACCGCAGCGGTCTAAGCGTGAACTTTGTCGCCTTACCCTCGGACCGGCGGCTTCTGGGCGAAATCGGGCTTGAACGTCTACGCGCAATCGACGCTGAGATGCGCGCCAAGGCAAGAACTGTCTAGATGCGGCGGGGGTCCCCTCGATCAGGCCAGGATACCGGCATGGGCCATCGCCTCGCGGATCCGCGCCTGTGTCTCGGTTAGGGCGGTGGTCAGCGGCAGCCGCACTTCCTCGGCGCAGCGGTTCATGAGCGCAAGGCCGTATTTCGCGCCGACCAATCCCGGCTCGGTAAAGAGCGCCTCATGCAGTGGCATCAGCTGGTCCTGGAACTTTAGGGCGGCCTGGTAATCACCGGTCAGGGTCGCCTCTTGGAACGCGGCGCAGAGACGCGGCGCGACGTTGGCCGTGACCGAAATGCAGCCGGTGCCGCCATGCGCGTTGAAGCCAAGGGCCGATGCATCCTCACCCGAAAGCTGCAGGAAGTCGGCGCCGCAGGATGCGCGTTGCTGGCTAACCCGGGTCACGTCGCCGGTGGCATCCTTGACGCCGATGATCCGGGGCAGCGCGGCCAGCTTTCCCATCGTCTCGGGCGTCATGTCGATGACCGAGCGGCCGGGGATGTTGTAGATGATGATGGGCAGCGTGCAGCATTCATGCAGCGCTGTGTAATGGGCGATCAGCCCGCGCTGGGTCGGTTTGTTGTAATACGGCGTGACGACCAGCGCCGCATCGGCACCAACTTCTTGTGCGAACTGGATCAGGCCGATGGATTCGGCCGTGGCGTTAGACCCCGCGCCGGCGATCACCGGTACGCGGCCGGCAGCGGTCTCGACCACGATGCGGATGACCTCGCGATGCTCCTCATGGCTCAGCGTCGGCGACTCGCCCGTCGTGCCAACTGCGACCAGCCCGTGTGAGCCCTCTGCAATCTGCCATTCGACCAGGGATTTGAGGGCCGGCACATCCACCGCGCCGTTGCGAAACGGCGTTACTAGTGCCGGCATCGACCCCCTGAACATCTGCGCCTCCCTCTCACGCCCGCGCCTCGGGGCGCATGCTTGCCCTATGGCGCGCGGAACCTAACGGCGAAACCGGACCCCTGCAAGCGTGGCACGCACGCGGCCGTGAAGCCAATGGCGCAGACGCCGGTGCAAAGGCATGCTAGGCTGTAAATCTACACAAGAAAGAGCAGGATGATTGGATGAGGCAAGCTTTGTGGGCGGCACTGCTCGGCTTTGCCGGTGCCCTGGCCCTAGCGCCCGCCCAGGCCCAGGCGCAGGCCCTGGCCCAGACGCAGACGGCCGAGGACGCGGTACTGCTGTCGAGCGTTCTAGAGGCTGCCGACGCGCGCAATTGGAGCCGGGCGGATGCGCTGGCTGCGCGCGCCGCATCCCCGGTGCCCGGTGTGGTTGCAACTTGGCTGCGGCTGGCGCGCGGCGCCGGGCAATGGCCGGCTTATGCGGCGTTCCTTGCGGCCCATCCCGATTGGCCGCGGATGAGCGTATTGCGCCGCGAGGCCGAGCGGCGCATGCCCGCGGGGCTGCCACCCGGCGCGGTGCGCCGTTTCTTTGCCGGCACCCCACCGCTGACTGGGGCCGGGGCGCTGCGGCTTGCTGCGGCCTTGCGCGCGCAGGGTGAGGCGGCACGGGCCGAGCTTGTGTTGTCGGAGTCCTTTCGGACAGGCTCCATCGCATCTGCCGGGTTGGCGGCCTTTGCCGCGCAGGAGGCCGCGCTTGTGCGCCGCGGCGCGTTCGCCCGCTTCGATGCGATGATGTGGCGCGGCCGGCTGAGCCAGGCTGAGGCTGTTATGCCCTATCTGACCGCCGCTCAGCGCGTCTTGGCGCGGGCGCGGCTTGCGCTGCGCCGCGGGCAACGCGGTGTGGATGGGCTGATTGCCGCCGTCCCGCCCGCGCTGGCCGACGATCCGGGGCTTGCGCATGATCGGTTTGAGTGGCGCATGCGGCGCGATCGTTATGACGACGCAACCGCGCTCCTGCTCGACCGCTCGGCTTCGGCCGAACGGCTTGGGCGACCTGAAGCCTGGGCCAAGCGCCGTCTGCAGCTTGCCCATAGGGCGATGCGCAACGGCAATGCCCCGCTTGCCTACCGGCTTGCAGCCGGTCATTGGATGGCGGCCGACACCGATTTTGAACAGCTCGAATGGTTTGCCGGCTGGCTCGCCCTGCGCAAGCTGGGCGATGCGGGCAATGCGCTGCGCCATTTCACGGTCTTTCGCGACAATGTCGACACGCCGATCAGCCGGGGGCGCGCCGGCTACTGGCTGGGGCGGGCCTATGAAGCGCTGGGCCAGGCCGACGCGGCCGCTGCGGCCTACCGCTTCGCTGCGGCTAATCAGACCAGCTATTACGGCCAGCTGGCAGCCGAGCGGGCCGGTATCCCCGCCAGCCCCATGCTGGTCGGTGGCAGCCCTTTGCCGAATTGGCGCGAGGCCGATTTCATGCAGCGCCCCTCGGGCCATGCGGTGCTGTTGTTTCATGCGGCGGGTGAGCCCGGTCGGGTCTGGCAGTTCGTCATCGCGCTCGCCCGGCAAGAAAGCGATATCGGCGAACTTGCTGCGATGGCGCGCATGGCGCTCGATCTGGGCTATTTTCACATCGCGGTCCGGGTGGCCAAGATTGCCGCCGGGCGGGGTAGCATCCTGACGGAGGCCTACTATCCGGTCACCCCCTTGGCCACGCATCCGGGCACCGCGCTACCGCCCGAACTTGTGCTGGCCGTGGCGCGGACCGAGAGCGAGTTCAACGCGGCGGCGGTCAGCCCTGCCGGCGCCCGCGGTTTGATGCAGCTGATGCCGCGTACCGCCCGAAAGGTTGCCGGCGATCTGGGTTTGGCATATTCGAGCAGCCGGCTGACCAGCGACTGGCGCTACAATGCAGACCTTGGAAAAGGCTATCTGGTCGAGCAGCTGGCCCGGTTTTCGAGCCTTCCCCTTGTGGCCGCCGCCTATAATGCCGGGCCGCATCGGGTGGAGCGCTGGCTGCTCCGCTATGGCGATCCGCGCTCTGACACCGAGACAATGCTTGACTGGATCGAAACGATCCCCTTCACCGAGACCCGCAATTATGTAATGCGGGTCATGGAGGGTCTGCATGTCTACCGGGCGCGCCTTGGCGGTGCGGCACCGCCGATCCGGCTAACACGGGATCTGGGCCTGCAAGGCTGACATCTTCGCCGGGTGCCGTTCGCAGCGGACGACGCAATGGTCCGGCACGGCACGCCCAACTCAGGGCAAGCGAATTTTAAGGCAAGCGGAGTTCATGGGCATGGTTCTGCAGGCGACGGGTGGTTGCATAAGGGTGGGTGGATTTCGTCGCGCAACACCTCTACACTTGGTGGAATGAACGCGCAGAGCCGCAAGATAGGGACCACATCCCCAATCCGTCAGCTCGATGAAGCGACCGCCAACCGGATTGCAGCCGGCGAAGTCGTCGAGCGGCCGGCATCGGCTGTCAAGGAGCTGGTGGAGAATGCGCTCGATGCCGGTGCACGCCGGATCGAGATCACCGTGGCGCAGGGCGGGCGCGGTCTGATCCGGGTCAGCGACGATGGTAGCGGTATTCCCCAAAACCAGTTGGCGCTGGCGGTCGCACGGCATGCAACCTCGAAGATCGACGGAAGCGACCTGCTCGATATCCGAAGCTTTGGGTTTCGGGGCGAGGCGCTGCCCTCGATGGGGGCGGTGGCGCGGCTTGCCATAACCTCGCGCGTTGCCGGCGCGGATGCGGCGCGGATCGCGGTGACGGCCGGCCGGGTTTCGGCATCGCGCCCGGCGGCGCTGGCCTGCGGCACGCTGGTTGAGCTGCGCGATCTCTTTTTTGCAACACCCGCAAGGCTGAAATTTCTGCGCAGCGAACGGGCCGAGTTGCAGGCGATTACGGCGACCGTGCGCCGCCTGGCGCTTGCAGCGCCGCAGACAGCATTTGTGTTGCGCGAGGCGCTAGAAGGCGGCGCGGAGCGAAGCCTCTTTCGTGCCGATCTGGATCTCGCGGACCCGCTCGGGGCGCGTCTGCGCTGCGTGTTAGGACCGGCGTTCTTCGAAAACGCGATCCCGCTCGATGCAACGCGCGAGGCGGTGACGCTTACCGGCTTTGCAGCGCTGCCGACCTATTCGCGCGGTACGGCAACCCAGCAATTCCTGTTTGTGAATGGGCGCCCTATTCAGGACAAACTGGTCGGCGGGGCGCTCAGGGCGGCCTATGCCGATCTAATCGGGCGCGACCGCTACCCAGCGGCTGTGTTGTTTCTGAGCCTGCCGCCCGAGCTGGTCGACGTCAATGTCCACCCGGCGAAGACCGAGCTTCGCTTCCGCGAACCCGGCCTTGTGCGCGGGCTGATCGTCTCGGCCCTTACCCATGCGCTGGCCGGGGCAGGTCATCGCAGCGCGACCACGGTTTCGCAGGCCGCTTTGGGGCGTTTTCGCCAAGAGAGAGGCACAGCGGCAGCCCGCGATACCGCCTATCGGTTTCAGGCGCCGGCGGCGGCAAGCCCGGGCTTTGCCGAGATGGCAGGTTGGTCGGCGCCCGTGCCCTCTGGCGCGCACATGCCGGCCCCGGTTGGCCCTAGCGCGCAGGCTGGCCCTAGCGCGCAGGCTGGGCCGAGTGAGCAAGCTGGGCTGAGTGAGCAAGCTGGGCCGAGTGGGCAGGCTGGGCCGGGCAAACGGGCCGATGCGGCGGATCTGCCGCCGCTGGGGGTGGCCCGAGCGCAGCTGCACGAAACCTACATCATCGCCCAGACGGCCAGCGGCATCGTCATGGTCGATCAGCATGCCGCGCATGAACGGCTGGTCTATGAAAAGCTCAAGGCGCGGGCAAAGGCGGGACCCGTGCCAGCCCAAACCTTGCTCGTTCCGGCGGTCGTTTCCCTTTCTGGCGATGCCCGGGCACGGCTTTTGGACGTCGCGCCGGACCTGGCGCGTCTTGGTTTGGAGATCGAGCCCTTCGGCGGCGAGGCGGTTTGCGTGCGCGCAACCCCGGCACTGCTCGGGGCTTGCGACTGCACCGGGCTTTTAAACGATATCGCCGACGCGCTGGAAGCGGGCACAGAAGATCCGCTGGAAAAACGCGTCGACGCCGTCCTCTCCCGTATCTCCTGCCATGGCTCGATCCGCAGCGGCCGTCGTCTGAACGGCGAAGAGATGAACGCGCTTTTGCGAGAGATGGAAGCAACGCCCTTTTCGGGCCAGTGCAACCATGGCCGACCGACCTGGATCGCCCTGGATTTGGCCGATATCGAGAAACTCTTTGGTCGGCGCTAAGCCTTAGCGACACCAAAGCCCCGCTTTTCGGATCGTTCTGCGGATACTGCGCTCCTCGCCCGGCAAGGCGCTGCGGTCGAAAAGGGCGCGGACGCGAGCGCCCCAGCCTTCGTAGAGATAGCGCCGAAAGGGCGTGTACCGCGATAGAAGCGGCGCGACGTCGTCTTCTTTCGCAATGCGCTCCAAAAAGCCGACCGTGTCGTCGTGTGCCGTTGCGTAGAGCAGCGCAAGAAGCCGGTAATGCAGCGTCGCGCGCCCGTCCAGCGTGCCGACCGGTACCGCCCAGGGTCCGCCCCCCAGCGCATGGACGACCAAAGGCAGCGCGATCTGGTCGAGCCATGGCGTGAGACTTTGCCCGACAAGTTCCGGCGGCGGGTCGTCTCTGATCGCGCGGGCGATTTCGGCAAAGAGCGTTCCGAAACGGTGCGGGCAGGGACCGTAAAACCAGCCCGCATTATAATAGGGAAAGCGCTGCCAGTCATCCTTGGCGCGTGTGGGGTCGCTTGCTGCGTCAAGGTCGAGCCCGAAGCGGTTGTAAAGGGCGCGCCAGATCGCTTCCCGATCCGGGCCGCCTGCGAGAAGGCGCGGCCAGCTTGCCTCGCGGCGCAAGGATGCAGCGGGCCGGCCGACATCCAAGGACAGCCCGCCCAACGGGGCCAGCGGCAGCGTGTCGGTATCAAGAAACAGAAACGGGCGATCGGGGGGTAGGCTGGCAAGCGCCTCGATCTTGTTGCCTTGCGGGTAGCCGGTGCCGAAGATTTGCGGCGCGAAGCGGTGGATTTCTGCACCGGCGGCTTGTAAAAACGACGCTCCGCGCAGCGAAAGACCCCGCCCGTCAGGCCAGACGCGGCTCTGGCTGGGCACGCACAGCACGATCGGGTAAGAACGTTGGGGCTCAAGCACGCGAAGTGCGGCGAGCATCAGGATCGCCTCGGCCTCCAACCGCCCCCGCTGTGCGACTGCAACGACAGAAATCATGCCGGCGTTTTGCCCTTTCTCTCGCCCGAGAGGACCGGTCGCGCCGCCTTTTTCGGTGCCAAACCGGCGCTCCTTGGTTGGGGGCGTTGGGATCCGATGGTCTAAAGCAGCGTCCTGCCGGTTTCGGGGCGCGGCCTACCATTGAATCTATCGTAGCGACTCAGTATAGCACAATCGCTGCACGCGTAGTTCAGCCAGGTGGAAGTCTG
Source organism: Pseudomonadota bacterium (assembly GCA_039184655.1). Classification (GTDB taxonomy): domain Bacteria; phylum Pseudomonadota; class Alphaproteobacteria; order Rhodobacterales; family Rhodobacteraceae; genus J013. The sequence goes on along the minus strand of JBCDAZ010000010.1, from coordinate 2,213 downwards.
CCCTCCGAAGGCGGATGTCAAGTCTGGCGATGGCAAAAGGTGCTGGAAGAAAGAAGTGACTAAACAACGGCTTGAGCGGATGTCGGGTTCGCTCTTCAAGTAGCCGAAAATCTCGCGTAAGCATGGCGTAAGCATCTCGCGAACGGTATGCACCCGTAGCTCAGCTGGATAGAGCGCCGCCCTCGGAAGGCAGATGTCAAGTCTGGTGGCGGCCGAGGGAGCCGGAAGAAAGAGTAGATGAAACAATAGCTTGAGCGGAAGTCGGAACCGCTGTTCAAACGAGCCACTGTTTCGAGTAAGCACTGCGTAAGCGGTAGGAAGAAATAGAGCACCCGTAGCTCAGCTGGATAGAGTGTCGGCCTCCGAAGCCGAAGGTCACAGGTTCGAATCCTGTCGGGTGCGCCATTTTACTAATATTTTTCAGTTACTTAAAGACTTGTGCTGCCGGGGTTCCGTGCTTGCTCTGAAGTTTCACGTAATCACACGCAGGCGAATGCAGCGAGCTTCCAAGCAAATCCACAGCGCTGAGGAGAATTGTCCCGTTGGATGCGTACTGAGTGCTACGAAGATAGAAAAACCCACATTCGAGGCTTCGCTTGCGGTTTACGAGCGACGGAACTTGCCAACAAGCAGCCATACAATTCGGTTTAAAGGCGCAACATCAAATATTCTTGCTGGCTATGGCGGCATTGAGCCCAATTTGACCGATGCGTTGAATGAACGGTAGCATCTTCGAGATGCCCGTTGCTCAGATCACCATCGAAGATCCACTTGGCTTTTGCTGCAGCACGCCCGCAATAGTTTCCAGGCCGCGTTGCAGCCGCTCTTCATGGGCTTCATGACTGACGCAAAGGCGAATTGCTTCGGGCGTATCACTTGCGTTCATAGCGAAGCTTCGTGCCTCGCTCACCCGAACGCCCAAACGGGCGCATTCAGAGCTGAACACATCAGCACGCCAGCCGTCCGGTAGCGGTAACCAGACGTGAAAGCCGTCCGCGGTGGATGGGATCGCAGCCATGCCTAAGATGTCTTGAACAAGCCGTTGCCGGTGTCTCGCGATCCGCTGTTGCCGGCTGGCCATTTCGGCGGCTGTGCCATCCTCGATCAACCGGCTCGCCACCTCTAGGGTTAGTGGTGGTGTCATCCAAACGCTCAGATTAACCGACTGATGCAGTGCGGCGGCCAGCTTTGCCGGGGCCTTAAGAAAACCCACACGCAATCCGGGTGCGACCGACTTTGACAAGCTCGTCACGTAGATTGTCGTCCCCGGTGCGATTTGTGCCAGCGGCGCAGGCTTGTCGGATTTAAGCGGCCCGAACACATCATCCTCGATTAGCAGCACGTTGTAGCGTGCAGCAATCTCCGCGATCCTCGTTCGTCGTGCCTCGGAGAGCGTGACCGTGGTCGGGGCTTGCAAGGTAGGGGTCAAGTAGAAGGCTTTGGGTTTTGCTTCGCGGCACCACGCCTCAAACGCTTCCGGCACGACACCATCATTATCCATCGCAACAGCTCCGGTTTGCAGGTCAAGGCACGCAGCCATGGCAAGGACCGGAGTGTAGGTCAGCGCCTCGGCCAGCAAGAGATCGCCCGGCTGCAAGAGTGCCATGAGAACACTTAGAATGCCGTGTTGACCACCTACTACTGGAACGATGTACTCAGGCTCCGCAGACACACCGCAACTCGCCAGCCATAACTGCCCGGCTGCGCGATGATGCGCGAGGTCGGCGTCAGTTTGATAATCCAGTAGTGAGCGCAACCCGATATCATTTGCGATCGCTGACATGACTCGACGGATATGCTGTTCTGACAACCCTTGCATCGGCAGGTTGCGGGATAGGTCAATCGGCCCGCGCTCTGGCCGGTACAGGCTTTCAGGGTCTGCCTGCATCGGCTTGGCATCGGTCGAACGCACAAAAGTGCCGCGCCCAACCTCCCCTCTCAGAAGCGCTCGCTTCACGGCCTCTGCGTAGGCACGACTGGTTGTGTTCGGCGAGACATCAAGTTGATAGGCCAACTCGCGATGCGGAAGCAGGCGCGTTCCAGCCGCCAGGCGACCCGTCGCAATGTCCTCCGCCATCGCTTCGACAATCCGCAGATACTTGGGGCCATCACGGTTTGACAGATCAGGTATCCAAATTGCCATCAGATCAATCTTTCAATTGCACTGCTGTATGCGTAGATGCAATTGCTTTAGGCGTCAACTCAATCACGGA
>JBCDAZ010000009.1:0-106581 GCA_039184655.1 Pseudomonadota bacterium | reverse complement strand
TGTCATCGAAAGATTGTTCGGAAAGCTTAAGAACTGGAGGCGGATCGCTACTCGATACGATCGCTTTGCCAGAAACTACCTCGCCGCCTTGGCCCTCGTCTCAATCGTCATCGCTTGGACATGAATGAGCCCCCAACCTAGCGCCTAAGGGTTAGGCGAGCCAAGCCTTGCCGCCGTCGCGTCTGTGCAACGGCGCAATCCCAACAGGCCCGGCGCCCGTATCTTTTCTCGCTAGTCGCGAGCGCCGATATCCAGATAGTTGCGCGCATTGAGACCCATATAGAGCTGTCGCGGCCGCCCTATTTTGGCGCCCGGATCCTCCAGCATCTCTTTCCACTGCGCAATCCACCCGACTGTGCGGGCCAAGGCAAAGATCGGCGTGAACATCGATGTCGGGAAACCCATCGCATCGAGGATGATGCCCGAATAGAAATCAACATTCGGATAGAGCTTCTTTTCGATAAAATAGGCGTCTTCGAGCGCGATTTTCTCAAGTTCCTTCGCGACTTTCAACGTCTCGTTGTTCTCGATGCCAAGAAGCTCCAGAACCTCATCGGCCGATTGCTTCATCACTTTCGCGCGGGGGTCGAAATTCTTGTAGACACGGTGGCCGAAACCCATCAGCCGGAACGGGTCGTCGCGATCCTTGGCCCGACGAATGAATTCGGGGATCCGGTCGACGGTGCCAATTTCGCGCAGCATCTCCAAACAAGCCTGATTTGCCCCGCCATGGGCCGGGCCCCAGAGGCAGGCGACGCCAGCCGCAATGCAGGCAAAAGGATTAGCTTGCGAAGAGCCGGCGAGCCGCACTGTCGAGGTCGACGCGTTCTGCTCGTGATCGGCATGCAGCGTTAGGATCCGGTCCATCGCACGGCTCAGGATCGGATCGACCTCGAGCTTCTCGGCCGGCACCGCAAAGCACATATGCAGAAAGTTCGTCGCGTAGTCGAGATCGTTGCGCGGGTAAACGAAAGGCTGTCCGATCGAGTATTTATAGGCCCAGGCGCAGATCGTCGGTAGCTTCGCGATCATTCGGATCGAGGCGACCTCGCGCTGCCAGGGGTCGTTGATGTCGGTGCTGTCATGATAAAAGGCCGACATCGCACCGACGACGCCACAGACAATCGCCATCGGATGCGCGTCGCGGCGGAAGCCGCGGAAGAAGTTGACCATCTGCTCATGCAGCATGGTGTGGCGGGTGACCCGCATCTCGAAATCCTCAAGCTGCGGCTTGGTGGGCAGGTCGCCATAGAGCAGGATGAAGCAGACCTCGAGGAAATGCGATTTTTCTGCAAGCTGGTCGATGGGATAGCCGCGATAGAACAGCTCGCCTTTCTCGCCATCGATATAGGTGATGGTGCTCTCGCACGACCCTGTCGAGGTGTAGCCCGGATCATAGGTGAAGACGCCCATCTCGGCATACAGCTTGCGGATATCCACGACATCCGGGCCGAGCGTACCGGACAAGACGGGCAAGTCCACGGACTTGTCGTCGATGGTCAGCGTCGCTTTGCGGTTGGACTGAGGCATCTCGGTCTCCCCTTGGTTTGGCCGTCATGGTCAGTCGGGCCGAAGCCATCAAGTTGGGCCGTCCCGATGCGCCCCCGCAGCATCGGACAGGCGCGCGAGTGTCTCGTCACGCCCAAGAATGGCCATCACATCAAAGATCGGCGGTGAGACGGTCCGCCCGGTGAGCGCCGCGCGCAGCGGCTGGGCAATCTTACCAAGTTTGAGTTCCTCGGCCTCTGCAAACGCCTTTGTCTCAGCTTCCAACGCCCCACGCGTCCAGCTAGCATGTTGCACCCGCTCAGTCAATCTGCCCAGCATCGCGACAGCCTCCTTGCCAAGCTGCTTGGCGGCCTTCTCGTCGGGTTGGAACGGGCGTGTATCGAGGATAAAGTGCGCCATTTCTGCAAGCTCAATCAGAGTCTTAGACCGATCGCGCATCGTGGGAAGCGCCGCTTTTAGCAAGCCAGAACGCGCCGCATCCGGCCGTTTTCCATGTTGCGCTGCAATAAAATCGATCAGCAGTTCGAGCAGCCGGTCGGTCGCCATCAAACGGATATGCTGGCCCGACAGATGCTCGAGCTTTTTCAGATCGAACCGCGCCGGCGCTCGACCGATCGCGTCAAGCGTGAACCAGCCGATCGCCTGCTCGGTGCTGAAAAACTCATCATCGCCATGCGACCAGCCGAGCCGGGCCAGGTAGTTGCGCATGGCCTCGGGCGGAAACCCCATATCACGGTAAGCCTCGATGCCAAGCGCGCCATGCCGCTTCGACAGTTTTGCGCCATCCTGACCTTGGATGAGCGGGATATGCGCAAAAACCGGGGACGACCAACCGGCCGCGGCATAGATCAACGCCTGGCGGGCAGCGTTGGTGAGATGATCGTCGCCGCGAATGACATGGGTGACGCCCATATCGTGATCGTCAACCACAACCGCCAGCATATAGGTCGGCACGCCGTCCGAGCGCAGCAGGATCAGATCGTCGAGGTTTTCGTTCTTCCAAGCGACGCGGCCCTGAACGGCGTCCAAGACGACCGTCTCGCCGGTTCTGGGCGCCTTAAGCCGCACCGCAAAAGGCAGGTTGGGCGTTGCACCTTCGTGATCGCGCCAGGGTGAGCGGAAAAGCGGCGGTCGACCGGCGGCGCGCTCTGCCTCGCGAAACGCATCGATCTCGCTTTTGGACGCATAGCAGCGATAAGCCGTGCCCTGCGCAAGCATCGCGTCGACAATCGCGCTATGGCGCGCAAGCCGGGAAAACTGGCTGACTGCGTCGCCATCCCAATTCAGCCCAAGCCAGCGCAAGCCGTCGAAAATCGCTTGGGTCGCTTCGGGGGTCGAGCGGGCCCGGTCGGTATCCTCGATGCGCAGAAGAAATCGCCCGCCCGCATGGCGGGCAAAAAGCCAATTGAAAAGCGCCGTGCGCGCGCCGCCGATATGCAGATAGCCTGTCGGTGAGGGCGCAAAGCGGGTAACGACCGCAGCCTCGCTGTTCATTCTACGTTAACTCTCCGGCGCGTGTATTTGACCGCAAGCGTTATGGACCGTTTCGGAGCCTTAGAACAAGAGAGATGCGCGCGCGCGACACAGGCGCCCTGTTCCAACTTTTAAGCGCCGAGCGTCTGCAACTGCCGCTTTGGGCGCCGGTTCTGTTGGGCGTCGGCATTGCGTTTTACTTCGCTTTGCCAGACGAACCGCCGATTTGGACCGGGTTTGCAGCGCCGGTCGGGGCCGGAACGGCGGTGTATGCCGTCCGGCGGCTGGGTTTTGTCGCCACCGCCCTAGCCGCGGCGCTTTTGCTCGCCGCGCTGGGCTATGCGCTGGCCATGGCACGGGCGCATTTCGTTGCCGCGCCAGTGCTGAACGGCGCGATGGAGCGCAGCGTGGAAGGGCGGGTGCGCGATGTCAGCCGCTCGCATGCCGGACATCTGCGGCTGCGCCTCGACCGCGTCGTCATCCACGGGCTGCCCGCCGAGGCTTGGCCCGAGCAGGTTCGGATCACGCTTTTGCCCGAGGACGCCGACCGCGCTTTTCCGCCTGGGCTGCGGGTGATGCTTCATGCACGCCTCGTTCCGCCTTCGGGACCTGTCGAGCCGGGCGGGTTCGATTTTCGCCGGATGGCTTGGTTCGACAGGTTGGGCGGTATCGGTATTGCGCGCGGCTTTGCCGTGCCGATGCGGCCCCAGGCCGGAACCAGCCTTGTCGATCACGCGCGATTGCGGCTTGCCCTATGGCGCGCGGAGCTTTCGGAAGCGCTTCGCGAAGCCCTGCCGGGCGAGACCGGCAGTTTTGCAGCGGCAATTCTGGTCGGGTTGCGGGCGGGCTTGCCCGAAGAGGCAACCGAGGCGCTGCGCCATTCCAATCTTGCCCATCTTTTGGCCATCTCCGGTCTGCATATGGGTTTATTGACAGGGTTCGTTTTCGTCGCTTTGCGCCTGATCCTTGCGCTGATCCCCCTGGTCGGTCGAAACCTGCCGGTCAAAGGGCTGGCTGCGATTGGCGCGCTGGCGGCAGGCCTTGCCTATCTGATGTTGTCGGGCGCGGCGGTTGCGACCCAGCGTAGCTTCATTATGGTGCTTGTGGTCTTTGTGGCTGTACTGGTCGACCGGCCCGCGATTTCGATGCGCTCGGTCGCACTTGCCGCGATGGCAATTCTTCTGGTGGCGCCCGAAAGCCTTGTGGAGGTGGGTTTTCAGATGAGCTTTGCCGCCACGATCGCGCTGGTTGCCGTCTATGAGGTGCTGCGCGGTCAGACCTGGTCGCCCGTCGCCGGCGGTGCAGGACGCGGGGTATGGCGCGGACTTTCGCGCGGGATCGCCACCTTGACGATCACGGCGCTGGTGGCCGGTCTGGCGACAGCACCGATCTCGGCCGTCACCTTCCACCAGACCGCCGTCTACGGCCTGCCGGCCAATCTTCTGGCAGTGCCGCTGATGGGCACCCTGATCATGCCGGCCGGAGCGCTTGCGGCGCCGCTGTCGCTGGTCGGTTTGGAGGGACCGGCGCTTTGGGCGATGGGCTTGGGCATCGACCTGGTGCTTGTGATTGCGCAGTTTTTCTCCGGGCTCGACGGGGCCGTGCGCCAGATTGCCGATCCGGGTGTGTGGGTGATTGCCCCCATTGCGTTAGGCGGGCTGTGGCTGTGCCTCTGGCACCGGCCCTGGCGGCTTCTTGGCCTCGGTGCGATAGCGCTCGGGCTGATCTGGTGGCAAATCGCGCCGCCCAGACCGGCGCTGTTGATTGCTGCGTCGGGACGCCAGATCGGTCTGATGGGGCCCGAGGGCCGGGCCGTTTTCGTGGCGCGGCGCGACAGCTGGACCGTTGCGCGTTGGCTGGAAGCGGATGGCGATGCGGTGGATCTGCCGCGTGCTGCGATCCGTCTCGGGCTTGAACGGGAGAAGGACTATGCGCGCGGCACGCTCGGCGATTGGCGGGTCGAGCTTGTGGTGGCGCGGCGCCCCGATGTCTTGGCTGCACAGCTGTGCAAGGCCAAGGTTCTGTTGATTGTGCCTGCGCTCGACAAGCCGCCCGCCGGCTCTTGCCTTGCCGTTACCCGGCAGGAGCTGCGCCTGGGCGGCGCGCTCGCCGTCGATCTGGCCGAAGACGGGCCGGTGCTGCGCTATGCCCTGACCCAGACGCGCCGGCTGTGGGATCGTTCCAAGTGATTCCCGTCTAACGCGTGATCCCCGTTTAGTATGTGCGGATCAGACCGACCATCCGACCCTGGATTTCAACCCGGTCGGCACCGTAGACCTTTGTTTCAAAAGCCGGGTTGGCCGCCTCCAGCGCGACAACGCTGCCTCGTTTGCGAAGCCGCTTCAGCGTCGCTTCGGCACCGTCGACCAGGGCTACGATGATATCGCCGTTCTCGGCCGTATCTTGCCGGCGGACCACCACAACATCGCCCTCATGGATCCCAGCATCGATCATCGAATCGCCTTGCACCTCCAGCGCAAAGTGCTCGCCGCCGCGGCGCACCATGTCGTTGGGCACGCCGATCTGATGGCTTGTATGCTGTATCGCCTCGATCGGGGTGCCGGCGGCAATCCGCCCCATGACCGGCAGATCCAGCGTTGTGGTCGAGACCGGCAGCACCGGCCCCGCGCCTGCTATAGGCCGCTCCGCCACAGGCCGCTCTGCCACAGGCCGCTCTGGCGCTGCAGGCGCCGATACAAGCCGGGCGAGACGATCGTCAACCAGGCTCTCCGGCATCTTCAGCACTTCGATCGCGCGGGCCCGATGCGCAAGCCGGCGGATAAAGCCCCGCTCTTCCAATGCCGAGATCAACCGGTGAATGCCGGATTTCGAGCGTAGATCGAGCGCATCCTTCATCTCGTCGAAGGAGGGCGACACGCCGTCGCGCAAAATTCGGTTGTTGATGAAGCGGAGAAGGTCGAACTGTTTTTTTGTCAGCATTGCCGCCCCTGTGCGCTGCTGTCGCCGTTTGTCTGATTTGGTTCTAGTTAAGTTCGCGTTTTGTGTCAATAGTGATCAACTATAAAGAGAGTTCAATATAGTCAACGCGCGTTTTGGATGAAATTTCAGACTGATGCGGGGGCCGCACCAACAAGGCGTTGGCTTGGCTGAGAACCGATAGCAGGCTGGAATCTTGATTGCCAAACGGTGTGATCACATCGCCTTCAAGACGCGCCCGCATATAGTGTTCGCGCGGTCCGTTGGCGCCTAGATCGATACCCAGACTGGCGGTTCGTCGCGGCAACGGCCCAGCCGCGAGCCCGAGCGCGGCATCCACCGCAGGGCGTAAAAAGAGATGCCCGCAAACCAGCGCCGAGACCGGATTGCCGGGCAGCCCGATCATCGGCACGCCGCCGATCCGCCCCGCCATCAGCGGCTTGCCCGGGCGCATCGCAATCTGCCAGAAATCCAGCGTCATCCCGGCATCGCGGAAGACCGACTGCACCAGATCATGCGCGCCTACCGATGCACCGCCCAGGGTCACGATCATGTCGGCCCCCGCAGCCAGGGCCAGCGCGCCGCGCAAGGCATCGGGCAGATCGCGGGCGATCGGCAGCAAACGGGTTTCGGCGCCCTGTGCCTGCAAGAGCGCAGCAAGGCCGAAATTGTTGGAACTCACGATCTGGTCCGGTCCTGGGACCTGCCCGGGCCAGACCAGCTCGTCGCCCGTGGGGATCAGCGCTATAATCGGGCGACGCGCCACGGGCACGGTGTCGATGTTCATGGCCGCCATCAGAGCGAGCAGATGCGGCCCGATCCGCTGCGGGGCCGGGATTGCTTCGCCGGCGTTGAAATCGCCGCCAGCCGGGCGGATATGCCGGCCCGGCTGCGGTTGCGCGCGCGCCAAAACCCGTTCGCCTTCGCGTTGAGCGTCCTCTTGGATCAGCACCGTGTCGGCGCCGCGTGGAACCGGCGCGCCGGTAAAAATTTGCACTGCTTGCCCGGCAGTCACCGGTTCCGCGAAACCCAGCCCGGCTTGAGCGGTCCCGACAACCGTCAAGGCAACGCCCGGCCGCGCATCCTTGGCGCGCAGAGCATACCCATCCATGGCCGAGGCGGCGAAAGGCGGTTGCGTCCGCATCGCCGTCACGGGGCGGGCGAGCACCCTACCGGCCGCCTCACGCAAGGCAACCGCCTCGACCCCGGTCCGGGGGATGAGCGCGAGCGCTCGGTCGAGCGCCTGGGCAACGCTCAGCATCTCTCGGGCTCCATCGCTCGCCGGGGGCGCGGCATCAGGCAGCGGTGACGCGGCCCGACTGCCCGCCTTCTTTCAACACAACCCTGATATCGGTCAACGCCATGCCCTTATCGACGGCTTTGACCATATCATAGACCGTAAGGGCGGCCGCCGAGACGGCGGTAAGGGCTTCCATCTCGACCCCGGTGCGGCCGGTGCAGCGGACCGTCGCCTCGATCTCTACCCGGCTGCCTTGCGCATCGAGGTCGACCGATACGTTTGCGAGGGCAAGCGGGTGGCAAAGCGGGATCAAATCTGCGGTGCGTTTGGCGGCCATGATGCCCGCAAGCCGGGCGATTGCCAGCACGTCGCCTTTTGCTGCCTGACCGCTGCGGATCAGCGCCAGCGTTTCCGGCGCCATCTCTACCGCGCCGCGCGCCACGGCAAGCCGCTGCGTTTCGGGCTTTGCCGATATGTCGACCATCTGCGCGTCGCCCTTGGCATCGAAATGCGTCAGCCCGTCGGCGCCGGGCGTTTCGGAAGCGGTGCGGGTCACGCCGGAACGGGATCGGCCAAGAGCGTGGCGGTTGCCGCGGCGACATTGTCGGCCCGCATCAGGCTTTCGCCGATCAGGAAGGCGCGCGCGCCGACACGGGCCAGCCGGGCCAGATCGGCTGGCGTGGCGAGACCCGATTCGGCAACCAGACGCCGGTCGGGCGGCAGGCGCGGCGCCAGGCGCTCCGTGACGGCCAGGTCGGTTACAAAGTGCCTCAGATCGCGGTTGTTGACACCCACCAAGGATGTCTTCAGCGCAAGGGCGCGGTCAAGCTCGACCTCGTCATGGACCTCAACCAACACATCCATGTCCCAATGGTGCGCCGCATCCTCAAGCTCTGCCGCGAGCCCGTCATCGACCACTGCCATGATGATCAGAATGCAGTCGGCGCCGATTGCGCGGGCCTCTGCAACTTGCCAGGGGTCGAAGAGGAAATCCTTGCGCAGGACCGGCAAGGTGCAAGCGGCCCGCGCCGCGACGAGAAAGTCCTCATGGCCCTGAAAGGACGGCGCGTCGGTCAGGACGGAAAGGCAGGCGGCCCCGCCGGCGGCATAGGCGCGAGCTAGGGCGGGCGGATCAAAATCGGGCCGGATGAGCCCTTTCGAGGGGCTGGCTTTTTTGATCTCGGCGATCAAGCCATAGCCGGCCGCGTCCTCCAACGCACGGGCAAAAGGCCGGGGCGGGGGTGCCGCCTTGGCTGCCGCATCGATGCACGCTTGCGGGCGCGCCGCTTTGCGCGCAGCCACCTCGGCTCGCTTGTAAGCCTGGATTTCTTTTAGGATGTCGCTCATGTGCGCATCTATGGCGCGGCCTCGGGCGGCTGTCCAGCAGGGCCGATCCAGTCGATGGGTGCGTCGCCGCGCGCCGCCAGCCAGGTATTGATCTGCGAGAAGGGGCGGGAGCCGAAAAAACCGCGCCGCGCTGAAAGCGGCGAGGGATGCGCTGTTTGCAAAATGAGGTGATCGCCCGGGCGGATTGCAGGGCGGAAACGCTGAGCGTCGCGCCCCCAGAGTAAAAAGGCACAGGGTCTTTGCGAAACCTGCGCAACGATCGACGCCGCAAAAGCCTGCCAGCCCAACGCGGCATGGCCGCGGGGCGTATGCGCAGGGACGGTAAGAACCGTGTTGAGCAGCAACACCCCCTGCGCAGCCCAAAAAGAGAGATCGCCGCTTGCCGGACGGGCACCGAGATCCGCGTGCATCTCCGTAAAGATGTTGGCCAGGCTGCGGGGCAAATGCGTGCCGGTGCGCACCGAAAAGGCCAACCCGTCGGCGTGGCCCGGGGTCGGATAGGGATCCTGACCCAAGATGACGGCACGCACGCGCTCTGGCGGGGTGGCGCGCAGGGCGGCGAAAATGCGCGAGGGCTCTGGCAGGACGGGTCGCGTTTCGCGCGACAGCGCTGTCTTTATCGCGGTCAGGCATTCGTCGCATCCGGGCAGGGCTGCCCAAGCGGAGGGGATCGAGAGCGATGTCACGCGGGGGTGCCGGCTGGATCGCTGGGCCGCGGTCCGGGCGCCCCGCCCGCCCGCCCATGGCGCCCGGACCGCGGCGTGGCGCCTTTGCCCGCGGTTGCGGCCGGACGGCGGCTGGTGCGGCCCGTTGTGGGGCTGCGCCAGCAAACGCGGTGTCGGCCCGAAGGGCCGTCCGTATCCTTACCGTTCTTGCAGATCACGCTCATAGGGCCTGCGTGATGCGGGCGAGCGCTGCCAGTTTCTCTGCCGCCGCGCCGCTGTCGATACTGCTGCGCGCAAGGTCTGCGCCCGCGGCAAGATCGTCCACCCGCCCGGCAATCGTCAACGCCGCCGCGGCGTTCAGAAGCACCGCATCCCGATAGGCGCCAGCTTCTCCGTCCAAAAGTGCCCGGAAGGCAGCGGCGTTTTCCGCTGGGCTGCCGCCCAGGATCGCCGCGAAAGGATGACGCGGTAGCCCGGCATCCTCGGGCGTGATGTCGAAGGACCGGACCGCGCCATCCTCAAGAGCCGCAACATGCGTCGCCCCCGCAATCGACAGCTCGTCCGTTCCGTCCGCCCCATGCACCAGCCAGGCGCGCTCCGATCCCAGCGCGCGCAACGTCTCGGCCATCGGCGCAATCACCGTGCGCGAAAAGGCGCCTGTAAGCTGGCGCCGCACAGCCGCCGGGTTGGTCAGCGGCCCCAGAATGTTGAAGATCGTGCGGGTGCCGAGTTCCTGGCGCGCCGGCATCACATGCCGGATCGCCGGGTGGTGAAGCGGCGCCATCATGAACCCGATCCCCGCTTCGTGCAGCGCTCGTTCGACCACCGCTGGGGCGACCATCACATCGACCCCCATCTCGGTCAGCGCATCCGCCGCTCCCGAGCGCGAAGAGAGGTTACGATTGCCATGCTTGGCAACCGTCACACCGCAACCTGCCACCACGAAGGCCGTCGCTGTCGAGATGTTGAGCGTGCCTTTCCCGTCGCCGCCGGTGCCGACAATGTCTATCGCATCTGGCGGTGCCGTCACCGCAGTGCAGCGTGCCCGCATCGCGGCGGCCGCGGCGGCAAACTCGTCGACCGTCTCGCCGCGGGTGCGCAACACCATCAGGAAGCCGCCGATCTGCGCCGGTGTGGCGTTGCCTTCCATAATGATCGAAAAAGCCGTCTCGGCCTCGCGGCGCGACAGCGGTCCGTCGATCGCACGGGCGATTAGCGGGCGCAGCAGATCCGACATCAGGCCGCGCCGCTCTGGACCATGCCGGCCAGCATCAAAAAGTTGCGCATCAGCCCCGCACCATGCTCGGAGGCGATGGATTCGGGGTGGAACTGTACGCCATGCACCGGAAGGCTTCGGTGCGAAAGCCCCATGATCGTGCCATCTTCCGACCAGGCCGTCACATCGAGCGTCGGCGGCAAGGCGTGTCGATCGACCACGAGGCTGTGATAGCGGGTGCCCTGAAACGGGCTGGGCAACCCTGCAAAAAGCCCCTGGCCGCAATGCGCGATGCGGCCGAGCTTGCCGTGCACGATCTCGTTATGCCGCACAACCTGCCCGCCAAAGGCCTGTCCGATCGTCTGATGCCCCAGACAAACTCCCAAGACGGGAATGCGCCGCGCCGCGGCCGCTTGGGTCAAAGACAGGCAGATCCCCGCCCGGGACGGGTCGCGCGGACCCGGCGAGAGCAGGATCGCCGAAGGCCCGAGGGCGAGCGCTTGAGGTACCGTTACCGCGTCGTTGCGACGAATTTCGACCTCGCAGCCCAGCCCGCCCATCAAATGAACAAGGTTCCACGTAAAGCTGTCGTAATTGTCGATGAGCAACAGCATGCCGAACCTCGTTTCAGCGGCGCGGCGAAAGAGGTGGCGCGGCCGCCGGCGAGGGTATACATGCTTGGGCTGTAAGAGTAGGTCAAGTCGCCTTCGCCGCGTTCCGGCACCCGGTCTGCGGCGCGCTGAAAAAGCGGGGCGGCCGATCGCTGGAGCGGTGGCGGAGAACGGATCGGACGGATGGCAGACCCAGTCGCCCGAAGTGGCGGTTTTCCCGGTGGTGGGCTCGTCGGCGGCATTGTCACGGGGCTAATGGTTGCCCTGTTTTTGGCGGTCTTGCTTGCGCTGGTCAGCCCGCCGGCGCAAATGTCCAACGCCGCAGTGACCCTGCCCGAGCCGGACAAGTCGGGCGAGAACATCCAGCCGATGATGCAATTCCGGCTGGCGCCGAACTTGGATGATGAGCGGACCGACCCAAACGAAACAGAGAGGGCACGGGTTGCGCCAAACCCCGATGCGGGTCTCGATTCCGATCTGGACGTCGGTCCCGGCACGAATCCTGGTCGGGATACAGATGTGGATCCGGGCGAAACCGCCCGGACCGCGCCAGAGAACCCCGCAGCAGCGCTCGCGCCGGACCGCACGACCGACAGGCAAGACACGCCCGCACCCCAGACCGGTCCCGCGACTGTTCGAGCGTCCGTTCCCGGTGGGGACGTAGAGACGGGTTTGGGGACGGCGCCAAACCCGCAGCCCGACCGTCAGCCCGATCTTCAAACTGCGCCCGACGATGCAACCGACCCCGCCCGGACGCCCCTTTCTGTAGAGCGGGAAGCTCCAAAGACGCAGGAACCTGCCTCCGACAATCCGCCCTTGATCGGACCGATCATCTCGCCCGCCGCGCCGCCACTGCCCGATCCCAGCCCGCAAGGGGCGCTGGAACCGGCAGAGGGGCCGCGCCGCGCTGCGGCCGATGCGCCGATGCCGGTTCAGGCACGCACTGACCCACCCAGCACGACCAATGCGCCGGTCGCGCTTTCCCATACCGTCCCAACGCCGGCGATGCCGGTCTCGCCCTTTGCCGATGCGCCAGCGGAGACTGCCGAGGCGTCGACGTCCGACGACATGTCGGCGGCGCCTGAGAGGGCCGAAAACGCAAGCCAAAACACGGCCCAAAATACGGCCCAAAACACGGCCCGAGACGCACCGGCCCAACAAACGATCCAAAGCACCGCCAACCGGCCTGCTGTAACGCCTCGTTCGAACGCGCCGCCTTCGGCCGCGGTGCCGCAAGACCAGCCTACGGTGGAGAAGCCGGGCGTGACAACCCAAGCAGATAGGACGCCCTCCGCGATCGAAACGGCCCTTCTTGCCCTGGGCAAGACGCCCCCCGGTCCGGCAGCGGATGGCACCGCAGAGCGTAACGCAGGTCTAGGCGATGAAGGCGGACCCGGCGCGGCCGAGCGGGTCGCTGCGGCCAACCCGCAGACCACGGTTACAGCCCAGACCACGGTTACAGCCCAGACCACGGTTACAGCCCAGACCACGGCTACACCCAAGACCACGGCTGCACCCCAGACGACGGCTACACCCGAGACTAAGGCTGCACCCCGGACGACGGCTACATCTTTGACCACGGCCGACATTGCGACGGCCACCGAGATGGACCATGCCGCCGCGCTGCCGCCCGCACCGGTGCCGGCAGAGCCGGCTTGGCAGGCCTACCGGGTCCGTGGCGATGCCGTTGAAGGGCCGGTAATCGCGATCCTGCTGATGCTGCCGATCGAATCGAACCTTGCACCGAGCGACCTCGCCTCGCTCGATCTGCCAATCAGCGTCGTCCTGCGTTCCGACGATCCTGCCGTTCAAAGTCGCGCCAAAAGCCTCCGCGCTGCGGGCTTCGAGATCTTCGTTGCCCCTGCGGGCAAGCAGGCGCTGGTTTCGGGTCTTTCGGATGACGAGGTGACCGCGCGGCTTGAGGCGGCCTTCGCCCGCGTGCCGGAGGCGGTGGGCATTATCGACCCCGATGGTGGGTTGGGCCGCGATGCATCGCTGTCACTGGCCACGATCCGCAGCCTGACATACCGCGGGCATGCCGCTGTGACCGCAACAGCCCCGGCCCGCAATGTGATGGCCCGGATCGCGCCGGAATACGGGATACCGCATATAATCGTGGATCGAACGCTCGATGCGGCCCGCGGAACCGCGGCGATGCGCGCCGCGCTCGACCGGGCGGCGTTTCTGGCGCGCAAAGACGGCCTCGCCGTAGCGCTTGCCGAGGCGACGCCCGACCAGGTCGCGGTCATTAAGGAATGGGCCTTCAGCCGCAATGCAAGGCAGCAAATGCTGGCCCATGGCTCTGCCTTGCTCGCGCGCCAAGAGGTGACGTCGCCCGACGGTTGAGCTAATCTCGTGCGTTAAAGGGGTTTGGACGACAACCGCGATCATTGGGGGGAGTTTTATGCGTTGGCTGTTTGCTTGCCTGTTGGGGTTTTGGGCATCCGCAGTCGCGCTGCCGGCCTCTGCGCAAACCTGCGAGGATGTCGAGGCGGCCTATCCGGCGCTGGTCGCGGAACTCACCAAGATGAACGCGGACATCGCGCAGTTGCGCGACGAGGTGCAGGCGATCGCCGAAGAGGTCCGGCGCGCGCGGGATCTGCGCATCGAACGCGCCGAGGCTTTTCGCGCCGATCCGGGCCCAGAGCGTCGCGCCAGCCTCAACGAAGCGCAGGAGGCGCTCGCCGCTGCGCGTGAAAGGCTCGATCCGGGGCGCGATACGCTGCAGGCGCTGCGGGGTGAGCGCGACGTACTGTCGGCCGATATCGAAAGGGTGCAGACCTATCTGGACACCGAGTGTCCGCCCCCCCTTGCGGAGGATTCTGCGCCTGACCAACCAGACACAGCACCCGACCTGGCGGCGAGCGAAGATGAAAGGCCGGCCGATCCCGCGCCAGAGATCGTCGTAGAGGGCGCGGAGGACGAGACCGCCCCGCAGGCCGATCTCGATCCTGCCCCGACCGGTGACCCGCCGACCGGTGACCTGCCGACCGGTGACCTGCCGCCCGCGGCGGCGGTGATGCCCGAGGCAAGAGAGGCGCCCGATGCTGCGCCAGCCCCTGCGCCAGCCCCTGCGCCAGCCCCTGCCCGAGTGCCGGATGCAGCCTATGGCACGATACGCCCACGCCCGGAGGAGACGCCGCCCGCGACGCAGGATGAGGATGTGGCCGGCGCTGAGGATCCGCAACCAAGAGATCCGCAGCCAACGGACCCGCAGCCAACGGAGCGGCAGCCAACGGAGCGGCAGACGGAGCGGCAGAGCGATGACCCGTCACCTCAGCCTGAGCAGGCCGAGACGGCACCGCCCGCGAACGAGGCTGCGCCCGACCCCGCCCCGAACCCGATCGAGAAGGCCGGCCCGGCGCCTGTGGTTTTCGGGGATGTCGACTATTTTCCACCTCTGACGATTACCCTTCCGGTTGCAGAGCGGCGGCCTTTCGCGCTGCAGGGTTTGGATTGGCCGGGGACCGATGGATGGCTCTTATCGGCGGAGGGCGAGCTGTACCTCACAACGCGTGAGCGCAGGGTCCGCCGCCAACGTCCTGCCGGCGATCTGGTGATCACAACGACGCTGTCGCTGGTCTTCGACGATCGCGGACGGCTGCTGGACACTACGATCAACGGTTACGCGTTTTGCGCTCAGCATGGTGGCATCGGCATCGACGACGCCGTACTAGCCTGGCGCTTCCGGTCCAAGGATCAGCGTGGCCGCAGCATCTTTGTGCAGGCGGACGCGCTGGTCGATGCGATGCAGGACCCCGCAACCGGTACGGCGCTTCTTTCAGCCTCGGCCGTAATGCAGGGCTTTGATGACAGCGGCCGGCGTGTCTTAGAGGGCTTCTTCTACTCGATCAGTGGCACACAAACCAGGATCGAGCGTATCCGCACCAAGGATGCCTCACCCTGCCCGTTCTGGTCGCATTGACGGTCGCATTGATGGTCGCTGCCCAGGCCTTCTGCGAGCCTGGTCCGGGCGCGCAACGCATGATAGGCCGTTAGCGCTGCGGGCCGCATGCGCCCTCTTTCTTGCCGCCCCCGCCTGACTGGGCCCTCTTTGTACCGGGCTGTCCTTGTCCCCGGCCTGGCTTGTCCCCGGCCTGGCTTGTCCCCGGCCTGGCTTGTTCCGGGCCTGGCTTGTTCCGGGCCTGGCTTGTTCCGGGCCTGGCTTGTTCCGGGCCTGCCTTGTTCCGGGCCTGGCCGTGCCCGGCCTCGCTTGACAGGGCCGCAGCTTCGCGCGACATGCAAAGAGCACCGGCCTGGGGGTATCCGCCCGGCCTAACGAGCGCCTACGGGAGGGTCCGATGAAAAAGATCTTTGAAAGCGCGACGGCCGCGCTGGAGGGGGTGCTCTTTGATGGCATGACCATTGCAGCGGGCGGTTTTGGGCTTTGCGGGATCCCCGAAAACCTGATCGCGGCCATTCGCGATGCCGGGACCAAGGCGCTGACGGTGGCCTCGAACAATGCCGGGGTCGACGATTTCGGGTTGGGTGTGCTGCTGCAGACCCGCCAGGTGAAAAAGATGCTGTCCTCTTATGTCGGCGAGAATGCCGAATTCATGCGCCAGTATTTGTCGGGGGAGTTGGAGTTGGAGTTCAATCCGCAAGGCACGCTGGCCGAAAGGATGCGCGCCGGTGGCTGCGGGATACCGGGCTTTTATACCCAGACCGGGGTCGGAACGATCATCGCCGAAGGTAAGGAACACAAGGATTTCGACGGCAAGACCTATATTCTGGAACGGGCCATCCTGGCCGATCTGTCCATCGTAAAGGCCTGGAAGGCCGACGACACGGGCAACCTTGTGTTTCGCAAGACGGCGCGGAACTTCAACCCGCCCGCCGCAATGTGCGGCAAGGTCTGTATTGCCGAGGTCGAGGAGATCGTCCCGCGCGGAACGCTTGACCCCGACCTGATCCACCTGCCGGGCATCTATGTGCATCGGATGATCCAGGGCGAGCATGAAAAGCGGATCGAACAGCGCACGACCCGGGCGGCCTGAGCGGCGCGCATGGGGTTGAGCCAGCTCAAAACGGGTGGAAACGGGCCCCGGCACGCCGCGCCGTCCCGCCCACCCGCCCACCCGCGCGCGCCGACCCGGCGTGCCGGGGCCGGCCCAACGCCGAAACCGGGGCAGAGCGGGGAGAGAACGCTGCGGGGAGATAACGCTGCGGGGAGAGAACGGAGAGACGAGAATGCCTTGGGATCGTAACGACATGGCAGCGCGCGCCGCGCAGGAGCTGGAAGACGGCATGTATGTCAATCTTGGCATTGGCATTCCAACCCTGGTCTCCAACCATATTCCCGACGGGATCGATGTGACTCTGCAATCGGAAAACGGCATGCTTGGCATGGGCCCTTTTCCAACCGAGGAGGAGATCGACCCCGATCTGATCAACGCCGGCAAGCAGACGATCACCGAGCTGGACCGCACCGCCTACTTCGACAGCGCCACCAGCTTTGGCATGATCCGCGGCGGAAAGATCGCCATGGCGATCCTGGGCGCGATGGAGGTGTCCCAAGCGGGCGATTTGGCGAACTGGATGATCCCGGGCAAGCTGGTCAAGGGCATGGGTGGCGCGATGGATTTGGTTGCCGGGGTCGGCCGCGTCGTGGTGATCATGGACCACACCAACAAGGCCGGCGAGCCGAAGCTGCTGCGCGAGTGCACGCTGCCGCTGACCGGGAAGGGGGTTGTCGATCGGATCATCACCAATCTGGGGGTGCTGGACGTCACGCCCGAGGGGCTGGCGGTCCAAGAGCTGGCGCCTGGGGTCACGCGCGACGACGTCGTATCCAAGACCGAGGCGCGGATCGTTTGACCTAGGCCTTGGCGCTGTTGGCGGCGCGTCATGTCGCACGCGAGTTGCGTTTCCTGCGAAGTCGCGCCTCAAATCGGCCGAATTGGACTGCGACAGTACCCGCTCATCAAGCAGCGTGCCGTGGGGATGATGTCAACGCTCGCTTTCCAAAGACCGGGTCTTGTGACGACGGGGCTTTTGCTGATCGCGTTCTTCGGCAGCCTTGCCGCGGCCATCGTTGCAACCGGGTGGGACGAGACTCTGGCGGCGCTGGGCAGCCTCGGCCCGGGGCATGTCGCGTTGCTGCTGGTTCTTTCGCTGGGTAATTATGCCGCGCGCGCGCTGCGATGGCACTTTTTGGCCGTCTCGGCGGGTATTCCCACCCGCCTCATGCAGAACCTGCGGCACTATCTTGGCGGCTTTGCGCTGACCGCAACGCCGGGACGGTTGGGGGAGTTGGTGCGGCTGCGCTGGGTGGGGCGCGAAACCGGCTGGCCGATCGATCGTACCGCGCCGTTGGCTTTGGCCGATCGGGCGTCCGAGTTGGCCGCGGTTTCGGTCCTGCTGGCGGTCGCCGTGGGGCTTTCCACCCTCGGGCTAGGCATCGTCTGGCCGCTGATCCTCCTGTCGCTGGCCCTGACATGGGCCGCATCCTCGCCGCGCTTTCTTCATCGCAGCGTGACGCTGGCCTGGCGCGCAATCGGCCGCTGGGCTCGGCTTTTTGCCCGGCTGCGCCGGATCGCTGCGGGGCTGGCGCCTTTCTTGCGGCCGCGCGCGGCATTGCCGGCGCTGTTGCTGGGCGGGCTGGGATGGTTTTTGGAAGGCCTTGCCTTCTACGTTCTGCTCGATTGGTTGGGTGCGCCGCTGCCGCTCTGGACCGCAGTTGCGATTTTTCTGGCGGCGATGGTGTCGGGGGCGCTGGCCGGGCTGCCCGGCGGTCTGGGCGGGGCCGAGGCGGCGATGATCGCGCTGCTCGCCCTTGCCGATGTTCCGCTGCAGATCGCGCTGCCGGCCACGGCGATCATCCGGGCAACGACCCTTTGGTTTGCAATCCTGATCGGGCTGGGGATCTTTCCGCTGGCCGAGGCGCGCTCGCTGCGCAACCGGCATCCGGCGCCATGATCTGGGCCGAGAAGAGCTATAGCGGTTGGGGGCGGGTGCGCCGGGCCGATGGGCGCCTGGCCCGGCCCGAGAAGGCCGCAGCGCTGCCCGCGATCATGGCCGAGGCCGATGGAACGCTGGCGGTGATCGGCGGTCTACGCTCTTACGGCGATGCGGCGCTGAACGCCGCCGGCCCGGGCCTTGTGATGACGCGTCTCGACCGGATCCTAGCTTTTGACGGCGAGACCGGTCTCGTCGATGTCGAGGCGGGGATCACGATCCGCACCCTGGTCGATGTCTTTGCCGCGCGCGGTTGGATGCCAGCCGTGGTGCCCGGCACGGGTCATGCCACAATCGGCGGCGCAATTGCCAATGACGTGCATGGCAAGAACCACCACCAGGCCGGCAGTTTCGGCCAGTATGTCGATGTGCTCGAGCTGCTCGGCCCTGACGGGACGGCTCGTTTGGTAACGCCGGATACCGATCCGGCGCTGTTTCGGGCGACAATCGGCGGTGTCGGCCTCACCGGGGCGATCCGTGCGGCGCGGTTGCGCCTCGCCCCCTGCCCCTCGACGGTTATGGAGGTGGAGGAGCGCCGGATGCCCGATCTCGACGCCTTTGTCGAGGCGTTCGAGGCCAGCCACCACCCCTTTACCGTCGGCTGGGTGGATGCAACGGCGCGCGGTGCCGATCTCGGTCGCGGCATTTTGGAAGAGGCCGATTTCGCTTCGACACCCGGTAAGGCAAAGCCGGCCGGCCGGGGACCCAAAATCCCCGTTGATGCGCCGGGATTTTTGCTCTCGGGACCAATCGTTCGCCTTTTCAACCGCGCCTATTACACCCGTATCCCGGCCGCCGGCCGGGTCAGACAACGACATCTGACCAGGTTTCTCTTCCCTCTCGACGGTTTGCGCGATTGGAACCGGCTTTACGGCAAGCGCGGCTTCCACCAGTTTCAGTGCGTTCTGCCCAGGGAAGCGACCGACAGCCTGGGCGGACTTTTGGAAGCGGTCGCGGATGCCGGTCTCGCTTCGCCGCTTGCAGTGCTGAAGAAACTCGGGCCGGGACGCGCTGGCATGCTGTCCTTTCCGATGGAGGGGTGGACGCTTGCTGTCGACTTTCCTAACCGTGCCAGGGCCGCGCCGCTGATCGCGCGACTTGAGGAGATGACCTTGTCCGCGGGCGGCCGGATCTATCTTGCCAAGGATGCGTTGGCCCGGCCAGACGCCGTCGCCGCGATGTATCCCGAACTGCCAGCCTTTCGTGCAGTTTTGGCCGAATGCGATCCGCAGGCGCGGTTTCAGACCGATCTGGCCCGGCGTTTGGATCTGCGCGGCTCATGAGCGCGTGCTGGGTTGTTCTGGGCGCCAGCTCGGCCATGGCGCGGGCCTTTTCGCGACAAGCCGCGGCACGCGGCCATTCGTTGATCCTGGCTGGGCGCGATACGCTCGATCTGGCGCGCGATGCGGCGGACGCCGTGGCGCGGGGTGCGGCTTCGGCCGAGGTGGCGGTTTGGGACACCCGGCTGCCCGAAACCCATGCAGCCTTGGCCGCCCTGGCGGCCGAAAGCAGCGGCCCTCTGGGCGTTGCCGTCTTTGCTGGCGCGATGCCCGAACAGGCGGTCATGGACGACGATCCCAGCCTGATCTCGGGGCTGATATCCGACAGTTTTTCGGGCCTTGCCGAAACCGTGCACCGGCTTGCGCCGCTGATCGAGGCGCGTGGCGGTACCGTCTTGGGCATCGGGTCGGTCGCGGGCGATCGCGGCCGGCTAGGCAATTACCTCTACGGGGCCGCGAAGGCCGCGTTTCATACCTATCTTGCGGGTCTGCGCAATCGTCTGGGCCGCCGTGGCGCGCATGTCGTTACCGTAAAACCCGGCTTTGTCGATACGGCGATGACATGGGGTCTGCCCGGGCTTTTTCTGGTCGCCGCGCCCGAGGATGTCGCCCGCGCCTGCTGGCGCGCCATCGACAAAAAGCGCAACGTGATCTACGCGCCTTGGTTCTGGATGATCATTATGCTGATCATTCGGCTGGTGCCGGAAAGGATCTTTAAGAGGCTCAAGATCTGACAGGGCGCCGCAGCGGTTTTAGGCCATGTCAGGCGGGCTGCTTTTGTGCAATCACAGACAAAACCGCCTGGGCCGCCCGGTCTGAAGGCGATGTGTCGCCGCGCCCGATCCGCAGCATGGCCCGCTCCTGCGCGGCGATCTGCGCATCCCGCGCGGCGCCGTTGCGCAGCAGCGGGTCTAGCGCAGCGGCCAGAACGTCGGGCGTTGCATATTCCTGCAGATACTCCGGCACGGCATCGTCTTCGGTCAGGAGGTTGACTAGATTGGCGGTGCGCACCTTGACGATATGGCGTATGATAAGCGAGGTAAGATGGTTCACCCGATAGGCTGCGACCATCGGGCAGCCCATCGCGGCAAGCTCAAGCACCACCGTGCCCGAAGCGCTCAGGGCCGCATCCGCCCCGGCAAAGGCGGCCAGCTTTCGTCGGTCTGCCGCCTCTGCGGACGCTTCTCGCGGGTCAAGAAGGGTCACCGGGCAGGGCCAATCGGAAACCCCCTGTTCGACTTGATCGACAACATGCAGTGCGGCGGGCACAACCACGGCCAGCCCGGCATGGCGGCGGGCAAGCTTTGCAACCGTCGCGCCGAAAAGCGGCAACAAGCGCCGGACCTCCCCACGACGGCTGCCCGGCAAGACGCACAGCACCGGCCCCGGCCCGAACCGGGCCCGCCAGGCCGCGCGCGCAGTCGGCAGGGGACGGTCGAGCTCGACGGCGGGATGGCCCACAAAGCTGCAGCCCATGCCGGCGGCTGCCATATAGGGCGGCTCGAAGGGCAACAATGCCAGCACGTGATCGACATGGCGGGCCATCCGCTTGGCCCGCCCCGGTCGCCAGGCCCAGACCGAAGGCGCCACATAGTGGATGACCGGCGTTTCGGGCCGAGCCTTTTTGAAGCGCGCCGCAACGCGCAGTCCGAAATCCGGGCTGTCGATGGTCACCAGCGCGTCGGGATCGGCCTCGATGGCCGCCCGAGCCGTCTCATCGATGCGTCTGAGGATACGGCGTATCCGCGGCAGCACCTCGACAAGGCCCATAACCGCCGTCTCGGAGATCGGAAAGAGCGGTGCGAGGCCCTGGGCGCTCATCAGCGGGCCACCGAGCCCAAAGAAGGCGACACCTGGTGCGCGTTTGCGCAGCGCTTGCATCAGGCTGCCGCCCAGGCGGTCGCCGGAGAGCTCGCCGGCAACCAAGAACAGGCGCGGCGGGGTCACGCCGCGCGCCATCCCCACAGGAACAGCCCTGCGCGATCCGCTTCGGCCACCGTCTCCTTCAAACCCAGGATGAGCACGCCGCCCGCCCCGACCGCAATACCGGCAAGGCCGGCCCGGGCGGCCTTGCGCACCGTTTCCGGCCCGATCGCCGGTAGATCCAGCCGCCAATCCTGACCAGGTTTGGGCAGCTTGACCAGCACGCCGCGCCCGCCATCGGGGTCCGGCCGCAAGGCATCGGCGGTCTGGGCGACATAGGCAAGCAGGGCGTCGGTTCCGGCCAGCGACTCAAGCCCCAGACATAAGCCCTGGGCCACCACCGCCGCCTGGCCGACATCGAGCGCGCCGATCCCCGCAGCCAGGATCGCAGCCCGCGCCGCATCCGCTCGGTCCGCCGGGCTGGGCGCATTTACGCCCAAAACGCCCTCCGGCGCCAGCAGCCCCTCCAGCTCGCCATGCGGGGGAACCACCGAAAACCCCTCAGCCTCGAAAACCGCCGCAAGGCCGCGCAAGGTGGCATCGTCGCCGCGACGCAGGATCGGCAGGATGCGGGGCGCCAGCCTTAGCGCGGTGAGATCGAAGCGCAGCGGGTCGAGCCTGGGACGCTGCATCGCGCCGGCAAAGGTCACCCGGTCGCATCCAGCGCTGCGCAGCGCTGCAAAAAGCTTGCCGGGCTTTTCGAAGGGCGGTCTGGCATGGGGATGGGCGTCGACCCAATCGCCGGCGCCGGCGCCCTGAAAACCGATGACCAGATGCGGCTGCCCTCGATCCGCGCAGACCTGCGCGATCAGGCGCGGCAGCTCGCCCGCGCCGGCAATAATGCCCAACGCGCCCCTCATACCCCTGGCGAGCAAAAGGATCGCGCGCTGTCGGAGAGGATGAAGGCAGCGACCATGCCGACAAGCGCATTGTCGGGGTAAGCCGCCTGGGCCTTCCGTGCCCGCTCGACCAGCTGACCATCGCTGGCAAATATCTCGCGATAAGCGGCGCGCAATTCGTGAATCGCGTCGCGGCTGGTTCCGCGGCGCTTGAGGCCTACAAGGTTCAAGCCCTGTAGCGTGGCCCGGTCACCAAAGGCCATGCCAAAGGGGATTACATCCTTTTCCACGCCCGAAACGCCACCGATCATCGCGCCGGTACCGATCCGGCAGAATTGGTGAACCGCCGAGAGCCCGCCCAGAATGACATGATCGCCCAGCGTCACATGTCCCGCGAGCGTCGCGTTGTTGGCCAGGATCACACCGTCGCCCAGCGTGCAGTCATGTGCGATATGGGCGCCCACCATGAAGAGGCCGCCATCGCCGATGCGGGTGACACCGCCGCCCAGCGCGGTGCCGGTGTTCATCGTGACCTGCTCGCGGATGGTGTTGCGGGCGCCGATGACCAACCGGGTCGGCTCGCCCTGATACTTCAGATCCTGCGGTTGCTGGCCGAGCGAGGCGAAGGGCCACACCGCGGTGCCCGCTCCAATCTCGGTCTGCCCGTCGACGACAACATGCGATTTGAGCGTGACATCCGCAGCGAGCCGTACATTGGCACCGATCACGCAATAGGGGCCGATCGAGCAGCCATCGCCGATTTCGGCGCCGTCTTCAACGATGGCGGTCCGGTGGATCCGCGCTGCCTGCGCCATGGCTCAGCCTTTCTCGCGCGCGTCTTCGGGCGTGATGATCATCGCCGAATACTCCGCCTCGGCCACCACGCTGCCGCCCACCTTCGCCACGCCCTGGAACTTCCACACCTTGCCGCGCCCGCGCAGGATCTTCACATGCAGCTCAAGCCTGTCACCAGGCACCACGGTTTTGCGAAACCGCGCCTTGTCCAAGGTCATGAAATAGACCAAAAGCCCCTGGCCCGCGACATCGAGCGTATCGACAACAAGCACCGCCGAGGTCTGCGCCATGGCCTCGACGATCAGCACGCCGGGCATGACCGGCTTGACCGGGAAATGGCCCTGGAAATGCGGCTCGTTGATCGTGACGTTCTTGATGCCGACGGCCTGGTCGCCTTTGACGATGTCCTCGACCGCATCGATCATCAGGAACGGATAGCGATGCGGGATCATCGCCATGATCCGCTCCAGATCCGCCCGTCCGCCGGCGTTCTGCCCCTCCGTTGCCTCAGCCGTCATGCAAGCACCCCCGCGCATCGCCGTGGCGACGGTTTGGCCAAGCCCGTGCGTGGCGTCAAGGGCTGCTTTCGGGGGCAAGCGGGGATTCGAGGTTGGTCTGCCGGTAGCGCTCGTCCATCAGCGCGATCACGTCGCCGGTCACATCCAGGCTGGGATCGGCCTGCACCACCGTGCGGCCCTCGACCATGACGCTCGCGCCGAACCGGCGCATCACCTCGCTCAGTACCGGGCGAAGCCCATCAAGAAACCGCTGCCGGTTCGCCTCCACACTGCGCTGAAGCGCGACGGCCTTTTCCACCTGCGCGTCCCTTGCGGCCTTGACCTTGGCATCGAAGGCTTCGGCAAGCGCCGCAAACTCCTCTCGCGACAGGGTCTTGCGTCGTTCGGCCAAGGCACGCTCCTCCGCCTCAAGGCTTTGCTCGATCGCCCTGCGCTCCTCAACCAGACGTTGGGCGGTCGCCTGCTCTTCGCGAAGCAAGGCGCGTCCGGCCAGCGAGGCTTCGATGAGCTGCTCTTGATAGACGATGACGACCGCAAGCCTGTCGTCCGACTGCGCCAGGGCCTCGGGTGCCGCCGGGCTGAGCCCCAGCGCCAGCGCCAGCGCAAGGCGCCTCATCCAGGGCTGAGCGGCCCGTTTCAGAAGCGTGTGCCCGCAGTAAAGCGGAAGAACTCCCTGTCATCGCCCGTCTCTGTCAGAACCGGATAGGCCAAATTGATCCGGATCGGCCCGAAGGTGGAGTCCCAAAAGATGCTCAGACCGATCGCTGCGCGGAGGTTCGCCGCATCGTCGACGGTAAAGGTATTGCCGTTCTGAACGACGGTGGTGTTGTCGAGGCTCCAGAGCGTTCCGACATCGGCAAAAATGCCGCCGAACACGCCGTATTCCTCGGGCAGGCCGACCGGAAAACTGACCTGAACGCGGCCGACGGCATAGTAGTTGCCGCCCAGAAAATCGTCGGCAAAGCGGCGCTCACCATTGGGACCGTCCGGAAAGCGGGAATTGTCGAGCGGGCCGAACCCGCCGAAAGCGAAGCCGCGGAAGCTATCGCCGCCCAGAAAGAACCGCTCGGTGACCGTTGTGTCGTCGCCGAAGGAGACGATGGCGCCGCCCTCGATCTCAGCCGACAGTACCACATCGCCATCCAAGAAATTCGTCCAGGCCTTGGCGCTGGCCACGCTGCGCACAAAGGCGGTGTCGCCGCCCAGACCGGCAAAATCCTGGCTGAAACGAAGCAGATAGCCGTTGCGGGTCTCGAATACATCGTCGCGCAAATCGTAGGTGTAGGTGTAGCCGATCGAGGACGTAATCCGATCCCCACCCTCATTCACGATGAAGGCCGAGGTTTGTTGGATGCTGGCGGGAGAGCGAAAGATCGGCCGGATCTCGTCATCGCTGATGCGGTAGCGCAGCTCCAGCCGGCCGAACTCGCTGACCGGAAACTCGACCTTGGGGGCAAAACCGACATTGGTTTCGTCGAAAGAGGATTCGTCGCTCCGATCCGTTTCGCGGTAGAAAATGTCGAACCCGGCACCAAGATCCCGATCGAGAAGCGCCGGCTCGAAGAAGGTGAACTGTATCGCCTGCCGCTCGCCCGCCAGCGTTACCTCGACCTTCACATCCTGTCCACGACCCAGAAAGTTCCGCTCTTCGACAATGAAGGTCCCAACCACGCCATCGGCCGAAGAGAAGCCCACACCAACCGCCAGCGAGCCGGTCAGCTTTTCGTCGACCTCGACAACCACGATGGCGCGATCGTCGGCAGAGCCTTCCTCGACGCGGACATCGGTACGCGAGAAGTAGTTCAATGTCTGGATACGCTGACGCGCCCGCTGGATCGAGCGGCTGTTGAAGGCATCGCCCTCCACGATATCGAACTGGCGTCGGATAACGCGGTCGAGCGTCGAGGTGTTGCCGCGGATGTCGATCCGCTCGACATAGACCCGCGGACCCTCGATCAGCTCGTATTCAATGGCGATGGTCCGCGCTTCGCTGTCTTTGACCACGCGCGGACGCACCTGTAAAAAGGCATAGCCGCGCTGTCCTGCCAGGAACGTCATTCCGTCAATGGTGCGTTCGACATCCTCAACATTGTAGATCTCGCCTTCCACGGTCCGGATCAGCGGCAGGAAATCGTCCGGATCGAGGCCCAGCGCCTGGCTGGTCACGTTGGCCGGGCCGTAGGTGTACTGCTCGCCCTCATCGACCGCGAAGGTGACGAAAAACCCATCGCGCTCCACCGAAAGCTCGGCCGTGGCCGAGAGCACGGTGAAATCGATATAGCCGCGTTCCAGATAGTAGCGCCGCAGAAGCTGCTTATCGAGCTCCAGCCGGTCGGGGTCGTAATTGTCCGACGAAAAAAGAAAGCTCAGCAGGCTGGCCTCGGAGGTTGCAATCGCGCGCCGCAACCGCCGATCCGAAAAGATCTCGTTGCCTACAAAGGTGATGCCCTCGATTTCCGTCACCCGACCTTCGACAATCTCGAAGACCAGATCGACCCGGTTTTCAGGTTGCTCGATGATTACCGGGCGGACCTCGGCGCCATAGCGCCCCGATCGGCGATAGGCCTCGATGATCAGCTGTGCGTCGGCTTCCGCCGAACCTCGGGTGAAGATCCGCCGCGGCCGAGACGCGATCACCGCGGTGAGCGCCTCGTCGTTGAGCACATCGTTGCCCTCGAAGTTGATGCGGTTGATTGTGGGGTTCTCTTCGACCGCGATAACCAGCCGTCCGTCAGGCCCGGGCGTAATCCGAACGTCGCGGAAGAGACCCGTTGCGAACACATTGCGGGTGGCCAGGTTCAATTGCTCGGGCGTCAGCGTGTTGCCCGGCTCGATGGCGGCGTAAAGCGCAATGGTCTCTGCCGGGATGCGGCGATTGCCCTCGATTACGATTTCCGAGACCGGCACCACGGACTGCGCATGCGTCCGGTTCGGCAGTCCGGGCGCCGAAAGCAGCGCCAAGATCACCAGAACCCAGACACGCATCCAAGCCGGCAGCCTGTTGCCGATCCCGTTCCGCATCGTGTCACCCCGTCCGTTTCTTGGTCGGACCAGGTCCATGCTCCACCTGTGTGGCGCGCTTCAGACCAGCCCGAACAGCCTTAGCACGTCGTTATATGTCGCAAAAAGCATGAGCAACAGCACCAATGCAAGACCGACTGCCGACGCATACTCGACCCAGCGCTCGCTCGGCGGTCGGCCGCGGACCGCCTCGATCCCCAAAAACAGCAGATGTCCACCGTCGAGCACCGGGATGGGAAAAAGGTTGAGCAACCCGATGGCTGAGGAGATCAGCGCGATCAACGTGATCAGCCGGTCGATCCCCATCTTGGCCATTTCGCCCGACAGATGGGCAATCCCGATCGGCCCTTGCAGATTGGTCGCGCTGACATCGCCGCGAATGATGTGGATCAGGCCGCTGATCGAGTTCGTGATCACAGACCAGGTCCGGTCGATCCCGATCCCGATAGCCTCGATGGGACCCGGGCGTTCGATTACCGCGCTCGCGACATATTTGATGCCCACACCGATCAGAACGCGCTTTTCGAACCCGCCCTGGCCATCGGGAATATCGGTGATTTTCGGCACCATCACCGCATCGCGGATCGCGTCGCCGCGCTGGTACTGGACGGCAAGCTCTTGACCCTCCGAGGCCAAAACCGTTTCGCGCAGCGCAGCGAAGCTGGGCACCGCCTGCCCGTCGATGCTCAGGATCAGATCGCCCTCTTCCAGCCCGGCGCGCCAAGCGGCCGAAAAGGGTTGGACCGAGCCAACAAGCGGAGGCAGCACATAGGCGATCTCGGTCTCGATCCGGGTGCCGTCACGCTCCAACACCACCGACATCGGTGCGGCCGCATCCATCTCATTGGCCAGACCGTAGAGGCTGCTCAGCCGCTCGATGGGTTCGCCATTGACGCTGATCAGCCGGTCGCCGGTCTGCAGCCCGGTGACATAGCCCGGATGGTCGAAAACATTGCCGACGATGGGATCGTCCTGCGCTGTGCCGAACCAAAGCCCCAATCCCGCAAAGACGAGAATCGAGAAGACAAAGTTAAAGACCGGCCCCGCCGCGACAGCGAGGGCTCGCCGCCACACCGTCGCGCCGTGAAAGCTGCGGGCGCGGATGGCGGGGTCCATCCGGGCCAGCGCGTCCGGATCGGCCCGGCTGGCCCCGTCGGCATCGCCAAGATACTTAACATAGCCGCCCAGCGGCAGCAGGCCGACGCGCCAGCGGGTGCCGCGCTTATCGACCCATGCGAAAAGCTCGCGGCCGAAACCAACCGAGAACACTTCGGCATCGATCCCGCACCAGCGTCCGACCAGGTAGTGCCCTAGCTCGTGGACGAAGACGACAATGCCAAGAACGGCGATAAACCAAAGGTATATGAAGTATTCAGAAAAAAAACCGTACACCGTTTCCATGCAGCTCTATCCTGTGCTTGTCCGCTTTAGGTGTTCTTCGACCAGCGCCCGCGCCTGTGCATCCGCCTCGACAACCCCGCTAAGCCCTGTTTGAGCGCTTGTCACCCCTGCCCAACCAGATAGCCCGTCCAGGGCGGTTTCGACAAGAGCGGCCATATCAAGAAAACCTGTTCGATTATCGAGATACGCATCCAGCGCGGCCTCTTTGGCGCCATTGAGCACACTGCCCATCAGCCCGCCAGCCGCCATCGCCTGCCGCGCCAGGCGTAGCGCGGGGAAGCGGACCGGATCCGGGGCCTCGAAGGTCAGAGTGCCGATTGCAGCCAGATCGAGCTGGGGCAGCGGCAGCGCTTTGCGCTCGGGCCAGTTCAAGGCATAGCCGATCGGCCCTTGCATATCGGTTGGCCCCAGATGGGCAAGCTGGGCGCCATCGGCAAACTCCACCAACGAGTGAACGATCGACTGCGGATGGACCACCACGTCGATCTGATCGGCCCGCAGATCGAACAGCGCCATGGCCTCGATCATCTCCAACCCCTTGTTAAACATCGAGGCGCTGTCGATGGAGATCTTCCGCCCCATCGCCCAATTTGGGTGGGCAACGGCTTGTTCGACGCGCGCATCCGCCATCTGCGCAAGGCTCCAGCTGCGAAACGGGCCGCCCGATGCGGTCAGGATAATGCGCGTGGGCGCCGTATGGCCCTCCAGCGCCTGGAAAATCGCGGAATGCTCGCTATCGACCGGCAACAGCGTACCGCCGGCCCGCGCGACCGCCGCTTTCACCAATGCGCCGGCGCAGACCATGCTTTCCTTGTTGGCAAGCGCGATCGTGCTCCCGGTTTCGGCCGCAGCAAGCGTGGGCGCCAGCCCGGCCGCGCCGACGATCGCGCACATCGTCCAATCCGCCCCGCGCCGCGCCGCCTCGACCAGCGCGTCGCTGCCGCCGGCGACCGCGACATCGCTGCCCGAAAGCGCAGCGCGCAGCGCGGGCAGCCGAGCCGGATCGGCGACTACAGCCAATTCGGCGCGGAATTCGCGCGCCAGGGCAGCCAGACCGGACACGTCCGTTCGCGCGGTCAGAGCGCGGATGCGGTAGGTCTCCGCCCCGCCCTGATGGCGGATTAGAGCCGCGGTTTGACGGCCGACCGAGCCCGTCGCGCCGAAGATCGAGACTGTACGCATTGCCGCCACCCTACCAGATGAAGATCGATTTTCCGCGGGCGAAAGTAATCGCGGCGCTGAGGATGGCGGCGGCCATCAGCCCGTCGAGCCGGTCGAGCACCCCGCCATGCCCGGGCAGCAGGCCCGAGCTGTCCTTGGCACCGAAACGCCGCTTCAAGGCGCTTTCGCCCAGATCGCCAAGCTGCGCGACAAAGGCGACCAGCGCTGAGACCGGTACCACCTCCTGCACCAGGGTTCCCGTCGTCATGCGCGAGAAGGCCGCCCCGACAAGGGCGGCCAGCGCCATGCCCGCTAGGCTTCCCGCCCAGGTTTTCTTCGGGCTCAGCCGCGGCCAAAGCTTTGGCCCCCCGATCAGACGGCCGCCGAAATACCCCCCGACATCCGAGGCGATCACCGTCAGAAAAAGCCAGAGCACAGCCTCGAACCCGTAGACCGGGTCGTCGCGCAGACCCTCTACACAGCACATTGCCAGCCCGATCCAGGCATAACCGGTCATGAGCCAGGGATCGCGCCGCAGGCCCGCGGCAACGGCCAAGCCTGCGCCGAGCAGCAGCACCAGCATGCCGTAGCGCAGCAGGATCGCTTGCGTCATCAGGACCGAGACGAGGGCCGCGGCGATCAGAAAGAACACCGGCAGGCCGATGCGAGTGCCGGTGATCCGCGCAAGCTCCCACACCATAGCGGCGGCCGCGATGCCAAAAAGCGCTGCGTTTAAAACCCCGCCAACCGCCGCTGCGGCCAGAGTGACGGCGCCCAGCGCAAGGCCGGTCAGGCTACGGGTGAGAAGATCTTCGAAGCGACCGCGTGTCGGCTGCCTGTCTGTCACACCAGCACAGCACCAAAGCGCCGTTCGCGGTGGGCGTATTCGTCGAGCACCCGGCCAAGGCTGTCGGCGGTAAAATCCGGCCACAGCTCGGATACAAAGGCGAACTCGGCATAAGCGCATTGCCAGAGCAGAAAGTTCGAGATCCGCTTTTCGCCCGAGGTGCGGATCACCAGATCCGGATCGGGAAGCCCGTCGGTGTCAAGATGACCGGTAAAGGTCGCTTCGCTCAGCGTGTCAGGGTCTACCTCGCCGCGGGCAATGCGGCCGGCCAGACCGCGCATGGCGCGCAGCATCTCGTCGCGGCCGCCATAATTGATGGCGACCGTCAGATGCAGCCGGTTATTGGGGCGCGTCTGCCGCTCGACATCGGTCATCATCCGCGACAGCGAGGGTGCCAACCTGTCCCGCTCGCCAATAAAGCGGACCCGGACGCCGTTTTCGTTGAGCTCGGCGGTGTCTTTGCGCAGGTAACGGCGGAAGAGCGCCATCAACCCGTTGACCTCCTCGGGCGGGCGGCGCCAGTTCTCGGTCGAGAAGGCAAACAACGTCAGGTAGCGCACACCGAGATCGGGGCATGCCTCGACCACCCTGCGCACAGCATCCGCCCCCGCCCGGTGACCGCGCAACCTCGGCAATCCGCGCCGCGCTGCCCATCGGCCGTTGCCATCCATGATAATGGCAACATGGGACGCTGTTTTTCCGTCCTGCATTGAAATCTCCGCCTGCCCGGAACGGGCCGGTCCTGCCCCTCACCCTTAGATCTGCATGATCTCTTCCTGTTTGGCCTCGAGTGCCGCGTCAATCTTCTTAATCGTTGAATCTGTGAGCGATTGCACTTCCTCCGACCAGATCTTCTGGTCATCCTCGCTCATCCCCGTCGCCTTCTTGATCTGATCCATGCCATCCCTACGCACATTGCGCACCGCAATCCGAGCCTGCTCGGCATACTGCCCGGCAAGCTTTGCAAGTTCCTTGCGGCGCTCTTCGTTAAGCTCGGGGATCGGAAGACGGATGATCGTGCCGTCCACCACAGGGTTGATACCCAGGCCCGAGCTGCGCAGGGCTTTTTCAACCGCGCCGACCAGGCTCTTGTCCCAGATATTGACGGTGATCATGCGGGGTTCCGGCACGTTGATCGTCCCGCATTGGTTCAGCGGCATGTTGGCGCCGTAGGCATCGACGGTGATCGGGTCCAGCATCGAGGCCGAAGCGCGGCCGGTGCGCAGGGTCAGAAACTCCTGACGCAGCGCAGCGATCGCGCCCTCCATCCGCTGTTCCAGCCGATCGACGTCGATCTCATCTTCTTCGTCGGACATTCTTTGCGTCCCCGTTGCTTGGCGTCCCCGTTTCTTGGCGTCCCCGCTGCTTGAGGCCAGCCTTGCTTGGCGTCCCCCTTGCTTGGGGCGCACTTTGTTTGGGCCCCCTGTTGCTTGGAGCCCCCGTCGGTCGGGCGGTCTGCGTCAAGACGTGCCGACCGCCGTGAATTTGCCTTCGCCGCGCAATACCGCGGCAAGCCCGCCATCCTGCGCAAGCGAGAACACGATGATCGGCAGATTGTTGTCGCGTGCAAGTGCAATCGCCGAGGCGTCCATCACCTTCAGGTTGCGTCCTAGAACCTCGTCATAGCTGATCCGGTCGAACCGCCGCGCATGCGGGTTCACCTTGGGATCGCTGTCATAGACCCCATCGACCTGGGTGCCCTTGAAGATCGCCTGACAGGCCATTTCGGAGGCGCGCAGGGTGGCTGCGGTGTCAGTGGTGAAATAGGGGTTGCCGGTTCCCGCCGCGAAGATCACGACGCGCTTTTTTTCCAGATGCCGAACGGCGCGCCGGCGGATGTAGGGTTCGCATACCTGATCCATCGGAATGGCGGATACGACCCGGGTATGCACGCCCAACGCCTCAAGCGCGCCCTGCATGGCCAGCGCGTTCATCACCGTCGCCAGCATGCCCATATAATCGGCGGTGGTCCGTTCGATCCCCTGGCCGGAAAGCTGCAGGCCGCGAAAGATGTTGCCCGCGCCGATGACGAGACACATCTCGATGCCCATCCGCTGCACGTCGGCGACCTGACCTGCGATGCTGGTAACGGTGGGTGGGTGAAGGCCGAACCCCTGTTCGCCCATCAGAGCCTCGCCGGAGATTTTCATTAGAACGCGAGAGAAGCGGCGCGCATATTCGGGTTCTTCTTCCTCCGACATCGCGCGCCTGTTTTACCTGTCCCCAGCGCTGCGAAAATGTCGGAAAGCCCCTGGGCATGCAAGCCCCTTTTGCGGTGCGGCATCAAGCGATGCCGAGCCCGCGGCAACGCGGTTCCCACGGGATTTCGAGAACCACAGACAGCCCGCGGCTGGCGCGATCGAGGCGTGCAAGGCGCATCCCTGCGGCGCGCGCTTCGCTCTGTGCGATCGCCAAGCCAAGGCCGCGGTTGTCGGTGCCCGGCGCGGCTTTGCCCAGGCGGACACCACGTTCCAGCGCCTTGCGAAACTCCTCGGCCGACATCCCCGGACCGGTGTCGTGGATCTCGAATCTCAGCCCCGCGCCGCAGCGCCGACAGCCTACTAGGATCCGGCCGGTATCGACATAGCAGATCGCATTGGACACAAGATTGGAAAGGATCCGCAGCAGTTTGACCGGATCTGCCGGCAGGCTGGTTTTGCAGGGCAGGATGCGCAGGTCGATGCCCTTTGCGCGCGCGTCGGCAGCGAACATCTCTCCCAAGGCGGCCAGAACATCGCCGGCCAGCGGTTGGTCGGCCCGCCTTGTGTTTCCTTCGCCGTCCAGCGCGGTCTGCACCAAACCTTCAAGATAGGAAAAGGAGCGCTCCACCCTGTCGGCCAGCGCCGGCGCGGCCCTTGCGTCAGAGATCAGCGACTGGATCGAGAGGCGCAACGCATGGATCGGCTGGCGCAGATCATGCGCCGCTTCGGCCAAACGCTCGCCGCCGCGGGCAGCCTGGTTTTCCAGCGCCCTATATTGCGCTTCGAGCCGGGCCAGGCGGGCTTGCATGTCGACCCGGGCGGCCATCGCATCGACCGAGTCGCGCAGGGCGCGCTCCTCGGCCTGCCGGGCCTGCAGATACCGGTCGAGGATCGCCATGCCCATAAGCGCGGCATCGAAGACGGTCACGATTCGGATGCTGTCGAGTGCAAGCGAGGCCGGAATGTCGATGTTGAGCAGGTGCCGACCAGAGAGGATGGCGGCCGAGCTCATAAAAAAGACCCAGCCGACGACGAAGAAACGCACCTCGCGCGCTCGGCTGCGCGCGGCATTGATCCCAGCGGCCAGAAACAGAACCGTCCCCGTAAAGGACAGCAAGACCAGCGCTTGCTTGATCTGCTGGGTCATTCCCAGCGGCCAGAGCGCCAGCAAGGACAGGGTGAGCAGCATGAAGATGGCCAGGATCCGGTCCATCGTCGGATGCCGCCGCGCTGTGCGCAGAAAGGCGCGGGTGTAGGTCGCGGCGCTGAGGATGACGGTCTGGCCGACCAGGATCGATGCGTTGCCGTTGAACACCGGCGCGTTGGGCCAGAAGAATTGAAACGTATAGCCGTCGCGATGCATCACGTAAAAAAGGATTGCGAGCGCAAAGCCGGCATAGGC
This sequence comes from Pseudomonadota bacterium, assembly GCA_039184655.1. GTDB lineage: Bacteria > Pseudomonadota > Alphaproteobacteria > Rhodobacterales > Rhodobacteraceae > J013. Next base: position 73,238 of record JBCDAZ010000009.1, on the reverse strand, counting down.
AACGAAGGTCACCTGGCGTGTGACCGCAAAGGCGAGCACACCCAGACAGGCAAGCAGCAGCATCATGCCGAAATAGCCGAAATCCTTGGCCAGCGTCGTGCTGCGCTGCGCTTCGAAGGCTGCGGCGGACAAAAAGGCCAGCGACAGGCCCGACGAGCCGTCCGAGGTGTAGGCGATGTAAAGAGCGCCGCGCTCGCCGGCGGGCAGCGAAAAGGCGGCTGCCAGCTCGGCCAGTTGCACCGGACGGCTGGCAAAAGCCGAGTTTCGGGTCTGGTCGAGCACGGCTTCGGTCGCCCTGTCGGTCACGAGATAGGTTGCGATCGTGGGCAAAAAATTGGTGCTGAAAAGCAGCACCCAGCGCCCGTCGGCATCCGTGGCGTTGCGCAGGTCGATGCGCAGCCAGATCCGATCGGTCGTATAGCCGAAATTGGCGTCCCGGCGCACCAGCGGTGTAAAGGCATCGGCCATCGCCGTCACCTCGGCAAGTGTCAGCTTGCCCGTTGGATCGCGCAGGAAGGCCGTCGCGCCGCTTGGCGATTGCGCAGCTGCGGCGTCGGCCAACTCGACAGGTTTGGCGACAACGGGTAACGCTTGCGCCACAAGGATAAGAAAAACCGCAAGGAGAGTCGGTCGCGTCATGTCAGATCGTCCCGTTACCCCAGATGTCAGCCGGGATGTCAGGCGACGGTCGCGCAACGGGGGAGCTGTGGACCACACAGACCAGGTCGCCCAGGCGGGGCTGGTGCAGGCGGTGGTCGCCGACGACCACGAGATCGTGCTGCACGGTCTGCGCGACCTTTTGGGCTGCGCGGGGATCTCGGTAGCAGCCGAGGTGCAGGACGGGCTTGCGGCCATCGCCGCGATCAAGCGCGAACAGCCCGATCTGGCGCTGATCGATCTGCAGCTGCCGCTTGCCAATGGCGCCGAGGTTCATGCCGAGGCGCGGCGTTGGTCGCCCCAGACGCGCTTTGTGATGCTGACCGGCAGCGCTTCGCCCCAAATGCTGGCCGAACTGCTGGGCACCGGTCTGCACGGCCTCTTCTTGAAAAGCGGGCCGCCGTCGGAGCTTGTGGAGGCGCTGCCCCGCATCCTTGCCGGCGTACCGGTTGTCGGCCGCGCGGTTGCACAGATCGTGGCGGATGCCGAAAGCGCCGGGCTGACCCGGCGCGAATTGCAGGTGCTGCAGGAAATCAGCTCGGGCGCCACCGGGCTGCAGATTTCGCAGCATCTGGGGATCAGTGCGAAGACGGTGGAAAATCACCGCGCAAGCCTGATGCGCAAGCTGCAGGTGCATTCGACCGCCTCGCTTATCATGTCAGCCGTCCGGCGCGGTTTGCTCTCGCCCGACGGCTGATCCTGCCTCCCTTTCGGGCAGAATGGTGGATTCACCCCATAGGTGACAAGGCGCCACGCGCATAATCTTCGGCCCGTGCCCGCGTCAGACCGGAGGCTTACGCCATGTCCGCCACGCCCAACCCGCCCCCAGCAAATGTGCTTGCGGGGACGCTGGAGGCTTATTACGCGAACCTTCAGCGCACCGACGACAATGTCGAGGCGATCGAACAGGGCATCAACAATGCCTATATCGCCACGGCCGTTGCCCGCGCTTCGATCCAGGCGGTTGAGACGATCCGCGATGATGCAAAACAGCTTTCGGTCACTGTCGATACGTTCAAATTCGTTGCCAAGCTGATGTCAAAGGCCGGCGGGCTGAAGCCGGTCGGAACCGTTCTGACCAAGATCCTGGAGAAGGTCGACACCACGGTCGAGAAGATCGAAAAGAAGGCCGAGGAGGTCGACAAGAAGTTCAAGGACAAGAACCTCGTCGAAAAGCTGCAATCGGTCGAAACCAAACTCGACAGGGCGGGCGACAATCTGGGCACGGTGTCCAAGGTGCTGGATGTGCGCGAGCTGCAGGCTGCGGCGACGATTTTTGCACTCGACAGCACAGCACCTTACTCCAACGCGCTCGCCACGGCCGTCGACCTGCAAGTCTATGCTGACAATCTCGCGCTCGAAAAGATCAACAATTTCGCCGATCCGATCCTGCAGCCGGTCAAGGATTTCAACGAGCTGGTCCGTGTGAAGATCTTCGACGACTTCCTAGATGGCGTTTCGGAGCTGCGCAATATCGCCGGCGTCTTCGACGGCGTGGCCGGGCCGCTCAACGAGCTCTACAAGCTGCTCAAACCGGTCGAGAGCGTTCTGAACGCGGTCGGCTTTGTCTTCGACATTACCGTCGGCTGGATCATCGACTGGGCCTTCGAGGCGCTGGGCATCAACAAGCTGATCGACAAAGTCGAAGAGCAGATCAACAAGCTTTTGCCCGATATCGAGATCCTCGACCGGATCGACGACGCGGTCGACAACATCGTGGAAGACGTTCAGCGATTTGCAGACACGGTCGATTTCGAAGCCCCGGACGGCACATTCATCCCAGACATCAGGTTCAATCTAAGCCCGAACGTCCCGTCCATTCAGACCTGGATCAACCAGATCTATACTGAAGGTCTGGCCGGCTTTGAGGATCCCGATTGCGGGCCGATCCTGATCGGTTCGCCCGACGACGACACCATCGTCGGATATGATGATGAGGACGATATCCTCGATGGCGGCGCCGGAAACGATCTGCTGCGCGGTCTGGGCGGCGACGACATCCTGATCGGCGGGGCCGGCAACGACAGGTTGGAGGGCGGTACCGATCGCTACAGCCCCACCGGCAACCCCGATGGCGGGGATCGCGCCATATACCGGGGCGGCGTCGAGGAGTTCTCGGTCACCCAAGAGGTCGAGGGCGGGCCGGTCATCGTCAGCCATGTCCGCCCATCGGCCGGAACCGCGCTGCAGGGAACCGACACGCTTACCGGCATCGAATACGCCGTATTCAACGGCGCGGAATTCCTGATCGACGATCTGCTCGACCTGATCCAAATCGCAGCGTCGGGGCAGACCCGTCTGGACGGCGACGACACGCAAGACGATATCCTTATCGGTCTGGCCGGACGGGCGATCACGATGACCGGCCGCGGCGGCGACGACCGTTTGATTGCAGGCAGCGGCGGCGCGGCGGACGCGCTTTTCGGCGGGGATGGCAACGATTACCTCGACCCGGCCGAAAGCCGCGCGGGTCTCGGACCGACCGCGCGCGATTCGGTCTATGGCGGATCGGGCGTCGACACGCTGTCCCTGCGCCGCAACGGGGCGGGCGAGCATGTCGATCTGGCGGCCGGGCGCTACCTTGCCGCAGGCGAAGGCGCGGACAACAGCCCTTCGCGCCTGCAATCGGACCGCGCCGACATCGCGATCTCGATCGAGAATGTCGTCGGCACCCTCTTTGACGATGCGATTTTCGGCACCTCGGGCATCAATCATCTGCAAGGCTTTGACGGCAACGATCTGATCGACGGCCGGGTGGGGCGCGATTCGCTGGAAGGCGGCAAGGGCAACGATCTGCTGGTCGGCGGCACACAATCCGACACGGCCTTTGGCGGCGAGGGCAACGACGTCTTTATCGGCGCGCGGGCGGTCCGTGGCGTATCCGACCTTTACGATGGCGGCGTCGGCATCGATCTGGTCAGCTACTCGGCGCTTGAATCGGCGAGGGTGCCGACCTCCTGGCGTGAGCTTCCCGCCTACGGTCCGGCGGCCCTGAAGATCATCGGCCGCGCCGATTTCGGTACGGTGCGCCAGGTCGACGATCGCAACCAGACCATCGCCACCGATTGGCTTGTGGAAGTGGAAGGGATCCGCGGTTCGCTCTTTAACGATCTCTTGATCGGCGGCGATGTCGAGGCCACGCTGGACGGTGCGGCGGGCAATGACACCATCGTGACCAACGGTATGACCGGGGTCGCAATCGGCGGCACGGGCGCCGATACGGTGTTCACCAGCGATCGCCAGGTCGACTATTTCGGCGGCTCGCTCAATGCGCCCGACGACAGCATCGCCGATGTGCTCGACATGACGCGCACCGCGAACCTCGACTGGGACATCACCGATTCGAACGGCAATGGAAGCGCGAAGTTTCGCGTGGCCAACGACCCCAATGCCTTCTTCAGCACCAATGGCTCGATCGCAAACGGGTTCGAGCGCTACATTTTCGGCGCGGGCGACGATACCTATTTCGCCAATACCGACGGCTATCGCCTGATCTCGATGGGCGATGGCAACGACCAGGCCAATATCAGCGCGAATGCCGGCGTCTCGGTCACCGGTGTCTACCTGATGGGCGATGGGGATGACGAGCTGAGCCTGTTTCGTCCGGGCACGGCCAATATGGGCCCCGGTGCCGACACGCTGCGCTACGAGAATTTCTTCAATGACGGCGCTGCCACGCTGATCGGCGGGCTGGGCGACGATACCTTCGAAATCACGGCCGGCAAGGACATCTATATCGACGGCGGGGCGAACGGGGCCGAAGACCGGCCGGGCGTCGATGTCAACGATACCGACTGGCTGACGATCAAGCCGACCCTGTCGGAATCCGTGACCGTACTGCTCGACAAGGGTAGGATCATCGGGGCGATCACCGGAACCTTCCGCAGTATCGAAAAGGTCAACGGCACCTCGGCGGACGACACGCTGCGCGGCAGCGACGTAGACAACCAGCTCATGGGCGCCGATGGCGGCGACCGGATCCTGGGTCTCGACGGCAGCGACAACATCTATGGCGGGGCCGGCGACGACACCATCTTCGGCGGCGCGGGAGCCGATCATATCTTCGGTGGGACCGGCAGCGACGAGATTTACGGCGGCGATGACGCGCATGCCGACACGGTGTCCTACTCGTTCTTCTCGCCGGTCGGAACGGTTGAGGAGTCAGGCTTTGGCGATCTGGAGGTCGATCTCGACAACGGAACCGTGTTCCTAACCTGGAGCAGCGGCAGCGAGACCGAGAACATCGTCGGGATCGAAAATGTTATCGGCGGGGTCGGCAACGACAGCATTACCGGCGATGAAAAAGCAAATGCGCTGTCGGGCGGTGCCGGGAACGACACGCTGACCGGTCTCGCCGGCGACGATGTTCTGAGTACCGGCGACGGGTTCGACCGCGCCTATGGCGGCAGCGGGAACGACACCGTGAATGTCGGCAACGGAAACTTCGTCGTCAATGGCGGCGTTAGCGGCGTCGACACGCTTAATCTGGGTGAGCTTGCGGGCACCATCACCTATGATTTCGCGACCGACCGCGTGCGTGGAACCGTCGAAACAACCGAGCCGGTTTGGGCCGATACCGGGACCAGCGAGAGCCGCAGCGGGCTGACCCCACAAGACGTGCTGGAAGCCGACCCGCTGTTTTACAACGACATCGCCGATGCGGACCGGATCGTGCCCGACACCCCTTCGGCGCAGATCGTCCAGACCGCGACGACAAGAAACCTCAACGCCTTTGGGCGCGAGTTCGAACGGGTGCAGGGTGGCACCGCAACGCTGACCGTGCGCGTCACCGGCGATCGAGAGGTGGTGATCGGCGGGACCGAGTCGATCGAGATCGTTTCGTTTTTCAACGAGACCCGGGGGGTGAGCTACAATCTGGCGACCGGTGTCGGCTCCAGCCCGTTCAGCGCCAATGACGCTTATCGCAATGTCGATGGGCTAGAAGGCAGCAATGAAAGCGATGTGCTGATCGGCAACAACGCTGCCAACACGCTTTACGGCGGCAGCGGCGGCAACGATGCGCTCTACGGTGCGGGCGGCAACGATGTGCTGTCCAATCTCAGCGGCACCTCGACGCTTGTGGGCGGCGCGGGCGACGACCTCTTTGTGCTGGGAACCGGGGGCGATGTCGTGCGCGGCGGCGGCGGCACCGACCGGGTCGAGATCCGCGATACCAACGGCGTCAGCCTGGGGGATTCGGTCTTCAACCTGCTGAGCAATGTCAGCACAGGCCAGTATGGGCGCGACAAGCGGTTCGTTGAAATCGAGGAGTTCGCGTTCCTGATGGCGGGTGCGGCGACGATCATCGGCTCGGCCGGGGGCGATGTGATCGAGCTCGGCGGCACGAACAAGGTCCTGCGGACGCTTGGCGGTAATGACGCGGTGCATCTCGGCGAAGGCATTTCGGGCTTCTCGCTGGCCGGCGGCAGCGGCATCGACACGCTCGATTTCAGCGAACGGACCAGCGACCTGACCGTGTCCTTCAACAATGGCGTGATTGTCGATGGCAGCAACCGCTCGCGGATCGAGGCGTTCGAAAACGTCACCGGCGGCGCCGGCAATGACCGGCTTATCGGCGCCAACCTGCGCAACATCATCGATGGCGGGCCGGGCAATGACCGCATACTCGGCGTCGGTAGCGACGATTTTCTACAGGGCGGCGCGGATGACGACGTGATCTTCGGCAATACCGGCAACGATGTGGTGATCGGCGGGCTTGGCGACGATGTCCTTTACGGCGGCGGCGGAGCCGACCGGTTTCTGTTCGTGACCGGCGACGGCAACGATCTGGTGCGCGACTACCAGGACAATTTCGACAAGATCCTGATCCGCGGCAACGTCACCTTCGAGGATCTCACAATCGCAGATGCCGGCCAGCATTCCGTGGTCAGCTTCGATCTCAACGACATCACGATCCAGTTCATCGAACCCGAACGCTTGACCGCCTCGGACTTCGTCTTCAACTGACGCTTGCCCGCTGCACATTACCAGGTTGTCCGCCGGCGGCGGCACCAGAATCTGATTTCGGTTTGCTGCGGTTTGGCCTAGGACTCGGTTCTGGGACTCACCTGGGGAAAATCGCGTGACGGTCGTATCGGGGTGGGGGGTCCTGCCGGCATGTCTCGCCGCGCTCGCACTGGCTGCTGGCTGTAGCCGGGAGGACGGGTTCGGCGAGGTCGACCCCCCTCAAACCTTTATCGAAACCTATCAGGTGGTGCTGGAGGATGCACCCGAAGGCGATATTGCCGATGTCGCCGAAGATGCGCTTGAAGTCTATCTGCGCCAAGACGATGGCGCCAATTCGCGCAGCTTTCTGGTGCAGCGTGCGCGGGGCGATCTTGAGACCCTGCGCCGTCTTTTGCGTTCGCGCGGGTATTATGAGGGGGATGCGACTGTCGAGATCACCCCAGAGGCGGCCGAGGCAGTCATTCTGACCTTCCGCCTTGCGCCTGGCCCGCTTTACACGCTTGCCGCGCATCGGTTGACGCTGACTGGGCGCGACGATGCCGCAATCCAAGCGCCGGGCGACGCGGCGCCCGCGCTCGATCTGGCGCAGCTCGGCTCGCCGGTCGGCGAACCCGCCCTAGCCGAACCCATCGTTGCGGCCGAAGATCGTGCCGTTGCCCGCCTGCGCCGGGCGGGCTTTGCCTATGCGCGGTTTCGTTCGCGCGACGCGGTTGCCGACACCGAGGCCAAGACCATAGAGGTTACCAGCGTGATCGAGCCGGGCCTGCGTTACCGCGTCGGGGCGATTTCGTTTTCGGGTGTGACCTCGGTGGAGGAAGCTTATCTGCGCAGCTATGTCGAGACCGAGCCCGGCGCGGTTTTCGACGGCAGCAAGCTGCGCGCGACCCAGCAGCGCCTGCGCGGCACCGGGCTTTTCAATGTGGTGCGGATTGCACGACCCGCCGAGCCGCCCTCCGACGGTGTGCTGCCGCTGACCATCACGGTTGAGGAGCGGCTGCCCCGCACCGTTGCGGCCGGCATTCGCTACGATACGACCGAGGGTCCGGAGGTATTCGGCCGGCTCACGCATCGCAACCTGCTGGGCGAAAACGAAACCGGCACCATCGAGGCGACGCTGGGCCAGGAGTTGATCGAGTTCGATGCCGAGCTGCGCAAGCCGCAATTCCTGCGCGATCGCCAGGTGCTGGTGGCGCGGGTCGTGGCGCGCAACGAGGATCGCGAGGCCTTTGATGGCCCCACCTCGATCATCTCGCTGGGGCTGGAGCGCAGCCTGACGCCGTTCTGGACCGTCGGGCTGGGCGGTGCGGTCGAATTCTCGCGCATCACGGATAATCGCGGCACCAAGGAAAGCAGTTTCCTCGGAGTGCCAGCCTTTGTCGCCTATGACAGCACCGATGACCTTTTGGATCCACGCCGGGGCGAACGGTTGCGTCTGACCGCAACGCCCTACACCGGGCCGAGCGACGGCATGTCGGTCAGCTTTCTAATGCTGGACATTGCCGCCTCGACCTATGTGCCGCTGACCCGCGATCGGAACTATGTGCTGGCCCTGCGCGGGCGGCTGGGCAGCGTGCAGGGGGTGGCTTTCGAGGATATCCCGGCGAACTATCGGGTCTATGCGGGGGGCGGAGAATCCGTGCGTGGCTATGGGCGCGACTTGATTGGCCCCATCGATGCGTTTAACAGCCCAACCGGCGGGCTTGCGGTCATGGAGGTCGGCGCCGAGCTGCGGGCGGAGTTCCTGCCCGATATCGGCGGTGTGCTATTCATCGAAGCCGGCAGCGTCACCCAGGACGACACGCCCGATTTTCGCAACGGCGTGCAGGTCGCCCTGGGGCTCGGTCTGCGCTACTACTCGCCCGTCGGCCCGGTGCGCTTCGATGTCGGCTTTCCCATCGAAGCCCGCGATGTCGACGACCCGTTTCAGTTCTACGTCTCGATCGGACAGGCATTCTGATGGGCCCAATAAACCGCTTCGTCGCCCCGCTGCTGCTGCTCCTTGCGATCTTTGCCGGACTTGCCGCGGCCGCGCCGGCGCGGGCTGAGACCTCGATCTTCGATGTGCGCAGCCAGCTGGTGGAGTTTCTGCTTAGCCAGATTTCCACACCCGGATCGTTTGAGGTCACGGTCGAGGAGGTCGACAGCCCCGATGCGGAGGTCACCCGGCTTTTGGGCCTAAAAGTGCGCGACGGCAGCGGCGTCTGGGCCACGGCCGATGAGGTGGCGCTGACCTGGAACGCCCGTCGCCTTCTCGCGCTGGAACTCGACGTGCCGCAGATCCTGGTGCGCAATCTTACCGTCACGCGCGGCCCTGCGCCAGGCGCCCAGCCGCCGGCGCTGCGCGAAGGCCAAGCGGATCCCAGCGCCTCGCCCTTTGACTGGCCGCGCGCGCCGATTGCGGTGATCCTGCGGGAGATGCGGCTGGAAAACGTGGTGCTGGAAGCGCCGGTTCTGGGCCATGCGATCGCATTCGATGCCACCGGTACGGCCGAGGATCAGGCCGATATCCAATCGGCGCGCCTGGAGATTGTGCGCCGCGACGGGTTGGCAGGTACCATTGCGCTCGACTATCGCCGCCGGTTCGACGATGACACCCTGGCGCTATCGCTACAGGCGCGCGAGGCGGCCGGCGGGGTGGTCGCGGCATTGGCCGGTTTGCCGGCCCGCAGCGCCAGCCGCCTGTCGCTCGTCGGCGAGGGGCCGCGCGAGGCCTGGCAGTTGCGTTTTGAGGCGCAAAGCGACGATGTCTTTACGGCGGAGGGTTCGGCGACCGTGCGCTACGTCGCGCCGATCCGCATCAGCGCTGCATTCGACCTTCAACCCGGCCCTTTGATGTCGCCCCGTTCTCAGGCGCTGCTGGCGCCCCGGGCCGCGCTGACCGCCGAAATCAGCGAAACCGACGGGGTGATCGCGATTGAAGCGCTTTCCTTGGCCGCGCCCGCGCTCGCCCTTGCCGCCGATGGCCAGTTCGAGCGCCGCGACAGCCGGTTCGATCTGACCCTGTCGCTGGTCGGCGGCGCTGCGCTGGCCGATCTGGCCGAGGGGGTTGCCTTTGAAGAGATCCGTTTCGACGGCAGCGTATCCGGTACGCCCGATGCGTTTACGGCGCGGGGCGAGACGCGGCTTGCCGGGGTCGCCAGCGCCTTTGTCGATGCCGAAACGCTGGCATTGACCCTATCGGCCGTACAGCAGAACGCGGCGACCGCCTTTACCCTATCGGGCAGCGGCGCGGGCCTGCGGATCGACCGCCTGACGCCGGACCTTCTGGGCAATGTCGCTTTGTCGGCCGAAGCACGCCTGGCCGAAGGCAGGCTCGCCGTTCGATCGGCTGCGCTGCGCGCGGCACCCCTCGCCGCAACCCTGTCGGGCGAGATCGCGGTCGACGCCATGGACGGCGATCTGGCATTTAGCGCCCGGATCCCCACGCTCGCCCCCATCGCTTCGGCCTACGCGCTCGCGCTCAGCGGTGCAACGCAGCTCGATGGGCGCCTGCGCCTCGATCGGGGTCTTGCGGAGGTCGAGCTTGCGGGCGGGCTGCAGGGCTTTCGCGCCCCCCTTCTCGACCTTGGCGATGTGGCCCTGACCGCACGGCTCGGGCAACGCGCGGATGGGCTCGATCTAGCTGCGACCCTTGCCGGGACGGGGATCCGCATCGACCGTCTCGCGCCCGAACGTCTGGGTAGGGCCGAGCTTGCCATTGACGTCGGGCTGAGCGGCGATGCACTGACGATCAGGCGCGCCACGCTCGCCTCGGCGGTCCTGCAGGCCGAAATCGGCGGGAGGCTGGACGGGACACGAGACGGGACGCGAGACGGGACGCTGGATCTCGCAGCGGTCGGCGGCAGTCTCGACTACAGCGTCGATACGGCCGCGCTCGGCCCGTTGGCCGCCGCCTATGATGTGGACGCAAGCGGCGTCGTCTCGGCCAATGGTACGCTGAGGCTGGCCGAGGGTATTCCAACGCTTGCCGGTACGCTCGGCGCGCGCGATTTGACGGCGGCCGGGCGCCGGTTCGGTGTGCTTGACCTGGCCCACGACCTGACTTTTGCGGAGACCATCGATGGGACGTTGGCACTTCGCGGTTCCGAGGGCGATCTGGGCGCAATCGCGATGGAAACCTCTGTGCGTTACGCAGCACCGCTGTTGACGCTTGAGGATATGTCGGCCGAGGCGCTGGGCCTTGCCCTATCCGGGGCGCTCTCGCTCCAAACCAACAGTCTGCTGACCGAGGGCGCGCTTGCGATTGCCGGGCCGCTCGATGCAGTCGGCGCTTTCCTGGGCCAGCGGATTGCAGGCGTGATCGACGCCACTTTCGCGCTGTCGCACGCGAATGCGCAGCAGGCAGCAACGCTCGCCCTCGACATCGATGGGCTCAACACCGATACCCTCGCGGCCAGCCGCTTTCGTATCGAGGGCGGGGTGCGCGACCTTTACGGCGCACCGCGCATCGATCTCAGCCATCGGGCCACCGATGCCCTGGCAGACCCCGCAAGCCTCGACAGCCTGACCGTTACGGCCGTCGGTCCACTCTCCGCGCTTGATGTCACGCTTGGGGCAGAGGGGTGGGTCGAGGCGCTCCCGCTGCGTCTGGACGGCGCGGCGCGCATCGATCTGGACGGGGCGATCGGTGCGACCGTCTCGGCGTTTGCCCTTACGCTCGACGACGCCCGGATCGGGCTTGAAAGCCCGCTGACCCTGCGCGAGACCGGCAACGCCCTTGCCTTTGAGGGCATCGACCTTGCCGTCGCGCAGACCGGGCGTATCGCTGGCGATGTTACGCTCGTACCCAACGGGCTTTTCGGGGCGCTCTCGGTCCAGGCGCTGGATCTGGCACTGCTCGACCGGCTGCTCGGCGCGGGTATTGCGGCAGGACGGCTCGACGGCCAGGCGTCGTTCGACACCCGCCCGGGCCGCAGCGCCGCCGATGTGAAGCTCACCACAACCGACCTGGCCTTCGACGATCTGGCCGGGCTGGCAACCTCAGTCGACGGCATGCTTGCGGCGCGTTGGGACGGGCGGATCGCCGAGGCCGATCTGGCGCTGGACACCGGCGGCGGCACGCCCTTGACGGCCAGGCTGGCACTGCCTTTGCGTTCCGGACAGCGCTTTCCGCGCATCCCGGGCGGCGAGCCGATCCGCGGTGCGATTGACTGGGCGGGCGATGTGGCGACCCTATGGGTGCTGCTGCCGGGCAGCGGGCAGGAGTTGTCCGGTCCCGGCCGTATCGCGCTGAACCTGTCCGGCACAGTCGAGGACCCGCTTTTGTCCGGCGAGGTTTCAATTGAGAAGGGCCGCTTTGAGGAGCTGACGGCCGGCACGATTCTGACCGATCTGAACGTCACCAGCCAGATCGAGAACAGCCGCGATCTGGTGCTGACGCTCACAGCGTTGGATGGGGCCGAGGGCCGGGTCGAGGCGCAGGCCCGCCTCGCGCTGGAGGAGGGGCGCAGCCGTATCGATGCCACCGTAACGGCGCGCGAGGCGGTTCTGGTGCGGCGCGACGATGTGACGGCACGAATCACCTCTGAGTTGCGTCTGGCGGGTCCGGTCAACGCCCTGTCACTCAGCGGCACGATCGCGGTCGACCGGGCCGAACTGCGGCTGGTCAGCGCCTCGCCTGCAACGATCATCGATCTGGAACCGGTGCGCATCAAGGGTGACGATGCCCCCGCCGGCGGCACCGCACCGCCTGGCCAGGTGCGGCTCAACATCGCTGTCACAGCACCGGGGCTGGTCTTTGCCCGGGGGCGCGGGCTCGACAGCGAATGGCGGATGGCCCTGGATATCGGCGGAACGGTCCGCGCACCCAGGGTGCGGGGTCTGATCGAAACGCTGCGCGGCAATCTTAGCCTTCTGGGCCAGAGTTTCGACATGATCGAGGGCGAGGTTCGTTTTGCCGGGGGTGCGGCGATCAACCCGCTTTTGAACATCGTCTTTGAGCGCACGGCGAATGGCATTACCGGTCAGGTCGCCATCACCGGCGCGACGCGCGACCCCCAGATCGTTTTCAGCTCGACCCCCGACCTGCCCGACAGCGAGGTGCTACCCCGGCTGATCTATGGCAGTTCCAGCCAGTCTCTGTCGACCAGCCAGGCGATCCAGCTTGCGGCGGGCATCAACACGCTGTTGACTGGCCGGCGTGGGATCATCGATGCAGCGCGCGACGCTTTGGGCGTGGATCTGTTGCGCGTGGACACCACCGATGAGGGGACGTCGCTGACCGTCGGCCGCTCGCTGGTGCCTGGGCTTTTTGTCGGGGCGAACCGGGATCTGGAGGATGACGGCGACAGCGCCGTCACGGTGCAGATCGATCTTTTCGAAGGCACAAAGGTTGAGGCCGAAGTGGGGATCACCAGCAGTGTGGGGCTGAGCTGGAGCCGCGATTTCTAAGCCTGGCGGCCTGCCGGTCTACCCCAGATCCCTTGCGTCCGGACGCCCGCGCGGCATGGGGACGGTTGGCAGCGTCCCCGCCAGTCTACGCAGGGGATCGGTATGGATGCTCCCACGCAGGCGAGGCTGCTTAGCGGGACGGACAAATCCCTTCGAACGGGCCAATCCCTTCGAACGGGCCAACGTTACCGTCCGTTGCTGGGCGTCCATGCCGGCGCAAGGCCGCTGCGCGTCAGGCTGCCTGCGCCTGCATGGCAAGACCGCCATCTTCGCGTCGGATCCAGAGCGCAAGCCCGTCGCCATCGGGTTTGGCGCAAGCCTCAAAGGCGGCCGGGCAGAAAACCGGAGCCATGGCCCGGAAGGAAAACCGCGTCAGGTTGGTGAGATGCTGCGCGGCAAGGTCGATCATACGCTGCGCCATCAAGGGGCCGTGGACGACCAGACCGGGATAGCCCTCCACTTCTCGACAATAGGCAAGGTCGTAATGGATGCGGTGCCCGTTGAAGGTAAGCGCAGAGTAGCGAAAGAGCTGCGTGGCATCGGGGCGGAACCGGGCCCGTAGCGTTTCGTTGCGCGGCGCTTTCTGGGCGGGAAAGGAGGAAGGCGCCTTGGCTGCAGGCGACGCTTGGCGGGTTTGGGGTCCGTCGGCGGCGGGGCTTGTCGGGTTTGCCTCCCGCATTGCGGGCCGGCCCGCATCGCGGCCCGCGAGGCGATCGGGCGCCGCCTTGCGGGATTTGGGCACGCCGGGTTCGGGTATGCTGGGTTCGGGTGTGCTGGGTTCCGCTTCGCGGGGCTCGGTTTCGGACTCGGGGTCGGGATCGGGATCGGGATCGGGCCGATAGACGATGTCCTGTCGCTCGCGAACGGCAAGGCTCCCGTCTGCATCGAGCAGCTCATGCGTCACGGTGACGAAAGCCAGCGGGCCGCTGCGCCCCGCCTTATGCGCCACATCGCTGATCGTGGAGCGACGCAGCGCGGGTTTGCCGAGCGGCAAGGGAGCGAACCACTCGATTGCACCACCGGCCCACATCCGCCTGGGCAGCCCGGTGTTGGGGATGAACGCATCCGCCGCACCGCCCGGCCGCGGATGCCCGTCGCGGCCCAGCTTCTCGGGCGGCTGGCTGTCCCAAAAATACGCCCAATGCCAGAAACGGGGTAGGGGATCGCCGAGGCCGGGCGCCGGCCCCGGCAGGTCGAGGGTTGCATGCATCGCCCGGGCTCGTTCGGGGTCGAGCGCATCGTGGCGTTGCATCTGCCGTCCGACGGCCTGTTGCGGATCGTTCATCGGCCGCTCCCCTGCCTGCGGATGTCGTCGGCTACGGTCTTGACGGGGCTCGGCGTAGAACGCAAGTCGGAAGGTAGGCCATCCCGGTCGCGGGGCGGGCTGCGCAAGAAGGGCGGTACGCAAACGGGCAGGGGGGTGCGTCATACCTGGGATACGAGCTCTCGACCATCTTGTGCTGACGGTTGCGGATCTCGATCGCAGCTGCGCGTTTTACACCGATCTGCTGGGCCTGAGGGTTGAGCGCTTTTACGGGGCGGACGGGCAGTGGCGCTGCGCGCTGCGGGTGGGTCGGCAGAAGATCAACCTGCATGAAGTCGGCGGGGAGATTGCGCCGCATGCCGCAAATCCGCAGCCGGGTTCGGCCGATCTGTGTTTTTTGAGCGATACGGATCTGGCGGCGTGGCAAGAGCATCTTGCCGGGCACGGGGTTGCGGTGGAACTCGGCCCCGTGCCCAGAACCGGGGCGGAGGGACCGATCCTGTCGCTTTATCTGCGCGATCCAGATGGCAATCTGCTGGAAATCGCCACCCGCATCTCTTGAGGCTCATCTCCACAGAACAGGGTCCCCAGAAAGGTTCCCCGTGAACGGTGCCCCGTGAACGGTGCCTCGTGAACGGTGCCTCGTGAACGGTGCCTCGTGCAAGGGGCCGGCTGGGCGGAGCATCGAGCCCCGCCCGGCCGCGACCGGGCTGCGCCCGGCGGAGCACGCGGCCAGGTGACAGCGGCAAACCCGATCTTCGGTCAACCCGTTGGGTCGCTATTGCCGGTCGCGCCCGTCCCGGCCCGCCTTTTCGTAAAGCCAGTCGCGCGTGGCGCGGTCCTGCGCCAGCGCTGCGGCCTGCCGAGCGGCTTCGCGCGCCTCTTGATGGCGGCGCAAGGCCCGCAGCGCCGCGGCGCGTACAGCCCACCATGGTTGATAGGCCGCAGCACCGGTTGCAGCGCCGGCCGCCGTATCGAGCCGCGCCAGGGCTGCGCCGGGATCGCCAAGGCGGATGAGGACCGCCGCCTGACCGCACAAGGTCGACAGGGTCGGCGCCAGGCGCCAGAGCATCCGGTAGAGAGCCGCAAGCGCAGTCCAGTCGATCCGCCCGGTCTCGGCCCGGTCTACATGAACCGCCTGGATAGCCGCTTCGAGCTGGAACCGTCCCGGCTGGCGCAAGGCCGCGGCCCGGGCAAGGTCGGCCTGGGCGCGGGCGATCAGTGCCGCGTCCCAAAGGGCGGTGTCCTGCGCATCGAGCGGCACGAAGCGCCCAGCGCCGTCCCGGCGGGCATCCGCCCGTGCATGAGCGAAACGCATCAACGCCACGAGCCCCTGCGCCTCGGCCCGATGCGGCATCCGCCGGGCAAGAAGATCGCCCAGCCAGAGCGCCTCCTCGGTCAGATCGCGGCGCCCGTCCGGGTCGTGCCAGGCAAGCCCGAACGCGGCATAGATCGCGTCCAGAACCGGGTCGAGGCGGGCGGGCAGATCCGCCGCATCGGGCAGCGCGAACGGGATCCGGGCGGTGCGGATCTTCGCCTTGGCCCGGCTGAGCCGCTGACCCATGGTTGCGGGGGGCACCACGCAGGCCCGCGCAATTGCGGCCGCATCGAAACCGAGCACGCATTGTAGCATCAGGGGTGCGTGCATCTTCGCGTCGATCGCCGGATGGGCGACCGCGAACATCAGCTTCAGCCGCTCATCGGGCAGGTTGGCGTCGTCCCTCATGCTCTCTGCGCCGTACAAACGCTCCTCATCGAGCAGGGCGAGCACAGGCTGGGCACGCGCCGCGACCGCGGCATGCCGCGCCGCACCGATCAACTGCCGCCGGGCCGCGACCGCCAGCCAACCCTCAGGGTTCCGGGGCACGCCTTTATGCGGCCATGTCGCCAGGGCTGCGGCAAACGCCTCGGCCAGCGCATCCTCTGCGGCGGCAAGGTCGCGGCTGCGGGCAGCCAGCCAGGCCAGCAGACGACCATAGGACTGGCGCGCGGCGGTCTCGGCAGCCAAAGCGGCGCCTTCGGCCCCGTTGCCGCTGCCAGCCCCTGCGGCCCCTTCAGCCCCGGCAGTCTCGCCGCCAGCCCCGGCTTGGCGGTCGCGTCGCGCAGACCCGCTCATCCCATCTGCATTACCGGGCGCACCTCGACCGACCCTGTCGCGGCGCAGGGCGCCTTCGCGGCCCATTTCAACGCGGCGTCGAGATCCGGCACCTCGATGATGACATAGCCGCCCAGCATCTCCTTGGCCTCCGGCGCCGGACCGTCCTGAACCTGCAACCGGCCATCGCGCGTGCGGATGACCGTCGCGGTCTCCGGCCCCTCAAGCGCATTGGCCCGCTCAATGAGGCTGCCCATCTCGTCCATATAGGCGCGCCAGGCGCTCCAATAGGCGGTGGCATCCGCATTTTGGCGCGCGACGAACTGCGCCTCGGTCTCGTTGAAAACCAGCATGTATTGCATGTCGCTCTCCCTCTAGCGGCCCGGTATGGGCCGGGTTTTCTCAAAGCCTAGCATTGGCAAGGCGTATCTGGGAGAGGTCGGCGCGGGCCCGATTTCGACAGGCCTGCGCGGTTTTTTCCACCGGCACGTCAGCCAGCCCCATTTCGTCGACCGGCCCTATGCGGTGAGCACGCCCCGTGCGGTGAGCACGCCCCGTGTGTTCGGCGCGCGCCCTAGCCGAAGCGCCCGCGCGGATCGCGCTTCATCGGCACGGTGCCCGAGGCAAAGACCGGGGTTTTGCCGTCATTGCTGAAACCCAGCGGCGGTTCGCCATAGACATCGCGGGCGCAATCGGCATCGCGAATATCGTCGAGCGGCGAGCGACAGGTCGGCTGCGCATCGATCACGTTCGGAATGCCGATCTGCCAGATATCGTCAAGAACAGTCCTGAACGCCACGCTTTGATCGGTCATGAGGCCCACCCTTTCGTCCGACCGGGGTACACGGTGTAGCGAAAGGCCCGGTCCTGTCCCCCCGCCCTACTGACATGAGGGTTTTTACACAAATAGACTGTGACCCGCACCACATTGGTTGCTGAAAGGTAAACGGGGCGTTTGGGCACCCCGAAACGCCGCCCCTCAATGCGCTACCTCTCGGGGGACCGAAAAGCGGGTCGGCCGGCTCTCCCGCCTAGGGCGCATAATGGATCTCGGCCCGGTGCAAGATGGCCCGAACCGGGGCCATCTCGACCGGCCCTTCCGCCGCAGCGCGCGTAAGAGCGGCCATCTTGCCTGCACCCGCCAGCAGCAAAACGCAGCGCCGGGCGGTGCACAGTGCGGGGCGGGTGAGGCTGATGCGCGGTTCCGGTACACCCGGAGCGTGAAGCATCATCACCGGTGGGGCGTCCTCGGCCAAAGCCAGTGCCAGCCTATCGGCGCCGGGAAAAAGCGATGCGGTGTGCAGATCCTCGCCCATGCCCAGAACGCACAGATCGAGCGGCAAGGCGGCTTCCACCTCTGTGCAGAGCCTTGGCAGGATATGCGCCGGATTGGCCTGCATCACCGGACCGGCAAAGCCAAGAAAGCGGGCCGCCGCCGCCGCACCTTGTAACAGGCTGTCCCGGATCAGCCGCTCGTTGAGCCGTGGCGAATCGAGCGCGACCATCCGCTCATCGGTTGGCATCACGGTCACCCGCGACCAATCCAGCGGCATTTCCGAGAGCGCTTCGAGAAACGGGCCCGGCGTGCTGCCGCCGGGCACGGCTAAGGTGGCCGCCCCGCGGGTTTCGATTGCGTTCTGGAGCGTCTGGGCGGCCAGACGGGCGACGCCGTCCCTAAGATCCTCGCGATCGTCATAGCGGGTGATCGCGTCCAGCGCGGAGGCCTCTTCGCCCTGGCTCATGTCGCAATCTCACGCCAGCGCCGGCCGTCGCGATGTAAAAGCATCAGCGCGTCTTCGGGTCCCGAGCCGCCAGGATCGTACGGGGTCGGCGTCTGGCCGGCCTCCTCCCAGGCGGTGATAATCGGATCGGTCCAGCGCCAGGCCGCCTCGACCTCGTCGCCGCGCATGAAAAGTGTCTGATCGCCCCGGATCACATCCATGATCAAGCGCTCATAGGCGTCCGGCAACCCGGCCCCGACCGTATCGGCAAAGGACATGTCGAGCGGCACCTCGGTCAGACGCATGCCGCCCGGTCCAGGATCCTTGATCGTCATGCGCAGCGTGATGCCCTCATCGGGTTGCAAGCGGATGATCAGCGCATTGCCGCGCAGCGCTTGCGCAGAGCGCGGAAAGATCGCGTGCGGCGGATCGCGAAAGACGACCGCAATCTCCGACAGCCTGGCGCGCAACCGCTTGCCGGTGCGCAGGTAAAAAGGCGTGCCCGACCAGCGCCAGTTTTCCACCGCCACCTTCAGCGCGACATAGCTTTCGGTCCGGGTCACAGCGTTTTCCGCATCTGCTGCATAGGCGGCACCGTCATGCCCCGCCCGATACTGCCCCCGCACGCTGACAAGATCGATCTCGGCCGCACCGATGGGTTGCAGCGCGCGGATCACCTTGAGCTTCTCGTCGCGCACCGCATCGGCTTCGAATCGCGCCGGCGGCTCCATCGCGGTCAGGCACAAAAGCTGCATCAGATGGTTCTGGATCATGTCGCGCATGGCGCCGGAGCGATCATAATAGGCGCCCCGCCCGGCCACGCCGAGGCTTTCGGCCACCGTTATCTGCACATGATCCACGGCGCGCGCGTTCCAAAGCGGCTCGAAAAGCGCATTGGCAAAGCGAATCGCCATCAGGTTCTGTACCGTCTCTTTGCCTAGATAGTGATCGATCCTGTAGATCTGGCTCTCTTCAAAATGCTCGGCGAGCGCTGTATTGAGCGCTTTGGCCGAGGCAAGATCGCGCCCGAAGGGTTTTTCAACCACAATCCGCGATTGCGCGGTAACGATCCCATGCGACGAAAGCCGCGCTGCGATCTCTCCAAAGAGCGCCGGCGCGACGGAGAGGTAAAAGGCCCGCGGCCGCGCTTGGCCGAGCTTGTCGGCAAGCGCCTGCCAGCCCGCCGTTCCGGTTGCGTCGATGGGCACATAGTCGAGCGCATCGAGGAAAGACTGACGCAGCTCCGGCGCCGCGCGCGCGGCCGGCTCGAACTCGTCGAGTGCGGCATCGGCGAAAGCGCGAAAACCCTCGGCATCCATCGCCCGGCGGGCAGCGCCGATCACCCGCGCCTCGGCCGGCATCTGACCCACCTGCCGGCGGCGGAACAGGCCGGGAAGGATCTTGCGCCGCGCCAGATCGCCGGTCGCGCCGAAAATCACAAGGTCGAAGGGCTCGACCGGAATCACGCGCGAAACCATCCAAGGCTCCTCGATTGCCGCGCGCCCAGCCATTGCCGCAGGTCTCGCGCAAGTCAAGCCTGCCGGGCATGGTCAGCTCATGGCAGCTATGCATGCAGGGCGGATTGCGCTGCCGCATAACGCAGCGCTAGGAAGATGCGGTGAAAGGCGCATACCCAATGTTCTGCCGATGAGCCCCCAATGAACCCTCGATGAACCCCCTGCGCGGTATCGTCCTAAAAATCCTCTCGGTGACGATCTTCACCGGGATGGCCACCATCATCAAGGCGACGGCCGAGGAGGTGCCTGCCGGCGAGCGGGTGTTCTTTCGCTCGCTCTTTGCAATCCCGCCGATCCTGATCTGGCTGGCCCTGCGGCACGACTTTCCCGGCGGGCTGCGGACCGACAATATTCTGGGGCATGTATGGCGCGCGCTGGTCGGGGTTGTCGCAATGAGCTGCGGGTTCCTCGCGCTTGGGCTGTTGCCCTTTCCGGAGATGGTCGCGCTTGGCTATGCTGCGCCGTTGCTTACGGTAATCTTTGCGGCGATGTTTCTGGGCGAGCGCTTGCGCATCTACCGGCTGGCGGCGGTCGGGCTGGGGCTTGTCGGCGTGCTGATCGTGCTGTCGCCCCGGCTGACGGTGCTGGCGCCGGGGCAGGCCACCGATGCCGAGACGCTGGGCGCCATGATCGCGCTGACGGGCGCGGTTTTCGTGGCGCTGGCCACGGTCTTTGTGCGCAAGCTCGTGCAGACCGAGGCGACGCCGGCCATCGTGTTTTACTTCTCGGTCTTTGCCACGCTCCTGTCGCTGGTCTCGCTGCCCTGGGGCTGGGTGGTGCCGGGCTGGCAAACCGCGGGGCTGCTTGTGCTGGCCGGCGTGCTGGGCGGGGTCGGTCAGATCTGCTTGACCGAGGCCTATCGCAACGCCGAAACGGCGGTAATCGCGCCCTTCGACTATACCTCGATGCTGCTGGCAATCGCGGTGGGTTTTCTGGTCTTCAACGAGCTTCCCACCACGCCGATGCTGAGCGGCGCGGCGCTTGTCGTCGTCGCCGGGCTCTTCATCATCTGGCGCGAACGCCAGCTTGGGCTGAAACGCGGGGCTGCGCGGCGCATCGTCACCCCGCAGGGCTGAAAGTGGCGATGCGGCCGGCCTTTGGCGCCCTACGGCTTGTGGCCGCGCCCCCTGCCCGCCTATATCGGCCCAAGCTGAAGGGGAGTTGGACTTGGACAAGGAAGACTTGGACAAGGCAGGTTTGGATAAGGGCGCGGTCCACCGCGTTCTGTCGCGCATCGTCGATCCAGGCACTGGTACCGATCTGGTCAGCGCCGGCTTCGTCGGCGCGGTCACTGCGCAGGACGGCGCGGTCCAGGTCGTGCTGGAGGTGCCTGCCGCGCGCGGCGCCGCCATGATGCCGCTTGCCAAGGCTGCGGAGGAGGCGCTGGCGGGTCAGGCCGGGATCGAGCGCGCCTCGGTCATCCTTACCGCACAGGCCGCCCCGGTTGCGCATCCACCGAAACCCGCCGGGAAGGGCCCGCCGCCCGATCTGCGCGGCGCGCGCGGTCCCGGCACCGCCCCGGCCGGACCGCAACCGCAGCGCCGGGCCCCACAGCCGGGCCACCCGATCCCGGGCGTCGACCGGGTGCTTGCCATCGGCTCCGGCAAGGGCGGGGTCGGGAAATCGACCGTTGCGGCCAATCTGGCCGTGGCGCTGGCCGCGCAGGGCCGCCGGGTCGGCCTTCTCGATGCCGATGTCTACGGGCCCAGCCAACCGCGCATGATGGGGGTGTCGGACAAACCGACCTCGCCTGACGGCCAGCTAATCAACCCGCTGCGCGCGCATGGCGTGACGCTGATCTCGATGGGCGTTTTGGTGCCCGAAGAGACGGCGACCGTCTGGCGCGGGCCGATGCTGATGAAGGCCCTGCAACAGTTTCTGTTCTCGGTCGTCTGGGGCGAGCTCGACGTGCTGGTGATCGACCTGCCTCCCGGTACCGGCGATGTGCAGCTTACCCTAGCGCAGCGCACCGATGTCACAGGCGCCATCATCGTCTCGACCCCGCAGGACGTTGCGCTTCTAGATGCGCGAAAGGCGGTCGATATGTTTGAAAAAACCGGCGTGCCGTTGGCCGGGCTGATCGAGAATATGGCAAGCTTTGTCTGCCCGCATTGCGGCGAGGCAACACCGCTTTTCGGGCATGGCGGCGCCCGGGCGATGGCCGAGACGCTGCGCGTGCCGTTTCTGGGCGAGATCCCCATCGACCTCGACACCCGCCTTTCGGGCGATCAGGGCACACCGATCGTCACCGCCAAGCCCGACAGCATCCCGGCGGACCGGTTTCGCACGATCGCCCGCATGCTGATCGAGGCGGGCCAGGCCTGACGCGCCGACCGCACTCAGCCCCAGGGGTCGATCGGAGCGTCGTCGCCCCAATCGGCAAGCGGACCCAGCGGATCTTTGGGATCGACATAGAGCGCAGTGCTGTCCGCCGGGCGGGTCTGAAGCTCGTCTTCCTCCTCGACCTCCATCAGATGTCCAAAGCCAAAGACATCGCTGCTTTGCTCCCGGGGCGTTTCGAAATCGAAATCGAACATATCGGTGTCCGGCACGAATACCGTGGTCGGGTCCGTTTCAGTCTGGGTCGGACGGGCCGGGGTCTCGCGGGTCATGGTCAATTTCCTTCGCTCGCTTGCTTTGGGCCAGGCGTCCGGCCCCTGATCTGACCTTCAATCTGGGGCAGGGTCGCGACCGGCGCCGTGCGCAAGATCACGCCTTCCGTTGGAAGCTTGCCAAGCCGCCATGCGCGTTGCAGAACCGCGCGACCCTTGGGAGACCTCGAATGGCCCTGCCCTATCGCCCAGACATCGACGGGTTGCGCGCGCTCGCCGTGCTGCCGGTGGTGCTGTTTCACGCCAAAGTGCCGGGGTTTCAGGGCGGCTTTGTCGGGGTGGACATCTTTTTCGTCATCTCGGGGTTTTTGATCACCGCGATCCTGATCGAGGATCTTCGCGCCGGCCGGTTTTCGCTGCTGCGATTTTACGAGCGCCGGGTGCGGCGCATCCTACCCGCGCTCTTGCTTGTCGCTGCGGTCACGACGCTGACCGCGATTGCGTTTCTGGTGCCGCCGGACCTCAGCGATTTCGCCCGCAGCCTGGCCGGCACGCTGCTCTTTTATGCCAATTTCGTGTTTGCCGCGGATGTCGGCTATTTCGATGCGCCGGCTGAAACGAAACCGCTGCTGCACAGCTGGTCGCTGGCCATCGAAGAGCAGTTCTACATCGTTTTTCCCCTGCTTTTGTGGCTTCTGCACCGCCGTGTTCGATCGCCGTTTTGGCCGTTGGCCGGGCTTGCGGCGCTGTCTTTTACCGCCGCTGTCTATGCGACCGCAGAGGATGCGCCGCGCGCCTTCTTCATGCCGCATCTGCGGGCTTGGGAGCTTTTGGCCGGCGCGCTGATCGCCCTTGCCCCGTGGCGCGCCTGGCCGCGCAAGCTAGCCGAACCGGCGGGCTGGGCCGGACTCGCGCTGCTGGTCGCGCCGGTCTTTCTCTATAGCGCCGAGACCCGCTTTCCCGGGCTCGCCGCGCTGCCGCCGGTGCTTGGAACGGCGCTTCTAATCCAGGCCGGACGCACCGCGGGCCTATCGGCTGCGCGGTTTCTAGCCGTTCCGCCGCTGGTTGGGCTGGGGCTGATCTCCTATGCCCTTTACCTCTGGCACTGGCCGGTGCTGGTCTTCAGCCAATACGCCGCAATCGGACCGTTGGCGCCGGCGCAGACCGCCGGTCTGCTGGCGCTCTCCCTGTTTTTGGCTTTTGCGTCTTGGCGATGGATCGAACGTCCGTTCCGTAGGCCAGATCGGATCGCGCGGCGGCCCTTGTTCGGCATGGCAGGCCTCGTTGCGCTTGCATTGTTGGCCGTTGCAGGGGTCTTGGACCTGACCCGCGGGCTGCCGCAGCGCTTTCCGCCCCAGATCGTGGCTATGGTCGAGGCAAAGCAGGCGATGCGCGCGGCGTATGCGGACTGTACGCGGCGCAACCGGCAACTGGGTACCGCGCCGGAGGCGGCCGACACCTTGGCCTTTGCCTGCCGCATCGGCGCGCCCGACGCTGCGCCCGATTTTCTGGTCTGGGGCGATTCACATGCCGGGGTGTTGGTGCATGCGGTCGATCGGGCCGCTCAAAAAGCCGGGCGGGCCGGCTGGCTTTTGCATCATGGCGGCTGCCCGCCGCTTTTGGACGTGACGGTTGCGCGCGCGCATCGCAGCACCGCCTGCCTACGGTTCAACGAAGGGGTGGCGCGCTTTCTTGCCGCCGAGCGCCCGGCGCTGGTGTTGCTGGCCGCACGCTGGGCGCTGGCCGAGACCGGTGTCGGGTTCGGCCTGGAAAGCGAGCTTCCCATGCGTCTCTCCCTTGATGGGGCCGAGGACAGGGCGTCGGTGTTTCGCGAGGGGCTGCGCCGCAGCCTGGCTGCGATCCGCGCAACAGATGCCGAGGCCGTGCTGATCGGCCCGGTCCCAGAGATCGGATTTGACCCGCCCGCCCGCCTGGCCCAGGCATGGCGCTTTGGTGCCGGCAACCCGACCGGCCCGACCCGCGCGGCGTTTCTGACACGCCAGGCCGGCGTCTTTTCAAGCTTCGACAGACTTGCCGCCGAGCATGATGCGACGCTGATCCGCCCCGACAGCCTGCTATGCCCGCAGATATACTGCGCGATTGTGCATAGCGGGCAGACGCTGTATTTTGACGACGACCATCTGAGCCTTGCGGGCGCAGCGCTTCTCGCGCCCCTTTTCGACCCTGTCTTGCGGCGTTGACCTCGCCCAGGATCGGGACCGCCGGCAATGCTCAGCGACAGGCCGATGCAAAACAGGAGGGATGCATATGGACGATCTTTCCGCCGGTCCGCGTCTGACCGCCAAAGATTTCCACCCCGAGTTGCTGGAGCTTTACGATTTTTACGTGCATGGCCAGCTCACCAGGCGCGAGTTTCTCGATCGGGCCGGGCGCTTCGCCGTCGGCGGGGTGACCGCGCTCGCGCTCCTTAAGATGCTGCAACCGAACTATGCGCTGGCCCAGCAGGTCAGCCCCGACGATCCGGAGATCGTGACCGAGGTGATCACCTATCCCTCCCCCAACGGCACCGGTGATGTGCGCGGCAATCTGGTGCGCCCGGCCGCTGCAGACGGCCCGCTGCCGGCGGTGCTGGTGGTGCATGAGAATCGCGGCCTCAACCCCTATATCGAGGATGTCGCCCGGCGCGTGGCCAAGGCCGGCTTTATGGCGCTGGCGCCCGATGGGCTGACCTCGGTCGGCGGCTATCCGGGCAATGACGATGAGGGCCGCGCGCTGCAACGCACCGTCGATCGGATCGAACTGCTCAACGATTTCTTCGCGGGATTTGAACATCTTATGGGCCGCGCGGACAGCATCGGCCGGGTCGGCGCGGTGGGGTTCTGCTACGGTGGCGGGGTGTGCAACGCGCTGGCCGTGGCCTATCCCGAACTGGCCTGCGCGGTGCCCTTCTATGGTCGGCATGCCGCGGCCGAGGATGTGCCGCGCATTCAGGCGCCGCTGCTGGTGCATCTGGGCGAGCTTGATGCGCGCATCAATGAAGGCTGGCCGGCCTATGAGGCGGCGCTGAAGGCCAACAACAAGATCTATGAGGCCTATATCTACCCCGATGCGAACCACGGGTTTCACAACGACACCACGCCGCGCTACGACCCCGATGCCGCCGCGCTCGCCTGGTCACGCACGCTGGGCTGGTTCGACCGCTATCTGAACTAGCCGCCCCGCGCGGCGCTAGCCAGCCTGCGGGGTTCGACCGCGTGATCTCGGTGCGCGGGCGTGCTTGGATCCGGGCGCGGCCTTCGATTGTTGCGATGCAACCCGGACCACCGCTTTGCGACGGCCGGGATGTTCTGAGGCATGACACGCCGGCGGGCGACGCCGACGGCCGCTTTCGTGGCCCGGCCCACCCGGCCGCACCGTGACCGGCATTCATCCCGCAGCCAAAACGCCCGCGCGGGCCATGGCATGCTATACATGCCCCGAACACGACCCCAATGGCGCGACCGCTCATGGCCTATGCTCTTGTCTTTCTGGCCGGTTTGGTTTTGGCGCCGCTGGGTTCACAGGTTCGGGGCTGGGCGCCTGCCTCCCTGTTTTTTTGCCGCCGCGGCGGTCCATCTGGCTGGCGGCGCGGCGAGCTTGGTGCAGATGGACGAGGTGTTGCG
This sequence comes from Pseudomonadota bacterium, assembly GCA_039184655.1. GTDB lineage: Bacteria > Pseudomonadota > Alphaproteobacteria > Rhodobacterales > Rhodobacteraceae > J013. The sequence goes on along the minus strand of JBCDAZ010000009.1, from coordinate 47,452 downwards.
CCAGGTCCCCGACGCTGCACCGGCCATTCACGACACCTATTACATCGTCGATACCGGCCGCTCGACGATGATGATCGGCGCCGTGCTGGCGGTCATCGGCGCGATCATCTGGGCGCAGACCCGGTTCAGGGCGATGCGCTATCCCGGTGTGACCAATGCCCTCTTTTTGGCTTTTGCATGGCGGGACCGCCGTCGGCACCGCCTTTCGAAGCCCGCTTGCCGCGCTGCTGCCGGGGCCGGACCAATACACCGACACCACCGCCTGGCAAACCACTGCTGTGATCGAACTCGCGGCGAGTCACCTGGCGCAGCTCGCTGTGCTCGGCCTTTTGGCGCTGCTTCTCTGGTCCGTCGTCAGGACATGGTGGTCAAAGGCGACCCGCCCCTGACCCCGCCCTTTACTGGTCCAGAAAGCTGCGCAGCTTGCGGCTGCGGGACGGGTGCTTGAGCTTGCGCAACGCCTTTGCCTCGATCTGGCGGATGCGCTCGCGGGTCACGCTGAATTGCTGGCCGACCTCTTCAAGCGTGTGGTCGGTGTTCATCCCGATGCCGAAGCGCATGCGCAGGACCCGCTCCTCACGCGGGGTGAGGCTGGCCAGAACCCGCGTCGTGGTCTCCTTCAGGTTCTGCTGAATGGCGCTGTCGAGCGGCAGGATGGCGTTCTTGTCCTCGATGAAATCGCCGAGCTGGCTGTCTTCCTCATCCCCGATCGGGGTTTCGAGGCTGATCGGTTCCTTGGCGATCTTCATCACCTTTCGAACCTTTTCAAGCGGCATCTGCAGCTTGGCGGCCAGCTCCTCTGGGGTCGGTTCGCGGCCGATCTCATGCAGCATCTGCCGCCCCGTGCGCACCAGCTTGTTGATCGTCTCGATCATGTGCACGGGGATACGGATGGTGCGCGCCTGATCGGCGATCGAGCGGGTGATGGCCTGACGGATCCACCAGGTGGCATAGGTCGAGAATTTATAGCCGCGGCGATATTCAAACTTATCGACCGCCTTCATCAGGCCGATATTGCCTTCCTGGATCAGATCCAGGAACTGCAGCCCGCGATTGGTGTATTTTTTTGCAATCGAGATCACCAGACGCAGATTGGCCTCGACCATCTCCTTTTTGGCGATCCGGCTTTCCTTTTCGCCCTTCTGTACGGTCTGCACGATGCGGCGAAACTCGGGGATATCGACGCCGACATACTGCCCGATCTGCGCCATCTCGGCGCGGATTTCGGTAATCTTGTCACGGAACCGCCCGCCGAGATCAGCCCAGCCGCGGCCCTTGAGCGTGGAGACGCGGTCCAGCCAGCCCGGATCGAGCTCGGCACCCCGATACTGCTCGATGAACTCGCGGCGGCTGACCTTCGCCTGATCGGCGATTTTTACCATGCTGCTGTCGAGCGACATGATCCGCCGGTTGATGCCGTAGAGCTGATCGACCAGCGCCTCGATGCGGTTGTTGTGCAGATGCAACGCGTTGACGAGCTCGACGATCTCCGAGCGCAGCCGCAGATACTCCCGCTCCTGACTGGCCGAAAACGTCTCGTCCTGGTTCAACGCCGCCGAGATCCGTTCATCTTGCATCTCCGAAAGCCGCGCATAATCCTCGGCGATGTCGGCAAGACGTTCGAGCACCTGCTCCTTGAGGGCGGCTTCCATGGCCGAAAGCGAGAGGCTGGCCTGATCGTCGTCATCCTCGCCCGCTTCGCTGCGCTCGGTCTCCTCACCCCCCTCCTCGGTCTCGCCCCCTTCGGCGTCCTCGCCCTCGGCGTCCTCGCCCGCGGCCAGCTCCTCGGTCTCGCCGTCATCCTCGACCGTGGCGCCAAAGGTGGTCTCAAGGTCGATCACGTCGCGCAGCATGATCTTTTCTTCCAAAAGCTCGTCGCGCCAGATCGTAATGGCCTGAAACGTCAGCGGGCTTTCGCACAGACCCGAGATCATCGTGTTCCGGCCGGCCTCGATCCGTTTGGCAATGGCGATCTCGCCTTCGCGCGACAAGAGTTCGACCGACCCCATCTCGCGCAGATACATCCGGACCGGGTCGTCGGTCCGGTCGAGCGACTCCGAGCCGGTGGTGGCCGCCACCGCGACCTCCCTGCTCTCCTCGGCCGAGGGCTTGTCCTTGTCCTCCTCCTCGGCTTCTTCGGACTCAACAACATTGATGCCCATTTCCGAAAGCATGGACATCACATCTTCAATTTGCTCGGAAGAGACCTTTTCGGACGGCAGCGCCTGGTTCAACTCGTCATAAGTGATGTAGCCGCGGGCCTTGGCTTGAGCGATCATCTTCTTGACCGCGGCCTGGCTCATATCGAGCATCGGCGCGCCGTCCTGAAACTCCTGATCTTTCTCCTGCTCCACGTCCTTTGCGGCCATGCTGCACTCCGTGTGTTGTCCAAGCCGTCGGGGCGGCCGCTGGCATATGGTGCGAATCGGTGATTCGGGCTAGCCCCTCAGGACTTTTTCTTCACCCATATCTGGCGCGCCCGTAAGTCGTTGAAATAGGCGTCGATCGATTCCTGCGCAACTGTTGCCGATTTGGCCGACAAATCCTCGGCCTCATAGGCCTTGTCGCGCGCCTCGGCCGCCTCGCGCAGGCGCCAGCTCGCCGTCTCGTCCGCAGCCAGGCTCTCGGCCGCCTCGGCTGCCTCGGCAGACAACCCGCGTTCGGTTAACAACCGCTCAAGCCGGTCACGTAGCTCGTCGCGCACCCGCTGCGCCGGTGCATCCGCACGCAGCGCCCGGTTGAGTGCAAGCGCAGGGTCGCCGGCAGCAAGATCGTCGGGGATTTGCCCCAGCGCCTGCGACAGGATGGCCAGCAGCGCGGCGGGCGGGTCGGCCTCGGCAAGGCAATCGGTCAGGGCGGTTAGCATTGCCTGGCGCAGCGCATCGAGATCGACATTGACGAAGGTTGCACGGTCGATCGCATCATCGAATTCGGCCGCGATCTGCGGATGCCGAAGGCAGACCGTCAGGATCGCCAGTTCGCTCGGCCGCGCCAGGTCGGCATTGTCGAGCCCGGGGTTTGCCAACCGCGACCGGCGCGCGGCCATGCTGGGTTGAAGCGGACGGACCCAGCGCTTTTGTGGAAACGGCGCCGCGCTGCGCCGCGGTGCGATCGATAGCTGTAGCGCTGTCAGATGCTGTCGGCGCCGGGCGCGCAGCTCGGCCGCATAATGGGCCCGTACGCCGGGATGCGCGATTGTTGCAATCAGGCGACGCAGCGTTTCGTCGAAGGCTGCGCGGCGTTCGGGCGTGTCAAGGCTGTGCTGCTCGGTCTCCCGCTGCCAGAGCAGATCGATGAGTGGACGCGCCGCACCGATCACGGCCTGCATTGCGCCGGCGCCTTTGGCACGGATCACATCGTCGGGGTCGCATTTCTCCGGCAAAAGCGCAAAGCGCAGCGACTTTCCCGGCTGCAGCAGGGGCAGGGCGCGGTCGATCAGCCGCATACCGGCGGCAAGCCCGGCACGGTCGCCGTCTAGCGCAATGACAGGCTCGCTGGTCATGCGCCACATCAGGCCGAGCTGTTCGGCTGTGATTGCGGTGCCGAGCGGCGCCACGGAGTGCGCAAACCCCGCCTCGACCAGCGCGATCACGTCCATATAGCCTTCCGCGACGATCAGGCTGCCGGCCTTTCCGGCCGCCTCGCGTGCCGGTTTATGGTTGTAAAGGCAGCGACCTTTGTCAAAGAGCGGCGTATCGGGCGAATTGTAGTACTTTGCCGGCGCATTCGGATCCATCGCACGACCGCCAAATCCGACAGCTTGGCCGCGCGCATCGCGGATTGGGAACATGATGCGGTCGCGAAACCGGTCATAGGGCGCGCGGCCATCTTCGGGCCGGGTGATGAGACCTGCGGTTTCCAGATCGTTCAGGGCCAGACCGCGGCCGGCGAGCGCTTCGAGCAGCAGGTTGCCCGATCCCGGCGCAAAGCCGATCTCGAAGCGGGCGATGGCGTCCTCATCCAGCCCGCGCCCGGCCAGATAGGCGCGCGCCGCCTGCGCCCGGGCCGAGCGGATCTGCTGGCGATAAAACCGTATCGCAAGCTCCATGATCTGGGAAAGCCCGGCGCGTTCCCTGGCCTGTTGGGCCACCTTAGGATCGCGCGCCGGCATGGCGAGTCCGGCCTCTGCGGCAAGGCTTTCCACCGCTTCCATGAAGCCCATATTGCCGGTCTCCATAACGAAGTTGATTGCGTCGCCCTTCGCCTGGCAGCCGAAGCAATAATAGCGCCCGCTGGTGTCGTCGATCTTGAAGGAGGCCGATTTTTCTTGATGGAAGGGGCAACAGGCCCAGTACTCGCCGCGGTTGCTGCGGGTCTTGCCACGATCCCAGGTCAAGCTGCGCTCCGCGATGCGGGCCAGCGAGATCCGGCCACGTAGCTCGTCGAGAAACCCGTCGGGAAGCGCCATGCAATGCAGTTTGGTGCAGCGGCGTGAAAACGCAAGCCGGCGTGTGCCATCGCCATCGCGCTTGCGTCTGCCCCGGCGGGCAATCCCATCGCGTGGCGCAGACCGACATTTCACAAGGCAAAGCGGCATCTCACGAGGCGGCTGCCCGGGTTTTTGACAGGGTGATGTGCGATTAATCACACCATCGGCGGAATTCCGCTCACAGAATGTTTGCGCTGCGCCGCCGAGTCGCACATAGTAACACATTGTTAGGTGTGTAGTCGGGGTGGGGGCACCCTTCCGGCGCGAAGATCTGCCCGCGCCTCACGCGTCACTCGTGCATCAAGACTGGCTCGCGGCTGAAGATTCTCCCGCGGCTGACGATTTGCTCGCGCCCCAGGATTTGCCTCTGCCGCGCGTCGACGTCCATGGCCCAAATCCACAGGCATCGCATCAGGTTTCGGCGTTACACGCCCGATCGCATGCGAGAGACGCCGCAGCATCGGCCGCTCCAGCACCCGGTGCGCACAAAGCGCCGCAGCCGTTGCAAGAAGCACCAACCCTGCCGCGTTCAGCCAGGGCGGCAAGTCCAGGCGCAGGCTTGAAACCAGCTTTGCAGCGAAGCTCATCACCGGCAGATGCAGGAGGTAAAGCGCATAGGACGCGTCTCCGAGCCGGATGAGAAAGGGGGGCATGCGGCGTCGGCCGGCACCCTCCCACGCGGCGAGACCGGCAATCAACGCTGCCGCACAGACCCCGTAAAGCAGTGTGCGAAGCGGTTTTTCCGGGGCGAGGCCGGTCAGCGCCTCAGAAAGCCCTACCGCCAGAACACCAAAAGCCCCGAACGCTGCGAAAGCCAGGGCCGCAGGCGCGGTAAGCCGCTGCTGCAGACAGGCCGCTGCGATGCCCAACAGGAAGAGCAGCGCGTAAGGCGCCTCTTGCGCAACGGTCAACAGCACGGCGGCGGGTCGCGCATTCAGCGAGACAAGCGCCAGCATCCCGAAAGCCAGCCCCGTGGCCAACCAGGCGATGGAAGCCGGACGCCAGATAAGCAGCGCAAAGGCGCCGTAAAACAGCATCTCGTAGCCCAGCGTCCAGGCAACGCGCAGGATCGGCATCTGGTTGGGCAGCAAAAACGCAGCGGCGAACAGCCTCTCGGCGTCGGGTATTGCGCCCGTCATCGCAAACCGCCCCAGAACGACCATACCCAGCACAATCCAGTAGAGCGGGAGAATGCGCGCAGCACGGCGCAAGAGGAAACGACCGGTCGCATCGCGCCGGCCGATCTCCCGCCCATGCACATGCATCATGATGTAGCCGCTGAGGACGAAGAAGATCTCCACCCCCGCATAGCCCATCGACAGCCCGGGCCAGAGCGCCTGGCCCAGATGATGCGGCAGCACATGCTGTTGGAGGTGAAAGAGCGCGACCATCATCGCCGCGACCGCGCGCAGGATCTGCAGGCTTTCGAGCCGATCTGTCACGATGGCTGCGCTTGCGCCCGGCGGGCCCAAAACCCTCATGCAGAACCGCGACCGAACAGCACGGCAAGCGGCGTCATCAAGAGGATCCAGAGATCGGCGCCCAGTGTTGCGGTCTCGACATAGCGTCGGTCGATCTGGGTCCGCGCACCGAAGGAGATGTCGCTGCGACCGGAGACCTGCCAACGGCCCGAGAGACCGGGGCGCACGGCCAGGTAATGCGCCCGGACCTCGCCGTAGCGCTCCAACTCCTCGACCGTGACGGGCCTCGGTCCGACAAGGCTCATCCGCCCCCACAACACATTGAAAAGCTGGGGCAGCTCATCGAGGCTGGTGCGCCGAAGCAGCATGCCGATCAGCGGCAACACCCTGGGATCGCGACGCAGCTTTCGATAGGCCTCCCATTCAGCCCGCGCTGCCGGGTCATTGGCCAGGATCCGCCGCAGTGCCGCATCGGCGTCGCGGCGCATGCTACGCAGCTTCAGGCAATCGAAACGCTCACCATCGCGTCCGACCCGTCGGTGGCGATAAACCACCGGGCCACCATCGACAGCCAGAACCGCAGCCGCCGCGCAGATCAGGATCGGGCCCATCAGGACCAGGAGCGCCAGCGCACCCACAATGTCGAGCGCGCGCTTGATAGGGCTTGAAACCGCGTAGCGTGAAAACAACCGCCGCGTGTATTGAGGGTTTACCAGGGGTTGCGTGCCGCCGATCAATGCCCACTCGGCCGCGGGGATTGATCTATACGCCGACAAAGGCACGATTTTGTTTACGCGAGTTAACAGAGTATTACGATCAGACATGATTGTAATACCTCCTCACGGGGTATTTATTGACATTGACTCCAGAATTTCTTCCGGAGAACTTGGTCCTCGCTGAGTCGAGTTGATTTTTGGTAAACCGCGATTAACGCTGCGTGGCGATTATCGCCGGATGCGCGAACCGCGCTGCAAGCGCGCCCAATTCAACGCGGCGCGCGCGGAAACCCCAGGGAGTCCCCAGCCCCGGCAGACTGAATTCCGGCAAACCGCGCCTTTTCGGGCGCGCCTATCCTCAGAACCCGGGGCCGGTCTCGACAATGTCCAGAATATCGCCCGGCCAGACGGCATCGTCGGGACCTAGCGCAACAAGCCGCGTATCCGGACCGATGCGCCGATAGGCATGCACGGCGAAGGCCCGCTCACCAGACAGGGCAGCCGGTGCAGCGTCGATCCCGACCAGAGCCAGCCTCTCGGCGGCCAGATCTCGCCGCCTCGCTGCAGCAAGACGCGTCCTGACCAGCGCGGCACGCTGCGCCAGCAGCGCGGTATCGAACGCTATCTGGACCTGGCGCCGATCCTCGACCAGGCGCAAGCGGCGCAGATCCTCCGCCGCCAGACCGTCTTCGACCTCCAACAGCCGGGTCGTGCTGGCCAGCAGCACCCGGCGCATCTCGGCAATCCGCTGCAGGCCAAGCCCGCCGCGCTCAAAAAGCCCTTCCATGCGGGCCAGATCCGCCTCCTCCTGCGCGACGGCCTGGGCATAGGTTTCGCGCTTGCGCGACAACGTGTCGGCTCGGCGTACCGACAGCGTGATCATCTGCGCGAGCGCGGCCTCTTGCGCCTCGATATCCGCAAGCGCGCGACGCATATGCTGCCGCTCGGCCGCGACAAGTGCCGCAAAAGCCGGCAAATCGATCTCCGGGCTGGGCGGCGGTGCCGGCGCGTCCGGATCCCGATTTAGCGCAGCGGCAAGCCGCCAGAGCGTGGCAAGGCTGGCGGCCTCCTCCAACGTCGCCTCGGCATGGAGGGTCTGCCAGCGTTGGACATCGAGCGCGTCGGCGTCCAGCACCGGCGCGTCCAGCCCGCCGAAACGTGCCAGCGCGGCCCGCACCGTCAGGCCGGGGGAAAAAGCGATCTCGCCGGGTTGCCGCACGGCACCGGTGACGAAAACCGGACGATAGCCAGCCAGGTCGAGATGTACGCCGGCGCCCGCCAGCGGGATCTGCAGAAGCCTTCCATCGGCCGATACGACCGTGGCGACGGTTTCGGCCAACCTTGCTGCAAGCGCTGCGCGCAGGGCGGCAAGCGTCTGATTACCGGCATCCAAGCTGCCCAGATGCGGGAAGGCGAGCGCCCCGCCCATGCCGACCGTCGCCGTCCAGTCTCCACCGGGCAGGCCGGGTATGATCAGGCGCAGGCTGTCGCCCGGCTGCAGACGGTAGCTTTCGGCCCTGGCGCTGCCGGGCAGAAGCGATGCGGCCAGTGTTGCGGCGAAGAGCAAGAGGAGCGCAAGCCAGCGCCTGCAGGCGGGCCGCGGCCGGGTTCGTGTCTCGGACCGGTCAACCAAATGTCGCCTCCCGTCGCCAAAAATCGCGGCCAAGCCGTGCCGGACGCTTGGCCTGGGTCAGGATCAGGCCGCGCAGTTTTCCCGCTAGGGTCGGCGTCTGGGCGAGCATCGTGCGCAGCGCGCGCGCTGGGGTCCGGTCCCACTGAGCGGCCAGCAGGATATCGTCGGCGATCTCGGCCAGAATCGGGGGATCGGCCGCGGGCCCAGCCAGGGGTAGATCTACAACCACGATCTCGCAGCCATGCCCCGTCGCCTCTAACGCGCGCAGCACGGCGTGGGATCGGGCGCCGGCCTCGTCATCGGCAACGGGGGCGGCGCAGAATGCAAGATCGAGATTGGGGCCGAGGCTTGCACGGAGCAGATCCGCGCTCGCATCCACAATCTGCGGCGGCGCAGCGTTGTCTGTTGCAACCATGCCAGCGAAGTTCCGGGTGAGCGTGCGGCGCCCCAGATCGCCATCGACCAGCAGCACCGAATGGCCGATCCGGGCCAGATACATGGCCAGGTTGGCGGCCAGGAAGCTCTTACCCTCGCCGGCCCGCAACGCCGTGACGCCAACACAGCGGAAGGGCGTGTCGCGGCCCAGCCGGAGGGTGGTTTCCTTGCCGATGCCAAGGGCAAACAGCACCCGGCGCAGCGCTATGATGAGATCGGGACAGTGATTGCCCTGCGCAGCATGCGCCAGCGCCAACCGCCGCCTTTCGATCCGCGGCAAGGCACGGGTCCAGGGTGGCAGCGCGGCCGACAGGGCCGAGACGTCGCGTCGGTTCAGTTGCGGAACAACGCCCAGGCAGCGCAGACCGGTCCGGGCGGTGACGCCGTCGACCTCGCGCATCCCGTCATCGAGCTGCTCGCGCAGGAAGACAAGCCCGAGCCCGACCAGCAGCCCCGCAACCGCCATGGTCGCCAGGACAAGCGCCGGAGCAGGGCCGGAGGGGCGGTCGGGTGTGACTGGCCGTTCGATCAGACGGGCGGGGATACCGGGCAACGGCGCCAGCGCACGCCCTGCCTGTTCGCGCGAGATCAGCGCGTCATAATGGGCCTGGAGCACACCCACCTCGCGCCGTAGCGCGCCGAGATCAATGCGCAGATCCTGGCGCAAGGCATTGCGTGCCAGCAGCGCGCGTTCGCGCCCATCCAAAAGCGCGACCTCACGGCGCAGCGTCTCGGCGGTCTGCCGCCGCGCCTCGGCCCGTTGCGCAATTGCAGTGCCAAGGGCTTCGGCCAGCCTTGCAACGATCGGGGTTGCGGCCGCTACGTCGGTAAGCGTGGACCGCTGGGCGAGGAGGTCGGAAAGCTGGGTCTGCAGACGGGTCAGCGTGGGATCGCTGAGCGCAGGATCCAGCATGCCGGCAAGCGCGGCCGGATCGGCCTCGGCCGTGGCAAGAAATGCGGTCAGCGCCGCGGCTTCCGCCTCGACCTGGCTGATCCGCCGCTCGGCATCGGTCTTTGCGGCGCGAAGCTGTAACAGCGCGCGCAAAACCGGGTCTTCCTCTCGCGTTTCGGTCAGATCATGCGCCGTCATGAAGGCGGCGACGCGCCGTTCGGCCTCCGTCAGCGCGGCGCTGAGCCGTGCGGCCTCTTCGCTGAGCCACAGACCCGTCTCGCGCGCTTGACCGCGCTGAATCTCGCTGCGCTGCGCAAAATAGCTGTCGGCCACCGCATCGGCGATGCCGCGTGCAACCTCCGGGCTATCGGCCTGCGCCCGAATGCGGATTACATAGGTGCGCGCCTCGCGCTCGATCCGAATGGCGTCGGTCAGCCCGTCGAGAACCGCACCGCGGTTGTCTTGTGCGCCCGGTTCGAGAAGGCCGAGCCGCTCGGCAACACGGCTCATCAGCCGCTCCGAGCGCATCACTTCGACCTCGGAATCGACGATCAGCGCATCGGCAAGAAAGATCGTGGGCGCCTGGTCGCCCAGACCGTCATCGCCCAGCCGCGGGTCGATAACGATTGCCGCGGTTGCGGTATAGACAGGCTGGCGCAGGGCCACCAGAGCGGCACCGACCGCAAGCCCTGCAAGCGTTGCGAGCAGCAGCAGGCCTAGATTGCGGCGCAGCGCGGTGCGCGCCGAGGTAAACAGCGCCGCCACGTCGCGCTCTTCGCTCGCCGGCGCCCCGGCTGTCTTGGCGGCGTCGCCCGCGCGCAGCGGCATGATGACGGCGGCGGCCTCCTTCATGCTCCGTCGTCCCGCCCTGTCGGGGTATGTGCTGCAAGGCTGGCTGCGAGGGCTGTAACCAGGATCCAGGGAATGCCGTGGGGGTTGTGCAGCTGCGGTCCGAACTGTGCCATGACGACCAGCGCCAGCAGCGTCGTCACAGCCCAGGCGCCGCATGGATGGCCCGCGGCAAGCTGGCGGCCGGACCGCCGCAATGCGACGGTGAGTGCCGCGCTGTGCACGGCCAGTCCGAGCGGGCCCAGCATCACCAGAAGTTCCAGCGTCAGATTGTGAAAGCCCAGCACACCGGCCCCGTAAAACGCCTGAACGCCCAAAATACGGTTGGCATAGGCAGGGTCGTTCCAGATCCCCAGCGCCGCATGGCCCAGGAACGGCCGGTCGAGCCAGGCCTCAACCCCGAAAGCCCACATCAGGGTTCGGCCGGTTAGCGTCGAATCTCGGTTCACCGCATCGAGAAGCCGCGCCCAGGGATCGACCTCCAACACGTTCACGCTGTAAAGAAGGCCGGCCAGAAGCATCATGCCCAGCCCCGGGGCAAGGGCCCGCGCTGCCGGGCGCGTACGCAGCAGCCATGTAAGCGGAACCAGCATGCCCGCCACCAGGCAAAGCATCGTGGCGGTTGCCGATCCGGCCCGGCTGACCAGATAGCCCACAACCATAATCGACAGAAACCCGCCCAGCCGCCAGAGCCAGCCTTGCCGGCGGAGCAGGAGCAATATGGCAACGGCGCTGGCGGTTAGCATTACGGCGCGGTGGCCCAGCGCGTTTTTCGATTCGAAGATCCCAACGAAGTTTCCGCGGTGATCGAAGCCGCGCACCAGCCCGCCATCGACATTGGCCAGCGATGCGCCAGCCAGAAGGCCGAGCGCCACGCAAACAAGGCGACAGAGATCTTGCGGCCTGCAGGCCCGTCCGATCAACAGCGCGATCACTGTGCTAGCCATAAGCTGGGCGGCAAAGCGCAGGGTTTCTATAGGGGCGTGGGACCAAAGCACTGACAGGGCGCAGAGCGCCGGGTAGGCCAGAAAGATCCAGTTGCGCTGCGCCAGGGCCAGCATCGCTTGCGGCACCGTCACAAAGCGCAGCAGCGCATAGCCATAGGCCGCCGCCCAAAAAAGGCTGTGCAGCCCCAGCGCCGTAAAGCCGTTGCTGGCGATCAGAAACACGAAGAGCGCGAAGGCCAGATCGGCCTTGTGCCAGCCGCGCATCGCCGCAAGCGAGGGCGCCTTTGTCCCGAACGCGACGCTCATGCCGCTTTGCCTTTCTCGGCACGGTTGGGCTGCGGCAGTGCGGCCTGCAACGGGTCGAGGGCAACCGACAGCACCCGGTCGAGCGCCTCGGGCGTCTCGCGAAACAGCCCGTCGGGCAGGCCGAGGATGTGATCGCCGCAGGCCGAAATCGCTTCGACCGACAGCGTTTTAAGACAGCCGATCAGTGCGTCAGGCCGTGCCGCGCGCAGCGTGAAGCCGAGCCCGTCTTTCGCAATGCGCCGTGCCGTCTCGGTCCCCTCCACAGCCAGAGCGGGACAGCCAAAATACCCCGCCTCGTAAAGCCGGTTCGGCAGCAGCCAGTCAGAGTTGGCGCCCGACTGCCACAGATCCTGGGCCCAAACGAGGTCGCAGCCTCTGTAGATCGCCTCAAGATCGTCGGGGTAGCGATACGGCCCCGTCCAGCGGATGTTGGGCCGCGCGACCTCTTGCGCGAAGTGAGGCAGGGCATGCCGATGCACTGCGCCGCTGATCCGGATCTCGATCGCCGGACCCATCCGATCGGCCACCGCGCAAAGCAAGTCCAGGCTTGGCGCACAGCGCAGACTGCCGACCCAGCCTAGCACCAGCTTACGCCCGGGCCTGCGCCGCTTTTGCGGGCGCGGGGGCAGCGCCGTTCCGGCCAGACGGTTCTCAAAAACAGCCGCCGCGCCGGCATAGCCCTGCCGGGGCTCGAAATAGGCGCGCAGAAAACCCGGCGAGGCGGTAATAAGCAGCGCCGTTCGGGCCAGAAGCCGGCGTTCCGCCCAGCGTAGGCTCGCACCGAAAGCGCCGCGCTGGGTCATCGCGCCGTGAATGTCGAGGCATTCGTAGACCAGTGCAGGCGCAGCCGGCAGCCAGGGGCGCAAGGCTGTGGCGACCGCCAGCATATCGAGATTGCGTGCCAGGATCAGCGCGGGTGCGCCCAACCTCCGGCGGTGGCGCAAGAGACCCAGCAGCATTGCGACCATGGCCGCCACCCGCCGCCCCGGCTTGCCGTTCTCAACAGAGCCAAGCGGCAGATGCGGCCAGTCCGGCGTGAAGCCGGGGTTCATGTTCGACCGGCGCAGCCCGGCGCTGCAGACGCTGTGTCCCAAGGCGCACAGGCTGCGGATCCGGCGGATTTGTGCCGCCTCGGCAATGTCGGATGTCAGGACCAGGATATGCGCCATGCCGGCTATCCGCCGTAAAGCGTCGGTTGGCGCATCGAGAGGCAGCCCGCGCAGACCCCGCAATGCAACGCGCCGCGCAACCACCAGAACCGCCGGGCCATGCCGTGTCGCGCAATCAGGCTGGCGCCCAGGCAGTAGGCAGCCTTGGCAAGTGCCGTGGCAAACAGTGCGGTGCGCCGCCAGGCCGAGACGGCGAGGCTGCCATGGCTTTGGCCCATGCGGAACCGCCGCCGGGCCAGCCAGCGCAAAGACAGCCGCGCGGGATCCACCGGCTCGAAAACCGGGCAGTCGGCCAGGCCGAACCGCGCGCCCAGATCCGCAAGCGCGAAAAAGAATGCCGTATCCTCGCCTCCCGAGCGGCCACGGGCGAGATCGAAGCGCAGGCGCTGCCAAGGCGTGCCTCGCCAGCGCAGCAGCGCGTTGCAGGTATGGCCGGTGTCGACCCGGCCGCGGCGCAGCACGGGTCGGTTCGAATGCAGATCGAGCCCGACCATCCAACGCGGCGCCGTCTCTTCATAGATCGCAACGGCAGGGCCGAACACGGCATCGGCGCCGCTTTGCCGCGCCGCATCCAAAAGGCCGGCGAGCCATCCTGCCGGTGCCGTCTCGTCATCATCGATAAACGCCACCCAATCCGCGTCGCTGGCCGCCAAACCGGCATTGCGCGCAATGGAGATATTGCGGGCCGGGGCGTGCAGATAGGTCAGCGGCAGCGACAGATCCGCGGCTGCCCGCAGGATCTCGGCACGTTTGCAGTCAGTCTCGTCATTGTCGGCCAGGATCACATGCAGCGCCGCGTCATGCCCGATTTGCGCTGCAATCGAGGCGAGCGTCCGGACGAGATGCGGGCGTTGAAAGCTGCAGATAAGCACATCGATCTGCGGCCGAGCCTTCATCCTTCACCCCGCCTTTGCCTGCGGATGGTCTGGGCTGGACAGGCGTATGGGCGCGCGCGCAAACCCGGCAAGAAAGCCCAACCCCCAGGCGGTGTGCATTAGGGCCAGCGCGAGACCCGCCCAAAGACCGGCGGGACGCCGCAGCGAGAGCGTGGCCCAGATCGCGACGCCGATGCAGAGGCCGCCATAGGCAATGGGCCAGATCAGCCCCAGGGGCGAGATAGGCGCGATGAGCAGCGCACCCAAAAGCGCCAGCGCATGCGCAGCAGGTAGGCCCTGGCGCAGCCGGGGACGGCAGCGATGCTTGCGGATCGTCGCTGCGCGCCCGCGCCCATAGGCCCAGTATTGCCGGGCCAGCGCGGCGGCGCTTTTGCGCATTGTATAGTCGAGCCGGATTGTTGCATCGAGCCAGATCGTACCGCCGGCTGCGCGCAGGCGATGGTCGAACTCGGCATCTTCGTTATGCGAAAAGCGCGGATCGTAGCCGCCGATGCGACGGAACCAGGCAAGGTCGATACCGGCATGATGCCCGTGATCGACCGCGCCCGAGCGGATCCCGCCGCGATGCGCCGAACCCCCGGCACCCAGTTTGGTATCGACGATGGCGGCCGCGGCCGCGGCAAATCCGGTGGTGCCCCGCGCATCCATGACCGTGGCAAGGGCGGCGCTGCGCTGGCGTGCCAGGCTCTCGGCCACCCGGCGTACGTAGTTTGGCGGGTAAAGCGCGTGCGCATCGCACCGAACAAGCGTCCGATGCCGCGGCGCGGCCGCTTTGGCAACGATGCGGTTCATTGCCGCCGACTGTAGCCGCTCTGGATTGCGGATAAGCCGCAGCCGCGGAAAGCGACGGCGAAGCCGCGCAACGATCTGCGGGGTGGCGTCTTGGCTGCCGCCATCGGCCACCACGACCGTCACCCGGTCCATCCAATCCGGCGCGGTAAAGAGCGAGCGCAGGCAGGCCTCGATCGATGCGGCCTCGTTCAACGCCGGGATCCCGACCAGCACCGTTTCGGGGTCGATCCCCGCACCCTGCGGCGCGATGGCGGGTGCGTCAGCCAAGCGCGGCGTCCAGCGGGCCGATCCCCTCGGCGTCGGGACCGCTGCTGCAGGCGGCTGCCTCGGCGCAGGCTGCCCGCCGCGCTGCGGCGTAAAGGAAGAGGTCGGGGAGGCAGAGCGCTTCGAGCTTCTGGCGCTGGGTCGGGCTCAATTGGACGGCCGATAGCGCGCCATTTTGCCCATCCTTGGGAGCATTCTTATGCCCGGCTTTGTACCTGCCTTTTTGTCTGGCTTGTCGAGCGTCGTGCTGCGTTTTGTCCGCGATGGGCTGCCCGGCTGCACCCGCGGCTGGGCTCGGAGCGAAGGCGGGCGCAGAAACTGAGGTCGCAACTGGCGCGGCGTTGAAATGCGGCATGGCGATCCGCACCCCGAACTGGCGTCGGAAGCCCGCAACGAAGTCGGGCAGCGCATCCAGAAATCCGATCAGGGCGATGCGCTTCAGCGCCGCTTCGGCCCGGCGCAAAGCCGCATGCTCATCGGCCGGCACAACGGCGTTGCTTCCAGAGAGGTAACGCAAAAACACCGTGGCATGGCGGCGACCGAACGGCCCTTCCAGCCAGGCATCGATGTCGGGCGCGATCAACCCTGCCCTTACGGCCATCTGAAAGTTCGACAGGCTGCGCGCAACAGGCTCGCGCATCAGGGTGACGATCCGGTAGTGTGGCGCGACGTGCTGCAGGACCGACGCGGAAAGCGGCAAATGCCCGTGTAGCAGCCGCGCGCCCTCTGCCATATGAGTAAGGGCCAGCTGCTCGCGCAACGCCACGGCGTGATGGCCCTGCGCCAGATCCTCGTGACACAGCCAGGGATCGTCGCGGCCAAAGGCGCCGATTGCAGCGGCCCGGCGTATCGCCACCGCATCCAAAACGGCAATCCGCTGATGCAGCGGCACGGCCGCATAAAGCGCATTGGCCAGCGAGGTGCCGCCGCATTTGGGCAGGTGCATAAACAGGCAGGGATGGCGCAGCCCACCGGTCAGGCAGCGCCCAGCACGTCGCGAATAGACGAACAGCCGCCGCCGGGCCTTCTCGGAAAGACGCATTGTCAACCCCTTGTGCCGTCCTGGCACAGGGCAAACCTCGCTCACCTTCGTTAACAAGATGCAAACGCTGCCGGGACCTTAAGGCCGGCAAGCCTGGCCGCTTAGGCGCTGTCGGACCGCCCATGGCGCAGGATCGACGCCGCCGCTGCGCAGCCAAAAACGCCGTAGCGCTGTCTGGTGCAGGACCAGCCCGGCCGCCGCACCCAGCGCGGCTGCCGCGCCCGACCCCGTCATCGCCCCCAGAAAGGTCAGCGCCACCGTTGCCGCGAGCCCACTGAGGGCCGCGCGTAAAAGCGCCTCGAATCGGCCAGTTATGACCAAAAGCGGGCCGGAAGGGCCAAGCACCGCCTGCAGGAAGGGAACGCTTAGCAGCAAGAGTGCGACGGACAGTGTCGCAGAGTCGGCCGGAAAGCCGAGCGCCGGCAGACCGATCCAGAACAGGGCCAGGAGAACGCCGAGCCCGGCCAACACCAATGCGAGTTTGATCGCGCTGCTGCGTTGTAAAAGCCTGTCGCGGGTATCGGCGCTGCCCGTCTGCACCGCCTTTGCCAGTGCCGCGGCAAAGACGCTGTCGACGGCCGTGAGTGCGAAGAAGACGAAACCGGTCAGCGACAGGGCGATGCCGAAGCCGGCGATTTGCGCCGCGCCCAGCGCCGTTGCGGCGGTCGCGACAAGCAGGCTGCGCCGATATTCCTGTAGGCCGAGCGCTGGCAGAAGCGACAGCCCTGCGTGCAGCCAAGACCGCCAGGCAGCCAGCGCCAGCGGCCCGGGCGGCGGCAGCGCCCCGGCCCGTCGTAAACCCAGCCATTGCAGGATTGTGGCAACAGCATAGGCCAGGGCGAAACCCGCCAGCATCTGCCACGCGACGATCGCATCGCCCTCTATGACCACAAGCCCCAGCAGCGAGGCACCCGGCAGCAGCAGACGCGGCAGACCCGTGCTCGGCGTACGACCCAGGGCAGTGCCCAGCCTTGCCAGCACCCTGGCTTGCGCCACGGCGGGGATCGCACAGGCGATCGTCAGTGAAAGTTTTGTGGGCGTGCCATCACCGATCGCTGTAGTGACGGCAAGAAAAACGAAGGCAACGAGCATCCCGCCAAGGCTGGCTGCGGCGAGGCAAAACCGCACGAAACCGCGCGCCTCCGCGACCGCCCCGCGCCCTATCGCCTGTGGCAGGGTGCGCAACGCCCCAGACTCCATGTTCAGGGTCGCAAGCACCGACACCAGCTCGGCCAGCGCGATGCCGGTGAGCACCTGACCAGTCGTCACCGGCCCGGCGGCGGCTGTCAGGCCCAGCATCCAGCCGAGCGCCAGCAATGCCGCGACGATCCGCGCGGCAACAAGCACCGCAGTGTCGCGAACTCCGCGACCGGGATGGGCGCCCACACGCATTCGATCGGCCAGCACGGGCAAGCTCGGCTTTGTTGTTGGGTTACGGCGATCCAAAGCTTAGCATAATCAACCTATGGTTGACAAAGCCGAAGATCGATCCGAAAAGGGGTGGGCTGGTCGAGACCGCGGGGTCCGAAAATGTCACCCGATGACGGCCCCAAGCCCACATTGATCGGGCTCGGCGCCCAGAAATGCGCTTCTTCCTGGCTGCATGCCGCCCTGGGGGCGCATCCGGCCATCGCGGTCTCCGCACCCAAGGAGATCGACTATTTTAGCTACTTTTTCGATCGCGGCCATCTTTGGTACCAGCGCCATTTCGCGGCCTTTGGCGACAGCGCTGTTCGGGCCGAGGTCTCGCCCTCATACTTCCACGACCCCCGAAGCCCGGCCAGGCTGCGCGCCTACGACCCGGAAATGCGGCTTGTCGTATTGCTGCGCGATCCGGTCGAGCGGGCCTTTTCCAATCATCTGCATGAGGTCATCAAGGGCCACATCCCACCCTGCCCGTTCGAAGACGGGCTGGCAAACAATCCGGCCTATCTGGAGCAGGGCCAGTATGCAGCGCATCTTTCCGGTTGGATGGAAGCGTTTGCGCCCGCGCAGTTCCTGGTCATGATTGCCGAGGACATCGCACGCGACCCGGTCCGCGCCGCCATGCAGCTCTATCGTTTCGCCGGCGTCGATCCAGATGGGCCGGCGCTTGTTCTGACCGAACGGCGCAATGAGAGCGACAGGCCGCGATCGGCGGCGCTGCGGCGGCTTTTACGCGCCCAGGGAGCGCTGTTGCGCCGAGCCGGGCTTGAGGAGACGTTGGCCCGGATCAAGCGGCTGCCCGGCGTTTCCCATACGCTGCGCGCCAATGCCGTGGATCTGCGCCGCGAGATCCCGCCGATGCGCGCCGAGACCCGCCTGCGGCTGAGCGAGGTTTTTGCACCGCAGATGGTGCCGCTTGCGCAGCTTATCGGGCGCGAGACATTGCCCTGGCCGACCTGGCGCCAGGCCATGGGACAGGTGGCGTGATGCGGACAGCGGGGCCGGAATTTCTGGTCATCGGCGCAATGAAGGCCGGAACCACCGCGCTTTACCATCTGCTGGCGCAGCATCCCCAGATCGGCATGTCGCGGATGAAAGAGACGGACTACTTTGTGGCCGAAAAGAACCTCCCGCTCGGGCCGCGCTGGTACGCCGCCCAGTTCCCGCCGGCGCCCTGCAGGGGCGAGGTTTCGCCCAATTACAGCAAGGACGACATCTTTCCCGGCGTCGCGGCGCGGGTTGCAGCCAGCTTGCCCGATGCCCGACTCATCGTTTTGCTGCGCGATCCGGTCGCGCGGTTTGCGGCGCATTACCGGCATGCCTGGTCGACAGGCAATATGGCCGTGCGACCGGACGCTCTGCTCAGATCGCCGGCAGGGCGGCACATGCTGGCCACAAGCCGCTACACCGAACGGCTTGCCCCCTGGCGCGCTGTTTTTGCCGATGAGCGGCTGCTGGTTCTGTGCTTTGAGGATCTGGTTGCTGCACCACAGGCTGCAATGCACCCTGTCTGGAGCCATTTGGGGTTGGAGCCCTTTGCAACCCGCCCGCCGGCTGTTCGTAATGAGGCGGCCTCGGTCGCGGCGGTGCCGGCCAGTATCCAACGCCTCTGGCGACGACGGGCTCTTCGCCGTCTCGACCCGCTGATCGGACAAAGCCTGCGCCGCGCTGCACGGCGCGTCTTCTCGCGGGCGCCGCAACGCCAGGTTCCTCCCCTGCCCGATGCGGTTCTAAGAGAGGTGGCGCAGAGGCTGGCACCAGATGCCGCGCGTTTGCGCCTTGAAACCGGAAATGCCTTCCCCGAATGGCAGATCTAGGGCGCTTCTTACCCGCCCTGGCCGATTGCGGATTTAGACGTCGAGCTCCTCAACGAAGCGCGCATTCTCGCTGATATAGGCAAATCGCAGCTCCGGCTTCTTGCCCATCAGACGCTCGACGAGCCCCCCGGTTTCCCCCGGTTCGTCCTCGTCGATCGACACTTGGATTAGCATGCGCGTCGCCGGATTCATGGTGGTCTCCTTCAGATCCTTGGCGTCCATCTCGCCCAGGCCCTTGAAACGGCTGACCTCGATCCCCCCGCGCCCGCCCAGGCCTTTCTCTAGCCAGCGATCGCGTTCGGCCTCGTCCAGGCAGTAGACCCGCCGCGTGCCCTGGTTGAGCCGAAAAAGCGGCGGGCAGGCGAGGTAGAGATGCCCGGCCTCGACCAGCGGGCGCATCTGGGTGAAAAAGAAGGTCATTAGAAGTGCAGCGATATGGGCCCCGTCGATATCGGCGTCGGTCATGATGATGACCTTGTCATAGCGCAGATCGCCCAGCGTCAGCTTCGAGCCCGGCTGCACGCCCAGCGCCTGGCACAGATCGCTCAGCTCTTGATTCTGCGCCATTTTCGCCGAGGCCGCGCCCAGCACATTCAGGATCTTGCCGCGCAGGGGCAGCAGCGCCTGTGTGGCGCGGTCCCGCGCCTGCTTGGCCGACCCGCCGGCGCTATCGCCTTCCACCAGGAAAATCTCGGTGCCTTCCCGGGCTGCCCTGGTGCAATCGGCAAGCTTGCCCGGCAGGCGAAGCTTCTTGGTGGCCGTCTTACGGGCGGTCTCCTTCTCGGCCCGCCTTGCCAGACGCTCCTCGGCCCGCAGCACCAGATAATCAAGGATCGCACCGGCCGATTTCGGGTCGCCGGCAAGCCAATTGTCGAAGCGGTCGCGCACGGCCTGCTCGACAAGGCGCTGTGCATCCTGGGTGGCGAGGCGATCCTTTGTCTGGCCAACGAATTCCGGCTCTCGGATGAAGACCGAGATCATCGCACAGGCCCCTCCGACAAGATCGTCGCGGGTGATCGCCTCGGCCTTGCGATTGCCCACCCGGCTGCCATGGTCGCGCAGCCCGCGCAGGATCGCGGCCCAAAACCCGCCCTCATGCGTGCCGCCCTGCGGGGTCGGGACAGTGTTGCAGTAAGAGGAGACAAACCCCTCCGTGTTCGGCGTCCATTGGATCGCCCATTCCACCGAGCCCGGGATTTGGGCGCCGAACTTCTCGGCAAATGCGACCTTGCCGGCAAAGGGCGCTTCGGTGCAGCTTGCCGCACCCGACAGGGTCTCGGCCAGGAAATCGGCAAGCCCGCCGGGAAAGTGAAAGACCGCTTCTGGCGGCGTTTCGCCCTTGTCGGTCAGAAGGCCGGGATCGCAGCGCCAGCGGATCTCGACACCCGAGAAGAGATAGGCCTTCGACCGAGCCATCTTCATCAGCCGGGTCGGCTTCAGCCGCGCTCCGCCGCCGAAAATCTCGGCGTCGGGCAAAAAGGTGATCGCAGTGCCGCGCCGGTTCGGCGCCGGACCGATTCGCTCCAGCCCGCTTTGCGGGATCCCCCGCGAAAAGTGCTGGCGCCAGAGCATGCGCTCGCGTGCGACTTCGACGGTCAACGATGAGGACAGCGCATTGACCACCGAGGCGCCGACCCCATGCAGGCCGCCGGAGGTCTGATACGCCTTGCCCGAAAATTTTCCGCCCGCATGCAGGGTGCACAGGATCACTTCCAGGGCCGAGC
Source organism: Pseudomonadota bacterium (assembly GCA_039184655.1). GTDB lineage: Bacteria > Pseudomonadota > Alphaproteobacteria > Rhodobacterales > Rhodobacteraceae > J013. Next base: position 26,695 of record JBCDAZ010000009.1, on the reverse strand, counting down.
GGTCGGGAAATTTTGGATGCGGATCGACCGGGATGCCGCGGCCGTTATCGCGGATCGTCACCGCGCCGCTTGCCTCCAACAGCAACTCGATCCGGCTCGCATGCCCGGCTACGGCCTCGTCCATCGCATTGTCGAGGATCTCCGCGACCAGATGGTGCAGCGCGCGTTCGTCGGTCCCGCCCACATACATGCCGGGCCGCTTGCGCACGGGCTCCAGCCCTTCCAGCACCTCGATATCCGCGGCACTGTACCTGTCCTGCTTGCCGGTTTCCGAAAAGAGATCCTGTGCCTGCTGCTTGCCTGCCATAGCCTGCCTTTCTGCCGAAGCGCATTAGATCACCTCCCGCCGCCGCTCTCAATATCGGCGCGCCCAGCCCAGGCGGGATCGAAACTGCAATGTCGCGTTGGTGGGTCCAAGGCGCCCGCGCCCCTGCCCGCGCCCCTGCCCGCGCCAGCGTCGGCGCTCCGGCCCCTGCCCCTGCCCCTGACCCTACCCCTGACCCTGACCCTGCCCGCGCCGGCATGGGCGCCGCGGGGCCGCTTCTTCTTGGTAAAAATACTCAAAGTCCCCTGCCCGCCCCCCACACGCCCACTGTTTTGCGTACCCGCCTTTCGCTTGCGGTTCATGCGCGTGCCGCGAATGCCGCGATTGCATCTGCCACCGCATCGGGCGCCTGATGGTGAAGCCAGTGATCGGTGCCGGGGATATCAAGCCGCGTGACGTCCTCGCAGAGATCTTCCAGGCCCGCCGTCGCTTCCGGCAGCAGCGCCGTGTCGTCCGCGCCCCAGATCAGCAAATGCGGTACCCGCACGCGCAGCGCTACCGGGTCGAGTGCGGGAAGCCTATCCGCGCGCAGCGGACGGCCCGGATCGGCAACCACAAGCGGTGAGGCACGGTACCAGTTCAGCATACCGGTCAGCCGCCCCGGCCGCGCCCATGCGGTGCGGTAGCCTGCCAGCCTGTCCGCCGTCAGCCAGCGGATGTCCATCTGCGCCGAAAAAGTCTTCAGCAATAGAGCGTAGTCCTCCTCGGCCAGCCGCGTCTCCACGCCCGGACGGCGCAGTCGATGAATGTACTGGCTGGCTGCGCTCTGCGCACCGCCCGCCGCCAACGCACGCTGGAAGGGGACCGGGTGCACGCCATTCATGATCACCAGACGCGAGACGAGATCGGGCCGCGCGATCGCCAACCCATAGGCCACCGACGCCCCCCAATCATGCCCGACGACCGTCGCTTTGCGGCCCAGCCTTTCGAGAAGGGCGGCCATGTCGCCGACCAGATGCCGAAGCGCATAGGCACGGATCTCGGCCGGAGCCCAGCTTTGCCCGTAGCCGCGCTGATCGGGCGCCAGGCAGAAAAAATCGCTCGCAAGCCGTTCGACAAGCTCGGTCCATGCGCCGGAGTACTCCGGAAAACCGTGCAGGAAGAGCAGCGCGGGCGCCGTTTCCGATCCCGCCTGCAGCAAATGGAAGCTCTGCCGGTGAAGCGCGATCTGCCGGCTCTGCATCATCGGTTCGCTTTCATCGCCGCGCAGCCATGCCCTTCGCCCGATCGCCCACCGCTCCGCCGGTTCCCAGCCACCCGTTCCCAGCCACCCGTATTCACCCGCAATCTCCCAACCTCTTATCCTGCCCGCTTATCCCACGATCGTGTTCCGTCGCCCTTTTCGTCGCCCCTTTCCGTCGTCGTCTCCCGACGCATCATCCCACAAGCCGGGTCTCGACCCTCTGGGCCAGGACGCCCCGTTCGGCGCTGCTGGTCCGCCCGCTATTTCCGTTCGGGCGGCTATATTAGAACACTGCAAGTCCGGCGGTCTTGTCTACACAGTCCAGACTTATGAAGGGGGATCCAAATCGTGAAAGAAATGTGGCAGCCGAGGCGGTCGGCACCTTCTGGCTGGTTCTGGGCGGGTGCGGAAGCGCCGTTCTGGCGGCGGCGTTTCCAACTTTGGGGATCGGGCTTCTGGGCGTGTCGCTTGCGTTCGGACTTACCGTTCTGACCATGGCCTATGCCGTCGGCGGGATCTCGGGCAGACATTTCGACCCGGCGGTGACGATCAGGCTCGCGGTTTCCGGCCGGACCGGCTGGGGCCGGGTTCTGCCCTATATCGTCGCCCAACTACTGGGTGGGATTGCCGCCGCGGCGGTTCTCTATCTCATCATCTCGGGCAAGGCCGACTTTGCCGGGGTAGGCGGTTTTGCTGCAAATGGCTACAACGCCAACTCGCCCGGCGGCTACGGGTTGGTCGCAGCCCTGCGCCTTCGGTGCAAAACTGCCCGTCATGCGCCGCGCGGCATCCCAGCGGACGACCGACGACACGCCGACGCCAAACCGCTGCGCGTCGGCTCAGGCCCGCATCGACGGCCGCCAAGGCCCGCGCCCTGAGATCCATTGAAAGCGGTTTGCCCATCTCCTGCCCCAAAATCCGCGATGGGGAACCGAATCACGCCTGGCGCCCGATGGGAATCCCTCCGCGATTCACGTCGGCCGGGAAACGCTGTAAAGCGCCCCGGGCGCTGTGGCGCGTCGGCGCTGAGCTTTGGTCGGTGCAGCACGCGGATGCCGGGCTCCAGCCGGCGGCGCGGCGCAATTGGTCGGCCCGTTCTTTGCGTTCCTTCAGTCTGTGGGCGCGACAGGCCTGCCCGCCTGCGCTACGGCAAGCCCGGTGACAAAATGCAGCTGCCGCCAGCGCAGCTCGACATGGCTTTTCCAATGCTCGGCGGTTTTATAGTCGTAGTCATCCGAGGCAAAGCGCGCACGCACCCGGTAAAGCCAACGCTCGTCCGGGGTCCGGGCTTCGAAGTAAAGCACCATCTCATTGAGGATCACGGTCTCAGCCTGGCTGTCGCCGTCGCGCCGAACCTCGGAGAGCATGCTCTGGTAATGCGCTACGATCCCATGCGTCATAACTCGGACATTGGTGAGGCTGGGTGCCAGCGCGTCGATACCGGTTCCGCTTCGGCGGCCTTGAAAGTCCTCGATGAAGGCCCGCATCTTGCTGTCGATCGAATGGTCCGTGGTCTCGATCCGGCTGCGTTCAAAAAGAAAATGCGGCGCAAGACGGTGGATCAGGGCATGGTCGTCGACCGTCACCGCAGGGGCCAGCAGCACCAGCAGGATCGCGTCACCCGTCGCCGTGTTTTCGAGTGTGAAATCGGGGTCCGCGAGCAGGCGGTCGGCATCCGCGGTTGCGAGGCGGTAGGCGGGCTGCTCCGCAGCGTTTCGCGAGATATGGATCGCGTCGGTGAAATGCGCCGTAAGATTAAGCTGGGCGGTTAAATTTCTGGGATGCTCACGGTGAAATTGAACGGCTTTGATCGGATCCAGCGCGGCCTCGCGTTCCAGCGCGGTCTCCGATGGCTGGGGCGGCAGCAATGTGTCACGTAATTCGTCATGACGGTCCTGCCAGGACTTGGCGTCGTCCAGGGCCGTGACCAACGCATTGTTGCGGGTCTCGGCGATGGCCAGTTCGGCTTCGACGCCACGTTTTTCTCGAAGCGCCTGCTCGAGCGCCTGTTCATGTTCGAGGTCGCGTTCTTGCAAGGTAATCTTATGTGCCGCCTCCAGCGCCCCTGTCCGCTCGGACTGGAAGTACTCAGTGACACCGAGCGTCGTACTCGCCACAACAACGCCAATGCCGAGCATTACGGCGAAGGGATGATTGCGGATCCGATCGGCAAAGCTCGGCGGTTTTTTGGCTGGCTTGGCAGCGGCCGGCGGTGCGGGGGCTTGCGGTCCGGCAGGCTGCTCTGCGGCATCGGTCATGACATACCCTCTTGAACTTTGTGCAAGAAGATACGTGATTCGGTGAGCCGGCCAAATGGCATAGGCCCGGCCCCGCCCGCTTTTGCGTGCGTCAAGTCACGATAAGATCACGAAAGGAAACGGTTCTCCCAGGGATAGCTGGTCAGCCGCGCATGCCCGGTTTCGGTGATCAGCACCTGATCTTCGAGCTTGACGCCGAAACTGCCACCGACCGTGCCGAGATAGACCTCTGGGCACATGCACATGCCCGGCGCCGTGTTGTAGTCGAAAAGACCGTCCTGCCAATCCTCGGGGTAAGAAATCAGCGGCCATTCATCGCACAGCCCCACGCCATGCATCTTGGCCCCGTAGCGCTGTTCGACAAATTCCGCGGGCAGCTGATGCCCGCCATGGCAGATCTCGCGAAAGCTCATGCCAGGGCGGAGCATGGCGGTGTTCTCCTCGATATGCTGCACGGCGATGCGGTAGACGCGTTTTTGCTCGGCCGTCGGTTCGGCATCGCCGACGATCCAGGTGCGCGACATGTCGGTGCAGATCCCCCAGCACCCCACCAGATCGGTGTCGAAGGCCAGGATCTCGCCTTCCGAGATCACCCGCGGCCCGCATTCCTGAAACCAGGGGTTGGTGCGGGGCCCGGAGGCGAGCAGCCGGGTTTCGATCCACTCGCCGCCCCGGCGGATATTGCCGGCATGAAGCTCGGCCCAGACATCATCCTCGGTCATGCCCGGGGCCATGGCGGCCTGCATCTCGGCCATCGCCGCCTCGCAGGCATGAATGGCGCACCGCATCGCCAGGATCTCGTCGGGCCCTTTGATCGAGCGCGCCTTTTCGGTAACCTCCTCGCCCTCCATCACCTCGATGCCGCGCGCCTCCAGCGCCTTCAGCCCATGGACCATGATCTTGTCGACGGCCAGGCGGCGGTTGTCGCCGCAATGCTCGGCCATCAGATCGAGCACCTCGGCGGAGAAATCCTTGGCGCTGGTGGCGGTGCCATCGCCGCCGGTGAAGTAAAAGAACGAGGCCGTGCCGCGCCGGGTTTCCCGCACCAGCGGGTTGAAGGCGGTCAGCAAATCGCCCAGCCGTTTGAAGTCCCACATCACCATATAACCATCGGCCAGCACCAGGCAGGCCCGGAACGGGTTGTGCGAGTTCCAAAGCTGCATGTTGGTGGTGTCGGAGGCATAGCGGATATTGAGCGGGTCGAACATCAGCACCCCGCCATAGTCGCGCTGATGCAGGGCGCGCACCAGCCGGTCGAGCCGGTATTGCCGCATGGTCGGGATGTCGGGCAGGGTCAGCCCCGCTGCGGCCCATTCGGCAAAGGCCAGCGGGGTGGGGCCGATTTCCACCCGATCATTGTCGCCCTCGGTGCCGTCGGGGCGCCGGAAGGGATCGATCTTGCGGCTGTGGGCGTAATGCTGGTTCATCCGGGCCTCCCATTGCTGGGTCTCAGCATGGGCTGATGCGTCGATGCGCCGCGCTTGTATCTGCGACAAGGACAGGTCGTTTTTCGGCGGAAAACAGGCCGGTGGCGGAGCGGTGAACGACAGGATCCTCGCGGTTGTGGTCCCCCTGATCCAGCCCCTGGCCGCCGCGCCGCCAGCCCGATCCCGGTTCCTGTTCGATCAGGCGGTTCCGCACTGGATCGGAGAGCCTGCCAGCCTCGCGCGAACCAGCCGATCGCGCACGCCCCGCACGGCGCTTGCCAAAATCGGATGGTCAGAGGGGCGCGGCGCGAGATAGTCTGATACTTGGTGGTCCGAAACGAGGCGGCAATGGATCCTGTGCAGGCGCAGTATGAGGCCTACCCCTATCCGGAACGTGATCCGGCCCAGGAGGCATCGCGGCTGATCACCGGGTCGCCCTCGGCCCTGCACGAGATCGACCACTACCTTTTTGGCGGCACGCGGGACTGGCGCCGGCTATTTCGGGCGCTGGTCGCTGGCGGCGGGACGGGCGACGGGCTGATCCAGTTGGCCCAAGGGTTGGCCGATCTGGGTTGCCCGGCCGAGATCACCTATCTCGACCTTTCCCATGCATCGCGCGAGATCGCCGAGGCGCGGGCGCGCGCGCGCGGGCTATCGTGCATCACCTTTCTGACCGGCGATCTTACCGACCCCCCCGAGGGCCCGTTCGACTATATCGATTGCTGCGGTGTGCTGCATCATCTGCCCGACCCGCAACGCGGCTTCGATGCGCTGGCCCGGGTGCTGAGCCCCGAGGGTGGGATGGGGTTGATGGTTTATGCGCCTCATGGCCGGACCGGGGTCTATCCGTTGCAGGAGGCCTTCGCGACGCTGTTGGCCGACGACGCGCCGGAGAGCCGGGTTGCCACGGCCCGGGCCGTGCTGGAAACCCTGCCGGAGACAAACTGGTTTCTGCGCAACACCCAGCTTTCGGACCACCGGGCCTCGGATGCCGGGCTTTATGACTTATTGCTGCACGCCCGCGACCGGCCGTTTTCCATTGAGGCTCTCGATGCGGCCCTGGTTGCGGCAGGGCTCGGGCTGGTCTCGCCCGTCGAGCCGGCGCGCTATGATCCCGCGCGCTGCCTGCCGGATACGCCCCAGATGGCCGCACGGCTCAAGACGCTCAGCTCGCCGGCGCGGATGGGCTTGGCCGAGCGGCTGTCGGGCGATCTGCGGATGCACATCGTCTATGCCGCCCCAGCCGCGCGGGCCAAAACGGCCATGGCCAAACCCACCGCCGAAGCGGTGCCGAGGTTGAACGGCCTGCCCGCGACCGCTCTTGCCCGCACCGTCGAGAAGCAAGGCGGCATCGATATCGCCTATTCTGGTGTGACGCATCGCGTGCGCATCCCCCGCAAGGCTGCGCCGCTGATTGCCGCAATCGGCGGTCGGCCGTTGGGTGCGATCGCCGGGGCGGCCCGGCTCGACTGGTTCGCCTTTATGCAGCTTTGGGGGCCGGTCCATCGCGGCCTCACCGGCTATAACCGGCTCCACTACACGCGGATCCGGTGATGGCAAAACCGCGTCCCCTTCCGCTTCTGCCCGAGACAGCGCCGGCCCGCACCGATCTCGACCGGCTGCCCTTTTTGCCCTTTGCCGATCCAAAACTGACCCGCGGGCCGGGGATACAACCGCTCGACCCGGCAGCATGGCTCGAACGCGACGCGGCCTTTGCCGCCCAGATGGCCTTGCGGGACGCGCTTCTGGCCGAGCGCCCCGGCCAGGTGACGGCGCTGCTGCCCGAGGGTGTGGCGGCGCGGGACGAACTTCTGGGGCTGGTTTTGCAGACGCTTCAGGCCGATCCGGGCTATGCCCTTGGCGCGCCGATCGTACGGCCCGACGGGGTGACGGTCGATCTCTCGGACCCTTTGATTGCGTTGGGCCGGCTGGTGCAGGAGGATCTGCTTCTGCTCGACAAACCCCAGGGCGCGGCCGAGCATCGCCTGCTGGGCGGTGTGCTGTGCTTTCCCGCCCGCTGGTCGCTTGCCGAAAAAATGGCGCGCGGTTTGTTGGCCATCCATGCACCGATCCCCTATTACGCCGAGGCGCTGGGCGCGCGCGTGCAGCGTCTTTTCGATGCAATCCGCCCCGAACGACCGCTCTGGCGGGCCAACTGGCTTTTGCACACGTGGCCGGAGCTCTATCAACCGGCCGAGGAGGCGGCCAAAAAGCCCCGGCGCTTTGAGACCGATCCGATCTGGTTGCGGATGGAGCGCCAAACCCTGCGCCGTCTGCCCGGCACGGGGGCGGTGGTCTTTGGCATCAAGACGTCGGTGGCGCCGATCGAGGGTTTGACGGCCGCAGAGGGTCGGACCCTCACCCAGGCCGTCGCCGCCCTGCCCGAAACCGAATACGGCTTTAAGGGTGGCGATGTGCTGCTGGCGCGGCTCAACGCGCTCTTTGCGCCGGCGGCACCGATCGGTCGCGCCTAGCGCCCTTTCCAGACCGGGTCGCGCTTCTCGGTGAAGGCACGGTAGCCTTCTTCGTGATCCTCTGATGCATAGAGCGTGTCGACGGTGGCAAACTGGCGCTTGGTGATGCGGTTGAGCGCGTCCTGAAAGCGCAGCGCTTCGGCTTCGCGCACCACCTCCTTGACCGCAGCCATCACCAAAGGCGGGCCGGCCGCGAGATGCCGTGCCATCGCCCAGGCGGCATCCATGAGCGTCTCGGCCGGGTGGATCTGGTTCACAAAGCCCCAGCGCGCGGCCTCCTCCACCGTGATCCAGCGGCCTGTCAGCAGCATCTCCATAGCGATGTGATAGGGGATGCGCTTTGGCAGCTTGATCGAGGCGGCATCGGCGACAGTGCCAGAGCGGATCTCGGGCAAGGCAAAGCTCGCATGCGCGGCGGCAAGGATAATATCGGCCGATAGCGCCAGCTCCAGCCCGCCACCGCAGCAGATGCCATTGACGGCCGCGATCACCGGCTTGTTGAGGTTGGGCAATTCCTGGAGCCCGCCGAACCCGCCCGGCCCGTAATCGCCATCCACCGCATCGCCGTCATTGGCCGCTTTGAGATCCCAGCCGGCGGAGAAGAATTTCGGCCCCGCCCCGGTGACGATCGCAACCCGCAATTCGGGATCGTCGCGAAACGCCCGGAAGGTCTCGCCCATCTCGCGGCTGGCAACCAGATCGATCGCATTAGCTTTGGGCCGGTCGAGCACGACCTCCAGAACCCCGCCCTCGCGGCGGGTGCGCAAGGCTGTCACGTCTCGCTCTCCTCTTTGTAGATGCGGATCAACGCATCGGCGACGACCGCGCCCCCGTTCTGACCAAAGCCGTCCGCGCGCGTTGGGCGTTGGGGGGCCTGGGTTTGGGGGCTCAGGGTTGAGGGGCCCTGGGCTGGCGGGGCCTGGGCTGGCGGGCTCCGGTCTGCGCGGTCCTGGCCGGCGGGGCGCAGGATCAGCGGGTTGATCTCGATCTCTGCCAGATCCGGCACGGCGACAAAGAGCGCGACGAGGCGGGCGATGGCGGCAAGCGCGGCATCGAGATCCGCAGGCGGCCTTCCGCGATGGCCGGTAAGCAGCGGGGCGAGCCGCAGATCCGCCAGCGCCTGTCGGATGTCCCGATCCGTCGCGGGAAGGATCAGCGTAGCGGTATCGGCGAGCAGTTCGGCGGTGACGCCGCCCAATCCCAGGGTGAGATGCGCGCCATAAACCGGATCGCGCCGCAGCCCGATCAAGAGCTCGGCAATGCCGCCCTCGACCATGCGCTCGACCAGATAGCCTTGCGCAGCCTGCATCGGGGCAATCTCGGCCGCAGTCAGGTCGAGCCGCACCGCGCCGGCCTCGGATTTATGAGAAAAGCCCAGCCCTTTCAGCGCGACCCGGCCGCCCAGCGCTGCGGCTTGCGCCCGGGCCGCGGCAACCGTCTCGGCCCGACCGCCTTCAGGAACGGTAAGCCCGGACGCCGAAAGCCGGCGCTTGGCTTCCGCCTCGTCGAGCGTGCGCGTCGCCCGGTCCGGATGGCGGGGCAGCGGCCGCCAGCCCCGCGTCATGGTCAAGGCGCCGGCCATGGCCGAGATGGCCGCAATTCCGTCGCCGAGCCCTGCCAGGGGTGCGATGCCGGCCTGCATCAGCCGGTCTGCCAACGGCTCGGGCAAACCTTCGGGCAGGGTTGCCAGCATGGCCATGCGCGCACCGCTTTGCGCGCTTGCAGCTTCCAGCGCGGCCACGGCCGGCGCCCAGTCCCTGCTGTCGCAGCGGCCGGGATGGGGCATGTCGCAAACGAGCAGCGTCAGATCGACCTCCGGGCCTGCCATGGCGGCAAAAACCTCGGTCATGGCACGGGCATCGCCCCAGATCCCGGTATGATAGTCGAGCGGGTTGGCGATGCGGACCATCGGGCCCAGCCGTTCGCTCAGACGCGCAGCCCGCGTTTCCGGTATGGCCGGGCTGGCCAGGCGAGCAGCCCCGAGCCGGTCGGCCAGCAGCCCGGCTTCGCCGCCCGAGCAGGCCATGGCCGCCATGCGCCGCCCCGGGATACGCCCGAAGAGATGTGCAAGCTTGAGGGCTTCAAGCAAGGAAGCCGGATCGTCGAGCTCGGCCACCCCGCATTGACGCAGGAAGGCCGAGGAGGCGACGCCTCCTCCGGTCAGCGCCGCGGTATGCGAGGCCGCCGCCGCTTCGGCACCCGCCGTCTGACCTGCCTTGATCGCGACGACGGGTTTTCGCGCGGTCTGGGCCGCCTCGGCCATGGCGGCAAACCGATCCGCATCGCGGATTCCTTCGATATAAAGCCCCAGCGCCGTGACCTCGGGCCGTGCGAGCAATGCGCCGCCGATTTCGGCCATGTCGATTTGGGCCTCATTGCCGGTGCAAACGACATGTGCGACCGGCAGCCCTCGGGCCTGCATCGTCCAGTTCACCGCAATATTGGAGCTGTGCGAGATCAGCGCCACACCGCGTGCGGCCGGGCGCAGGCCATGCTGATCGGGCCAGAGGCTGACACCGCGAGCGGTGCCGATCAGCCCGTAACAATTTGGACCCAGCAGCGGCATGTCGCCGGCGGCCGCGATCAGCCGGGCTTGCTCGTCGCCTGCGCCGGTTTCGGCAAAGCCCGAGGCAAAGCAGACTGCGCCACCCGCACCGATGGCGGCAAGCCGGGCCACAGCCTCGATCGCGGCGGCGCGGTTGATTGCGAGAAAGGCAGCATCGGGCGGTTGGGGGAGATCGTCGATCGAGGCCAGGGCTTGGAGGCCTTCCAGCGCGGCACGCCGCGGGTGAATCGGCCAGACATCTCCGGTATACCCGGCGCGCTGCAACGCAGCGATCACCGAGGCGCCCCATCCGCCCCCGATGACCGCAATGGAATGCGGTTCGAAAAGGCGGGAGAGATCGCGTATCACTCTGCCAACCAGGGCGGAGCGTCGCCAGCGGGCGCCTCCGGCGGGAGTATTTTTACCAAGAAGAAGGCAGGGGCCGCGCCTCTACGCCGCCGCACCGCTCGGGCTGGCCGACAAAAGCCAAGGCACTGCCTCCCCAGGGTGGATTTTTTTGGAGGAGGGCTTCTTCTTGGTAAAAATACTCCCGCCGGAGGCATCCGGACCTCTCAGCCGCCCAGCGGGCGGAGCAATTCGCGCGCAATGATGTGGCGCTGGATCTCTGAGGTGCCGTCCCAGATCCGTTCGACCCGCGCGTCGCGCCAAAACCGCGCAAGCGGCAGATCATCCATCAACCCCATCCCGCCATATATCTGGATTGCCGCATCGGTCACCCGTGCCAGCATCTCTGATGCATAAAGCTTGGCCGATGCGATGTGGCGGTTGGCCGGCAGGCCCTGATCGAGCCGCCAGGCAGATGCCAGGGACAGCCAGTCGGCGGCATCGATCTCCGTCGCCATATCGGCGATCTGAAACCCCACCCCCTGAAAGCGCCCGATCGTCTGGCCGAACTGCCGCCGCTCAGCCGCATAAGCCAGCGCGAGCTCGAAAGCCCGGCGGGCGCGGCCCACGCTCATCGTCGCTACGGTAATGCGGGTGGCATAAAGCCACGCATTCATCACCTCGAACCCGCCATCGACTTCCCCCAGCACCTGGGCATCGGGCAGCCGGCAATCCTCAAACCGCAGCACCATATTGGCATAGCCACGATGGCTGACCGAGCTGTAGCCCGGCGCGATCTCAAACCCCTTCACACCCCGATCGACCAGAAAGCAGGTGATCCTTTTCTTCGGCCCATGCGCGGTTTGATCTTCGCCCGTCGCCACAAAAACGATGACGAAATCGGCATGATCGGCCCCAGAGATGAAGTGCTTGGTGCCGTTGAGCACCCAATCTCCGCCGTCGCGCCGGGCCCAACAACGCATCCCGCGCACATCCGACCCCGCCTCCGGCTCAGTCATCGCCAGCGCATCCATCCGCTCGCCCCGGATAGCAGGCAGCAGATACCGCGCGCGCTGGTCGCCCTCGCAGGCCATCAGAATGTTCTGAGGCCGGCCGAAGAAATGCGTAAGCGCCATCGAACCGCGCCCCAACTCGCGCTCCACCAGAGCAAAATCGAGATGACTCAACCCGGCCCCGCCCACCTCTTGGGGAAAGTTGCAGGCATAAAACCCAAGCTCGATCGTCTTGCGCTTGATCTCCGCAGCAAGATCGGGCGGAACGACCCCGCTGCGCTCCACCGCTTCCTCATGCGGATAGATTTCGGTCTCCACAAACCGCCTTACGGTGGCGACGATCATCTCCTGCTCTTCGCTCAGACCAAAATGCATCAGCGCACCCACGTCCCGGAACCCCGCCAACGCCCATATCGCGCGCGCCAAAAAGCGCCCCGATAGGGCGCGCATGCGATCCCTTGCCGCCGCGCAGCCACTGCCACAGGCATAACGGCAGTCTTGCGCCGCGAGCCCGACATCGACAGGCGCGGGCCGGCTGTCGCGGCGCCTCGCAGAGGGTTCATGCGGGTCACCGCGGTGCCCCCACGCCCCGCCCAGCGCCTTCTGGAAACGCCAGCCCCGCATGCGCCTCGGCCAGCGCGCCCAAAGCCGCTGCCACGGCCGGCCCGGGCAGGCTTGCACGCCGGCTGTCCAGATCGACATGGATCAACATATGCTCGCCGGTGGCCAACAGCGCCGCGCCCCGCCACATCCGGTGAAAAAGCCGCAGTTTCTTGCCGGCGCCCGAGAGCACCTGCGTGGTCACCCGGATCTCCTCACCCGCCAGGGCTTCGGCCAGATGTTGGATATGCGTCTCGGCGGTAAAATAGCTCGACCCGCCGGCAATATAGCTCGCGTCGCAGCCGATCCGCCGCATCAGCGCATCGGTGGCATCGCAAAAGGCCTGCAGGTAACGCGCCTCGTTCATATGGCCGTTATAGTCGGTCCAGCCCGCCGGTACCGCCCGGCGCAGCGTCTCCACCGGCGCGCCGGGATCGGTCTCGGCCCCACCCGCTACAGAGGCTGACCCGGCAGCGCCGGCGGCATCGACCAGCCGCCGCTCATGCGCGGCAATGACCGCCCCCGCACCGGAACCCCGCGCCTTCAACCCCTGCAGGATCGCCACCAGATTGCCGTCGCGCAGATCCTCCAGCGCCGAAATACTCATCGCACCTGATTGTGCATCCGACTGCGTCGCAATGGTCTCGACCAGCGCGGCATCCAACTCCGGCACATCCGTCAACCGGGTCCAGGGCCAGGCGAGTGCCGGGCCGAACTGCGCGAGGAAATGCCGCATACCGCCCACCCCGCCGGCAATCCGATAGCCCTCGAACAGCCCCATCTGCGCCCAGCGCAGCCCAAAGCTCATCCGGATCGCCGCATCGATCTCGGCTGTCGTCGCGATCCCGTCCTTGACCAGCCAGAGCGCCTCGCGCCAGACCGCCTCCAAAAACCGGTCGGCGATAAAAGCGTCGATTTCGCGCCGCACCGGCAAAGGATACATGCCGAGGCTCTCGAAAAGTGCCGCGGCGCGGGGGATCACGCCCGGGTCGGTCGCTTCGCCCGCCACCAGCTCGACCAACGGGATCAGATAGACCGGCACGAATGGATGCGCCACAATCAGCCGCCCGGGACGGGCCATCGCTGCCTGCAAGACGCTGGGCTTGAAACCGGATGTGGCTGACGCGATGACGCCGGTCTCGTTCGCCGCCTCGATCTCGGCATAAAGCGCCCGCTTGACTTCCAGCCGTTCGGGCACCGCCTCAAAGACCCATCCCGCCCCACCGACGGCTGCGGCCAGATCGCTTGCGCAATGGAGCGCACCGGGCGCGGGCAGCGGCGCCAGGGTCAGCGCCTCCCACGCCGTTTGAGCCTTGGCCAGCGCCGCTTCGGCCCGGGCCTCCGCCCCAGGCGCCGGATCAAAAAGCCGCACATCCCGGCCCATCACCCGCAACCGGGCCGACCAGCCGGCCCCGATCACCCCGCCCCCGACGATCGCAAACTCTGTCATGCTCGCCTCAAAACTCCGACTTGGGCCAGATTGGAGCGCGTGGCCGCGCCGCTCCGGGCTGTCTTTCCCGCGGGACCCCGCATTTGGCGCAACAGGCCCGGCATCAAAGCGCGATACCGAAAAAGATCAGATAGAGCGCCGGAACCACCAGACCGGCGACGGCCTCGCGGCAAAGCGAGAAGCGGCCTCTATGTCCGGTCCACGCAAGCTCCAGCGCGAGGGTGCGGGTCGCAAGGCCCGCAAGCGCGGGACATAGGGTTGCCGCGGAAAAGCGCGTGCCGTCGCTACGGCGTCGGTCTCCATCCACGCTCACCTTTGCGAGGGTCATCGCGGCGGCGGGCAGGACGGCAATTGGGCCCAGGCTTTCCAGCCAGATCCAACCCCGCGCCAAGAGCGGCAGCAAAGAAGCCGCGATCCCACCCGCAAAACACGCCAAGGGCCAATGGTTCGATCCCGCATCGGCCACGTCACCAGCCTGTCCGGCATGCGCTCCCGATCCCGCATCAAACCGGCGCCCGTTTGGTCAGTTTGAGTTTCGCCCGCACCGCTTCTGGACCGATCAGCCGTGCGCCCATTCCCTCAAGAACCTCGCGCGCCCGGGAAACGAGCTGGGCGTTTGTGGCCAGCACCCCGCGATCGAGATAGAGGTTGTCCTCCAGCCCCACCCGGACATTCCCGCCCGCCAGGGCCGCGGCGGCCACGAAAGGCATTTGGTTGCGCCCCAGGCTGAAGGCCGACCAGGTCCAGCCCGGCGGCACATTGCCCACCATGGCCAGCAGGGTCGGCAGATCGTCGGGCGCGCCCCAGGGCACCCCCATGCAAAGCTGTACCAGCACCGGCGCCTCGATCAGCCCCTCCTCGACCAGCGCACGGGCAAACCACAGATGGCCCGTATCGAAGGCTTCGATTTCCGGCCGAACGCCCGCATCGCGCATCATGCCCGCCATCGCCCGCAGCATGCCGGGCGTATTGGTCATCACGTAATCGGCCTCGGCGAAGTTCATCGTGCCGCAATCGAGGGTGCAGATCTCAGGCCGGCAATCGAGGATATGCGCCATGCGCTCGGCCGCGCCGGCCATATCGGTGCCCGGCGCCGGCGGCAGGGGCGTCTCGGTTCCGCCCAGCACCAGATCGCCACCCATCCCGGCGGTCAGGTTCAGCACCACGTCGGTCTCGGCCGCTCGGATCCGCTCGGTCACCTCTCGGTAAAGCGCGCCGTCGCGTGCCGGCGCGCCGGTTTCGGGATCGCGCACATGGCAATGCACCACCGCCGCCCCCGCCTGCGCGGCCGCAATAGCGCTTTGGGCGATCTGGGCCGGGCTGCGCGGCACATGCGGGCTGCGATCCTGGGTGCTGCCCGAGCCGGTCACGGCACAGGTCACAAACACCTCGCGGTTCATGGCAAGCGGCATCGCGCGTCTCCGATCCTTTGCGCCATCTTTGCGCGATTGACGGCTGGCATATGGTTATTTTCGGAATCAAATCTGCTATTTTCGGCGAATGTTCGCGCCGGACGACCACATGCTCGATTTCGAGCTTCTCATTCTGCCGGGCGCGACACTGCTGCTGACGGCGGCGGTGATCGATCCGATGCGGGGCGCCAACCGCCTGCTGGGGCGGCGGGCCTATCGCTGGCAGGTGACCACCCCGGACGGGGCGCCGGCGATCACCGCATCGGGCGTGCCGATCCCCGCCGATGGCCGGTTCGCACCGGTCAGTCGTCGCCCGCTGTTGATTGTGGCAAGCTATGACGCGCCCGCGCGGCTCGATCCGGGTCTGCGGCGGCGTCTGGCCGGGTCGGCCGCGCATCGGCCGGCAATCGGCGCGGTCGAAGGCGGGGTTTGGCTTTTGGCCATGTCAGGGCTGCTCTCAGGCCGGCGAGCGACCACGCATTGGGAGGATCTCGACGCGCTGGCCGAGGCGCATCCCGATATCGAGGTGACGCCGGCGCGCTATGTCATCGACGGGCCGCGCTTTACGGCCGCTGGTGCGGCGCCCGCGCTCGACATGATGATCGAACTTGTGCGGTGCAGACAGGGGATGGCAACGGCGCTGGCGCTGGCACGTCTCTTCGAATACGCCCCGGCGCTTTCCGCTGTGCCGGACCTGCCGCCCCGCGTCGCGATCGGCGAGCCGCGGGTCGCCACGGCAATCGGGCTGATGGAGGCGCATCTGGCTGCCCCGCTCAGCATTGCCGATCTGGCCCGGCGGGCTGGGGTCTCGCGGCGGCATCTTCAGGCGCTGTTTCGCGACAGGCTGGGGGTGTCGCCCAAACGCCACTATCTGACCTTGCGTCTGGGACAGGCGATGCGGCTCTTGCTTGAGACCCGGCGCAGCGTCGCGGCCATTGCCGCAGAGACGGGGTTTTCCGATCCTTCGGCCTTCTCGTCGGCTTATCTGCGGATGCATGGCGAGCGGCCGGCCCAGACACGTCAGACCAGACACGTCAGACCAGACACGCCAGACCAGACACGCCAGACCAGGCTCGCCAGACCGGACATGCCGACGCCGAACCGGCGAGCCGCCCCGCTCAGCGACGGTCATAGACATTGTACCAAACCAGCATGCTCACCCCCCACAGGGTGAAGAGAGCGCCCAAAAGCAACGCTGAAATGAAAGCCCGCTCGGGATATTGTGGCGCCTGAGACAAGGTCGGTTCGATATGGGCGGCCAGATAGCGGGTCTGGCGCCGTGCTTCGATCCGCGCCTGATCGAAGGCGGCCTTAGCGATCTTGTAGGCCTCTTCGGCAAACTCCAGATCCGTGGTCAACTCTTCGAAGGCGCCGATACGGTCGGCCAGCGCGCGCTCGTCGCTTTCAGAGCCGAGCTTGTCCTTTTCCAGCTCGATCTGGGTTTCGACCGCCTGGATCCGGCGGTTCAACTCTCCCACCCGCGGATCGTTGGGGCGCGAGACATCCAGGATCTCGGCGCGCGCAATCAGCGCCTCGGCCAGCTGCTGTTGCAGCGCGTTGATCACACCCATCTGGACCTCGACATCTTGGGTCGGATCGGCGGTCTGGTTCTGGTTGCGAAACATCCGCAGCGATAGCCGGATTTCTTTAAGCCGCGCCTCGGCCTCCTCCAGATCGGTCTTTGCAAACCCGATTTTATCGTCCCGTGCCTGCTGGCTGAGGCGGTTCACCAGGGCAGAGCTTTCGCGCAAAATGGAAACGGTGATCCGGTGCGCATCCTCGGGCGTGAAGGCATGCGCGCGTACCTCGAGGATCGAGGTTGTGATGTCATAGGTTACGTCGACCATGTAGGCCCAATGCTCTACGAGGTCTTCGATGGAGCGTTGCTCGCCCAGCGAGAACACCCAATCCTGGGGGTAGCGGTTGTACAGGCTGCGCAGATCAAGCTCGCGGTCCAGGATTTCGACCAGCGCCTGGCTGCGGATGAACTCGTTGAGAATATCGGCATCGAGCGCCCCGGTGATCCCGGTTGGGATGGGCAAAGGGATCTCGGGCAAGGTCGATGCGTCTTCCGAGCGTACCGAGAACGCGGTGACGGAGTGGAACCGGTCCACCGCGACGGCAAAAAGATAGTGCACCGCAAAGCCGCCCGGCAGCGCGACCATCAACAGAAACGACAGGATGAGGGGCAGGCGAGAGCGGCGCCCGGAGACATGGGCGCGCATCTGCTTGGGCGTTGCGAAGGGCGTTACCGGTTCGGCGGGACGGGATGGCGGCGGCGCCTTGGTCAGGGTGGTTTTCGGCCGCTCGGCCGGTGCCGGCCTGGTCTCGGCAAGGACTGTCAGATCGCCGGTCTGTCCGGCCGATGCGGTTTGGGTGTCCTGCGCCCCGGAGACGTCGATTGCGTCCTCGACATCATCCTCGAACGCCGCAAAACCCTCGGCATCTTCAAGCGATCCGCCACGCCCGGCTCGACGTTCGGCGCGCTCGGTCTCGATCTCGGCCAGCCTTGCCTCGCGGCGCGCATCCACCTTGCGCTGCCGCTCGGCATGCTTGCGCCGATGAACTCGCTGTCGGCGATGCTCGCGCTGTTTGCGATGCTCGCGACGGCGCGCCTCGACCTCCCGCAACCGTTCGGCGCGGCGGCTGTCGACGGTCTTTTCGACGACCTCTTGTACCGTCTCCGGCCCGGTTTTCTGCCTGGTTTTCTGCCCGGCTTCCGGCCCATTTTCCGGCCCGACGTCCTGCCCATTTTCTGGAGCTGGTTCCTGCCCGATCTGCCGAACGGTCCGCCGCCCAGCCCCCTGCCGCTTTTTGCGCGCAGATGCCGTCACCGCGGGCGCCGTCACCGCGGGCGCCGTCACCGCGGGCGCCGCGTCAGGCCCCGCCTTGGCGGAAGGCGACGCAGCCTTGTCCGAGCCGCGCTCCGACGGCTCTGCAGCCCGTTTCCGGCCCTGTTTGGGATCCTCCAAGCCCTGCACGCTCCTTTCGTGATGCGGAGCGGTGGCGCCATGCGCCTTGCGCGCCCCCACGCGCCTCACGGACACGCCCGCTTATGCGCGCAAGTGCGTTTAATTGCAATTGCGGCGATGCTTGGATAGAGCCGGGGCGGGGTGTCTGAGATCGCACGGCGTGCCGGCACGGCCCTTGACGCCATCTTGCCAGGACGCTGGGTTGGGCGGGTCTCGACGGCTTTGCCAAGCCCCCCGGCGCAGCCCGTGGCGGACAGCCGCAACCGATGGAGGCCCATTTGTGACCGAGGCCAGGGTCCATGACGTGCAGCCGGCCATTCCCGGGCCGCCGCGCTACCAGTTCGCCCGGGTGATCTTCGCACTGATCGCGCGTGAGATGGCCACCCGCTACAGCCGCGGGTCGGGCGGCTATCTTTGGGCGGTCGTCACCCCATCCTTGCAGATCTTCGTGATGTCTTTCGTTTTTGCCCTGATGTTTCGTACCCCGTCGTTGGGCAGCAGCTTCATCCTTTTTTACACCACGGGGTATCTGCCCTTTCATATGTACCACTCCATCCAGCTCGATGTGATGGGCGCGGTCAAATACAACCGCTCGCTGATGCAGTTTCCCGCCGTCACCCCGCTCGATGCGATCCTGTCCCGCACGATTCTGGCCTTCCTGACCCATATCGTCATCACAACGGTCATCCTGACCGGCGCAATCCTGTCGACGGACACCCCGATCAATCTGGATCTTGCAAAGATGTCCCAGGCCATGCTGACCGCGGCGTTCCTGGGGCTGGGTGTGGGCGCGCTGAATTGCGTGATCATCGCGTTCGTCCCGACATGGGAGCGGCTTTGGATCATCATGACCACCCCACTCTTCATTATCTCCGCAATCCTGTTTCTTTACGAGGAAGCGCCACCGGTCTTTCAGGCGATGCTATGGTACAACCCGCTGGTCCATGTCACGGCCACGATGCGCGCGGGCGTCTTCGGCGCCTACCAAGCGGCTTTCGTCGAGTTGATCTATGTTTGGGCGATCGCATCGGTCGCGGCTATTGTGGGGCTCTATATGGCTCGGCGACATCGCAGCCATCTGGTGAACCCGCGATACCGCTAGCGCCGTGGCGGCAATGCATGGGCGAGCGCCCGATGCGCTGGGCCTGCGGGATTTTAGGGTATGAAACGCCGCTCCGCGCGATGCCGGTACCAGAAGTGAAAGTCGGTGAAATACCAGTCTGTAGCGTACCAGTCTGTGGCGCACCAGTCTTTGGCGCACCAGCGGGTGCAACACCGGCGGGTGCGGGCAAGGACTGTCAGGGGCCGGGGCTGGCGAGCTTTTTGCGCAACCGACCGATCAACGAGGCCGCCGGGCGCAGCCGACCGGGACCCTGGATGATCGGCCGCAGCGCGTCCGGGCCCAGGGCCGGCGGCGCGGCGGGCAGCATTCCGCTTTGCGCAGCGAAGACCGGCGGCTCGACCAGACCGGTCTCCGGCGCCACGAAAAGGAGCGTCGCCAGTCGCTGCTTGCGCAAAAACGCGGCATGGCGAAAAGCCAGCAACGCTGCGGTTTCCAGCGACGACAGCGGTGGCGCGTGGCGCGCGCCATCGGGATCCGGCGCTGCAGGACTGTCCGTGGCCTCAGTTGCAAGAAACGCTGCAAGGACCGCGGTTCTGTGATGCCCGGCCAGGGCCGGCGCAATCGGCCCGGCGATCGCCTCGCCGCCTTCGGCCCGATACCGCGCCTCGGCGCGATGCGGCCGGATCGGCGCGGCATCCGAGGGCAGGATCAGCGCCACATCCGCGCTCGCCTCGGCAAAGACGGCGGCATCTGCGTCGAGCAGCCGCTGCGCAAGCGCGTCCCCCGTCATACCGGCGTGTAGATGCGTCAGCCAGCTGGCCTGAACCTCCGCACAGGCCAGGCGCAGCCCCTCAAGCGCGTTATGCGCGGCGTCGGGCAGCAGAACCGCGCCATCAGGAAGCCTTTCGAGACCGAAACGACCCCGCGGCGCGGTCAAGAACAGAGGCACCCGCTTGGCCACCGCTTCCAGACCGGCCGGCAGCGTTGCCCCTGTCGGAACATGCAGATGCACCGCCCGGTCCGCCTCAGCGGCCAGGACCGACGCGTCTTCGAACACAGCCAGCGCGCCGCCATCACCCCCGCTCAGGCCCCCGCCCCCGCCCCCGCCCCCGCCCCCGGCCAGGCGAAGAAGCGGATCGGGTCGGGGATGGAGCTCTATCGGCGTTTCGGCGGTAATGGCACTTTGGGCCATCGGCCCGCCCGCAGCCTGGAGCGCTGCCAGCGTCAGGGCCATCCCCGCGCGGCTTTCGGCCCGGGTGATCCGCGCCCAATCGGGAACCGTGGCAAGGGCGGCGCGCAGCTCCGCCGCCGGGCGCCCGGCCAGAAGGCGGGCGATGTCGGCGCGCCGTGCGGTTTCTTGCGCCGCGGCATCGGCAAGCGCGGTCAGCCGCGCGACATAAGCGGTGAAGGACAACTCGTCCATCAGACGCGCGCGCGCCCTGGCGAAAGCCGCGGCCACGGCATCGGCCTTGTCGGCCAGATCCGCAACCGCCTCCGCCGCATCGGTTGGATCGGCAAAGGCCACGGGGCGCACGGCAAACGGGAAGGCCTCGGCGAGATCCGCAATCCCCGTCGCCCCGCGAAAGCAGACCACGGGAATGTTCCGGACCAGCGCATCAAGCGCGATGTTGGGGTAGGGGTCCAGCCGCGAAGACAGCAAAAAAACGTCGGTGACCGCCCAGACCGGGTCGAGGTCCGGCAGACTGTCTAGAAAGAAGAAGCGCCCCACCAGACCGGACTGCGCAATGTGATCGGCAAGGTAGACCGACAGCAGCATATCGCTTTCGGGCTTATAGTTGTCGCCGACCCAAACGAACCGCCAATCATGCCCGCCGATCCGGCACAGCCGCGCAGCCGTCTGCACGAAGATGTCGACGCCCTTGCGTGGCTGGACCCAGCCGCCGCCAAAGATCACCGTCTGCCCGCCGCCCTCGGGCGCATCGATCATCCGACGCAAGGCGGCGATATCGAGCGTGGCGCGGTCGGCCTTGGCCGCATCGTTCCAGCCCTGATGCGCGATATGAACGCCAGCGGGCGGTGCCGGCGCGCCCAGCAGGCTAAGTTCGACTGCCTGGGCATCGGCAACCACCTGGGCCGGAAACACCGATATCGGAGCGTTCAGAACCAACCGCGACAAGGTTCCGCGCGGGTAGACATAGGTTGCGAAGTCATGCACCAGCAGCATCGCGGCGATCCCGACCCGCTGCAGCGGCTCCAGCGCCGCGCCGCTGAGCGCCGAGTTGACGATGGCAAAGGCGATGTTACGCCGCGCCGTGATTTTTTCGAGCAACCCGGCTGCGTCTCCGGCGGGTGGCATGCCATGGATCACCGCGACCGCGCAGGCAGCGAAATCCGCGCTGAGAGGCCCATCGCGACCGAGCCAGGCGATCACGTCATGGGTTTGCGAGAGCGCGCGCGCGATATTCAGGGCCACGATCGGCGCGCCGGTCATGCTCGCCTCATGCGAAACGATAATGGCAAGCGGGCGCCCGCCAGCGTCCGGCACCCGACCGCTTACCCGGGCCGGCGGAGTAGCCGGTATCCCGGCGCGACCCTCGGCCATGCCATGCCGCTCGAAATGCAACAGCGGGTTGATCTGCGCCTGGGCGATATCGCGGTTCTGCTCCAGATAAAACCCGGTGTGAAAGTCGGGGCTGCAGGGATGGCCAGCCGGCACCCCGCGCAGCACATAGTGAAGCGCCGGATCGATTGTGCGGGCGTCGATGCCGGCCGCCGCAGCATAGTAGGCCGGGTCGAAAAGGCGCGCCGCCCAGATCTCGGCATAGACGGGAAAAAGCGCGCCTAGGCTCTGAAAAATCCAGGGACGGCTGCGGTTGCGCAGGTAATAGGCCAGCGGTGCGCAGGCCGCCTCGGCGCGGCGCATATAAACGCTTGCAACGAAGGCGGCGTCAAAGCCCGCCATTGGCTGGCCGCCCCGTTCCTGACCGTGCAGCACATAGTCGCGCACCGGATCGTCAAAACGCATCCTACCCTGTAGTGATCGCTCATAATGGGTGGGATCGAAGCCCGAGCTTTCGGCAATCAGGGCGATGTCGCGCTGTGCGGCCAGGGCGCTGGGATAGCGGTTTCGGGCACGACCGACGCGCAGATAGTCCAAAAGCGAATCGGTCTCCGTCTCGGTCTCCGTCTCCGTCGCGGTCTCGGTCTCGGTCTCGCCACCAAGATAGGTCGCGCGGTAAAAATCCGGCGCAAAGCAGGGATGTGGCGAGACGCGCTGGGCGACCGGGCAAGCGAGGTAATGCGCCACCAGTGCGGCCCGCGACCCTGACGCCCCCGATAGCCTGGCGTAATGCGCGCCGTGAAAAAACCGGCTTTGGCCCAGCAGGTCGGCATCGTCCTTCGGCAGGGCCGACGCCGGCGGCTCAGATGCAAGCAGCGCTTGCAAGCGGTCGTTGAATGCGCCGCTGAGACTGCGCGACGGGCTGATCGCGCGCCCCTCGCTTTGCCCGAACTGCGCGAAGTGCTGCAAAGGGTCGATCCCGGCCGCCCGGATGTCGGGATAGGTCTCTAGATAGAAATCGGTCGAAAAGAGCGGCGAAGGATCGCGTCCTTCGCGCCAGCCGACGGTACGGTAATGCGTTTCCGGATCGACGCCCTTGCGGGCGATGTCGGGATACTCCGACAGATAGAACGCAGCATCGAAGCGCGTTGGATCCGACCGCCGCTTGGGCTGCATACACCACCCCGCCTCAGGAAGGGCCCGCCCCGGCGGGACCCCGCTCCACACGACCGGAGACTAGCGGCGCGCTGCGGCGCAGCAACAGCAAAATGCGAAGACCGCAGGGAATCTGCAAGGGGCGGCGTGAAAACTTGCCGTGACGGCTATCTTCCTGAACCTTGTCTGTGCTAGCGCATGATGATGGCGCGGGGGACCCTTGGGTGCGCCAACAAACCGCCGCTTCGACAGCGAGTTAAGGCGACGCAATGATAGAAAAAGGCAGCCTGCGGACTTGTGTCCTCGGTGCGTCGGGATTTATCGGCCGGCATGTGGTGAATGAATGTCTTGCCCGCGGCCATGTCGTGACGGCGGTCGATTCTGTCGACAGCCTGGCGACGGGTCAGATGCGGCACAACCGGCTGGATTTTCGTTGCGGCCAGCTTACGCAGGAAGATTTCGTTCGCGCGGCGCTGGAAGGGGCCGATGCGGTGGTCTGTCTGGCACCCAACAGCCTACCAGCAACCTCGAATGCCGATCTGGCGGCCGAGATCGCCAATCATGTTCGGCTGACGATCCGCATCGCCGAGCTTTCGCAGGAGGCGGGCGTTCAAAACTTCGTCTTCGCCAGCTCTGGCGGCACGGTCTACGGCATCGATTCGCCGACCCCGATTTCGGAGGAGGCCACGA
The DNA here is from genome assembly GCA_039184655.1 of Pseudomonadota bacterium. Lineage (GTDB taxonomy): Bacteria > Pseudomonadota > Alphaproteobacteria > Rhodobacterales > Rhodobacteraceae > J013. The sequence goes on along the minus strand of JBCDAZ010000009.1, from coordinate 3,262 downwards.
CCCGGCCGCGCAACGCCTATGGCGTATCGAAACTGGCGATCGAGCATTATCTGCGCCTATTGCGCGACCTGCGCGGCATGCGCACGCTGTCGCTGCGGATCTCGAACCCCTATGGCGCCGGACAAAACGCCAATAGCGGGCAGGGCTTTGTCGCGATGGCGATGCGCAAGGCCTATGGCGGCGAGCCGATGACGATCTGGGGCGACGGCAAGACGGTGCGCGACTTTCTCTATGTGCGGGATTTGGCCCGGGCGGTTGTGACGGCCTGCGACTATGTCGGCGATGCGACGGCGATGAATCTGGGCTCGGGCCTGGGCTACAGCCTTTTAGAGGTCGCGGCGATGGTTGAGAAGGCAACGGGCCGGCGGCTCAAGCTGCGCTTCGAACCCAACCGGCGGATCGATGTAGCCAAGAATGTGCTCGATATCTCGCTGGCCTTTCAGGAGCTTGGTTGGCAGCCCCGGGTCGCGATCGAGACCGGCCTTGCGCAAACCGCCGAGTGGTGGTCGTCGCGCCAGGTTGCGCAAAACGGCAGACCGGTGCGCCCCGGTTGAGCCGGACCGGTCCGCATCGCCGATAACGACGCCCGCCCGTTGGCCCCCACGCACCCTCCCCACGCGCCGAAAATGCCCACGCGCCGCAAACGCCCACGCGCCGCAAACGCCCGCGCGCCGAAAATGCCCGTGCGATCGGGGCGCGTTGCGGCGGCGCGGAACCCCGGGCGGTTCAGCTGGCCGTTTCCAGCGCCCAGGCCTCGTCGGCGATATCGCCATAAAGCGCTTGGACCGCCTTGTAGATGGCCAGGTCCAGCGCGTTCCGTGCCAATATGCGTTCCGAAAGGGCCGGTGTGATCTCAATCCGGTTATCGTCGGCATCCGGTGTGACGCGGCTGTGCGCCTGCGGTTCCGAGCCACCCCACATCAGGATCGACATCATGCGAAAACTTAGCGCATAGCGTTCCTGCAAGCCGACAAAGGCATAGCGCGTGCGCAGTCTTGCCATTGCCGCCTCCAGGCTGACATCGCGCCGACCGAAGAGATACAGGCTCATCTTGTTGGCCTCGCGCGGGTCGTCGACGAAATCCGCAATGCTGGGGTAGCGCTCGATGAAACTGCGATAGGGCGGGTGGCTCTCGGTCCGGCAATAGCGGTATTCGGACACGATCCGCGCGACGGGATGGCGCAGGAAGGTGATGAAGCCGACCTCCGGGCAGGCTTCGGCGATCCGGTCGATATGGCGCGGCATTACATGCCCCGAGGCCGAGCGCCATTGGGTCGGACCCGCCGCAATGAAGCGCTGCACCGAGAGATCCATCTGATCATGGGTGGATTCGGTTTCCGCCGCATATTCGACCGTGAGATTCCAATAGGGCGGCAGATGCTCGGCAAATTCATCGGCAAGCGAGGACCCGGCCGTTTTGGGGATGTGGTGCAGGAACCAGCGCCGAAGGCCACGGCGATGGCCTTCGATATAGCTCGTCACCTGGCCTCTTTGTAGCGCGCTGAAGCTCATCGTCCTGTCGGATGGTCGCTGGTTCGGACTGCCAAAATCCCCCAGAGCGGCCGCGCTGACAAGGCCCGTCGGCCGCCCCGCTCAGCTTGACATCGCGGACATGGCCGATAAACCCCGCCCAAGGTGAAAGAGGGAGCACCGCGCATGAAGCTTGTGGACCTTTCCGAGACCGTGGGCGAGAAGGCCGGCGTACCCGCCAAGACCAGCCAACGCGTTCTGCGCGGCTTTTTCGACCATCTTCTGGGTGAGTTGGAGGAGACCGGCGAGGTGCAGATTGCCGGGCTGGGCCGGTTCGTGCGGCGCAATCCCGCCGAGGGGAAGGAGCGTATCCTGTTCTTGCCCCGGCGGCGAAAGGTGCGCGAAGCGGAACCGGATGGCGAGAGCCCCGAGTAAGGGCGCGTAAGGGCCTTCCGATGGCGTTTGCGGATCTTAAGCCCGGCGGCGTGCGCGACTATCTCGATGCCGCCAAAGGGGGCGAGCTGTGGGTCTTTCAGCACATCCCCAAAACCGCCGGATCGTCGCTGGCCACCGAGTTGTCGGCCAATCGCAGGCCCTATCGCAACCTGCATATCGGCATGGGCGATGGCAGCCTGAAGCCCGAGCAGCAGCGTGAAAAAGTGGTCAAGGAATTCGTCGGCGATGCCAAGGCGCAGTCCGTCCGCTCGATCTCGGGGCATCTGCGTTTTGAAAATGTGGAGGTCCTGCGCGACAGCCGCCCCGATCTGCGGCTTTTTACCTTCGTGCGCGAGCCTGTGTCGCGGGTCATCTCGGAGTATTTCTACTGCCTCAGCCCGCTTCACAACAATCCCGAGGGGTTCAGGAAGGCGTTTCCGACGCTCGAACACTTTGCAAACTCGCTGGAAGGCAGCAACAAGATGGCGGTCTACGTCTCCGGCCGTCGCGGCATCCGCCCCGAGGATCTGGTTGCCCTGGCCTTCGAGCGGTTCGATTTCATCGGGTCCCAAAAGCTCTATGGGTTGAGTTTTCGGATCCTCTCCTCGTTGTTGTGGTATGAAACGCAAAGCGAGGCGAAGGTGCGGGTGGCCGAGACCAAGCGGGGCAAACAGAGCATCGACCCCGAAACGGTTCGCACAATTCGCCAGAACAACCGGGCTGACATTGCGCTTTTCGCAGCCGTTTCAGACGTCTATCGCAGCTGCCGCGAAGAGATCGTGGCGGAGCTCAAGCGGCGCGCCCGCGCAAGGATGCGCGCCTGACCCGGCCTTTGCCTTTCCGGTCTTTCGTCCAAGCACGGCAACGCGATGTCCGGTGGCTTGCCGCTGGCCTTCTTGTTGGAGCTTCGTCCCGAAAGTCTGGATCGTCAGGATTCCCCTAGGGCATGAATTGTGGTTCAGCATGTTTAGAGGTGGATCATGGGTAAATCACTATCGCTGGATATTCGGGAGCGCGTTGTGGCGCTGGTCGATGAAGGCCTTTCTTGCCAGGAAGCCGCGCGGCGCTTGCGGATATCGGCTTCGAGCGCGGTGCCGCCTTCCGTCTGACGCTCGGCAAGGCAGCGGGTCAGCTGAGGAGGGAGGCGCCGCAAGAGCGTCGTCCGGCCGCACCGCCCGCCCGCGCGCGCCGCGAGGCCTGACCGCCTTGCCGGCATCGTCCAGCGGCGCTGCTGCGATAATGCGCACCGAAGGGAGGGCGCCCCCGCGGCACAGCCGATCAGATATCGGCCCGCGCCGCTTTGGGCCCGGCCAGGGCTGCCTTAGGCCCGCCCGTGCCTGCGGCACGGGTCCCGCTG